>CAYSUI010000001.1:0-149825 GCA_964434195.1 uncultured Candidatus Saccharibacteria bacterium
TTCACTTGTTTAATGTTTTCAAATAGATCCTTCGTGGATCTCTTTTTTATTAATAAATAAAAAACTCCTTACGATTAAGGAGTGAAGAGAGCGAGGGTTAAGATTAACCCCCACAGAAATACGACAATACCGACTCCGAGTTCCTGCGACGGGGCGCAGAATTTGAAGTCAGAAAGCTTCTTTAAGGCAAACTGGAATAACCTCCCTGATACAAAAAAACTACACAGGCAGACTATCCAAGGAGCGGCTCCATTTTGGGTTAGCTCCATTGAATAATTACTTATTTCCAAGTGGTCTAAAGTCCACTTACCGAAAAGTAATGTGGAGACAGACCACAAAGGAAGAGTAGTAACCCAAAAGAAAAGGCGATGCCTGAAGATTCCTCTACCCAATTCTGCGGTTTCCAGCTTGAGTGGGAATAATTGCCTTAGGATTTGGCAAAAGAGGAAAAAAGTAATAACAAAGGGAACCAGGATTCCCCAAACAGACCCGAATTCCGCTAATACCCTATCCACCTGAACTACTTCAGGTGTGTGATTGTAGTCAAGAATTTTTAGAATTTTCTGACCACCTAGCAACAACGCAATAGTACCAAATGTACTCGCGTATATAAGTACAAACAGAAAACCTGACCGGGCTTTATCATTCACTTTAGCTTCAACCATCTTATATTCCCCCCTTTGAGAATTTAATATATCTAAGTATTGCTCTATAAAGTAAAAGCCGCCAAACCGTGGGTCAAAGAATATTTACCCGGATTTAGCGACTTTTATTAGCGCCGCCAAATCGGTTTAGCCGAATTTAGCAGCTCACGTCGTACTTTATTCCGACTTGCGTATATGAGCTAATCGCTCATCTACGCAGGTCTCCGTAAAGTACTCCTCTTTCCCAAATACCTTATTGCTATGGTTTTAAAAAGACTTTTCAAATCTTTTTAAAACGTTTAGGTAATCAAGCTATTTGGGAGCCCTAGGAATCTCGTACTTTATTCCGACTTGCGTATATGAGCTAATCGCTCATCTACGCAGGTCTCCGTAAAGTACTCCTCTCCCCAAATCGCTTTTCGCTATGTTTTTTGAAAAATCCCTCTTCGGGCTTTTTCAAACAAACTCATAGGTGAACAAGTAATTTGGGGGCCCCGATGAGATATAATCTCAAAAGAGCATTAAGCGAACTGGGAAGTATACATTAAAAAGAGACGGGTGTCAAGGGTCCGTCTTGTTTATTTTAATAGCCCCAAAAGCTGGCGGCTTGAAGGTTGGCTAGCATAACCGGTCGCTGAAGCTGGAAATACCAGTTTAAATACCTTGTACCAGCCTTATCCTGGACACTGGTCCAGTCGGCTGGCTCTAGCTCCCAACGCGATAAATAGTAGGGTTGTTGGCAGCCACTGGTTTTGTCTGAGCTGTCATTTAGAGAGGCCTTCAAATAGATGGCATCCGCACCATTACTCCATACACTCAAGCATAGATTTGGCTGCTTTTGCTTACCACCTTCATATGCCTCTGGGGAAGACCAAAAGTCAGTGCAACGCTTGTTGACCTCTAATATCTTTTCTTCTGTTAACACCAACCATTCAAATAGATGAGGTGGAAACTCTTTTTGCCACACCTCATGATCTGTTACCTCTTTGTTCCGTGACCTATCTACATACAAATAGTATGTCTCCCCTTCTCTACCGGAGTGGTAAGGAACCCAAAAATAAGTTAAACCACCAAAGGGAAATCTAGGTAAATATTTATTTGGTGACACGAATCGTTGAATATTAGTGTCAAAACTCGGGTAAGTGTTTTTAATTTGCTTGTGTAACTCTAAAAATTTAGCCCTACTTAATCGTATGGAATCAGCGTATCTGAGATTTGAATGATAGGAACTCCTTTTTAATGAAACACCACTTCCTGCTTTCGCTTCTAAAACTTTCATGTACCATTTGAAAGGTAACCATGGGAACCTTTCCCGAGGTTTACTCACCGCTTGGGGAGGATTTTCTATACCTAAAACTATCGCGAATTTATAATCACGGTACACAACTATGTCTGTATTCATTTTGCCTCCTAAGTTAAAACCAACTACTTCTTTTTTAGCTGCTTAGCTTTTTCTTGAAGTGTTTTTATACGATCAGTTTTTTCCCATGGCAATCTTAAATCTGCCCTTCCCAAGTGCCCGTAACTTGCAACCTGACGGTAGATTGGCTTACGTAAACCCAGGGTCTTTATAATACTTCCTGGACGTAAGTCGAATGTTTCCTTTACTAGTTCGGCAAGTTCGCTAGAGGAATATTTAGAAGTTCCAAAAGCTTCCACCGAGACAGAAAGAGGCTCAGCCATACCAATTGCATAAGCAACTTGAACCTCACATTTTTTTACTAACCCAGAGGCAACTAAATTTTTTGCTACATAACGGGTCATATATACTCCGCTTCGATCCACCTTGGTGGCGTCTTTACCAGAAAGAGCACCGCCCCCATGACGAGCAAAACCACCATATGTATCCACAATTATTTTTCTACCTGTTAAACCTGTGTCAGCCTGAGGTCCGCCAATAACAAATTTCCCTGAGGAATTAATATATATAAGTGTTTTTTTATCTAGAAGATTTTGAGGAATAACTTTTGTAATAACATGACGAATAATTTGTTCCCTAAGAGTTTCCTGGTTTACATCTTCGTCGTGCTGTGCGGCTATGAGTACAGTATGAACGCGCTTTGGTTTTCCATTTATATATTCAATGGTAACTTGGCTTTTTCCGTCTGGCCTAAGCCCTTTAACTATATTTTTCTTCCTTACATCCGCTAACTTTTTTGTTAATTTATGGGCCAAAACTATAGGCATTGGCATAAGCTCTGGTGTTTCGTTTGTTGCAAAACCAAACATAAGACCCTGGTCCCCTGCTCCCAAATTTTCTAAATCTTCTTCTACGATTTTTCCTTTTTCATTTGTGACAAATTTATCTACTGCCCTTTGGATATCATCGCTCTGTTGCTGTATGGCGACTTGGATACCACTGGTCTCGTAGTGAAAACCAAATCGACTATCTGTGTATCCTATGTCTTTAATAACACTACGAGCGAGCTTGGGTATTTCAACATATGTAGAAGTTGTTATTTCACCCGCCACAGTAAGCACTCCATTTGTAACCAAGCACTCAACAGCGACTCTGGCTTTTGGATCTTTTTCGAGTATTGCGTCTAAAACCGCATCGCTGATCTGGTCGCAAAGTTTATCTGGATGACCTTCTGTTACAGATTCTGAAGTAAAAAGATAACTATCTGAGACTGGCTTTGACTTTGCCGGTTCTACAATTTTTGTGGATGTTTTTTTCATCTTTTATTAATATCTCTTGCGGTAGATAAATATTTCTTAAGATCAATATAACAAATTACGCTTATTTAAGCTATTTCGTAAAAAAACAGCCTCATGGGCTGGTAATAATTCTATTACTTCGTGCTTTAATACAGATTCTAATACACCGAAATCTTCGAGTGTAAAAAATTGCACAAGCTCAAAAAATAGACTCGTTAGTTTTGGTTCATCAGGATCTTTGGTGAGTAAACCAATAGCTTGGAAGAAGCGGATTTCAAAAACAATATACTCTTCGAAACCACCGAATTTCTCTTCTTGGTCAGGGTAAGAAGTATCGAAAAACCCTTCTAGGATGCACGCCACAACCAGAGCTACTTCGGTATCTGGTTTGGGTACTATGAAACCTCGTTTAACATAATGGCTCTTATCTTCTTCAAGGGTAGGAATAAAAGCGCTTACAAGATCTTGGTAAAAATCACCGAAATCATTTATTTTTAGATACTCATTTTGCCAACCAAATTTTTTAGTTCGATTTTTTTTATGAATTTCCGAAAGAAGTTTTTTAGCTGACTGCCTAATCTCTCTTGGACTGGTTGTAAAATAGACCTGGTCGAAGATAATATGCTCATTTTCCCCATCAACAGGCTCCATAAAAACAGTCTCGATTTCTTTTAATAGCTGGTAAAAGGTTACTTGCATACTTACACTCCTTGCTAGATTTTTTGCAGAGTTAGATATCGTAATCTGATTAGCTCATTGAGTCAATAAAAAAATTCGGATTATTACCGAATTAAGATTTTCGCATAACATTCAATGCCGACTGGTAGAGCTCTTGAACATTCACATCACCGGCTTTCTTTACCCAGACTTCGTCCTTAGAAGGAGGATCGACTACGCCCGTGAGACGAGTATCTTCCAAGAAAAAAGTGTAATTACTATCAGGTCTTTTCACAGCCCAATAGAACCTGAGTACCGGGAGCAAGAATTCACTAGTCTGGTCTTCTGGACCCGAGAACAACTTTACCTCAAAATGACCTATATACCCCGAGACAGAAAAGTTTTCTGATCGGAAAGTATTTTCTTTTTGAGCTTTCTCGAGATTTGCTTTGTCTCCTACAATTCGCACCACAACCTCTGCGACTTTTGGGTCTATTTCTGCTTCACCTCCTGGAACGTCGTCTACGAGGCTAGGAATTACATCTTCGGTGAAGTTTTTATTTTCACCTCTTACCCATTGCTGGGCACGTAGATAGCAGACTAGAGCTTTCTTATAATACTCGGCTCTATTTTCTTCTGCTTGCGTACTCGCGTGACTAGCTTTGTCTACATAGTAAGCGTAAGTATTAGCCCACGCTTTCTGAACAGCGGTTTTCCATAAGTTTTCGGTAATTCCTATATCTTCGTAGGAGAGTTTCCCTCGCTTAAGCTCCGCATTAAACTTTTGACCGAGTTTAATAATTTTCTCTTCGCCTCTTTCGCAGAAGCGAGGGTATTCGGAGATTTCGACTATCTCAAGATAATGATTTTTGGCTAGATAACTTGGTGTGGATTGTTGCTTATTAACTAACCAAGAAGAGCACAAAAATAACAAAATTACCATTACAATGGCAAAAAAAAAGATTCAATATTTTTCTCATATTTTCCTCCAGGAATTTTTAGGTCGAAGAGAAAATTATATATTGAAGTATTAATTTTTGTCTAGGGTAGTTTGTTGGTTACCCATAATTTTGGTATATTATTTAAAATCTTTCGGAGGTAAATAATGGAAGAGGTAGGTATAATTTCTGCGAATATTGAGACAATATTTTGGGGAGGGGTTAAGAAAATACTAGATAACCAAAAAAAATCAATAATTCATATCGACCCATCAAAAAAAAGCGTAGCTACAATCTTGTCCGAAGTTGAAGGAACAAGAGTATCTTGGTGGCTAGTGGATAGCGACTTTCCAAACCCGAACAACATAACTGACTATGGCGTCAGTTTGGCGCAAAGACTAATAACTAATTTTGAGAGAGTAGCGGTCTGCGCACCCGAGGGTGACCCTAGCATGGAACGCTTCCTTGGACTTCAAGGGATTCGTTACGTAATTCACCACGAAGAGTTAAATGTTTTATGCAGTGCTTAAGACTGCGTATTTTTTTATCTACAAAAAATAACCTACACATATAGGTTAATTTAACTAAGCAAGAAAAACTTTTCCGCCTGCAGCCTTAATTACACTTTCCGCCGAGTCGAGTAACACCTTACGGTCATTATTTACTTTCCCAATTGTTTCATCCCGGAAGAAATTAACTGCTTGATGTATAGACATGTCTTCAGACAACTGTCCGACGAAAGAGATACCATCTTCGGTAAACTGTCTTACGTTAGAGATTAGAGTATTAAGGTTCTCAGGCTCTGAGGACCCCTTCTGCTTACGTATCAAGAAGAAGTATTCGGTTTTCTTTACCGGATCATTGTACATGAGAAAAATAATATTCTCATTTTCTACAAACTCAGTGAGTAAAAGATAATATCCCGTTTCAGTTTTATTGATGGTTACCAATTTGCATAAATATGGCTTAGAAGACGAAGACGGGACGCGAACATCCAGATAGTCTTTTAACTCTCCGGGTGGAAGCGTTTCTTCCCCCATACCCATTTCTCCCGTCACCATAAAAAATCTGGGAATAGGGGTCTTGTAGGGTGACAAAACAGCCTCTTCTTCCACAGTAAGAGCGTCACCTAAAAACAATAGAATGTTTACCAAAACTAACTGATCATCCTCTTTTAAAGCACCAAGCTTCGGTTTCTGCATGAAATTTTCCTCCTAACTAAATTGCGATTCAGAAAAGTATTTTATGGGTAATATTTAAACCTGTCCAGACATATATGGCTTACTTATTTATTACCCAAAGTATTCAATTTTAATTGGTAAAAGATACTAGGATTAATAGGAGAAAGTGAAAAATTTGCGTCCACCTTTTCTCCTATAGCACTTGAGGTAATTAATTCTTGTACCTCATATCCATTTCCTCCAACTCGGAGATGTACTGTACCGCTAGGAAGTAGAATTCCAAAATTTCCATTTGAATCGGTAAGCGTGGACTGAGCAAGCGGTCCCCCAGAATTTATGGTAACAGGAATACCTGCCAGGGGTCTACGAACCGTGTCGGTTATAGTTCCACTTACCAAAGATGGTTTGTAATATCGTTTTATAGACTCAGTAGCACTACTTGCTTTGGCGAGATCGTCGGAATACAATGCGGTTGACCCGTCTGTTAGTGTCCAATAGTTTACAGCTTTAACAATTTTCCTTTGTCTGTAAAATACATTTAAAAATCCCTCAATGAGCTGCCTCTTCTCTTTGTCTGTAAGATTCCCATTTATATCGGGAATTGGTGCGCCGAACTCCCCTATTGCTACAAAGGAACTGCGGAGATCGTGAAGTTTTTTTATATCCGTCTCCATTTTACTTACTGTATTCACAAAATGATCTATTACTACAATTCCACCTGTAGAATCTATTGTTTTTTGTGTTAAGACTTTTAGAGCGACATCGCCGTTACTAGAAAAATAACCACAGTTAACTTTTTTACTTATTTTTGAAAAAGCCTGATTACAACTAACATAAGAATCCACTAAGAAAGTATTTAAGTAGGAAGTATTTTCTCTACTCCAACCACCTTTCAGTATAGTGTTCTCTGTTTCCGGGCTAGGAGTAAAAATATCTCCAGGTTCAAACAATTCTGGGTAGGTAGTTATAAAACTAAATACCTTAGAATGGTGTTCGTTAAAATTCTTCATTTTAGGGTAATCGAACCAACCTTCGAAAGCTGAAAGATTACCTCTGAACCAAATTTTTAAATCACGCTCACGAGCAGAAGCAAGCCAAACTTTCATGAACGGTACAAATTCGTCGTCGTAAGGAGTACCTATGGCAACACAGTTTGCACCTAGGCTTACGATTGCGTCCATCTGTTTATCTACAAGCTTAGTAAGTTCAATTTGCCTACCGTTCCATGCCCTAGCTGTGTCTCTTGAATATTTCATGGTATCTATACACTGATATTCCCAGAAACGATTGCTGTATAGCGGTTTCTCTGCACCAAGTACAGAACTTTTTTCGCTTAATCCTGGGTAAAGATAATAAAACTGAAAACCCACAGCAAGAACTGCGGATACAACACTTAAAAATAAACTTCCGAAAATTACTTTTGTCTTACTCATTATAAATTATTAGATTCCATGCAAGTTATTATAACTAGGTAACACTTTAGTGTATAGAAAAAAAATAACCTCCACTCGTGGAGGTTATTTTTTTCAGAAATTAGTGCTCTACCAAAGTTACCAAAGCTCCGCCACCACGCTCATAATATTCAAGTTTTATAACATGGTCGCCGGCTGGGAGAGTTTTGGTTACTGTTCTTGTAATAGCAGGATGGTCCATCCAGTCATCAAGTACCAATTCGCCATCTATATACAATCTTGTACCGTCATCGGAAGTTATGTTGAATGTATGCTCATCCATCTCGTCGTAGAATTGGGTTTTGGTAAACCTACAAGAGAAGTTGTCGTTGTTTACAGAAGGATTTGGTGAACCATTTCCCCAATTGAAATTTATACTGTTAGTGGAAGTAGAAAATACAGGACTACCCGAGAGGTCTCTATTGTTCCAGCAATCCTGTGTGTATGAAGAAGGAGGGAAATTAAGTTTCTTGTAGTTAAACTTTAAGATTGCTCCACCACCTCTTTCGAAGTATTCAACTCTAATGTTATGAAAACCAGCTGCTAAATTTTTATACCCTACAAATGTAGCAGAAGCATGATCGCTCCACTCGTCTATAACTGGAACGTTGTCTATAAATACCCTTACCCCGTCGTCAGAAAGCGCTTCGAATTGATACAATCCAGGTGCGAAATTTTTTACAGCCTTGAACTGACCTACAAAATAGTCATTGTTTATGGCTGGATTAGGACTCCCAGCGTTCCATGCAAAATTTATATCTGTAAAACTAGTAGAGTAATCGGGTGCAGTTAGAGGAATAGCTGGAACACTTGTTAGGTTAAAATTCCAGAACTTAGCACCGAAATCGGTTTCGGCTGTTGGAGCAGCTTTACTCCAATTTAGTTTTGCATATGCACCACCGTGGTCTTCGTAGTATTCCATTTTTATTGTGTGCATACCTTCAGTAAGCACAACTGGAGAAGTTACGGTTCTAACTGCATGACCAATATAGTCATTAATTACTAATGTACCATCTATAAACAACTTTGCGCCGTCGTCTGAGGTCATTGCAAAATTCCATGTTCCTGCTTCAAAAAATTCAGTCGTGGTCCAGCGAGCAGAAAAATCATCTACTGGAATGGAAGGGTCAGGCGAACCTCCTGCCCAAGAGAAGTTTATTTCTGCATCTGAGCGAGTGAGGGTTGGGCTACCTGTTAAATATCTATTACTAAAATACTCAGCGGTAAAAGGCGTGCTCGGTACTGTTGCGTTTGCCGCAGTTGGCACGAATGAAACTATCGAAACAGCCAGAGTGAGTACGCTGGAAATGATCGATTTTAGTTTATTTTTCATAACCATTTTTGTTTAATTGTAAATTCCCTAACCAATTAGGGGATCTTATTAGTATATCAGCTATAGGTTACTATAAAACAGAAATCGTCAAGGTTAGTTTTCCACAGAAGTAAAAATGCGAGGACTCTTTATTTCCGGAAAATTGGTCTGAATAAATTCATAAAAACCATTATGTGTTCTTTGAAGGTAGTCTGGTACTGCTATATACAACCCCACACTTTCTGTAAAAGACTCTTCGTACTTTAATTCTTCGTCTTCTGCGTATGTTTCTTCTACATAACGAGTAACGAAAGAATTTTGGTCTACCAATTTCTTCCACTCCTCGCGCTTTTTTGCGGTCATAAGGTACGCAAAAATATGATGCGCTATTTCGTGAGAAAAATTTGAAAGTTTGTAAGCCCGCATTTTATCTTCTGGCTTTAAGTCGTCTAGATATTTATATTCATCTGTATTTTCGTTTTCAAAACTATAAAAACGGATTGGTGTAGGTATTACAACTTTGCCACAATCTGGATCGGTATTCCAGTTGGGAAAATATTCACCTACATATGTAAATTCACCTGCTTCAGGCACTACACTTTTTCATTTCTGAAACTTATCTTTGGCAAGTAAATATTCGTCATCATTAAATCTTACATTCACGAGGTTAGGATTATACGAAATTTTTGATATTAGAGCTTTTTGAAGCAACTCTTCACCGAAAGCTTTTTTCAATATTCCAGGAAAGTCTTTAGTTTCCACGTCTCTTTCGAATCCCGAAAATTCCACTGGATACTTATAACTTTCTGCAATTGCCGCATAAATATCTTTTGCTTTTAAAATTGCTTCTATTAATAGCTGGGCTTTTGTAATGTCTTTTTTTCTGGACTTTAGTATTTTTTTATAGTCTAAACCAACACGATCCATCATTGCTTCATATTCTGGGACCTCTTTCCCTTCCATAAGGTCTATTACACCGTCCACATACTCCTCTAGTGCTTTGGGTAGTCTTTCTTTGCTGTGTGGGTCTACACTTTTTTTGAACGCTTAAATGAGCGTAGCTTGTTCTTCGTCTTCTTATGAGTCTACTGCATACTCTTCTAGAAAAATTTCTGCGTATGGTGCGAATATTTCCTCTAGCTCTTCACGAGACTTTTGTGGACGGTCTTTTTTGCCCGGTGTAGTAAAAACCACATCGTTTATACCTTCTTGCTCTATATATTCAATGACCTTTCTTCGTAGATCTAACTCTGCTTCAGGATTAAACTTTAAATTTTCCATTTGTTTCTGTGTGTTATAGGTTATGTCTTAATTTTAGGCAATTCTAAGATATTATAAAAGACTAGTAAAACGCGCGCCCGCGCGTTTTACTAGTCTATAAAAAAATACCCATTTATTGGGTAGTTAATCCTCTTGGATACCAAACACACTCTCGATTTCTTGGGCGACGAGGAGCAGAAATCTGTCGTCTTCTCCGCTTCGCATAGAAGAGTACCAGCCGGATGCAAATTTTCCGGTACCGCGCGGGAGGGACATTATTTGGCCAAGTTCGGTGCCAAAATAGTCACACTCTTTTGCCCGTACTGGGATGACTCGTGGCTTTGTTTGCACTCGTTTCATCATCTCATAAAGCTCGAGTTGGTGTTCGACGGATCTGGGAGTAAGCATAACGATAATGTTTTTAACTCCCAAGTAACAGAGTTGTGCGAGTAACTCTATTTCGTTGGGTCTAACGACTAGGTATTCGAGCGACAACCGTCGCCTTATTCCTGCCATCATTACCTTTAGCTCTTCCCAGCAACCCTCTTCGTCTTTTTCGTGGACGACTACCCCCAAAAAGTTTTTCTGAGGGTTGAGTGTTAACTCTTGGTTTTGACCAAAGTAGATCGACCCGGGGAATCTTTGCGAAAGATCTTCCATTGAGACTTTTCCTTTTGAAACTAAAATAAAAAAGACTAAATATTTTACATATTTAAGTGTGTTTTGTCAATTACCGATACTCCTTGGGTACGGTTGTAGGAATCTCATCCGCTGGTTCTATTGGTTTTTCTGTACGTTTGAAAACCAATACTTCGGGAGAGGTATATACTTTGTTGAAATACTTATAAACTCTTCCTTGCATGGCTGGATTTTCGTAGAGCTTTGTCCATAGGGCGTCGTTTTTTTGCATAATAATCCAGGTGGCATATTTTTCTGGAGCTATAAATGAGTCGTCCCAGTAACCACGGTTTCCAACGTAGATAATTCTATTCATAGGAATATTGGTCCTTATGATAGACATGGTTCTAGCATAGTCGTCTACCAGCACTAACCCGCTGTCGTAATTTGTATTTATCCACCCTTGGACATCTGGGATTTTTGCTACAGCTGATGAAAGCCCTCTAACTCCGTCTTCAAAAGTTATAACCTTACTGTAACCAACATAGTACAAACCGAGTTGGGCGAACATTAATCCACCAAGCAGAAGTTTTCCGTTGATGGTCGATTTTGAAAATAACCATCCTATGAAGAATGCAGCCGGGGGTACCATCATTATTCCGTAACGAACATTGAATAGCGTCCAGTCAAAGGTATATGGGGTTAAGTGTTTAATAAAAATAACAGACTGTCCTAAAAAGAGAGTTGTAACATTAAATATAAATGGGACAAGAAGCACAATAGCAATGAGCCAATTTTTTTTGTCTTCTCTTATGTTTAAAAAACTAACCAACCCGACTATGGCTGCTGCGTAAATAAAAACACCTACATTGCTCATGGCCGTCACAAAGTAATAAAGGAATGCGAGCGCAGGATTGTGATAAGCTGGTAATTCCCCTTTTCTGTGCCACTCAAGTTGCTGCGCTCTTGCTGAATATTCTGAACTAGAAAAATAGAGAGGATCTCCGAGAATTAGATAACCCCATATGAACCATAGCAATATTCCAAAGAAAGCAATTGTGCAGAACATAATTAGCTTACCCTCCATTAGCAACCAACGATATCTTTGGAAAACGCGTTTTATATATTTTTTTAGAGATTCTCCCCTACTAGGCAAAGAAAATTTAATAGGTAAATAATAGAGAAATAGCAGACCAGCTTCGGCGGCGACCAGAAACCAGCCGTCGTAACGACTCATGGTTGCGCAGAAACCAAATATTCCAGCTAGTAATAACCAGAGAATATTCTTATCTTCTTTCAGGAATTTTACAAAATAGAAACTAGATAGAAGAAAAAACATAATGAGCAAAGTCTCTGTCATGGGAGTACTTTGCATATAGAGTAAATTTGGATTCGAGACCAACACAATCCCAGCTATGAATGCTGCGGTTTTATTTTGAGTTACTAAGTAAGTAAGCTTATAAATATAGCGAGTAGAAATTATAAATGCGATTCCAGAAACAATAGACCCAGCTAGGCCTGTTCGCCACAGAAAGTCGAAATACACAAAAGGCACCATAAGTAGGTGTGGCATAGGTAACCAAATACCGCCAAGCTGAGCAAAACCTGGAGTGAGAGAATCTATTACTCTTTTAGCTATGTTTAAATGCGACTCGCTATCTCCATAGGCGACTGTATAACCATGAATGGCCGACCAAGTTGTTACTAAAACTGAAATAATAACTGAAATAACCAGAAGCCATTGTTCTGGAGAGAGAAAACTAAACCAACCTTTTACTTTTTGGATGGTTTCTATTTTTATAGTTACAGCTAGTTCCATATATCAGATATGTATTTTAGCATTTATGAGGCGATAAGAATACTGTAGGGGTTATAATTAGACTATGAGTAATATAGGTATAATTTTCGCTGTGGGTGCTTTAGTGTCCTGGACTTTTGGAGATTTTTTTATTCAGAAAACTGTTAGGGCGGTAGGCAACATTCATGCACTGTTATTTATTTGTGGATTTGGCAGTTTAGCTATATTGCCTTTCGTTTATAAAGAGATCCCTTTAGCATTTGAAAGTGCTTCGTTTTTAATTTTATTTTTTACTTTTTTAATATCTTTAATAGCGGCAATATTAGATTTCGAAGCGCTTAAACTTGGAAAGTTTTCTGTAGTAGAACCTGTTTATGGAATTGAGTTACCTATTACGGTATTACTAAGCCTTGCTATAGCAAAAGAAAATCTTAGTATTTTGCAGATAGTCTGTATAATAGCTGCTTTTGTTGGAATAGTTTTAACTTCTACAAAAGCATTCAGACACCTACACTTCCACAAAAGACTCATAGAGAAGGGTGTTATATTCGCGTTACTTGCTGCTACTGCCATGGGTGTAACAAATTTCCTTTATGGTTATTCTAGTGCTAATATTTCGCCTTTACTCACTCTTTGGTATGTGCATTTTTTCTTAGGAGTATTCAGCTTAATAGTCATTATATTTAGGAAGGAATTTGGGCTAATGATTTCGAACTTAAAAACTTATCCTAAAATAATTTTTGCTGAAACTTTTTTTGATAATACTGCTTGGCTTTGTTTTGCTTATGCAAACACATACCTACCTATTTCCATAGCCACAACAATTAGCGAAGCATACATTGGCTTGGCCGCTGTGGTGGGGGTAGTACTTAACAGAGAACGCCTACGAAAGCACCAATACGTTGGAATTTTGTTAATTTTTATATCCATAATTTCACTGGGTTTGCTGAGCTAAGTTATTTGGCAATAAGAAAAAATTTATGTATATTAGCTATTCGTATACTACTCGCTAAACCTAGGAGGAAAAGATGCTTACAATACTGAAGAAAGGGGTGACTTACAACATAGCTGTTGGAATGTATGACCAGTTAAAGGAACAAGTATTAACTCTTCAGTTCTTACACCTTGTTGTACATTACGATGCAGACAATGTATTCGGAATGATGGATGGTATAAATGAAAAACTTGCGACGTTTGACTACCCTAACTTGTTTGTATATTTAGATTTGAGTAGCAAACAAAATTTTGAAGAACTAAGCGAGTTTGAGCAGTCGGATATTACTGACATCTTTGTGAACTCTCAAACTCATTACTATCTTACTACCAGTTAATTAATAGACTGGTATTTTTTTATAAAAAAATAGGACATTTGTCCTATGGTATTAATTTATGAAGCCTTTCTACTCTCTGGTAGTAAGTAGGGTGACTTGCGTAAATTTTCTCTATCAAATTTCCCTTCTTACTTTTTTCTGAAAGATGTGAGCAAATTATGCGAAAAGCTTCCAAATACTTTTCCTTCCCTACGGTAAGGGCTGCTACCAAATCTGCCTGATACTCGTTTTGCTGCCTGTACTGGTTAAAAAATATTGGACAGAAAACGACAATGAAGACAATATCCCAGAAGACTTTTAATAACCAAACACCGTCTGTGCCATGGGTAAGAATATCGTGGTATGTCGAGACTATCCAGATAAATGCTAGATATAACCCAGGCAAAAGAAGAGTAATTATTAACTGACTCCAAAGCGCATCATGACTAGCCACGTGCGCTTTCTCGTGAGCAAGAATGGCTTCTATTTGCTCTTCAGAAAGTTTATTTCCCCAGTAGATAACGACGGGTCTAAAAGGAAAATAACTTAATACTAGCATGTTACTATTTTCGGAATCCTTACTAATGAAAAAAGGTTGCTTATAAACCGGAATTAAGCATGGTTTAGACAATTTAGCTTTTTTGAGATATGCGTAAAGATTCACAAGCAAACCTACTATTACTAAACTTGGCACTAGCATAATAAGGAGTCGTGTCATAGATGCTTTAATTATCAGATTTATGAGCTCTGGAAATTTGGGGAGTACCATGAGGAATACCCATAGGTTAAACATAACTGCAACGAGCGCAAAAACTGATTTACGCTTGAAACCATTTCTTAAAACGGTTTTTATTTGCTGATCCATTTTTCACCTCCTATTTTTGTGAAATTTGTTTATACCATATTTATAAAAATAAGTCAAGTGTAAATAAAAAATCCTACATTCTGTAGGTTATAAATAGCAGGGTTTTATCTCTTAGTCTTTCGGGGAAATGTATACATCGTATACCTGTCCCCTTGGGGCGTTTAGCCATCTCCACACTTCATCTTTTGTGGGAGGTTTTTCGTTCTTGAGGTAAGCAATTTTTTCTCTCTCGATAGCCTCTTTTCGGAATCTGGGAAGGGTGGATTTTATTTCTTTTTCTAGGGTATGCAAATCTAAACCCTCTAAACCCACCTTCATTTCTTCGTACCCCGCTTCGAAGGCCTGATACTGAGCCTCCACTTTTTGCATTATAGATTCTTGCACCTCGGGGGGTAAGCCCTCGAGGAGCTGCGCGTCACTCATTTTGTAAATATTAACAAAATGCTTTTCATTTTTCTCAACCTCTGAATTTTCCTTATCTGGCATATCCCCTCCCTATTGCTATGGTTGTTCTGATAGAAGAAATAGTATACAAAACACATTATCTATGTGCAAGAAATAAAAAATAGCCTAGTATTGGCTAATTATTCGTACTTTATGATTGGGGTATGGGAACAGATACCGGTTTCGAACACAATATCTACATAAGCAGTTTTGTAGCTTGACTGAAACTTGTCTACAAACTCGTTCCAGGGATATGACTTTGGAACATATTCACCCACACCTCGCTTGTCCGCAAAGTCGCGGAGTTTTTCTTCGGTAGAAAAAATATAGAGAACTTCTCCGTCGTCTGCCGAAAAGCTTTTAGTATCGGCAGGGTCACGGATGACCCATGCGATTTCTGGGTGATCGAATTCAACATGTAGCTTGATAGTGCTAATATTGCCTCCTTTGTGAATTCTGAAAGTTTTTTAAACAGAAAAACAAAGCTTGCTTGTATTCTGAATTTAGCTTTCAGGATAGATTGCCTTTTGAATTATGACCAACGAACCCTTGGGGATACTTTGCTTAAGGAAACCCTCAAATTTATCTATTCGCTTAAAGTACTTCTGAATAAGATCCTCTGACCATCCTTCGTTTCTTTTTCTTGCGATCTTATATGCCCAATCGGTTTTCTCAATTAATATGTAGTAGTCGGGTTTAGGAAAAATAGCCTGAATTATTCTTCCAATAAAGATCAACGTTCTTGAATTATAGGAATATCCATAGGCAAGAACTTCGACTCCTGGATCATGCTCCCATATTTGTGTTTTATTATTGAAAACAAATACACAAAGTGGGAAAAGCAGAACGGCGAAAACTAAATAGAGACAATGAAGCCCCAAACCTTTTTTGAACCTTGGGCTGAGAAATTCTTCTAACCTATTTCCAAAAATTCCTGGGTAGTAAGGGCAACGAATGCGCTTGGCCTTTACACCCACGGCTTTCATTTCTGCTTTCATTTTTCTTGCAAGCGGGGTCTTACCCACACCGTTTGTTCCCAAGACTGAGATTTTCATATTCACCTCCTTCTAAAAGAAAATATAGATGATTATATTTTCTTAGCTGGCTTTAGTCAAAATATACCTTAAGGATTATAAAGCCATTAGGAAACAAAAAAGCGTCGCAATATATAATTTACGATCGTAAAAATAGAAAATTTTATTTTATTAATTTAGTTGGTTTTTTTTGTGACCCTATAAATGTAATACAAAACCCAAAAGAGTAGAGCACCGGAAGTATTTGCTACTAGGTCCCACCATGTGTCGTAAGAAGATAGACTAGCGAGTCCAGCCCGGGTAATAAAAAATTCAAAAATTTCGTTTGATACACCCAGCGCAGAAACTAACGCATAGGTAAAAACCAAGTCTTGGAGGGGTCTATATTTTAGCCCAAGTTGGTTTCGTATATATACCCAAACAATCCCACTAAATATTCCCCCGCCTACGAAGTGAGTCAGAAAAGCGGTCTGCATACCGTCCACCTTTGGCGAAGGTAAGTACCAGGAAACAAAATATATTAACCCTGCAAGAATTAAAGTAGTTCTTTTCACTGGAGGTTTTCCACTTAACCAGTGGGTAAGTATTGGTAGAAAAACATATACAACTACGGGCACACCTATAGATAGAATTTTTAAAATCATAGACTTAGTTTAACCCCTAAACAGATACTTTACCACCCAAGTTGCAATTGCAACTGGAGTGGTAAAATTAGACTTTTTGAAAGTATATAAAAAAATGGCTGCGAACTATTCACAGCCATTAACTTCCTTTCTTATGGAAGCTATAAACTCTTTATTGAACGACTCCACAAAACCCACATCGTAAAACAACTTAATTGGGATATGTAGAACTGACTGGTCTTTATCTGGCGGAAACTCAGTCTCGTTTTGTTGCAAAATTTTTGAAAGAGCTATGTACGCATGCTTGTCAGTAGAGCCTCCTAGAGTCTTATCTTTACAATGCTCCCCTATTCCAGCACCACCCAAACAAGCATTGCAAATTGAGTCTGGTTCTGGAGTCAACACAACCACGAAGTCCGGATGGGTTTGCGAAAGTTTTAACCAATGCCAGTGAATGGCTATGTCCAACTCTACTTTCTTAAACAGACCAGGGGTTTCTTCTGGGAAAGTTTTTCCAAAAACATCTTTCAAGTAAAACACTTGACGCCGACATTGTTGTATTTGTTTTTCGCAAATACTGCCAATATTCTGACTACCATTGGTTAGCGATTTTCGAATATCTTCCCAAAAGAAATAGACATCTATACTCCTTTCGTCTTCCAGACTCGTACTTACTAACTCCCCGAAAATGTTTAGGAAGTCTATATACTGCTCCCAACTTGGATTCCAAAAGAATTCACTCAGGTCTTCTATCCTTAAAGCTAAATTGTTTATGCAGTCTAAGAAATCTAGGTAGGATTCACGATACACTTCTTCTACTACACCATCCCAGTCTTCGACACAACTTCTAACTTCTGACTGTTTCCTTGTTAGTAAAGATTTGAGTCCTTTAAGAATTTCCTTTGGATTATTTCCAGTTCTTAGAGCATTAGCTAATTCCTTTTCGTCGTCTGTATAGAGAAATGCATTATTAGGATTTTTAGCATTTCTAACAGTTAGGTCCCAGATAGAGAACAGTATTAAGCATAGCCTCGAAAGCGCCACTGGGTTTTGATAGGCAGTCCTAAAACTTAACAGTAGATCTTGAGCGAGTTTTTCCGCATGACCCATATTTTTAATTTGAGCCACGGAACGTTTAAAAGTTAGAAGAATTCGCTTTTTAGAGAATTGTAAAAATAGCTCGTCGTTTGCCTTGGTAGATTCCAATTCCCGTGGGACCAAATGAATACCAGTTTTCTCATGTTTACTTATGTAAGATATTCCAAGCCAGTCGTAGCAGAAACGAGAAAATTTTTCGAAATGACGCAAACGCATAGTTTGAAAAAAACTTTTTGAATCGGAACCAATTATTTCATTCAAGGTAAGCGACTCTAATTTACACATGATTATTCCTCCTACTGAAAGTTTTGAATATTTGAATAAGGGTTATTTATATATTATTTTGCCTATGCATTCAATTCTTGGGTAAATAAAAAATTCGTGGTTTTATTTACCACGAATCACTTGCGCCACCTCCGCCAGAGCTTCCACCACCGTCACCGCCGGAGGAACTTGAGCCTGATGATCCACCGCCCGAACCCCAACCACTGCCGCCAGAGCCGGAGCTGGATCCAGAGTAAGAAGAGCTTCGCCTGTAAGTTCCTGTAGCCAAACTATAGAAAAAGGCGATAACCATAATTAGAACAAACAACGCCACCAAGACAAAAATGACAAGAATAATTATCCCGACCACTTTTTCTGCGGTTGTGGGTGGGGGTTTCTGGGTTACTATTCCTGAACCATACACTCCCCTCCCTTGCTCTTTGTCTTTCTGGTCGAAGTGAGCGGCGAGCTCGTTTATAACCCCACGTACGGCTTCGGTTGGGTTCTTGCTCGCCATGAAGTGCTTGTTGTTGCGGAGAATTTCTCCGGCTTTGCCGTCTGGGAGATCGCCTTCATTTCCGTAGCCGGTTTCTATTCTCCATTTCCGCTCCTTAAATACAACGAGCAGCAGCAAACCCATGTCTCTGCTTGGACCTTGCTTGTCTCCAATGCCCCAGGCACGGAAAGTATCTATTGCGGCGGTTTCGATATCCATGCCACCTAGCGTGGGAATGGTTATAACACAGATTGAGCGACCTGTTTTTTTGTAATAGTCGCTAAGTGTCTGGTTGTAGGTTTGTACCAACGCCGGGTCCAGGATATTGTCGAAATCGTTCACTGGGACGTAGGGTTGTGGTTTTTGAGGAACCTGAAAACCCGTTTGTGCCTGCGTGAAGAGACTTGAACTTAGCAGAATTGCTAGTAGAAGAATCAATTTCAATCTCATCTTGTTGCCCCCTTTTTGAACTGAAGTAAGATTTTAGAATCAAGAAGAAATTATTTTACAATATTTTTATGTTTTTGTCCAGAGATATATGGAAATAGTAAAACTAATTCCATGGTTATAACCTAGGAATAATTACTGACATAGCGCGACTTTAGGGACTTGCGTTGACTTAAGCAGTAACAGGCAAAGCCTTTTTGGAGCCTACCCTTCTTGCGACCTTGTCGCTATTGTTCGGAATATTTTAGAACGGCTCCACCATAGGCTTCGTAGTATTCTATTTTAATTTCGTGGGCGCCGGCGGTTAGGTTTTTGGTTGCTGTGTAGGTGGTACTGCCTTGGTCTTTCCATTTGTCTATTACTAGTTCGCCGTCTATGTAGAGTCTTACGCCGTCGTCTGCGGTTACGGTGAAGGTTTTGTTTCCTGCTGGGTAGTTCTGCAGTTTAGTGAAGCGGCAAGAGAACTGGTCTACAGGCACACTTGCACTAGGACTACCCCCGTTCCAGACAAAATTAATATCTTGGTAATTGGCAATGTAAATTGGACTGCCTTGTAAGCTTGTTCCGTTATAACAGCTTGCAAAGAAACCAGCGGGACCGGTTTGTTTGTTTATGTTTAAAGCAAGTCTTGCCCAAAGAGTTCTGTCGTAAAATTCTACCTTTACTTCGTGGAGACCTGCTGACATTTGCTTGGTAGCTGTGTACGTAGTTGTACCGTGGTCGTTCCATTGGTCTAGTATTTTTTCTCCGTTTATATAGAGTCTTATACCGTCGTCAGAAATAGTTTCGAAATTATATAGACCGTCTTCGAAAAGTTTTTTTGCTTTGGCTTCCACTATAAAGAACTCTGGAGCTACTCCTGTGGCAGGTGCGTTGTTGCCCCAAGTGAAATCTATATTTGGACTTGTGGTTGTTGCGAGTGGTGGCGTAGTGGGAATTTGAGGAACGAGAGTGAAGGGTGCGTTTGGGAAGTTCCAAAATATTAGCGCGTAGTCTGTAGGAATATTTACCGGAGTTATGTCGCCTACTCTTTGGTAGTTAGCTATAAGTACTGCACCACCACTGGCTTCGTAGTATTCTACTTTTATTTCGTGTTCTCCGGTTTGCAAGTCTACTTCTCCACTGGTAGTTCTACTGCCGTGGTCGCTCCAATCGTCTACTACTTTTTTACCACCTACAAATATTCTGCAACCGTCGTCACAGGTTTGGGTAAATTTATACTTACCACTCTGTAGATTCACTTTTTTTGTAAAACGAGCGGAAAAAAAATCTGGTTGAATTTTAGGGTCTGGACTAAGAGCGTTCCAGACGAAATTTATTTCTTGGTCGTTTCTTACTAAAGCTGGTGTGCCCGTAAGATTTTTGTTGTTGAAAAATTCGGATGTAAAAGAATCTACTGGCGGTACTGTTGCGACTTTAAAGTTGGCAATGTAAGTAGTATCTGTGTTTGGTGTGGCTATAGTATGAGTCTGCGCTCCGCCGTCGCTCCAACTTTCGAATACGTAGTTTATGCCATTTAAGGTTTGATTTGGGGCTTCTAGAATTCTATTAATACCAACGACTCCAGAAAAAGTTTGTGGAGATACTTTTGGCTGACTGTCGATATTAATAATCATTCCCTCGGGATTACTCTTAACAACCAAATTACTAATTCTCGGAAAAATATCCAGTTCTTTAGTAGTAGTTAACCCAAATGAATCTTTTGCCGTAACAATTATTTTATACCAAACATCAGGAGAAACCTCTCCTTCTGCAGGGATTACGAATGAGCCTTTTCTACCAGTGAAAGGTGCAATGAAAGGGTGAAAATGAACATTGTGATGAAATCTTACTTCTGTAGTAAACGCAGAGTCAGGCAAAATTTTCCCGTCGCTATCCATAGCTGAAAACTCATAATTTATCGTATCACCCGCTTTATATAGAGTGCTTGGATTTGGTGATATAAAGCTTAAGACTGGTGGATTACTTACTTTCACAACAATCGGAGAAGTACTCACAGAATTTACCCCATCGCTTACTGAAAGAGTCACATTAAACTGACCCTTGTTTACATATAAATGTGAAGGGTTCGGTTGTGTAGAAGTTTGTCCGTCTCCAAAATTCCAACTAAAAGACAAAGGTTTGCCTTCTGGATCAGAAGAACCGCTACTGGAAAAATTAACTGTTAGTGGTGGCTGACCTTGTAGAGTATCTGCGGAAGATTTTGCTATGGGTAACAAATTACCCGTCGAAGAAAATATCTTAACAAGACTCCCTTTAAGTAGAGACAGATAATATAAGGCTCCGTCTGGTCCCTGTTTGAGATCTATTATGCCTATTGCGTCGGTATCAAAAGGTGCTTCTGATTGAGCTTCTATTTCACCATCTTCGTGCTCGTGTAAAATTACCCTTCTAATAAAACCCAGTGTGAAATCTCCATAGTAGTAATTATTACTGAAATCTGGAGGGAAATTACTCCCCCTGAATACGAACCCTCCCATTATTGAGCCTCCTAGACTTGAGTTAGCACTTACGTGTGCATATGCGAACAATGGATCTGTTAGTCCAGCACAATTATTTTGACATTTACCTTCCGTTTTTGGCCAACCATAGTTTGCACCTTTCTTTACAATATTCATCTCTTCCCAGGAGAGTTCCCCCACATCCCCTAAAAACAATTCGCCACTCGATTTATCTACCTGAAAACGAAATGGATTACGAAAACCAAGCGCCCAAATTCTTGGATCTGCACCAGGGGTAGACACGTATGGATTGTCTGAAGGTACTGTTCCATCTTTATTTATTCTTAAAACCTTCCCATATAAATTGGATAGATTTTGAACACGCGATGAAATACTTCCGTCACCAATCGCAAGATATAATTTCCCATCGTTCCCAAAATCCAAAGCACCGCCTGCGTGGAAAGGGCCTGAATCTGACTGAGAATTAAATATGACCACAGGAGCTTGAAAATCTGTATCTCCCTGACTATTAAATCTCACCACCTTGTGAAAGCCATCGGGAGCAATATAGTAGACATACAAAAAGTGGTTATTGTTCCAATCTGGATCAACCGCTATACCATATACACCCAAAGCGTCTGTGCCTTTTACCGCCAACTGTGCAAAAGGTGTACCTAACACATTTCCATTTTTTATTATTTTAATCTTGCCGAATAACTCTCCAACAAAAATTCTTCCGTCTGGTGCAAATGTAAAAGTAGTTGGCGAACTTAAACCTGAAGATATGACCGATTGTTTCTGAAACATACCCGCTTGAACCGGAGCCAATGGACCCTTAGCTCTATATATTTTTCCTGGTGAGATCGTAACGTAATAAATATTACCATCTGGCCCTTGTACTAGGTCTGTAATTGTACTTACTCCCGAATCGAATGGAATCTCTGTTCCAATTACCCCTGTTGCTGTGTCGTTGATCTTTAGACGACTAATACGAGCCTGCGAGAAATCTGCAAAAAAATATGAGCCGTCGTATTCAGGAGGTAGGTTATAGCTCCGACTAACAAAACCACCTACTATTGCACCAGTATTATGACCATTGACCGTTGTGTGGGGGTATACATAAATAGGATCGATCAAGCCACCGCAATTAATAGTGCATTTACCCTCAGCTAGTGGCCAACCGTAATTCTTACCTTTCTCTACTATATTTATTTCTTCCCATGTAGATTCTCCAACGTCTGCAAGCAATAGCGTACCTTTTACAGAATCGAACTGAAATCGGAATGGATTCCTAAAACCATATGCCCACACTCTTTGTTCTTTTCCTGCTTGTCCGAAATATGGATTGTCGCTTGGAATAGTTCCGTCTGAATTTATTCTTAGTAGTTTACCTAGTGGTGAACTAAGGTCTTGGACTTTGAAAGTTAGACCACTGTCTCCTATTCCTATATAAAGTTTTCCGTCTGGACCAAAGTGTATTGCGCCACCAGCATGGTTACTACCAGCAACTACACCGGACTTATAAACTTCTACCCAATTACCGGAACTTGCGTCTCCGCTTGCGTTTACTTTCCATACTTTATGGAAGCCGTCTGTTTTGTCTATGAAATAAATATATACAAAAGGACTAGTGTTCCAATTTGGATCAAAAGTTATACCCAAAGCTCCACGATCCGAATCCGCAAAAGCAGGAACACTGCCAAAAGGCGTTGCTAATAGAGTGTTGTTTTTATAAATTTTTATGCTTCCACCTTGCTCAACCACAAAGAGTCTACCGTCTGGTGTAAAACCAATTGCAGTAGGGTTGTTTAGACCAGCACCAACCAACGTGTCTGTAGTAAAACCACTTGGTGGAGCGGCTTTTGCTTGTGAACTAATAAGCAAAAAGAAACCGAGTATGAGAGCAAAGGCTTCCAATGCTAAACGAGCTTTGAATTTCATATTCAAGGTAGTTAATTTTTGGTCTTTAATTATAACAAACTGAGCTGTTGATAACTAAGCGACTTCAGAGTAACTTACTATTTTCTATTGAATATTCCTTCTTCAAGGGTACTACCCATAATGTGAAGACACATATAACTATTGACGTACCTGCGAGCAGATAGTAGTAAGTTATCGGTCTCATCTTATCCCTTAGGAACGTGTTGTATAAAAAAGTACCATTCTCTCCTCTTTGAACAAATTTATAACCTGTCCAAAAATTTAGAGGTCTTATATACAAATCGAGTTCAGATTCTGGCTTAGGAATTATATGATTTTTCCCGACCACGCCGAGCAACGACACAGCTGAAGCATAGGAGAAAAGCAAGAGAGCTAATAACTTTCTACCCAAGACATATTTTCTTCCAGAAAGCCATACACCGAAATAAATAGCCGCGCATGGTATAGATGGTATTAGATATCTTGGGCCCCATCCCCACCCTCCCCAGGGATCATGAAAA
Source organism: uncultured Candidatus Saccharibacteria bacterium (assembly GCA_964434195.1). Lineage (GTDB taxonomy): Bacteria > Patescibacteriota > Doudnabacteria > UBA920 > UBA920 > CAYLIB01. The sequence goes on from CAYSUI010000001.1 coordinate 23,981, forward strand.
CTCGCATATAGAAATAGATTAACTAACATTATACCAAGTGGAATAATTAAATCTGGATTTAAATTTTTTCTGAGCTTCCACAGACCCAAGAAACTAAAAAAATATATTGGATAAAAAATCCATAGACCCTTATTAGTCTGAAACAATATGACCCATAGACCATTGATGAAACTAGTCTCGTTCAGGCTGTAGGATATGGCTTCTTTCTCAGAAGCAACTTTTTCAGTATCCTCTTTGGTAACTTCTTCAAATGTATCTTTAAAATGAGGAGCATATCTTGGAAGAGAATTGCTAAATCTTTTCCAATTGTCGAAATTTTTATAGTTATAGACGACATGCATGCCAATCCATACACTTATAACTAGCATACTGAGTAGAAATGAATTTCGCACCGACACTTTGTAAGAACTTGAAAAAATTGAAACCTTAACTCCTGATACCAAGAAATATATCAATATTGGCGACATCAAAATTAAATTCGGATAATCGAAAAATATCGAAGCGCCGAAACATGACCAGAATAATGAAGCCCAAAGAAATCCAAATTTTATACTATTCCTATAACGATATACACTATAATATGCAGTTAGTAGGAAAAATACCGAAGGTACATGCTGGTAAAAAGTAATTACAAAATTTAGAAATGTAGAACCTATACCTGTACTTATAACAACAAAGCAAGCAGTCCACACAGGTAGCTTAAATATTTCTTTTGAGATCTTAAAAAGCACTATTAGACTTAATACTGCAAAAATAATTTCTGTTGAGTAAACAAAGAATAAAGACAAATTAAAATATTGACCTAATTTATAAAACGGTAAACCTACATAAGCTATACCAGGCGGAAAAAAACTAAAGAACCTACCTTTATAAAATCCTGCGTCTGGAGCTGATACATCGGCTAATTCCCTAGTAAGATCCACCTTATTTCTTTCTGCTAAAGACAACAGAGTGGCATAAGATGAACGTTCGTGGGATAACTCGAAAGCACTTATTTGTCCGTTATACGGAGGTTGCAAAAGTGGAGACTTACTATCTACGTTCCCCCCCACTGCTTTGGTTGAAGATAAATAAAACAGCACTATAACGATCAAGCCCAAACATGCGAATATATTTCCAAAAATTTTATTTTTCATATTTATTCAATTCTAACTTACATACTTGCTTATATACTCCAGAACGTGATCGTTACCCCCCGGTAACTTTTCCAACTTTGACTCTAAAATTTCTAAATAAGCACTTCGCTTATTAATAAGGCTCTGAAATAGGCTCAGTAGTTTTTCGTGACTTAATGAACCTATATCTACCACCCACTCACCCAGACCAAGTTCATCCATTATACCCTGGGTTTTGTATTCATAGGCAATAGCGATACAAGGAATACCTGAAGTTAATGCGAATATATTAGAGTGCATCCTGGTACCAACCAAATAATCCAGGTTATCATATAGCCCCTTCATCTCATCATAACTGAATTCATCTTCTATAAAAAATAATCTTTTATTATTTTTCAATTTTTCCGCTATTCTTTTTGAGGGAAACCTGTCATCGTCTTTACGCTCCGTGTCTGTAACTTGTGGCAATAGTAATATATTATGGGTTTTTGAAATTTTTTCTATGAATTTAGCTATCTCACTCTCATAATAATCCTGATCCTTCAAACTAAACCAATCCCTTACTGTAATACCGACCAAGGGAACACTTCGGTCTATGCTCATAGATTCTATAACTAAACTCATTAAATCTTTTGTATTGGTGTTGGAATAAAATGCAGCATCGAAAGCCCTATCAAACTTATCTTTATTAATACCCCAAACTAAAAGTTGCTGATTTGAAATATTTTCTCTTACAAAAATCTTATCGATTCTGGAAACAGTAAACCTCACTACTCTTTCTTGGAATATATTTCCAAAAGGCCCTATTGATTGAGGATACGCAACTACTGGTTTTCCTAATACTTTTCCTAGAATAAAAGGGAGGGACTGCAAAATCAGTGCAACTGTATTATTGAAACCAGACTTGGCTGATAAATAACCCCCACCGACGGGGATTATGATATCGCTATTAGCGTACTCTAGCATTACCCTATCCATACCTGAGGGTAAAATTATATTAAAATTTATATCCAACAATTTTTTTGCCGACGACCATATAAAGACAGCAACAAATACATGAAGTGTGTGCATTGCTTTGAAGAGCTTGGCATCTGCCCTATAAACAGCATAGTAAAACATTGAATGAATTAATCTTCGTCCTTCGAAAAATTTATCATTCACAAAAGACTCGGAAGATTCTAATACTATTTCTGAGTTTGGAAATCTAGCCGATAGGTCACGGATCATGCACCCTACTATTGCGGCATCTCCTTTATTTTTCGTTGTAGCTGCGTTTGTTAGTAAGATTTTCATAACTTAATACGGTCTGCAAAAATTCAGAATATCTATCAGAAACCTTTTCCCAACTATAACTTTTTACATAGCCCCTCGCCGCACTGCCCATTATTTTTCTTTGTTCGGAGTTCTTTGAAAGATCTAACATAGCTTTAGATAGAACCTTAGGGTTTTCAACATCTACTTTAACACTGGCTATATCTGGAACCCAAGAAAAACCTGGTATTGACGATACCAAAATGGGTAAACCAAAAGCAAAAGCTTCATACACAATTAAGGGAAAATTCTCATAGCGGCTAGGTGCTACCAAGAATGCACTTTGTCTGAAAACTTGATGTTTCTCTTCTCCTTCTAAACGGCCGAGAATTTTTACCTTATTAACAAGATCCAGCTTTACTATTTTCTTTTTTAAGAAATCTTCATCCCCAGGAATACCTTTACCAACCAGAACCAAAGGTAGACCAATTTCGTTCTCCACTAATTTATATGCATCGATCAAAATATCTAAACCTTTTTGATTTACGTCTATCCTGCCAATAAATAGTATGTGCTTATTTTCTGGTTCGGAATTTTCTTTTAGGAGTTCTGGATCTACCCCATTTGCGATTACTGCTGTGTCTATTCTTGGATTAATATACAGAACTTTTTTCTTCAAGCTTTCCGTAAGCACTATGCAGTATTTGTAATACTTTAGCCCTGTTTGCTCTATAATATGGAAAGGTAATTTGTATTTCTTTGCCATTTCCTCTCCACCCAACAGATGGGTAAGACCAACAACTGGTTTTTTTGTGAATAGTGGTAGGAATGCAGTGGAAAATGGAGGAGTAAAACTCTCTAACCACACATCAAATTTCTCTTTCTTTACATAGAAAGGTAGTAGAAACTGAAATACTAATTGCGCAAGCTGCGGAGGGAGTGAAGCAATTCCGATTCGTTTATAAAGAACCCCATCTAGTGTTTCGTTTTTTGAATTGGGGTACTTACCTGTAATAATCATTACATCTGCATTCCCAGCTAGCCTCTTAGCTACTTCATGCACAGCAACAGCCCCACCACCACCATAGTAAGGGTTATTTAAGGAATCATAATTTGAAAAAATTATTTTCATTTCTAATTCAGATCTTTAGTGGTAATATTTAACTCATACACATCCTTATAGTTTGCTTTAGGCAATAACTTATCTAATAGAATTGTAAAAACTTGAAGTACTAAATATAAAAATGTATAAAGTGGACTACTTATCAAAAAGTATATTAGCGCTCTAAGTTTTTCTTTAATTGAGGGAGTATATTTTTCTATGATATCTTTATCAAAAAATTTACTAATTGTATTAGGGGCATTAAAATACCTACGCATTTGCCTTATATAATCCATGCTTTTACTAGGTAACCTAAAATTAACGAGGGCTTCGGGAACATATCTAAATTTATAGTTATTAGTAATTGCAAAGAAGAAACTATAAGTGTCTTCAACCCTATCAGCTTCTTTAGGTAATTTAAAATGCTTATAAAAATTCCGAGAGAACCCACGCGCTCTCCCTAAACACCTATGCATATCACTTCTTTCTTTTAGACTGATTAGCAATCGCTCCCAAATCAAAATCCCCTGAAATGCCAATCTCTCGATTAAAGTATTCGGTGGCAATGGATATATTTTGGGAGATACTATATCCGCACCATTTTTTATTTCACTTACTAAAGCATCCAGAACATTATTATCAGATAACTTAGTATCAGCATCAAACTGAATGAGTATATCGGTGTCTGCTGTACTTAATAATTCATTAAACCTAAAGGCTTTCCCCTGTCTGTCCTTGTGATCAATTAACTCCACCAACTCGTTATTGACCCTAAGGGCTTCCTTAACTGTTAAATCAGAGCTCCCGTCTGATATTACTACTATTTTTTTTAGATCGAAATTTCTTCGATCTTGTAGTAGAATCTGATTAATAAGATTGTAAATATTTTTTTCTTCGTTATAGGCTGGTATACCAACAGTTAAATTTAACTTCATATAATAATCATTTACTCAATACTTTACTTGACTCTATGCTTTTCCATTTAGCACTAAAATTCTTCGCATACTTTTTCTTAAATAATCTTAAATGCAAGGATTGTAAAAGAATCACCCCTACGGCGAGCGGGGATGTCAATATTTCACTTAATAATGCTTCTCTATAATATCTATTTGGCTTGTAATAAAGTTCGTGAACTAAATTTCCAAAATTATTTTCCATAATACTTGATTGAGAATAGTTTCTTAAGTGCCAATCAAAAAACTCGCCCCAAGTTGTAGGGTTTCTGAAAAACACAACCGCATCTTTGACAAATGAATATTTAAGATTATTCGATTTGCAAAGTAGAAAAAAATATATATCTAAAGTTCCAAAACTCTCGTGGTTAATTGCCAATCCATTAATTATTTCAACTAATTTTTTTGATAATACAATAGCCTTACCATCTACTGATATAGGATGATTTAAAGACCCTATCTTATCTCTAACTTTTTCCCAAATATTATGAATAGTTAACCCCACACTATCTATGAAATTCACCGGATCCAAGCATTTCCTATTTGCACATAACATCCCTAAAGACTCATCTAAATTGAACGGTTTAACTAGTTTATCTAAAAAAATATTATCTTCTATTTTTATATCATCATTTAACAGAACCACCAGGTCGTCTTGTTTTGAGTGTTCTAGGAGTGCAAGGACTGAACCTGCGAAACCTTTTCTTTCTTTATTGTCTATAATCTGAATCTTTTCAGATTTTATTGATTGAATAACTTCAATTGTGTTGTCAGTGCAGTCGTCGCAATGAACTATTATTTTTCTTAATTTAAAATTTATTGACTCCTGCGCAAGCATGCTTTGCAAGAGACTGCCTATATTTTTTTCAGCATTATAGGCTGCTATTCCAACTGTAATTGTGGGTTTGGTCTCTTGGGGCATTTTTCTACGAAGTTATTTACTAGGATATTCATTTTAGCAGTTTTGGGGGGTGTGGGTCGAGGTGGGTGGGGTTTTTGTTTTATTGACTACCAATATTGTTAGGGGGTAGAATATTTTTTCTTTCTGTGAACAAAACTAAATTGGAGATGTTTATGACACTATCTACTTATGCACGTGAACCAATCCAGAAGATTGGTATGTGCTTCTTTTACTGCTTTTCGGTGGTAATGGCTCTGGCAAGTTCTCTTAACCTGCTATTTACGGAGCCTACCCACCCTGGGCAAACTTTTGGGTATCTAGCACTACTTCTCACAGTACCTATGCTCGCTTTTGCTGGAGAGACCATCCGGCATGAAGGAGATAAGGAACGCGAAAGACTCGCTCTTGTTTTCTTCTTTTTGTCGGTAATACTCTTTGCTGGCTTCCTGTATGCCGGGTTATTCTTAGGACTACAGAAAGGAAACATTTAGACCTTAGTTTCTAACTTCGGTCTTTTTTTATTTTACAAAATGGAAGACTGAGCAACTAGCGGATAGATTCCCCTCTTCAGGGGAATGACAAAGGGGTACAGATGGGAGGTATTAATATTTAAAGAGATAATAAAAACACTAGAAGTTATTTGCTTCTAGTGTAAAAAAACTAATGCGCTAGGAAACATACCCAACCGTTATAACCAAGGGTGGCGGAACCAAAAAAAGTGTTTGGTGCTCAACCTCACCGAGCCAACTTTCCCACTCGTAGGCAAGAGAACTGTTCCCTCTCTCACCCAGCAATACAGAGTGGATGATATCGGCCACCTCTTGTAGCTCTGCGCAATACTCTCCGGCTGGTCTTTTAATCCTGACATTGTCCACATGCTGAAACTGCAGTTGCCGGAACAGGTAAGGGTTTTCTCCCCCCTGGAAAGGGTTAGCACCCAACCAACCACATGAGAGAAAATATAATCTCTTGAACTCACCCACGAGTCTCATGTTTTTCTCTCCTGGAATTGGCCAGAGAGCCTCGGGGTCGGAGAGGTCCCAGTTTATGGCTAATGCGGCCTTACCTGCTTGCGAAAGCGCTCTATTTACAATCTTTCTGCGGTCGGCTGTGTTTTCATGCATGAGAGAACCGTTCATCATGACGAACTCAGCATCGCACTCGTAGGAAGCCGTGGTATCGAGCCACGAAACTCCTTTATGTTCGACGGACCGAAGCTTGTGGATCTGGGCATCCACCTCTCTATGGTCTGCACCTACCGCACTGTAATGAACCCCTTTGTCCTTGAGTTCATTTACCACTTCAAGACTGATACCGCTATGGCCCAAAACTTCCATAACCCCTACCGGAGTATCCGAAAACCCTGTTCTCCCTTTTAGTAGTAACAAGGTTTTGAGAGCAACTTGGTTTACGAGCTCTCTACCATATAGGTCTGACTCAATAAAGCCAAGATAGTCTTCCTGACGTAAATATTTATTCATAACGTTCTCCTATGGTTTGTGAATTGGGAAATAAGGTCGTATTATACCATTTTTAATAAGGATGGTCAAATATTATATTTTAAACTTATTTAAAAACCCTTCTTTTGAAGGGTTTGGTTATTGTTTTAGTTTTATGGGACTTGGGTTACTCGGTTAATAATGTCTAAGGCGTGATCTGAGGACTTCTCCCAGTCGAAGTTCTTTGCCCAGCTTAGGGCATTTCTACCCATTACAGTTCTTTTGTCTTCGTTTTCTAAAACGTGACTTATTTTTTCTGCAAACTTGTGATGGTCGCCGTGGGGCACGAGAAAACCAGTTAGTGGGTTTTTTACGCTATCTCTTAAGCCCGCTACGTTACTTGCTACTACCGGTACACCGCAAGCATTGGCTTCTATAGTTGTTATACCCCAGCCTTCCATAAAACTTGGGTTTACAAAGACCCAGGCTTTTTGGTACCAGTCTAGTTTTTCTTCTTCGGTTATTTTTCCGGTGAATTCTATTTTTTCTAGCACACCTAAATCTTCCGCGAGTTTTTTTAATGGTAAAAATTCTTCTCCCCCACCTGCAATTACCAGTTTTGCGTTATCTACTTTTTTTGCAACTATAGCAAAAGCTTTTACTAGCACGTCTACAGATTTATATGCTTTTAGTCTTCCTAAGTACAAAATAGTTGGGTCTTCGCTTTTGGTTCCTGGTTGGTAAATTCTCGTGTCTATACCCGGGTTTACTACTTCTATGCCTGCACCAGTAATACCAAACTTTTCCATTTCGCTTTTACTGGACTCGGAAACGGTTATAAATTTTACTTTGCTGTAGACCCTAGGCATTAACCAGTTTTCCAAGACACTCGCAAACCAAGCGAGTGGTTTTGGTAAGTACCTATAGAAGACATCTTGGTGGACATGGTGAAGTATTGTAACTATGGGTGGTTTTGCATATAGAGGTGTAAAGAATGGAATACCGTTATGACAGTCTACTAACACGTCGAAATTTTTTCTAAACTTAAGCATGTAGTATATGAATGCCCAAAAGTAGACTGTATAAAAACCACCGTGGCGTATAATCTGAATACCGTCTATGGTTTCTTGTTGGGTGTTTTTCCCGTCTTGTCCGCAGAATTCCGTAACACTATTCCCCTCTTTTACCCAACGCTTCATTAGTTCATGGATATATATTTCTGCACCACCGGCGAAAGCGTGTTTGGTGTCGCGCCAGTTAAAAACTAGAATACGTTTACCTAATGGCGCGGATTGGACAGGAATGTCTTTAAACAGATACTTTAGGTCTCTGAGATTGGAATATATAGAGTAAGATTCTTTTTTTACTATGTGAAGAATAGAGACAAGAATTAGATAACTAGCACTTATATATAATTCCGCATTAATAAAATCCCAAATTGTACTATGGTCTAGGAAAAGCAAAATACAAAGTCCCAGTGTATTTGCCAAGGAAACAATAACAAACGAGTAATGTTTTCTTACTAAGTGGTAACTGTTAATAAAAGCCGCCAAAGAGAAAAGGATCGTAGCGAATATGTATGTATTTATATATTGCATTACTGGTAGCACCTTGGCTCCAAACAAAATTGGAAGAGTTAAACTTCCAAGAGGCCCTAAGGCAATACCAGATGCAAGCGAAAGCATTGCGGTTCCCGCAAGCAAAAGGTAAAATTTTCTGTCCGGATTTTTTCCTAAAGCTATTTCTTTACTTACGATTGGCACTATGAATGTTATAAGCAATGTTCCTATGGTAAACACCATTCTGCCAATGAGAGAGACCATACTGTACTGCCCCGCAATGTCTGGTGATAGATAGTGTTTGGCAAGTAAGACATCCGCACTTAAAAATGCAGCGGTAGAAATACCTGTTGCCGTAACGGCGAGATAAAAACGTTTTGGGAAATTTTTAGCAAAGGGTTCCACGGGTAGTTTTTCTGTTTTAGTTTTACCCAGTAGATACAAACCAGAAATTAAGACCGTAGAAAGCCCAGCGGCGATTGAGAAAGGAATAGAAGCAGATACCCAGTTAGACTTACCAACAAATACAGCACCCATACCAAACATTAATTTAGCGGAGGACTCTACTAACACACTCACGGCCACAAGACCGAATTTTAACCAGCCTTGTAATAAACCTCTGTAGGCGACTAGAACTAGGACCAAAAAGAATGTTGGAGAGAAACTATAAAATACTAAATCTGCAGGCATTCTGAAAAATCCAGCTACTACTGGAGCGAACGCCACCCAAACTACTGTAGCCATTAGACCTACAAGTAAAAAATATTTTTGGGAATTTTTGAAAAAATGCGAAGCCCAAGAGGCTTCATATTTATTTGTTAGGAAAGTCACTCGGTGGTTTATGGATGCGTTTAACCCCCATGCGAATACGCTAAACAAACCGAGCATTGTATTGAACGCATTTACAACTCCAAATTCTGCATAAGAAACTTTTCTTCCCAAATATGCACTAAAAACAAAATTTAAAAAGTTTGCTACTAACATAGCTGCAATAAGAGCCCCACCACTTCCTAAAGTTTTGTACTTTTTCCAGCCGATATTTTCTTCGTCTATTGCTCCCCCACTTTCTGCTGCTAGGTGAAGACCGTGGACGGTTTTGGCCCAGTAATGGGGTTTGGTTATTACTTCCCAGACACCTTTCCAGGCGGCAATACTCATACCTAACCAGTACAAAGGAACTAGAAATGCATATTTAATAAGATCCCAATAACCGCGTTTTGCCAGACCAATCATGTAGTAGTACAGGTACAAGAAATTTCCGAATATTAGACAGACTACGCCAGTATATAAAACAGGTGCTGGGAAAAAACTTTCTATGAATGCACCGTACTGACTTCTGAAGGCAAAATATAAAATAGTTACTAACCACATGAAGGGGTTAATAAAGAGGCTTAGAATTTTTCCACCAATTATAAACTGAAGAGAAATAATATGTGGCTTTTTTACCCCATGCCATAGTTGCCCTGGCCTTCTCATGTGAACTAAGTAGGTCATTATGTAGCCCTTTATCCAGCGACTTCTTTGGCGGTACCAGTTAAGCGCGTTACTGTTGGCTTCCTCGTATGTAGTACTTTCTATAATTGCTGTGCGGTAACCTCGCTTGGCCATACGAAGACCTAGGTCTGCGTCTTCGGTTACGTTGAATGCGTCCCATCCGGACATTTTTTTTACGTCTTTGGTGCGAAAGTGATTACTGGTTCCACCAAGTGGAATTGGTGCGTTAAGTGTTTGCAGTCCGGTTAAAACTAGGTCGAACCAAAGACTGTACTCGGCGACAAAAAGACGAGTGAGTAAGTTTTGGTGAGGGTTGTAAAAATTTAGTTTTGCTTGTACACAGATAACTTCTTCTGGGAGTTTTTTTAGTGCGAGGTATGCTTTTTTTAATTGGTCGGGTTCTGGTTTGTCTTCGGCGTCGTAGATAACTAAAAATTCTCCGCGGGCTTTTGTGAGCCCGTAGTTCATAGCTTTAGGTTTGGTTTTGGGTTTACTATCCGGCACAACTACAACTTCTACATAACTAGGAAGATTCATTTCGTTTACCTTGTCTATAGTTTTGGTGTCGTCTTCTTCTAGCAATAGCATTACCTGAAGTTTTTCTTTGGGCCAGTCGAGGGCTTCCATAGCTTCTAGGAACTGAGGGACGACTTGCCATTCTTTATATAGAGGGCAGAAGATTGTGTAGGTAGGGAGGGAATGGATTCCCGACTTCTCGGGAATGACACCTATATTGTCTAGTTCTTCTTGAGTGGATAGGATTTCTGATGGTTTTAGGAAGCTGCGGAGTATTAGGAATCCGTTAAAGAGTAAGTCGGCAAAATACAAGAAAGTTATGAGGGCGAAAAATACCACTAGGGTTATATGCCAGTTTATTAGGAAAGCAATTATTAACAGAAGACCAAACCCGAGTAGGATAATTTTTTGTTCGAATGAAAAAACAAAAAAAGCGGTCTCTTCGTAACCAAGATCTGAGTGGAAAATAAAATTCTGATTTTTATATTTTAATCCCCTACCTTTTCTGCCGAAATGAAAAGGAGTAACTGTAGTGGGTTCTTTTTTGAACGTGTAAACAAACTTCTTTGTCTTTGAAAATAAATTTTCTTTTTTCAGAGATGAAGAAACTTGTGGTTCGGTATTTAGGTTTTTGTTTTTCCAGATGTGCATGTAGTTTTATACCGGGAAACTAACCTCCTCCGCCCGTTTGAGCGGAGGAGGTTGTATTTAGTTTTTACTATTTGTTTAGTAAGGAGACTGGGAAAGTTGGCTTAGAAGACCAATGAGAACTGCATAGTCTGCAGTATTGTTGTTTGCTAGTGCAAATTGTACCTGCATCATAAGGTCTTTAAACATGGAATTTTGGTCTAGGGTTACTCCGTTAGAAAGAGTTACACTAGTAGTTCCCCATGTCGACCAGCAACCAAGGTTACCCCAAAGGATGTCCTGTACTGGAGCGGAACCTGCACCGCCGTTTTTATAAAGAGACATTTGCATTGCAAGATACCAACCGAGAAGCTTTCGCTGGTCGGTAGCATTAAAAGCTGTAGCTTTTTGGAGAGCAATGTTTACATGATTTGAATGACCGTTAACGTTGCTTGGAATGTTGTTTGGAATATTTACAGTTCCACCTGGACGCTTGTTTGGCCACAGTTTAAAATATAGCGCGTCGTTGAATTCGAAGGTGTGACATTTCCAGCTTAGAGATGGATCGCAACCAGCGTGTAGAGACTTAACTGCATCTAGGTCGAAAGCATCTGCAGTTGGTTCGAATGTTGCTGGGTTTGTAACGTCTGTTATTCTTACGAATTTTGCACAGGTAATGTTTGGGGAGAAGTCATAAGAACTATCTCTTACATCTTGAACTGGTGTGGACAAGAACCAAGTAGAGCCGTCTTCGCTAGCTTCTACCATAATAGCTTCATCTTGATAGCCTGGATTTGTGGATTCGAAAACGGTTACATCGAAACCAGCATCGTTTTTAATTCCACCGTCGAAACCAAGAACAATGCTTCCTCCAAAACCAAGACTGAAGAAAGTACCGTTTACTAAACCTGCATCGTCTGGTGTACCTGTTGTTTCGGCAGCACCTAGTGCTTGAGTAGCATCGCTTCTAATTACATCGACAGGACTACCGTCTTTTCTTAATCCTTGAGAAGCAGAGACTACTGTGTCTGCCCACGGACCAACGCCGTCTGGGGCTGCGGCGAGAGCCAAAGGAGCTACAGATGCAGAAAGTGAGGCAGCTGTAAGAGCTCCGGCGAGAATTCGCTTTAGATTCATAAACTTTTGCCTTTTGAGTTTTCGTTTTTTTAACTTAACTCTTAATTAATATTTGTTTCAAAAAATATATAATAAATAGCGCTTATGAGAGCGTTACTATCGGTAACCAGTGGGATTATTAATAATACACCCGCTACAGCACATAGGCAACTATTGCTTTTGTTTTTGAGAAATTTTGAGACTCTACGGAAACTTTCAGCGAGAGTCGGAAAGTTTACAAAATTACTAATCTTAGCTAGACTATTTTTTATTTCAAATACTCTTTTGACCTTTAGGAGGACTATGAAAAATTTTACCCAAAAGGCATACCAGCGGTATGAAATTACGAGGGGTATGAATGTGAATTTATTGGAGATTTTAAGGAATGTTAAACGCTCCATTTCAGACGAGCCCCTAGACGCACCTTCGCTTAATATCTCTCTCGAGGACGGCGTCGTTCTAAAACCTGATTATGAAATTTCACTGCGATATTGTCCACTAAGCAAATCGGTGGTCCCACTGTTTCTTAGTTTCAGACAACTTTCTTCTGGAACCCACTTCGAGGATATTCCTTTGAACTTTGTTTACGACGGAAGTGAAAACGGTTCCGTAAAACAACAAAGGATTTGGTTCTCGAAAAATGGAAACGAACTGGTCTTCTTGGGAGAGGGTTCAGATATGGGAACACACTTGAATTTGAAGTTCATAGTTCCCGCTGCTTCTGCTCTGTTTGAACAAATGAAACCAGAAGAGGCAATTCCTCAAATGATAGCGGCAGTAACTAATTCCCTAACTCTCAGAAAATTCACACCAACACCTGGCACTCATTATCTTGAACTAATTCTAAAGTGCCATAATGATTACCAGTTGGTAGGCTTTCTCGAGTGGGAAAAAGCCCAGAATTATTTATTAGCAAAATAGACAAAACTCTCCTTGAGAGTTTGTTTTTTTAAAACTATTTACAAGGTCTATATTTTTATGTATAGTTACTGAATATACAACTTTAGGAGGATATGAAATGATTGGAAGCTCAGTTACTGCCAAAAAAATTTGTGACCTTACGGACACACATTTAATTAGCATTAACGGGAGTCTGTTTTTTTATGGGCTTGCGTTGGAGTTAAAGAAACACGTGGACCAAATTACTGAGAATAATAATCCTAAGGTAATTCTGGACCTAAGTGATTGCCCGATAGCCGACGCTGGCGGCTTAGGTGAAATTGTTAGGAGTTATACTAAAATCCTAAGGAATAACGGGAGCATCGTTATGGTGAATCCTGGAAAAAAAATGAGGGGGATGTTTAAACTCACCAAACTCGATATGATTTTTGAAATAACAGACGATATTGAATCCGCTGTAAACATGCTCAGCAATGGGCATAAAGCAGTCGGCAAAGCGGCTACACTCTAGGTAACTAGGGTGTTTTTTTATTGACTTATATTTGACAATTAGACATGTTTATGGTAATGTATATAGTTTTCTCAGCTCTTGGAATATGTGCGGAAGACTTAGAGCTTTCCGCTGTTACTGACCGTTTCATAAAACTCATGGAGGACTACATGAGCGAATCAATCTTAAATCTGACCCCTGAAAGGGGTACGGCCTCAGTTTTTTGGGGAGTTATAAATGACGAGTTTTCGGGAACAAAAACCACGACCGGCGAGAGGGTTGAATTTCTGAAAATGCGTGAAGTCAGGAGACAACCTGGACTCTATGGTGCTTCTGAATTTCAAAGCACGGGAACGAATGCGGGGACTTCGGTTGAATTACTAAAAATCCTAGGAGAAACGGTGAGTGGTTACGAAAAGACCTACGTCTGTGTGCAAGACACAGAAATAGGCTTAAGCCTGACTCTCATCCGTGTCTTCACTTCCGAGAAAGGCAGTATTGCGTTCTCGTATCGCGCATCAAACATCGAAAGTCCCAAATTTGTTTATGCTCAAAATGGGACCGAAGCGAGAATCGTTGACCGCATCGCGGCCAGTGTGAATTCTCGTGAGGAGAAATTTTGGATAGTGGGTTCTGTGCGGTGGTCACAAGTATTAGAACTCACTTCTGCGCTTTCCAATGCCGATTACGACCTGGATTCGTTGGATGAAGATATCGATGATGCCAAATCGGCTGTTATAATAGCTATAGATAAAGCCAACGGTACCGTTGGCGATGAATAAACACACTTGATTAGTGTGCTTTTTTTTGTTAAGTTTCAGGTTCTCTGGTTACGAAAATTTGAGGAGGAATATTTATGGAAGTTGATCAGTATGACACCGATGAACTAAAACAGCAAAGTAAACCAATTATTATTTCCAGATTCGACGAACTCTCTGGATCTAAGCGTGCGGCGATATTGTTCACCAGCTTGTTTTTTGGGACAGCACTGGATGGAGCTCACCGCAAAGCACTTAAAAGACTGGAGTCTCGCACACCCGGACTTTATGAAGTGGCGGAATTTCAAGATAGCCCGCTTGGTACCAGTAGTCTACTTTCGGAAATTTTTACCGCAACAGAAACACCCCTGGCCACTGACTCGGTAACTTACGTTTATACTTCTGGAAGCCTTAACGTAAGGAAAACACGACTGGTTCGTGTTTTCGTGGGACTTAGTGCGGTGATTGGTTTTGAGTATAGCGTTAGCAATCTTGAAACCCCGAGAAGAATATTTGCTCTGGACGGCCCTGAACCCAGTGGTAAAAAATTTGCCTGGACCCTAGGATTTAACTACTTTGGTTTTGAATTTGTAGGAAATATTCTTTGGTCCCAAAAAGAAGTTTTAGTTTCGAGACTTAGGGAAACAGGGAAATACTTTTTTGGCGAGGAAGAAGTGGAATGCTTCGACCTACCCAACGAGGGCTCAGCTATAAGAGACATTTTACAAGAGGTCATAAGGAAGGCTGGTGGGAATCTGTATAAAGACTAGACCGCATTAAGTATGCGGGTTTTTTATTGACAAAAACTCGCGGGGAATATAAAGTTAGTAATTCTCTGCTATTTTTTTTGGAGGTAAAAACTATGGAGGAAACATTTAACGATTCAATTTCGCTGGGTGAGAAGATTTCTTACTTTCTCACTACTGAGTACGGTGTTAATACTCTTATAGTATACTTAGCCATCTCTATCCCTTTCGTTTATTTTTTTGGAGAAAAATGGCATAACTGGGACAAACGAAACAGGGGTTACTGGGGTTGCCAAAGGGCTCTAAAAGTCCGATCTATAACCATGCTAGTTTTAGCAGGGCTCGTGACATTCCTGGCTGGCGCTACACCCTATATTGAACGTTCTCTAATTCTCTTGGGCGTAGCGATTAATTTTGTTCTACTCGCTGTTTTCAACTTTCTCCTATCTCGGGAATTAAAAAGGAAGACCCCAGAAAGCGCAAAGAATGACTTAAGGTCTATTGCGGAAGAGCTTATGCATAATGTAATTTCCATGGGTGGCAGAGGTCGCAGCGTAAGCGCGATTTCTGAAGTTGAAGATTCTGCTCCACCTTTAATTGCCTATGAACTGCTTGAAGAAAGACGAAGACAGAGAGAGGCTCAAAAACAAAGGAATGAGGAACTTTACCTAAGTGGAGAAGCAGGTTTTCCTACACCCACCACACCTCAGGGTAGAGGTATTTTGGAAGATCTTAACCCGACCGATCAACAGTAGCTCGCATATGCGAGTTTTTATTTTTACCATTACTCCTTGCGGTCGCGTAGGATTATAGTTGTAAAAAAAACACCAGCGATGTGTTTCGCTGGTGTTTTTTTAAACTTATGTTTAGTACATGCCGTCCATACCACCCATACCGCCTGGCATAGAAGGAGTTGGTGTTTTTGGCTCTGGCTTATCTACTACTATGCTTTCTGTAGTAACAAGTGTACTCGCTATGGAAACTGCGTGTTCAAGTGCGAGTCTCGCAACTTTAAGTGGGTCTACGATACCTGCTTTTATCATATCTTCCACTGCTTCCATTTTACTGAAGTCGTAACCATTGTTTTTGTCCTGACCTACCTGAATGTCGTAAACAATACTGGTAACCTCTACTCCACTGTTGGCTGCAATTTGTCTTAGAGGAGCTTCAAGCGCAACTCGCACAACTCGTACACCGGCTTTTTCTGCATCGTTCAAGTCTTTACCGAAAGAGTCTAGACGAGGAGCAATGCGAGCGAAGGCTGTGCCACCACCGGTGATAATCCCCTCTTCTACCGCTGCTTTGGTTGCGTTTAGCGCATCTTCGATTTTAAACTTTTTAGCTTTCATCTCGGTTTCTGTGAAAGCACCAACTTTTATAACACCTACACCGCCAGCGAGACGAGCCATTCTTTCCTGAAGTTTTTCTTTGTCGAAGTCGCTTGTGGATTCTTGGAATTCATTTTTAATTTGTGCTACACGAGCATCTACTGCAGATTTTTCACCCTGACCATCTACAATGGTAGTGAATTCTTTTGTAGCAATAACTTTTCTTGCACGACCTAACTGGTTGAGTTCTGTTTTATCGAGCTTTAGACCTAAGTCTTCTGTAATTACCTGACCACCAGTTAGAACCGCGATGTCTTGCAACATTTCTTTTCTTCTATCACCAAAGCCAGGAGCTTTTACAGCAAGAACGTTGAAACTTCCGCGAAGTTTATTTAGAACGAAAGTTGCAAGAGCTTCGCCTTCTACTTCGTCGGCAATAATAACAAGTTCTTTTTTACCGGACTGAGCAACTTTTTCTAATACTGGTAGAACATCCTGAATGCTACCGATTTTTTTGTCGGTGATTAAAATGTAAGGGTCTTCCCATACTGCTTCCATTCTGTCGGAGTTAGTAACCATGTATGCGGAGACATAACCTTTGTCGAAGCGCATACCTTTTACAACTTCTTTTTCTATACCAATGGTCTGGCCTTCTTCTACTGTAATAACACCGTCGGTACCTACTTCTTCCATGGCTTCAGCTATGAGCTTACCAACTTCTTCGTCTAAAGAAGCAATGGTCGCAACTTGTTCTACTTCGGCCCTGCCCTTAATATCTTTCTTCATTTTGCGCAATTCTTCGACTACGAAAAGAACTGCCTTATCCATACCTTTTTTGATATCGTTTGCACGCGATGGGTTTAGACCTACTGCACCAATACCCTCTTCTATCATTTTCTGCGCAAGTACAGTGGCGGTTGTAGTACCGTCTCCAGCTTGCTCGTTGGTTTTGTTTGCTACTTCTGAAATGAGAGATGCACCGATGTTTTCGAATCTATCTTCTAGTTCGATATCTTTTGCTACTGTAACACCGTCGTCGGTTACTGTTGGACTACCGAAGCCTTTATCTAATATAACTGCTTTACCTGTTGGACCGAGGGTAACTTTTACTACGTTTGCGGATTTGTCGACACCAGCTTTTATAGCTTTCTTGGCGTCGAAACCTGATAAAATTATTTTTGCCATAAATTTCCTTTCTGAATGACGAATGAAGAATAATGATCAGTTGTAATGCAGTCTATTTGTGAGCCTATTCTCTATTCGTTATTCGTTATTCCTTATTCTATGATTGCGAGGACGTCGGATTCGTCTTTTTCTTTACCGACATACAGAACTTTGTATTCGACTTTCTCTCCACTCTCTTCTACTTCGACTTCGTCACCGGAATATTTCCCAAAGACTACAGTGTCGCCTACTTTTAGTCCTAACTTAGAAATTTCTTCGCCGTTTCCTAGTGCGACAATTTTACCTTGTGCTTTTTTTTCTTTGTCTGCGGTAGCTGGTAGAACAATACCACTTTTTGTAACTTCTTCCGTGGAAAGCTGTTTTACCAGTACGCGGTTACCTAAAGGTTTTACTTGCATATACATCACCTTTCTTTGATTAATTTTTGTTAATAAAAGAGCGATTTCGTTATCACTCTTGTTTATAGACTGCTAATATTGTAGCAAAAGCTTGGGGGCTGTCAAATAGTTCTCACAACTGACTCCTCTACTTCTAAATATAGATCTTCAGATGTTACTACTACTTCCAATTTAGGCTCTAGGAGACGATTCAAATAACCGTAAAATTCTTCTAGTAAGCGTTTTTGTTTACCTACATGATGAAAGGAAAGCTCGTCTGAACCCACAAAAATTAGGTCTTCTTTTTTTATTCTTTTTAACTGCCATGAAGCGAGCCATTCTTCGAGACGATTGCTAAAAAGTTTTTTAATAATGAACTCCAAAAATCTCTGAATCCAAGGACGAGGGTGCGGGTAGGAAGTAATTTCATTATATAGAGCAAGATTGGGAAAAACTCTACCCAGCCATCTTTGATTTTTTATTTTAAATGCTTGAATGTATTCGAAACCCACTACCGGACGGAGGCGTAAGTATTCCATTGCGGTATATAGGTTCGTGTCCCTGTTTAATACTTTAGGACCTGAGACGTAGTGGTTTAGGCAAAAGCGGTTGGTAATAAAATTTTTGTATCTTCTAATACCCAATAATTGAAAATATAAGGTGAGCAGAGTTCTGGCTGTCCAAATATACTTACTGTGGGTAATTACGAAAAGATCGATATCACTATCTGGCCCTTCTATACCCAAACTCTGCGAACCACCTATGGCAATCCCACGAATGAATGGAATGTATTTTGTATATGGAAGAAACCTTCTTATTCGACTCTCTCTTTTTATTCCGAAGCGGTATGAAGAGAGACGGTTATCTATTGTTTCCTTTCTGCCCGTTAGACAGAAGAAACCCTTGTAGGTTTCTACTTCCCCACTCTCTATTAAGCTGGCTAGAATTTCCTGTATAGTGGAAATTTTTTCTGACTCGTTGTGGTCTTCCGGGCTTATAGGACTTATGTCGAATTTACCATCTGCCCCACTACCTAGTAGACGCTTTTCAGCTAGTAAAAATTTATGAACTTCCAAAAGAGTGAGCGGTACACTCTGTAGGTCGAAAAGCTTTAGAGTTGCAAGAACTCGTGTCTCCAACATTATTTAGTGTTTAGACCTTGAATGTTTTGGATTATTCCGTCCTGACCATAGACGGAACTTAACGAACTCATAACCATTGGAACAATTGCAAGTGAGGCAAGTAAAGGCACTACCACAAGCGCAACAGTTATAATGAGTTGCCATTTTATATAACGCTTGGTAGCGCGAGTATTCTCTAAAATTTCTAAAAGTATTTGTTCCTGGGTTGGTTTTTGATTTTCTTCCATGTGATTTTTGTTAGTACATTTAGTTTAGCGTAATTTCTTTGGAAACAAAAAAGCCTCCTAAATTTAGGAGATATTAACAGACTTCAGCAAGAGTGTAACCACCTTGGGATGAAGGTACAATAATATGGAATTCGTCATCCTGATACAACAATGCTTTTGCCAATTCAACCGTACTGGAAATCATTTGTGGGGTACCATAGTAGACGGCCTGGAATGGGTCGTACCCCACCCTTACCACACCAACAGTCCCCTCTGCTTCACCTAATATGAGAGCAAGAAGAGGCGTGTTCTTCTGGTAGTGAAAAGCCTCTAGCAGATAGCGATTGCTCGAGGAGAATGTCCCGGCATCCTGATACCTACGAAGTACGGTATAAAAGACCTGGCCAGGTTTCCAGGTTGTCACAGAACGATCCCCGAATAACTTATCGAAGAGTGCCACAATGCACTCTTCAAGATACTCTTCACCTGTAAACAGGTCTTCCGATAAAGCCCGGAGACTACTCTTCTTCCCGGGATCGAATATTACTTGCATGGTTTTCTCCTTGAAAAAAGTAAGTTCTGAAATAAGTTGTATTATAATATAAATTAATAATTTTGTCAATAAAAAAAACCCGCTTATCTGCGAGTTATTGTTACTCTACTTCGACATCGACGGATGCGAGTCGATTAAGTGTTTTAAAGTTACGTTTTCCTGTGACTTTGTGGAAAACGACTTTGGCTTGATCGTTTACAGTAGCAGTGGCATCATTTACGACCGCTCCGCAATCTAACTTCGCTTGGTTCTGGAGATCCGCTTTAACCGACCCTAGACTCCCCTCACCTAACACTACTCGTGTTTGGTTTTGTGAATTTAAAGACAAACTCTGGGAGTTTACTGAGCGGAAGATAAAGGATGCTTGGTTAGACAACTTAAGCGTGACTTGATAATTTTTTATTTTTCCACCTTCAAGTCCAGAATTATCTTGCGCATCTAGGTAGATATCTCCGGTAAAAATATCTGTCTTTACCCTGACTTGATTCTGAAGCTTGGCTGTTAATAGCTTTGCATCCCCAATAGCACCCTTTGCTTGCCCTTCAAGGTTAAGAGAAATAGCAGCTGAGGTATCCTCTATTTCGAAAGACTGAGGTCTTCCGTTTAGCTCGATGTTGGTTCCTTTGGGTACGGTTATAACCACACGACAAAGTGGGAGTGCCACGTTTTTGATTCTTTCGGTATTTAACAACCCGTTAATTATGGAGCAGCTAGTATTAAGACCGAGATCTTCAATAACTTCATTGCTCAGCGTTACGAAAAGGTTCTCACCTTCGTTTGTGACCTTCACACCTTTTTGGTATCGGTCATGACCACAAGCCTGCACTTCGGTTGTACTTCCAAAGCGAACATGTATGTCTGCGTACCTCAAATTTACATTTAACTTTTCCAAACTTTTTACCTCTACTCTGGTCGTTCCAGAGACCACTGAGCCCTTACCTTCTGGTTTATTTTTAGATTTTTTCTTGTTTCCTAAAGACAGAAAAAAATCTACGATAAAGTCGAAAATTACGTCGACTATATAACTCATTTATTTCCCCCTATTAGATTTTCTTAAGTAAGTTAATTGTCTTTATACTATTAAACAACAATAAAATCAATTCTACCTTTTTACGTGCTGGCCTGAATTTACTCCTATTTCTGACAAGTGGGACAAAAGCTTCCGGTTCTTCCGCCTATTTTTATGGACTCGATTTTATTGTTGCAGATTTTACAGCTCTGTTTTTTTCTACCGTAAACGAAATGGAATTTACCCATAGTTCCCCAGGTACCGTCTGTCCTAACGAAATCTCCCACACTTGAACCTTTAGCTTCTATACCCTTCTTTAATACCGGGGAAATATTTTCATAGATTGCTCTTATTTCATTTTCTTTTAGGGACTTTATTGTTCTGTCGGGTTTTATTTTGGCATGGAATAATATTTCGTCGCTATATATATTCCCTATTCCCACAACCACTTTGTTGTCCATAATAACTTGTTTTATTTTTCCTTTGGGGCGTTTACTGATACTAGATTTAAATACCTCGTAGGAGAAAGATTTATCGAGTGGCTCAGGCCCATATTCACTAAATTCTTTTACTTTAGCAATTTCATCTTCGTGTACTATTTTTAGATATGAAAATTTTCTTACATCGTTATAATAGAGTATTGAGCCGTCTGTAAAATAAAAAATAACATGCGTGTACTTAGAGGGTAATTCTAAAAGAGGAGCGCTTTTTTTATTTAATAACCGGTACTTACCCTTAGTTTTTTCTCTAAGTTTACTATCTTCGTAAATAAACTGGCCAGTCATTTTTAAATGCACCAGCATTGACCACCCGTCTTCGAGATTGAAAATTAAAAGTTTAGATCTTCTTTTTACGGAAAGTATTTTTTTATTTTTGAGAGTGGAAATAAATTTCTCTAGTGTACTGCTAGATGTCGTACGTTTTGGTGAAAGAGTGACCGCGCCAAAACCGACAAGCTTAGGAACTCTAACCTCTACTTTTTTTATATTTTTACCTGCGAGCTTTTTATTTAGCTCTCTGACGACTGTTTCAACTTCTGGTAATTCTGGCATTCTCTCAACTTTACTCCGTTCTACGCTTGCATACCTAGTATGCAAGCAAGTAATTTGGGAGTTTATTAAATTATTACAGTAAAGACATAGTAACAGTAGGTTAGTAACAAGTAAAAAAAATAACCTCTCTAGAGAGGTTTGCTATTAATCTTCATCTTCATCTTCATCTTCATCTTCATCGTCTTCATCGAAGATTACGAATAGAACTTTTTTCGAAGTCGTTTCAAGGTATGTTGGCGTTTTTTCGTTGTAGAGGAGAACTTTTAATTCTCCCAACATGGAATCGAAATTCCCAACATCTTCCCTTGCCAAGTATAAAAAAATAAAATTTATAGTAACTTCAATGACCTTTTTTAACCCATCGTAATCCACGGTGAAGAGCTCGATATCATCACCTTCTTTTGAACCGTATGTACCAACAGTAAGCTGTCTTGTTGGACCAATCGGTAAAAGCTCGTACCATATTTCGTCAT
Organism: uncultured Candidatus Saccharibacteria bacterium; assembly: GCA_964434195.1. Lineage (GTDB taxonomy): Bacteria > Patescibacteriota > Doudnabacteria > UBA920 > UBA920 > CAYLIB01. Next base: position 46,273 of record CAYSUI010000001.1, read on the forward strand.
CTCCGAATGACTCTGATCTTATCCTCGACGACTCTTCGGAGAAATCGCGCTCCACTTGTTTTAAGAACCCGGATAACCCAGGAAGAGACTCTGGTAATTCTTTGGCGAGTTTTTTTAGATCTAACATATTAACCCTCGTTTGTTGTGTTTGGAGACAATAAAATACTTTACCCGAATTAACATTGCTGGTCAATACAGAATTTGCTCATTAAAGTATTTAGATATAAAAATGTTGCGGGTTGTGTAATAATTAAGATATGAAAGATTTTTTGAAGTCGATTCCATTCAATTTTAGCCAAAAAGACCGCTTACTTATCAATAAAGCTGCGGATTTTTCTAGAACAGCACATGCAGGCCAAAAGAGGAAAAGTGGGGAGGATTTTGTAGAACACCCTATTGCCGCGGCTATCATTTTGGGTCAAATTTTTCCAGATGCCACTACCATAACAGCTACCCTACTTCATGATATTCCGGAAGATACACAGGTTACTTTGGATCAAATAAAAAAAGAATTTGGTGAAGAGATAGCTAACCTGGTTGACGGCGTAACAAAGCTGGGACACGTGAGACTCCTGAATAGTAAGGATGAGTACTATGTGGAGAATTTAAGAAAAATGTTTATTGCAACCTCCACAGATGTGAGAGTACTACTTATTAAACTTGCAGATAGACTTCACAATATAAGAACCATTAGATTCCTACCTCAGGACAAACAGATAAAAGTGGCAACAGAGACTTTGGGTATGTACGCACCAATTGCGGGAAGGCTAGGTATTGGATCCTGGAAAGACGAGTTGGAAGACGCGTCTTTTAAAGTTGTTAGCCCCGTTGAATTTGCAGAGACCAAAAAGATGCTAGATGAACAACTAGCAATGCGAACCGAAAAACTGAGAGATATAGAAAAACAGATTGAACATATTCTTAGACTCGAAGGAGTTAAATTTCAGGAAGTAAATGGAAGGGTTAAGCGTGTACACGCCCTCTACCATAAGCTAAAAAAATACGACGGTGATATCACCAAAATTTATGATATTTTTGCGCTTAGAGTTATAACGAAATCTACTGGGGACTGTTATGCCGCACTGGGAACTATACATAAACACTTCCAACCTGTCCCTGGAAGAGTTAAAGATTATATAGCCACACCGAAACCTAACGGCTACGAAAGCTTACATACTTCTGTTTTTGATAAAAGCAAATTTGTATTTGAAGTTCAAATACGTACAGATTTAATGCATGAACAATCCGAACGCGGTATTGCTGCCCACTGGTTTTATTCTGAAAAAGGAAAACCACAGGAGATGAACCCTATGCAAGCAAAATGGATTCAGGAATTACATGCCTGGCAAGAAGAAATGACAGATCCAGACGAATATTTGGAAAGCTTAAAAATAGATTTCTTTAAAGACAGAATCTTTGTACTGACCCCGAAAGGTGATGTTAAAGATTTGCCCAAAGGAGCAACTGTCATAGATTTTGCATTTTCGGTTCATAGTGATTTAGGTTATTTAATGATGGGTGCAAAAATTAATGGTAAAATGGCAAGTATCTATGACGAGCTAAGACAAGGTAATGTAGTAGAAGTTATAAAAAGTAAAAAACCCGTGACAATATCTCGGGACTGGCTAGAGGCAGCTAAGACGAGTGGTGCTAGAGTGAAAATTCGACATTATATAAAAGAACACGACCGAGGCGTGTGGGATAGAGTTAGAGAACTTAAACTACAAGATCTTTCGTTACCTAAGTTTTTCAGAAGAAAATAAAAAAACACTTGCTAAGTGTTTTAATTTACCCAAGAGCTTCGCCTAGTGCAAACATTGCAACCATAGGACGAATTTTTCTTTCTGCCAAAAATTGCTCTAGCATTTCTGAATGAATATCGTACGCGAGTGGCTGGTATCCGTCCAGAACTTTGAGTTCATCTATTTCTTTGTTTGGTTTGAATTGTGACAGATTAGGAACCTCGCGAAGTTCGCAGACTGTACACAGTACAATTTGCTTGTTGTCACTGGACTGCCTCACCGACTGAAACTTTAGTTGTCCCAAAGGGATTTGAATTAACCCAGAGCTTTCTTCGTACACTTCACTCATCGCAACATCCATCCAATGACGACCAGATTCTATTAGTCCACCCAAGTGGACATACTCCCCTGCCATAGACTTTCCAGGGGCGCGACGACCAACTATGAATTTATTGTTTGGGGTTACGAGTAACACAGTAACTGATGTTTTGACGTGTTCGTAACTATAGAACTCACACCTTTCACAAATTGCGGGTGTTTCTGAGGGTAATCTATAACCACAATGTGCGCAATAATTAATCTCAAACATATACTTAGCCTCTTTCAAATTCAAATATTCAGAAGAATAAGAAAGCAGATTACCAGTTAGTTGTTATCTAGTCAAAACACAAATTTGACAGCATAATAATTGTTATTTAAGATACGAATATGTCTTTTAAGAATTTTGCAATTTGTCTTCAGTACCCAACTATCCAAGATAGGGGTTTTGACAAATCTGCGTAAGAAATAGCGAAAGACAGATTACAAAACCCCAATCAGATGATTGGGGTTTTGTATTAGTTTAAGACTAGTACAAATTTCAGGAGTAAAAATGAAGAAGAAAAGAAACCCTGGTCCATATTTCCATGCGGATCTGAAAGTTCATCCGAACTTTGGGCCGGTGGCTGTAATGATTATTAGACACGAACTATCGCGTAATGCTTTTCGAAAAAAAATGCGTCTTCTGATGCGCGATGCGATAAGAGCTGAGAGAGCAGCCTTGGTTGTACTAGAAGAAACAGCCCAGAGTGATTTCGCAAGAAGAAATCTTACCCGGAGACAATTCTATCATACTGATTCTGGATTTTTGTGCTCAGCGCAGACTGCCCAGAAATCTTTCTTACCTAGAGCGGACTAACATGATGACCCGCTCTTTTTATTTGTCCTATTTTTTCTTTTATTCTAGTGACTAGAATTTTTAAATCCCACTGAGATTTTATGTAATAACCTATAACACCATGAAGTTTTGCGATTTGCATAGACTCTTGGTCTTTCGTATTGCTTAAAATTATTATTCCAATTTTTTTACCCCATTCATAACTTCTAAGCTCTCTGAGCATTGTGAGTCCATCCATCTGTGGCATGTGAATGTCTGAAAGAATTATTTCAGGTAGTGTTCTAAAAGCGAGCTTCAAACCTTCGTCCCCGTTACAAGCTTTAAAGACACAAAAACCTTCGCTTTTAAAAAGCTGAGAGAGTTTGTTTCTTAGTACTGGTTCGTCCTCTACTATGAGGATACTTCTAGCCATAGAACAAGAAAATAATTAATTCTTGATAACCAGGCAGTGTAGTCTAAAAAATGAATCTAGTAAAGCATTTCTTACTTAGAGTATATTCCTGTTGATTATTTTTTGTAAATATGGTATTGTTGTGTATAAATATTTTATGAAATTATTTTTGCGACAATCCATACATCACCACACCTATCCGCTTGTGCGAATGGGTGACTTTGGATTTTAGGTATTAAATGCAACCTCCCCCCTTCTTGCAAGCGCAGGGAGGGTTTTTGTTTACTGTAACAAAAGGAGGAAATATGAAAATTCGAATTGGTTTACCGAAGGAAGAAAGACTTAGGAATAAAACTGCTTCTGTGCTTGAAGCAATAAGCAAAGAGTTTACAAATGAAAGCAGTCCTAGATGTGAGTTAACCACAATTAGAACTGGCGACATGTATACAGACTGCCTTTGCAGGTTTGTTGATATTGCAATACTGAGCACAGAAGTTTTAGTCGAATCCTCTCTCCAGTTTTCAGGACAGAGAATTCACTTATTTGATACATGCGATAGCCTAACTGTGGTACCTTTTCCTATTAAGCCTTGGTGGGTTGCGAATTACACATGGAAAGATCGTTATTTTGATAATGCTTTCCATACTGTCGGACCTGGTACTAGTATTGCGAGCGAATTTCCACTTCTTACACGACACCGTTATTTCTTTACTGATATCTATGCATTTGAGGGATGCGTAGAAGCGAGAGTGGCACAAAAAAATATCGAACGACCACTTTGTGGCATGCATGCTTACGGAGTAGGAATTGTAGATTCCGGCAAAACACTAGAGGAGTACAATTTGAAAGTTATAGACTGGATTATGGAAGTCAGACCCATTTGGATATTTGGAACGCATCTACTCCGTAACCCAAAACCCAGAAAGCTAATAAAAAAACTTCTGTCCTTAAGCGGTAGTAGCTTAGGAAATGCTATAGAGATAGAAAGATACAATCCTAACCTCAAACAGTTCTTCAGTTAGTACGCGAATAAAAAAACGTAGCTCTTTTGAGCTACATTTTTTTATCTTCAGATTGATTTTTATTATCCTCATCTTCTTGAGCACCATAGACAGGCTCTTGGTCTCTTGGTACCTTCATATTACCCGAACTATCGAAACCATATTCACCTGGTTGAAATTGTTTTCTTTCATTATCACTCATATATTTTAGCTAATTATAATTATTTAATAATTACTATTAAAACATTATGTCTTCTTCTGCGCGCTTGTATTCGTTTATTTCTTTGTCTTCGAACCAGAGACTGATTTCGTTATTTGCCTCTTCTACTGTTTCGCTGGCGTGCATTATGTTGTGGATAGCGCGACCTTCTACATTGGCTACTGCTGGACTGTCTACCGAATAATCCCCTCTTACAGTTCCCATTTCAGCGAAAACTGGAAGAGTATGACCTGCGAGTTTTCTGACCATATCTATAGCATGAATTCCCTGGATAACCATGGCTACTATTGGACCAGATTGCATGTATTCGAACAGAGATTCTTTTACCATTTTACCTAATTCCTTCGGATCTCCGGTACCTTGAGCAGCTACTGGGTCTATACCATATTCAGTATAAGTCTTAAGGGTTTTCTGGCCAAGTCTTTCTACCCATTCTTCCGCTTTTGGGAAATGATTCTCCAAATGAGCCCTGTCTACCTGTGTCATTTTTAGAGCTATAACTTTTAAACCCCTTCTCTCTATTCTTCTAATAACCTCACCGATTAAACCTCTTTTTACTCCGTCTGGCTTAACTAATGCTAAAGTTTTTTCTTCTTTAATGTGTTTCATTCGTCCAAATTTACTCCGACCTCCGTTACTAGTCCGATGCAGGACAAGCAACTGCAGTCTACATAAATTTCTCCTCTTCCCAAATTGCTTCTTTCTATGTTTTTTGAAAAATCCCTCTTCGGGCTTTTTCAAACAAACTCATAGGTAAGCAAGTAATTTGGGAGTTTTAATTATTTGGTTACAATACTTGCTTTGTTTATAACAATTTTTTCTTTTGGGGCGCCGTCGGCTCCGCCCATGTAGGGGTTGGGAATTATTTCTGCGTCGCCGATCTTATCTACTACATCTAGGCCTGTGGTTACTTTACCGAAAATTGTGTATTTGTGGTCTAGGGGGTAGTCTGAGAGTAGAATAAAAAACTGACTAGAGTTGGTGTTTGGACCGCGGTTTGCCATGGCTAGAACACCATGTTTATAACCTGCTTTATAGCTGGGGGTTTCAGGATTTAATTCATCTTCGAAATCAGCACCAAAAGCACTTATACCACCTGTTCCATCTCCTTTAGGATCTCCGCCTTGGATTACGAATCCTTTGGAGATGCGGTGGAAAGTTAGACAATCGTAGAAACCAGAGTTCACGAGTCTTAAGAAATTCTCCACTGCTTTAGGAGCATCTTTCTCGTAGAATTCGAGACCGAGCTTTCCGTAGCCAGCGACATCTAATTCAACTTTTTGGTTTGCTAGCTCAACTTTTGCTGTCTTAAGCTTATTCTCGTCAAAATTCCTTGTGCAATTGGCCATGCTTGTAGGATTTTCTCCAGGAACCTTACCTTGATCGGTTGTATCCTTTGATTCTCCCAAAACATCTCCTGTTGTTGTATCTTCTTTGGTCATTTCCTTGGATTCTGTTTGTGCGGCTTGCTCTTCTGCTACAGTACCTGACTTTCTTGTACTATTGTAGACGAAAATTCCACCGGCTATTAATAAAAACGCTGCTAGAGCGTAGACAATTTGGTTTTTGTTATTCATGCTTCTGGATTTAATGCTTAACGCTCAGGCATTTTAACATAGTGGTTTTTTTTGCGAAAGACTATAAAAATATAAGCGAAAAACATAAGTAAATAAGAGCAGATTAGGTATGGGATATTTATTGAGAATTGCACTTTTGCTATTTCTACACTACTTATTGAATTTAAAACAGGAATTATAAACTGTAAGATTAGAGAGGCTAGAAACCCGAATCCATAACCCAAAAATGGGATTAAACTTAAGAAGCCAGTGAGCATTATAATAGGTACTACTGGAAGAATAACTAGATTTGCTAATAAGGAGAGAAAGCTAAATGTGCCGAAATAATAGAGCGTAAAGGGTAAGGTGGCAATTGTAGCCGAGAGCGTACTTGTTATTAAAAGTGCGAGGCTTGAATTTTGATTCTTGAAAACTTTCCCTATGAATGGACTTAAATAAATTATCCCAAGCGTAGCAAGGAAACTTAACTGAAAACCCGGGTCGTAAAATAGAATTAACGGGTTAAGTAAAACCATAACACCACCGGTAAATAAAATAATAGAACTCTGTGAATATGGCCTGCCTGAAACCCTCGCCAAACATAGAGCCAGACCCATTATACTTGCGCGCACAACCGAAGCACCAGCTCCTGTTATAAGAGCGAAGATAAACACTAGTAACGCTAGAAAAATAAAACTTCTTCTTCTACCTATTAACTTCGCTAACCATTCACCTATTAGAAGCGTAATAATTCCGATATTGTAACCGGAAACCGAAAGAACATGACTTACCCCACTCTGCCTGAAGGACTCCTTTATTTCTTCTGGAATATTTTTAGCAGACCCTATGAGCATACCCATTACAATCTGATTTTCTGGAAAAGAAATTCTTTCTTCGATTGTCTCCGTAACATAATGCTTTAGTGAATATATGTAGTGTATTACCCTATTCCCCTGATGTTTTTTTAAGACAATTACTTTTGGATTCTTTATGAGCGCAGTCACGTTTTTTGTTTGTAGATAGTGGGGATAGTCGAAGCCGTTGAAGGGTTGGGGTTTTTCTAGCTTACCTTGCACCCAAACTCGATCTCCATATTCAAATTTAGCGTAACCTCTGTATTGCAGTAGAATATATTCGGAATAATTGTCTGGCTTCAGGGTAATTAGCTGGAGACTTTTCCTTGCATCTACATCTTCTACTATTATTCCGTCTATGCTTACAAAGTTTTGGTACTTACTAGAAAATTGTGTAGTAGTAGTTGGAATATAACCAAAACAAAAAGCCAGGATTGCCCCGAGCAATATACTGGCTGATGTAATTTTTACTAACATATGCTTGGTCATACCGAGCATATTAGCCTAAGTTTTAAAAGGAATGCAACTAGAGACCAGAACTTAATTCCACCTGCTGATAAGCTTCCATTTTTTCTAAAATTGCTTTTTTCAACATTTCTGCATCTGCTTTTTTAAGCCCAGGAATATTAACCTTGTTTCTACTTGCACCTACAGAGTCGCCGTGCTGATTATAACCTGATGTAAGTCGAAAACTTCTCGTGTCTTCTCCCCCGCTCACACCTGCATTCTCGACAGTGAGGGAAGCGAGACCTGCGAGCCGATCAAAGAAATCTTGTTTAACATTCACATGCTGAATAACCCCATAAGGGAAGTTGCGCTGTTTTTTTGAAATAACGCCCTGATGTACGATGAAAAATTCTGGCTCGAGAGAATAATGAAAATTTTTGCGAATAAGTGGGTTGGCTATTAAGTAAATAGGCAACGCAATGAGTAAATAGACATTTATACCACCAAAAAGAACCAATAGTAAAAACTGGATGATAATGATAATAATTGGCGCTTTAAATACCCAAAGGGTTGTTATAGGGTAGTTTTTTTCGGTGATACTTGCACCCGCAATACTGGGTTGCAGAAGACTCGCCTTATTTGGAGAGGTTTGGATTGCACTAAAAACTTCATCTACTAAAGTAGCCTGCCAACCTGCCTGCAGAACTTGGTTCTTTATTGACTCCAAAGGTACACCTTTACTAAGTTCACCTTGTACGTAGTTTTGCAAATCTTGATTTACCATTTTATTGTATTGGCGTAACTGGTGGGGGTGGTGGTACTGGCACTGGTGGAGGAGGTGGCGTACTCGCGAAACCTGAGTGCTGGGATTGAATATTCCTAACTCTATTTATTTTTTCACTAACAGTCTGCAGAAGAAGACCTCTAAGACCGTCGGCTGCTGGCTTTTCTACTCCATCGATATGAGCTTGCATACCTGACGAAATGGTGGCACTTGAAATATGAACGTCGTAGATACCTAAAATTCTATCGAGTAGATCCTGGTCGACATAAACATCTTGAATACGCTCGTAAGGCATAGTAATTTCTTGAGGGGTAATTGGGCCTTTTTTTATTACTACATAATTAGCGTCTAGCTCATAGTAATAAGTGGCAAAATACCAACGTTGGTAGAAATATACCGAAAAGAATAAAATCGCAGATAGTAAACCAAAAATCACAGTATCCACCACTACTATTGTCATTGTGCTAGTCTCTGATCCAAAGGCTGAAAGAAAGACGAGGGCCCAAATTACAAAGAAAGCTACTAAGGGTACTAACGTTCCTCGAATGGTCTTTTTCCAAATTTTTTTATGACTCAGAGGATACATCTCTCTGGTCTTACTCATGGCTATTTTCATATTGTTTTTTAATATTTGTTTCTGTACTAATATTATTTATTTAGTTTTTTTTGAATGAAATCTGTTATGTTTTCCAAAGCTACGGACTCTTCTTCTCTGGAATTAATGTTTTTAACTTTAACCTGTCCTAGTTCTTTTTCCTCGTTACCAAAAATGAGCGCATAACGGATGGATTTGCTTTCGGCGTATTTAAATTGCTTTGGAAGTTTTTCTTCTTCGTAATAAATTTCAGAACTTATACCGTTGCTTCGTAATTTTTTTAGCATATCTAAATAATCCTCAGTAAGCGACTTACTTAAGTTTAGTACCAAACAATCCGCGTTTGTGCCTGTTGGTAGGTTTCCAGCACTTTCTAATGCTTCGAAAAGTCGGTCTATACCTAAACTTGCACCTACCGCGGGTAGGGGTTTGTTAGAGAATTGGTCTACTAAGCTATCGTAACGACCGCCGCCGGTTACGGAACCAAACTCTGGTTTGTCTTTTAGAACTATTTCGAAAACCATACCCGTGTAGTAGTCTAAACCACGGGCTATAAAAGGATCGAATGCAAGCTTGTCTGCGCTTACCCCAAAACGCATGATGTTTTTCATAAGTTTTTGAATGTAACCAACCAGAGCTGAGCCTTCTTCAAACTGATTTTGGATTTCGGTGAAAATATTTTGCGAGTCTCGAATACTTAGGAATTTTTCTACTTGCTCTAGTAGCTTGCCGGAGATTCCTTGGTTTTTTAGATACTCAAGAACCCCTTCCACTCCTATTTTCTCCACCTTATCTATACCGCGAATTATGGTAACAATTTGCTCTGGCGAACCTCCGGAAGCATTTTGAAAGATATTGAAAAGCTTACGATCGTTTATACGTGCTTCGAAATTTTTTATACCTAAAGTTTCTAAAACTTTACAGAAACAAGCTATTATTTCTGCATCTGCTAATTCTGAATCGGTCCCTACTATGTCTACATCGCACTGAATGAATTCACGACTTCTACCTCTTTGGGTATTTTCTGCTCTCCAAACTGGAGCGATTTGGTATCTCCTAAAAGGATATGTAAGAGTGGATTGATGCTCGGCCACAAATCTTGCTAGGGGTACCGTTAGGTCGTAGCGAAGAGCTATTTCTCTTGCTCCATGGTCTGTGAAAGAATACACAAGTTTTTCATCCTCACCATATTTATTTAGTAAAATTTCTTTGTATTCTAAGGCTGGAGTGTAAATGGGTTCAAAACCAAAGGACTCAAAGACCTCTTGAATCTTATGTAACATTTCCTGTCTGGCTTTTTGTTCCTTAGGAAAAAAATCACGAAAACCCTTTAGGGTTCGGGGTTCAATCTTGTTTGTTGTCATGTTATTTATATTTTACCTATTTATTTATAAAAGAAAAAGCGCCTTTGCTTAAGGCGCTTTTCTTTCTACTGATTAACCAAAATAGTATCGAGAGTTTCTTTTTTTCTACGTAGACGTCTATAAACCCACATACCAGCTGTTACAGATGCGAGCCCTGCAAGCACTAACCAAGAAGACATTGTGGCTTTTTGTAGAGGAGTTGCTGGGCGATCTATATTTTCTGGATAATACCCTCCACTCATATAACGTGGGATATCTATACTTGCGAATTTAGTTACGGCACTACTGAGTTTTGTGGCAGCGGAAGCAAGAGACTTTGCGGCACCAGTTATGCCTGTTAACGAAGTGTTAGTAACTGGGGTTTTCCCAGTTGTAACTGCTTGTGTTGCTTTTGTTGTTTTACCTGAATCTTTCGTGTCTGAAGTTTGTTTAGCCTGTGAGACAGTTTTTGACGTACCTGAATTAGTTGCGCCTAGGTTAGAAACTATTTCTGGTTTTGATTCTTTGGTAGCAGCAACTTTACCAGTTTCTGTGTTTGTCATATTTATAGCACCTGAGGGGTTGGTGCTAGTATTCAAATTTTTATCGATCTTCTGATTAGCAGTGCTAATAGATTCTTGCTTTGTGGTTGGTTGATTTTTAGGAGCGGGAGAATTTGCAGTGTTTTTTGTCGGACTCTTAGAACTGTCATTAGAATTTTGAACAATAACTACTGGACTTACAGGTTGATTAGACTGAGGAGAAACCATACCCAAAATACTTAGTATATTGGGAAGCAAAGTAATGATAACCGGTCCCACAAATTTCTTTGCTGCTGATATTATTTTCCCCCATCCATTTATTTCTGTTCTAGCTTTCTTGGAAGTTTTTAAAACGCCTTCGATATTCTTAGAATTCTTTTTAAAGAACTTGAAGAATGCGGTTATGGATTTTTTTGTAGATTTCCAGATTCTTCTCATGAAGCCCGTAGGGGTAACAAGTATTCTATTAAATAGCTTTATAGTCCAACGAGTAGCGTATTTAGCAGAACTTACGAACCGGCCGAGAAGTCTCGGTAAAGCAGCTCCGGAGATTGCCATATACCCATAACCAGCGATTGCACCTACGGCCAATGCTGAAGCTACTATTACTGTGGTTTTTAATACTATAAAGCTTAGCTGTTTAAAGAAAACAGTAAAACTTCCTTGGTTTAAAGCGGTACTAAGCGCGGAGATGTTGCTACCGAAAATCCGGGTGAGTCCAAACCGAGATTCAATTCTTTGCATGCCTGAGGCAATAGAGTTAAGACTTGGATTCTCTATAGGACTATTCATGAAACGAATAAATCTATCGTAACCTGACCCAATTGTAGTCGTGACTTTGGAAAATAATTTTCCAAACCAAGATTTTTTTTCTTGCACACCCTGCTTTTCTATAGAAAGATTTTCGGAACTAGAAATTTCTCTGTTATAGTTTTGAGTTTTAATATTGGGGACATAGTTTGAACCCGATGCTGATGATTCACCATATTGCTCCATTCCGGGAACCATGTTGGTACTTTGCCCCTGAGTCATTGGATATACAACTGAGTCTAATGCGAGAACAGTTTGCGCTCCAATTAAGAAGAAGATACCAGCCGAAAGAAGCGTACTTTTAAATAACTTATATTTTGCGAAATTACGCATATTCTTTAATTTAATTAAGAAAACCACAATAAAAACCCTATTTCAGGGTTTTTGTTTGCCTATTAATATAGCTTCCTCTAAGAATTTTGCAAGACTAGTAAAACGCGCGGGCGCGCGATATACTAGTCTGCTATTAAATTGAAAATTTATGTCTAAAGGATTTTTAGTTGTTGAGATGCTTAAAATGTTTGGCTTTGGTGAAGGCGACATGCCCATACCTTTTGAAACCCATTTTGATTATATGCGGAGGATAAGGAAGGACTTATCTGCAAAAAAGCATAGAGATATGCTTTACTATCTCAGCAAACAAGGCTTGATAAAATCCAAGACAGTCCATAAGAAGAAATTAATATCTTTAACTAAAAAAGGAGTACTTAAGATTCTTTATATGAAAGCCTCTGAGGAGACGACCGGACCACGTATAGATGGACTAAAACAATTGATAATTTTCGACATCCCGGAATACCCTTTGGTCCGGAACAAACGTGATGTACTGAGAAGGATTCTAAAGAAACTAGAATTCAAAAAACTTCAAGCTAGTGTTTACTACAGGGACAAACCACTTCCACTGGAAGCAAGACAATATCTTAAGGAGTCGGGATTAAATAAATTTATTATTTCCTTGCTAGCTAAATTTGAAAACTAATAAAACGCGCGGGCGCGCGTTTTATTAGTCTATTGCACAATCCCCGTCGTTAGTGTATCCTTTTGTGTTTTATACACATTTAAGGGGGATTTGAGAGATGAGTAGTTTAATTAGAACAGGACACGAAGCGTTCTTGGCGCAGGCGCAAGGTAACGATTCAGTGGTTAGAATTGTAACTTTCTCGGGAGAGAGAAGACTTGGAGTAGTCTCTCTTATCGAAAATGGCACAGTAACTATATTGGATTCCAAGGAGCAGGAATCCAGAATTACTATTGATAGAATCGAAATTACTGAACAACTAGATTTTAACGGACTAATGCATGAATGGGACTAGATATGAATACCTCGGATGAGGTTTTTTGTTGACTAGTAAAACGCGCGGGCGCGCGTTTTACTAGTCTTTTTAATAGTCGATCCCTCTCTGAGCGAGGATACCTTTGTAGTAGGGGTGTTGTACCATACGCATCTCGGTGACCATGTCACAGAGTTCTAGGATTTTTTCGTACTTATTGTGTCCGGTTATTATTAGATGGACTGGTTCGGGTTTTAACTTGATTAATTCGACAATTTCGTCTTCTGTTATTAAGCCGACTTCAAGTGCGGAAATTACTTCGTCTAGAAATACTACTTGGTATTCACCGCTAGTAAGAATTTTTTTGGCTTTTTCTAACCCTTCTTTGGCGGCTTTTATATGTGTTTCTTTTTCCTTGGTATCACCTAGGATACCTACGAAACCTAAACCTACCTGTTCATTATGAATTTTTCCTAGGCCTTCCGGTATAGAAATTTTATTTAAAAATTCGATTTCTGCGGATAGAGGCCACTCCCCTTCTTTTGTACGGTCTTGATCGTCTCTTTTTTTTGCTTTAACAAACTGCATTATGTAGACATTTAACCCTGCACCACTTGCGCGTATGCATGTTCCAATAGCGGCTGTAGTCTTTCCTTTTCCTGCACCTATATTACAAATAACCAAACCTTTTATAGGATTTAAATCTTTCATATTTGCTTTTTTTATAATTACATGTTATAGTTAAAAGTCTATTCATTAGACTCGCGTGTGGTATTATCTACACACGTAAGAACATAGTTTGTCGCAACTCACCCGCGACACGGAAAGAATGTAGGTTACGGTAAGGTGGAACCAATACTTGGTTTTTTGGTGATTGGCGTTCTTATTTTTGTTTCCGGTATGGCTTGTCGGACTTTCGGAGGAATTATAGCAGTAATTGTAGGTGGGATTCTGGTTTGGATTATCACCCACTCTCTAACATCGGGGAACCCGATCGATGCACACACAATACCCCAAGTCGCCCAAGAGGCGAGCACTGAGTTAACAAGAAATTCATTTAATTGGTTTCCTTCGGCGATGGCCGAAATGGCATTCCTGCTAGGATCGTTTTTCGCAAGAGACTAGACCGCAATTGAGCGGTTTTTTATTTGACTCAACAGTTTACAAAGATTTATATTTTCTTAAAAGGAGGAATCGGGATGATTGCTGGACTCTGTAACATGCAAACCAAATTGGTAAGTCAACGACTTCTGAAACACTCTTGGACAGAGCTTAGTCAAGAAGAAAGATCAGAACTGATAAGGCTAATGATTTATGTAGAGCGAGAATCTCGGTGGGGCCAATGGCTCGACCTTGGGGTAACGTTTTTCCTCTGCCAAATTGGTCTTGGGGTTTTTTACTTTCTCTTCTACCAAGTTTCTAACCTCTTATATTGACCGATTGACTATTGGTCTTTTTTATATTAAAATATTTACTTATTTATACATTAAACTAAAATTTTTCAAGGGGGTGAGGAATGAACAAGTTAATCCCAGCTGAGGTTTTCGATAAAACAACTTCAGAGATAAAAAACCTTTTAGAGACTATCGATGTCGGACTTAGAGCATCCGGTAGTTACAGCAACTCTGAAAGGATAGGTAAGGTTTTGTCTCTCTTAACTGCACTTATGAATTCGGCAAGCGTCTCAGATCCAGAAGAAGAAATTTCTCCTACAAACATTAAGAACGAGACTCTGATTGAACTACTAAGAGGTCATTGGTTAATGACTAACGTCTCTACTGGCAGCCATAGAACCAGAAGACTTGGCGCTGATATTTTTCAGAAGGCAAAAAAGATACTTTTTAGGAATTAATATACACACATTAAGTGTGTTTTTTTAATGAGCACAAAACAAACTATAATATGTTTAATTGACTTTTTTAAAAATAAATGCTATAATATGATTTATTATCCAAATCTTTTTTAAATCGGAGAAATGGTATGAGAATAGATAGTATTCAAGCATTACTCGACAAAAACAATTACTCTGGTGAGAAAATTAAGTTAGTAACTCCGGGGGGACTTATTGAAGTCACTGGAGTTGAGAAGAGTAATGCCGGCGAAGAACTCGGTTTTGAATTTAAAACCGAAGATGATGGTTGGGGGTTTTTGACCCCAGAAAGTATTTCCGGAATAATCTTCCCCCCTTCGCCGAAAGCCAACCCCTACGGCAAATTTCAATAAACCCACAAGACCCACCGGTCTTTTTTTGTTTCCCATAGAGCAAAGTTTTTTATTACTACACCGGGGTCCTGTCATTCGGCACCCCCACTGGGTGCTCGGATGCACTGCGCGCCCATTGGGGGTCCCCCGCCCAATGCCACCCCTTGCGTGTAGGATTTTTCTAGTTTTTG
The DNA here is from genome assembly GCA_964434195.1 of uncultured Candidatus Saccharibacteria bacterium. Lineage (GTDB taxonomy): Bacteria > Patescibacteriota > Doudnabacteria > UBA920 > UBA920 > CAYLIB01. Next base: position 61,378 of record CAYSUI010000001.1, read on the forward strand.
CTATCCAACTTTTGAACTTCTAAAGTATGGACGGCAACGCTAATAATTCCTTTATTATTGGAGACACTGACTCTATTCTTCATTAAATATCTCGTACCAAGAACGTTCCTTACAATAAAATTAATGTTTTTTGTTTGAACTTCACCTGTTTTAATAGACTGTTCTAACATATTTCCAGTAAAACTATCCTGAAGCTCAAATACCCCTCTCCCCGATAAATAATAACTACCGGTGTAGCCGAACTTAATTCCTTCTTCTGGATCATTTTCAAACTCTACAAATACATGGGTATTACCAGTATTCTCGAGCTTAAATACGAGGTATATAACTCCATTATTTTGTATTCTTTCAGTTCTAAGATTCATACTGAAAGCATCTGCGGTCATTTTGTCCAATTCAACCTGTTCATTCATTAACCAAACCTGCCTGAACCCTATTTTATATGCAAGAAAAGCAGCTATAGTTGCCGCTATTGTGGTAAGAAAACTAGAATCTAAAAAACTATGTATACAGTGAATTAAAGGAGATGCGAAAAGACAAATTTCTTGCATATATTTAATAGCATATTCCCGGAGCTGGCTTTGCCGGGCCGGGAATATATCAGCGGAAAGGGTGAGTCATGAGAGGGAAAACCATTGTTTTCCCTCTCATTAGCGAAGCGTAAGCGTAGCGTGTTTATCCACACTTCGAGTAACCACAGTTATCACACTTCATACAACCTTCTTGGAAGATAAGCATACCTGCGCAAGTAGGACACACTGGGGCGTTACCTAGATTGGCGATAGAGATTTTCTCTGTTTTTTTGTAAGTTAGAGCTCCGTTTGTCTTAAGCACTTCCGAACTTACAGTTTGCATAACTGGTTGTTTTTCTTCGGCTGGCGAATCTACCTGAATGCTTTCGGTGAGGAGATGTTCTTTTGGAGCGTCGTTTGGTTTGAGTGGGAGCTGGTTCTGACCGCGCTTGGCGTGCTTTTCTAAGATTTTACCAATTGCATCTGGAAGAGAGTAAATCATTTCTCCGTCTGCGAAAGATACATCTGGTCCACGAATACCTTTTAGCTGACCTATGACTTCTTCGACTGCGATATTAGAGCGGAGCGCGAGGCTTATCATTCTGGTTATGGCTTCGGTTTGAGCGGAGAAGAAACCACCGGTTTTACCGAGACTAGCGAAGACTTCAAATGGACCGTGATTGTCTTCGTTAACAGTTACATAGAGATGTCCGTATGCGGTGTTTAGTTTGTAAGTAGTACCAGCAAGAACCGAGGGGCGTTCTCTTGGAGCGATTTTGAACTGAATCTCTCCACCTTGGACACTCATAACTTCTGCTACTGGTCTTTCGGTTTTTGTCTTTTCTTTACCTTCGAGTTGCTCCTGAACGTCTTTACCTAAGTTCTTGGTGTCGGTAGCGAGAATCTGTTCATCTCGGGATCCGTCTCTATAGATAGTTCCACCCTTACAGCCGAGGTCGTACATAAGTTCGTAGAGCTGTTTGGTTTGTTCGATTGTATAGTCGTGTGGAGCGTTACAGGTTTTACTTATAGCTGAGTCTGTCCAGCGTTGAACAGCGGCTTGTACTCGAACATGTTCTTCTGGAGAGAGCTCCATTGCAGTAACAAAATAGTCTGGAAGCTCTTTACCTGGGTTTTTATCCATCCAGTCCTTAGCGAGTTTGATGTGTTCTTGGTGCACACCTAGCCTACTCTTTCTGAAGTATGTCCAAGAATAGTATGGCTCTATACCGGTAGATGTACCAACCATGGTACCGACTGTTCCTGTAGGAGCTTGAGTGAGTATAGTAACGTTCCTTATACCGTATTGTTTAACCTGAGCTCTTATGTACTCTGGCATTCCTTTCATGAAACCGGATTCCAAGAATTTATCTGCATCGAACCTTCCAAATGCACCTTTTTCCCTTGCGAGCTCGATACTAGTTTCGTATGCGGTTATGGCAATGAATTGATAAATTTTATCTATGAATTTTGTAGACTCAGGACTTCCATAACGAACTCCAAGGTTAATCATCATATCTGCAAGACCGATAGTTCCCATGCCAACTCTTCTTTCGGACATTTGCTGGTCGAAATTTTCTTTGAAGAAATATGGTGTAGAATCTACAACGTTATCCTGGAAACGAACAGCATATTGAACTGTGGTTTTTAGCTTGTTCCAATCTACGTCAGTTTTATCTTCGTTGATGTGCTTGGCGAGGTTTACATGACCAAGATTACATACTCCCCAAGCAGGAAGTGGCTGCTCTCCACAAGGGTTAGTACTTGGTAGTGGTGCAAAGTAGTACGAATTACTAAAGTAGTTGGCACGGTCTATAAAGTACATTCCAGGTTCTGCGCTGGACCAAGCTGATTCGATAATGTTATTCCAAATCTCACGGGCTTTTACGGTTTTGTGTTTGATAATTTTACCACCGAGATTTTTCCATTTAGCCAGATTACCATCCCATTCCTTTTCGTACATGGAGTCGCTGGAGTCTGGGAAAACTAGATCCCATTCTTTGTCGGCTTTAACCGCTGCCATAAAGTCGTCGGTTATACCTACGGAAATATTTGCGTTGGTAATTTTACCAGCTTCTTTTTTGGAGTTTATGAAATCTACAACATCTGGATGCCAGACATTTAAGATAAGCATAAGCGCTCCTCTTCTGGATCCGCCTTGTTCAATGAGACCGGTAACAAAACTATAGAGACTTGCCCAAGAAACAGAACCACTGCTTCTACCATTTACACCTTTTACATAAGCGTAACGCGGTCTTAGAGAAGAAACGTTTATTCCTACTCCACCACCTCTGGACATTATTTCTGCCATTTGTCCGAGCGTTTCGAATATTCCATGACGACTATCTTTTGGAGAAGGAATAACGTAGCAGTTATAGTAAGTTAAGTTTTGTCCGGTTCCAGCACCAGTAAAAATACGACCACCCGGTACGTATTTCCAGTCTTCCATAAGCTCTCTAAATTTTTCTGTCCAGAGAGTTCTTTTTTCTTCGGTAAGCTCTACACTTGCAATATGCTTAGCAATACGCTCAAACATTTGCTCTGGAACAGTTTCGAGTGGCTTATCTATGTGCTCAATGGATCTGGTTTCAACTGCACCATCTCTGAGTTTTACAGTAACTTCTTTTTTTTCTGTATCTAGAGTTTCTACAACCCCTATTTCTCTTTGGCCGGTTTTAAGATTTACATTAATAACCACTGTGTCACCCACAGCGAGAGTTTCTTTTTTCGCGTCTTTAATAGCGTAGCGGTCGAGGAAGATTTTTTCGCCGAGTTCAGCGAGGGCGTTCTTCGTTCTTGCCTGTAGATTGTCTTTGATTTGGGTGGACATGGTTTTTATTATTAATTTCTGTAAATTATGTTTTTAAATTTATAAGTCAAAATTCAAAGGTCAAAAATGAAATTCAAAATTTAAAATTATTTAAAAACTTTTTATTTTTTATTTTAAACTTTGACTTTTGAATTATAATTTTTGATTTTGTAATCATAGATTCTTTAGCTCTTGCTTAAACTCTTCTACGTCTTCGAATTGCCTATAGACGGAGGCGAAACGGATATAGGCAACCTTGTCGATTTTCTTAATATGATTCATAACTATCTCGCCAATACTACTGGAGCTTATTTCCCCATCTTTAGCTTTTTTCTGTATGTCTTGTTCGATTGCAGAGAGCAGTTTTCTAATACTTTGATCGGTATGTTCTCTTTTTTGAAAAGAGCTTCTTATCCCCCTTTCTAATTTTTCCCTGGAGTAGGTCTGCTGATTACCGTTTCGCTTCATAACAGTGAGGCCGAGAATTTCCATTTCTTCGTAGGTGGAGAAACGGAAACCGCATTTGTCGCACTCACGCCTACGTCTTATAGCAGTACCTTCTTCTATGGGACGACTGTCTAAAACTTTTGTGTCTTCTTTCTGACAATTTGGACAAATCATTGCATAAGTTCCAAGTTTGTAAAGTTCATCAAGTTCATAAAGTAACCTCAGGTTGTACTTTAAGAACTTTATAAACTTTAAGAACTTTATAAACTAATAAGTTGTGGTCACTAAAAAAGCCTCCTGGAAATTTCTCGAAATATAATTTGGTTTCTGATTTCTCTATATGTAGTGTACCTGTAAGGTATATTACTACTATATGTAGGGAGTGAGCAAATAAAAAAAGGCTTCTAAATAAGCCTAGTAGTTTTCATACTTGGTATGATATCCACAAATAGTGGATTAGCCTACGAGAATATGAATCGATGGCTTTGCTTCTCTGTCAGTAGTCAACATTATGACATTCACACTTTCACATACCAACTGATTAAATTCTGCAAGGCTTATAAACCGGTTCTTTTCCCATGTTTCGAAAGCTTGTAGAATTGCACTTATATTATTTTCCCAGCCCAAAGCGTGAACCTGGTCCACCTTGAGATAGAAACCCTGAAATCCTTTAAGGACTGTCTCCTGAGAAATAACTTTTTTGGCATCCTCTTCTGTTTCTGCAAGGTAAACTTTACCGGTTTCACCATCTAAGAAGTTAATGTATTCAACGAGGAGCACAGAGAGCATACCCCCCGCTTTTACACAGAGATTATTTAGACTTGCCTCAATTTCAGCGCTTGCACCCCTACCCGAAACGACGATGTACATTTTAATTCTCCTCGATATTTTTGTCCTAGAAGATTTATCCTAGCTCAGGAGACGACTCAATGTACAGCCGGGCAATTACTTCAGGATCTATACGTTTTCCTGTGGCTGTGAAATACCGGCGATTAGGAGACTCTTGTTCATTGCTTGTTATTCGCATAAGCTCTAATTCCGATTCTTTCACCTCTAGCACCAGCATAATTCTCGTTCTCAAACCTAAGTAATCTCCTCCGGCTAGGTAAATGGTGTCCATACCATCCCCTTCGTCATAATTTGAGTTTTTCTGCAGAACCTGAATAACATACTCCGTTGTTATCTGACCCCCATGAACAACAACGGGAATGGTCTCTGTTGAGCAAATATTAAAACTCTGTGCCAACAGATTTGGATTTGATGTGAGAATAAGAAACGGATCCTTAATAGAGTTACCGATGGAATGTCTAGTTGTGAAAGTAGCTCTTCCACCAGAGGATAGGAGCTCGTCATAGAGACTCGCCCTGAGGACCCACTGGTTTGTGTTTGGGGCAGCAATTAAGAGCGATAGCTTGCTTGTTTGTGAATTTGTCACCTTAATAACCTCCTTGTTATTCATCATTTATTCCGAAACTGCAAAATATACCACAAAACTACAACCATTACAAGAGTAAATAAAAAAACCGAGGGCATTCGGTTTAAATTTTTTAACCAATAAGTTCTTTGGTTCTTAGCGCTAGTTCGATATGAGAAGTTGCTTTTAAGGTTTCTTCAGAAACAGGCGAAGCCTCAATGGTATTTTGAAAACCAAAATTTCCGCCCATTATATTTGCAACATATGCTATATCTGCGGGACTTAATTTAAAACCCTTATTCCAAGTCTCGAGCGCACTTATCAGCTCCAACTTGGATCTTTTAAGAGCAGGGAGAGCCTCCTCTTCCAGCTGGGTTTTAAACAGATCTGCTTTGGGATGCTTTATGGCATAAACCCATTCCAGAGTATCAGCAAGGAGTTTTGAGGCTCTATTTTGTTCTTGAATGGCTGCCCACAACTTTTCACTATCTTCACTTACCAGAGTATCGTCTGGCTTTACCGCTCTTGGACTCAGAATTCCCGGGCACATGAACACCCAGATGAACCCGGCAAAAACGATGAAAGTCAGTGGAAAAACCAAAGCATGAAAGCCCCTAGAAGAGAAGCGATCAAAAAAGGCCATGACTGAGAGAATAAAACCTAACACACCTAGAATCGTAAAGTATTTATCAAACAGTTCTCGTGATCTCCGGTAATTTTGATACTTTCTCGAGTCGTCAATGAACGACTCTAGGGCGCTACAATCGTTAGTTAAATTAATCTTTTGGTTCTTTAGCTCTGTTGCTAGATTATCACAATGCATAGATTACCTCCTTTTTATCTGAGTTGAATGAATTTTATAACATGATCCTATTAAAAAAGCAATATAAAAGAGCTAGTATTTACTAGCTCTTTTATATTTATTTCATTTTTTTCCTAATGAAGGCAGGAATATCCAATTCGTCGTCGTCTGCACCTGTATCCTGGGTTCTTGGCTGTTCTTTAGGTGGTATGGGCTCTATGGGCTTAGGGGTAAACAAAGGCCTTCTTACTTCCATTTTGGGCTCCTCGCGCTGAATAGGGGGAGGAGTTTGAACTGGAGGAGGAGTTGGTTGAGGGTTAAAAATACTTGGGCGTTTTGGTTCTTCTTTAAATTCTGGAAAAACAACTGGAGGACGTTTATTGGTTTCGTCGAAACCTGTGGCTATGACAGTAATCTTAATTTCGTCGTTTAGACTTTCGTCTATAACAGCACCGAATTTAACTTTGGCGTCTGGGTCTATGCTCTTTGTAATAACCTTTGCTGCTTCGTCTATTTCAAACATACCCAGGTCGCCACCACCGGTTATATTGAATAGCACACCTTTGGCACCGTCTATTGCCAGCTCTAAAAGTGGGGAGTTTATAGCCTGCTTGGCGGCGTTCTCTGCCCTACCGTCACCACTTGCCCTACCTATACCCATGAGGGCTGTTCCTGCGTCTGCCATAATACTCCGCACATCTGCGAAGTCAGCGTTTACTATACCGTGGGTAGTTATAAGGTCTGAGATACCAGAAATACCTTGACGAAGCACTTCGTCTACGGTTTTAAATGCGTCTACCAGCGAGGTTTTCTTGTCTATTATCTGTAGTATTCGGTCGTTGTGAATAGATATAATAGCATCCACTTTGTCTTTTAAATTATCATAACCAACCTCTGAAATTTCTTTTCTCTTACTTCCTTCAAAAGTAAAAGGCTTGGTAACAACGGCAACTGTTAGTATTCCCCTATTCTTAGCAAGTTCGGCAACAATTGGCGCAGCACCAGTACCAGTACCGCCACCAAGTCCACAAGTAATAAAAACCATATCGGCGTTACTGATAACTTCTTCAATTTCTTCCTGAGATTCTTCCGCTGCAGCCCGCCCGAGGTCTGGATTCATACCACTACCAAGACCCTTGGTAATTGTCTTACCAATGTGAACTTTTTTGTCTGAGTTGTTGTTATGGAGGGCCTGGGCGTCAGTATTTATTGATATAAATTCAACCCCACGAATTCCAAGCTCAGTCATCCGGTTGACGGCGTTTGTACCAGAACCGCCTATACCGAGGACCTTAATTCGGGCGAATGTCTCGATTTTCGGTTTAACTTCCATAATGCTTTTTTTCATAAAAATAGTGTACGTAGTCTACCATGAACCTACAAGTGCCACAACTCACCCGAAATTGCGACTGTCTAGGGAAGGAAAGACTTAAACCATTTACCTATTTTGTCGAAGGATGGACTACTAAATGCGCTTTTTACTGAAGAAAAGCCTCCCGAGGAAAGATTGTTATATTTATTTCCCCACAGAACCAAACCACAAGCGGTAGAAAAAATTGGATCTTCGACAATATCGATTACCGAACTGATCCCTTGTAGTTCACTAAAGCTAGTAGGGAGTCTTGTTTGAGTCTTTGCAAATTCTAAAATACCAGGGAGATGACTTCCTCCACCCGTAAGAACTATACCTGCTGGAAGCTTGCCATCTCGGTTAATCTTCTTTAGTTCTTTATTCACCATATCAAAAATCTCTTCTAACCTAGCCTCTATAATTTCACTTACCTCAGCTCTTAGAACTTTTTCGTTTTCTTCCGGATCGAAAGCAGATAAGTCTACTTCCTCTCTTCGGTCAATATTTCGACTAATAGCATTCCCTGCGTGGACTTTTATTCTTTCAGCGGTTTCAATAGTTGTTCTAAGACCTATAGCAATATCGTTGGTTATATGTTGCCCCCCAAGAGGAATAACTGCGCTATGAATGAGATTATTTTCTTCATAAACAGCTAGCGAGGAAGTCCCAGCCCCGAGATCTAGCAATGCAACACCTAGCTCTTTTTGGCGTTTACTCAGAACAGCAGTACTAGCTGCTAGTGGGGCCAAAACTAAATCGTCTACTTCTAAACCTGCTTGGGTAATTGCTCTGGAGAGGTTTTTAATAAAGGGTAAACCACCATGAATAATAATAGTTTCCACTTCTAGGCGAATACCACTCATTCCGAGAGGGTCTTTTATACCAACTTGTCCATCAAGGGTAAAAGACTTAGGGATTACATGAATAACTTCCCTGTTTGGTGGAATTGATATTGCTTGTGATGCGTCTATAACCCTAATGACATCGTTTTCGGTAATTTCACCATCTGCCCGCGAAACAGCGATAACACCTCGGCTATCCATACAGGAAATATGACTACCACCAACCGAGACGGTAGCATGAGTAACCGGCACACCGGTCATGCGCTCTACTTTTTCAAGCGCACTAGATATTGAAGAAACTGCTTCTTCTATGTCGACAATAACACCTTTTCTCATTCCGGAAGCAATACTGCTCGCTGCTCCAACTACGCTCAACCCCCCTTCGGGAGTGAGCTTTGCTTGGACAACGCGAATACTGTGCGTGCCAATATCGAGACCTACGATGTATTGTTCTTTAGCCATTTAGTATTTGGGATTAGCGACTTTTTGCGAGTGACTAGGAAATTTTAATAAAAACTTACTAGTCGCTTGCCACTATTCCCTTGAATCTATTTTGTTAGTTTTTCTTTTAGGATTTTTGAGAGAACAGAACCGTCTGCTCCTGCACCAAAGTGAGCCTTGAGTAAGCCCATAGCTTTACCAAAGTCACTTGTAGTAAAGGAGTTTTCGCTGACAATTTTTTCTACAAACACAGAGATTTCTTCTTCCGAGACTTGAGCTGGAAGAAATTTCATTAACACTTCTATTTCTTTATTTTCCTTTTCGGCTAATTCTGGACGTGAACCATTTGTATAGACTTCAGCTGCATCTTTTCTTTTTTTTACTTCAGATTTAACAAGCGAAAGATAATCTTCTTCTGTAAGATCTGTTCCTTTGCTTATTTTTTCGTTTTGAATTCGTGTTTTTAACGCACGCAGTGTATCGGCCTCGAGAGCATTTCTGCTCTTTAAGGCCGATATTAACTGTTGTTCAATTTCTGTTAGATTTACCATCTATTTATTATACAGGTTTATTTCCTGAAGCGTCCAAATTTTTTGACTACAATTTTACCCATTTTTTTCGCTTCTTCTGCTATATATCGCCATGAAATGTATTCATGGCTGGAAGTTTTAACTGGCAAAGCCAGATTAAAACTTGATATGTATATAGTTTTTAGAATTGATAATTTTACTTCCTGAAGCGTCCGAATTTTTTGACTACAATTTTACCCATTTTTTTCGCTTCTTCTCTTTCTTCACGGGCGACAGAGCGTCTTCTTGCGGCTGCTCTTAACAAATTTCTACTTTTTCTGGGTTCGTAATAACGAGTTTTTCGCGCACGAATAAGCACACCGCTTTGTTGGATTTTGCGGTTAAAACGACGGAGCAGATTTTCGAATGATTCGTTATCTTTTTTCTTTACTTCTACCAATTCAACTCACCTCTTTCTATTAGATTTACCTATATATAGGTAGTTATGATTATTAGGCTGGCAAATTTCCTTGCCAGCCTTTTTATACTATAAAAAAATTGAGCGCTTTAGTCAAACTGGATTTTATGGTATCCTACTTTCCACATATCGAATTTTTCGACTAGTGGAAATTGGAGGAAAAATGAGCAATACACTTACAATGAATCACTTAAGTGTTACTAAGGGACATATTGTAACATCATTCTCAACAGAATCTGGGGATGACCGAGCAGAGCTTGCCACGTTGATAGATGATTGGTTAGTTAAAAAGTATGCAATTTTTATTCGTGTTGGGGAAGATGACCGAATAGTGAAGGGGTACGACTTTCAAAACAATGAATGGAAATTGCAGGGAGTAAGTACAGGAAGGGGTAGGAAAAAGACTGAAACGGTTTCAGCCGAAAGAACTGGCGAAATAACTGTGGTACCACCTGTTTCGGGAGGTTGATTTAGATGGAGACCCAAGGACTGGAAGGTATTGAAAAAAGCCTGGCAGAAATTAATGTTTATCATGGACTTCCGCTTGGAATTGGATCGGTAGATATTACCTCCGATTCGGAATTGGTCAGATTCCTTGGAAAAAAAATTAAAGAACTGAACAATCCTGAAGGGGTAGTAGACGAAGAAGTAACCCAAGAAGAATATCCGGAATGGAAAACGGTAAATACCTGGGTAATGAGCCGGAAGCGCAATGGGAAATGCTACCAGGTTTGGATTCAGAGAAACAAAATAACTGGCAAAACCAGATTAGTTAAAGAAAGTAGATTTTCACCGGATAAGGATAAACTAGAGTTCTTTATGATGAGTCTTTATAGAAGAATTCAGTTTACTTTACCGGAAGCTGAGATCACTGCTAGAGCAAAGCTGGAAAGTTATCTTAGCGAAAGCCAGAAAACAATGCTCATGCTGACCGGTTCGTTCTGTGAAGTTGGTAGAAGTGGAGTGGTGTACTACTTAAGGGAGAATAGACCGACACTCGCATACAGACCTTACCCTGACAAAAATGAGGGAGCTTTCTTATGCGCGTTGTGTCTACACCCTCTTGGTTACTACACCCGAACATGGGTTGGAGTACTAAGCCCTTCTGATGAGCTTTTGTCCCACCTGTTGTTTATTCGGGCGGATGAGTATGGATTTTGGAAAAAAGCTAACCATATATCATACCGGGAAACCGAAGCTGGGATATAAAAGTAAAAAACCACAGAACGAGCTTGCTGGTTCGGGCAATATGCTTAAATAACACACTTTGCATGGGTCTTATAAGAAGTCAAATTATGACTTCTTTTTTTTGAGCCTGATATCGCTAACAAGGATTAATCTCATTGCTTGAAAGATTTGCATTAACCACACTCAGAGAGTTTACATTTTCGTAAAATGTTAAATTATGTTTTATCAATACTTAAAAACAGGTTAAATACCTGTTTTAGTTTTTTAACTTTCTACTACTCACCCATTTGTTTCCCACCCAGCACATGGAGGTGCAAGTGTGGTATCACCTGACCACCTTCCTTACCTACGTTATACATTAACTTATAGCCTGTATCCCCGATCCCCTTTTCATCGGCGATCCTATTAGCAGTGAATATCATGTTTGCAAGTAAGTTTCTATGTTTTTCTTCCACATTGTGCGCTGAAGGGATATGTTCTTTTGGGATAACCAAAAAATGCACTGGGGCTTTAGGCAAGATATCTGGAACAACATAGAGCTCGTCGTTTTCCATAATAATATTAGACTCTTGTTCGTGTTTTCCTATTCTACAAAATACACAATTATCCATAGTAGTTAATAAAGTTATCAAGTTTATAAAGTTCATATAGTTTTTATTCTTGTAGTTTAATTTATAAACCTTAAGAACTAGATGAACTTTTCGTTTAGACTACTTACCTAATCTTTTCTTTACTTCGTTTACAATTTTATCATAGCTGAACATTTCCTGCATACCGCTTTTTACATCGCGAAGAATTACCATTTCATCTAAAGCTTCTTTCTGCCCCATTATAAGCGCAATAGGTGTACGGGAGTCCATGGCTAACTTTAGCTGGTTCTTTACACCTGTGTCTCCGAATTGATCATAAACTTTAACCTGTGCTGCGGTTAAGTCTCTAAAGAGTCTCAAGGATTTTTTTGCTGCCAATTCTCCGAGCGGTACTAAACAAACCTCGGTTTGAATATCACGATTTACAATAATTTGCGCTTGTTGCATGGCGTCAGATACCTTTGTGAGCCTGGTGTCCATACCAAAGCTACACCAATTTTTGCCACTAACTCTTTGCATTAGATTGTCGTGATAACCACCCTCACTTAGCACAATTCTCTTCCCCTCTTTAGGGTGGAAAGATATTTGACAATTAGTTTTACCTAAACTGTCCTTTCCTACATAGAGAGGATTTAATTGGTATGGGATTTCAATTTCGTCCAGAGCCTCCAAAATACTCGTGAAGTGTTTTCGACTGTCATCTTCTAGAAAATCAAGAATTGTTGGAGCGTCACTAACTACTGTCTGACAGTCTAAGTTAGCGCAACGCAAAATGTTCATAGATCTTCCGTGCAAATGCTCTATACATGAGTCACAGAGATCGTATTTTTTACCAGCCAGAAAACTACTGAGACTTTCTTGATAACTTTTCTGACAAACAGCATTTCCGACATGGTTAACTTCTAAAGTTAAATCTTCTAGTCCTAAACCCTTAAATAGATGCCACATACTGGAAATAGTTTGAGCTTCCGTTAAATGCGAGAATGTCCCAAATACTTCTACGCCTAAGTGGTAGTCGGCAAGAAACTGTGATTTTGGACCAACGGCCATAGTTGAACCAAAATACATCCACTTACTCGCGGGCTGAAGTTCATAAACTTTATTTTGAGCGTAACTTCTAAGAACAGAAGGTAAATATTCAGGCCTTAAAGCAAAAGTTCTTCCTGAGTTCTCGAAAGTAACGAGGTTCTCTAAAATATCTTCACTACCATAATAGAGTTTATAAAGCTGAACATCCTCTATAGGAGGAGTTTCGAGACGCTGAAAACCATAAATACGAGCTTGCTTTTGGAAAAGCTTTAAGATTACATCGTAATGATTTTCAGTACCTGTTAGGACATCGAACAGGCCCGGAATTTGAAGACTCTTTTTTATACCCGGTTGGTTAGTCTGTAGTACAGGTGCAGCCATGACGGCTTCTTTTTTGGGACGAGACATTTTTGTTTAACGTTTTAAAGATCTAAAGAGCAAAATTAAATAATCGAGGATTATTCAAGAGGAGACTTGAAAGAAAAAACTTTGAACTTGGAAAATGGAAGTACTCTTAAAAAAGCCTTTCCGACGATGTCTTCCTTTGGAAGTATGCCCCAAACACGGGAATCACTACTAGCACCGCGATTATCTCCCAAAACGAAATATTCGTCGGATTTTAACGTGACAGATTCTACACCACCATAAGTAATTAAACCACTAGGTAAGTAATATTCGTTTAGAGCCTTACCGTCTGGATTCTGCGAATTGTAAATATATACCGAACCTTTATCGATTTTTATAGTATCACCCGGCAATCCGATGATGCGTTTGATAAAATATTCTTTAGTATTTTTTGGATATTTTAAAACTATAACCTCTCCCCTATTAGGGTCTTCAAAGTAGTAATTGATTTTATTAATTACCAAATATTCTCTATCGTGAAAATTAGGAAGCATGGAACTTCCGGAAACAATGAAAGGCTCTGCTACAAAGACTCTAACAGGGACTATGATAACGATTGCTATTATGAGAATCTTTACCAGCTCCCATATGAATGAGCCGATACTACTAACCTGATCTGCTTCTTGTTGTGATTTTATTTCCGGGAGCATTGAGTAAGTTTAGTAAACAGTTATCTTAAATAATATAAGGAAGCGACCGCCAACGAGTCAAGATTGACAAATGTAAATTTACTGTTTCTTAATAGGCTTTACTAGCATAGTCACTAAGTCCTGTGAGTAAAGTGACTATAACACTCCGACTCTCTTTGGAGCAAGCTGTGAAATATGGTTTTAAGTGTTAATGTAATTAGGTATAATAGATAGGTTAAGTAAAAATTTATTGATGAGTGAATATAACAATTCCAAAGTAACAATAGTTGTAGACACACTAAGTCATAAGAAAGACAGGACTAGTTCGTCAACAAGACATAACAATGAAGAGTCGCCCAAAAGTAGACATTGGGGTAGAAGACTACTTCTTTTTGCTTTTTTAGTGATGCTAGGAGTGTTCGGACTAACCGCATACAGAACACTCTCGTTAACAAATAAAATATTTGTGGGCCAAAAGACAACTTTTATTCAAAAAGTTCAGGGGTTTCTTAGGGGAAGTAACGGAAGCATCAAACTGGAAGGTGAGGATTTAGGACAAGTAAATATTCTACTATTAGGGATTGGCGGAGAAGGACACGATGGCCCATACTTGAGCGACACTATTATACTTGCACAGGTAAGACCCGACATAAAGTCTATATCCATGACGGCAATTCCAAGAGACTACTTAGTAAATTTACCTGGTTACGGTTATAGAAAAATAAATGCTGCTTTTGCAGAAGGGTATTATAAACACAAAGACTTCAATGAGGCAGGAAGATTGGCGCGAGAAACCGTTGAGAATATTACAGGAGTTAAGATCCCTTATTTTGCGGTAATAGACTTTAAAGGTTTTTCTGAAGCCATAGACCAAGTAGGCGGACTCGAAATTCAAATAGACAGAACTTTTACAGATTACTCTTACCCAGACGAGAAGAACGGATACTTACCAGCCCAGACATTCAAACAGGGAACGGAGCATATGAATGGTAAGCGTGCTTTGATATTTTCCAGAAGCAGACATGCAGCTGGACCAGAGGGTAGCGACTTTTCCAGGAGCCAAAGACAACAAAAGGTCATTAAGGCTTTTAAAGAAAAAGTTGTGAATTTAAATTTAATAACAGACGTAAATAAAATTAATAATCTGGCAGAAACCTTTGCAAACCATTTCCACACTAATATTCAGCCAGGAGAAATTTTTAGACTTTACTCTATAATAAAAGACTACGGCAAAGACTCGATTTTTGCGTCGAGCCTTGATCCGAACACCAAACTTATATGCCCAAAAATTTTAGAGGAAACAGGAGCATATGTTCTTAGTCCATGTCCTGGCAAAACAGAGAAAGACATACAAAACTTTTTTAAGAACAGCTTTACTACAGGAAAACTGGCTTCCGAGAAACCTACTGTTTGGATAGCCGCTAATTCGGAAAAAGAATTAGGTTATGCGGAAATAAAGCAAGATCTAGAAAATTCTGGATGCACTGTGTTGTTTGTGAAATCCACTGACACCCAAACGGAAACCGTAATCTACCAGGTCAATCCCAAACCCGAGTCTACCGCTTTTCTTAAATCTAGTTATGGCTTGAGAGAAATATTTACTTTACCTACAGATTTCAAGGTAAATAAAGATAAAGTGGATTTAGTCATTATACTCGCACAAACAGGCAAAACTGCACCAGAGGTTAAGGGCATGCAGACGCAAACTAAGAGCTTGAATAACTCAACAATTAAGCAAACCAAACCTGTTGCCACGCCCAAGAATCAGGTTTTGGAAAAAGAAAACAATTAGTAAGACTCTAGACATTTTGAGTAAATACGAGTAAGCTACTGCGGACATGAAAAATGAATTACCAATAGTAGCACTTGTTGGTGCACCGAATGCGGGTAAGAGCACTTTGCTTAACCGAATAGAAGGTAAAAGAAGAGCAATTACCTCGAATATAGCCGGTACAACAAGAGATAGACAGTACGCAATAATCTCCTGGTCAGGAGTGGATTTTATGTTGACTGACACTGCTGGAATTATAAATGAAGCAAATTCCGAACTAGAAGTGAACGTTCAGAAGCAAATAGAAATGGCTATTAGTGAGGCAGATGTTTTAGTTTTTGTAGTAGATGGCAAGGCGGAAAAAGCAGGACTTTCTCAGGCTGTAATACAGAAAATTAGAAAATCTAAGAAACCGGTGATACTAGCGATAAACAAAACAGACTCAGTAAGAAAAATAGACGAGACTTTAGATAAGTATAAAAATTTAGGAATAAAAGAAAGCTTTGCTGTTTCTGCGATTACCGGTAACGGTCTCGGGGATCTACTCGATTCGGTTATTCAGAATCTTAAAAATAAGAAAACTGAAAAACTTACAAAAGAAGAAAGTTCGGGAATCGCGGTAAGTATTATTGGAAAACCAAACGTAGGTAAGAGCACGCTGTTCAACTCTATTATTAAAGAAGATAGGGTTGTGGTTTCCCCTACTGCCGGAACTACCAGAACTGCTATAGATACCGAAATAAAAATAGACGGTGTGGATTATCTTTTTATAGACACAGCGGGTTTAAAGAGAAAAGCATATAGACAGGACCAACCGGACGTTTATGCAGGATATCAGACTTTTAAGTCTATTCGCAGAAGCGATGTGTGTCTGTTCTTAATGGAGTCGACCGAGAAGATTACCAAGCAGGACCAGATATTAGTCTCTGAAATATTGGAAATGGAAAAAGGTTTGATATTTGTGGTAAATAAAATGGACGAGTATAAAGGTAGCGAGGAAGCTCTCCAGGCGTATATATCGGAACACTTTAGAGGCGCGTGGATGTGTCCAGTGTATTTTATTTCAGCAAAGAACAATGAAGGTATAGACGAGATGCTTAGAGCTATTCCTCCTATTTACGAAGCCAGAAATAAAATCGTAGACCAGGAATCTATAAATAAATTACTTGCAGAAAAAATGAAAAATTCTCCCCCAAGGAGACTGCTCGATCAAAAGATTCCGAGAGTATATGGACTTAAACAAATTGGTACGAATCCCCCAACCTTTGAACTCTTTGTAAACCACCCAGCGGCTATTTCAGATATATTTAGGCGCACTATAAAGAATGGCATTACGAAAGATTTGGGTTTCTGGGGTACACCAGTTTCGCTTAAACTAAAGTCTAAGGATAAAAAATAAGCAAGGTTTGCCTTGCTTTTTAATTTTTCACCGACTGACCAACTAACAGGAGCGCTGCTTCGCGTGCATCTTGACTGGTTGGATTGGGCTTATTAGCCCCCTGAAGCAATTTTGACTTCCGTTGATTCAATACTAATTCAACAAAATCTTTGTTGTCGAACTCAATCCGAGCTTCCCCACCAAATGGTTTGTTGCGGGTGAAATACCCAACGGCTTCTCCGACTGAATCTTTTCCTATCAGCGGCGATACACACCACTCAAAAGTATAGTCGCCTGAAACTGAGATGTGGAGAAGTAAATAGTCTGGGTAGGTATCTCTTGAGATCCAATTCCTTCCCTCGCCATTACTTGCGATAATATAAACTTCTCCATTTGGCAAGTGGGTCAGCGAGATACATCGCTGATACCCCTGGATCAAACCTTGAAGCTTTAGGAAGGGGTAGATTGCGTGCAATGCACCTGCCAGATCCTCGACTTGACTCAGATTTCCCCTGTAAAACCTAGGCAGACTAGCTGAGAGCATAGGGAAAAGCGAACTAACTGCAAGGGGCTCTCTTTGCTCGAACAAAAGCATTCTGAGCATTACCCCCAATAGTGATTCTGCTGTTGAGAATTTGCGAACTTTTACCTGACCATAATCTGTACGCCCCATTAATTCATTTAAAGTTACCATTCGAAAAATCCTCCAAAGTGTCGTATTTGTAATGTAGAAATAGAAATTATTATAATAGAAAATTAGATTTTTGTCAAATATCACTCTTGGATCCGTTTGCCTACAGAAGATTTTTATACTATAGTCCACAATTAAATCTATCTAACTAGAGTGGAGGAAAAATGAATCAACTAAAAAATGATTCAGAAATTTTAGCGGTTACAGCCAGTAGCTTTATTGGGGCAACTCAACAGGCTGACGGCTTCGTAGTTGGTGAAATTGAACTGGGAGATAAATTAATTCTTCTCACCGAGAATAGTCGGTACGAGTTCATAATTACAAATCCCGAGGAAAGAAGTGCTATCGTACAGGATGCAAATCGCTTTCCTGAAGGAGCGCTATGCACAATTATGGGCGCAACCTTAGGAGGGAATATGCTCCAACTAGGTTCGGTGAAAGTTGGGATGCGGTTGGAGTTTTATGTCGAGAACCAAAGATATATAACCTCATGGGTTGAAAACCTTTGGATAGAGGTTGAACCGGAATATCAGAATTAGCACCAATTCAATTATGAATTGGTTTTTTAATTTTGCAGGTTCTTGTTAAACTGATACTAGATTTTGTCGCCGAATATTGTTTATTAATTTATGCTTAACATAGGCATATTAATCAAAAATTTTTAAAGGTAACTATGAAAATAATTGTTGGACTTGGGAATCCGGGTGATAAATATAAACATACTCGTCATAATGTTGGTTTTTTAGCATTGGACTATTTTTTGAAAGATAAAGAAACTATAAAGTGCGAGAGCAAATTTCGAGGAGTTATTTGCGAGGTGCATTTTCATAACAAAAAAACATTTTTCGTTAAACCGAAGACTTTTATGAACGACTCAGGCTTGGCAGTAGCAGAGATAGCTAAATTTTATAAAGTAGATACCGCGAGGGACATTTTAGTTGTTCATGATGAGATAGATTTACCTTTTGGTACAGTTAGACCCACTCATAGTTCTAGATCGGCCGGACATAATGGAGTGCAGAGTATAATAGACACTTTAGGGAACCAAGACTTTCATAGGCTTCGGGTTGGCGTGGAGTCTAGAGAAACCGATTCTCACTTACCTACTGCTGAGTTTGTATTGAAGGACTTTAGCAAAGAAGAGCTGAAAGAATTGGATAGCAAAATTTTTCTTGAGACTAGCAAAGTTATTCAGGAATTTATCATGGAACTCCCAATTATAAAATAGCTATATTAGCTATTTTTTAATTAGGAATTTTGAGAATAAAAAAGACACGGATTCGTGTCTGTTATTTTTCGTAGTTTTCGACGAACTTGGGTCGGCCTTTTTTGGGTAAGGCTGAATTCCCCAGTTTTTCGATAACGATTTGCTCTAAAGCCAGAATGTAAGTGGCCGCGTCTTGCTTCTCTTTTTCTTGAGCGGAGATAGTTGCGTCGCGTTGCTTACACCCACCACACTGAACGTTCACGGTAACAAAATCTCTCTTGAGATGTGGGGTAATTGTCTGCCCAGAACTTGCTTTACCAATCCTCCTAACCCGCACCACACCAACAGGCTCGATTTTCTTGGCTCGTTTGTGAACGTCGATATCTTCGTGGGGTTTTGCTGTTGGCACGACATAGCGACGATGGACATGGAAGTTTACAATTCTGTAGAAGTTTACTTTGTCGTAAACAGAGTATTGACTACAGTAATCCCTGAAGATTGAGTTGTAGTCTTTCTTCCTCTCGTCTGAGTTATCTTGGTAGATCGAAACCTGCAAAGTCATATAACTGAGCGCTTCGTCACCAATGAGTAAGAAAGTCTCTTTCTCGAACAAACTTACCAATAACTCCCACATTCCAAGCGTCTTGCCGTTTGGTAAGTCGTAGTGGCTTAGGAAGTCGTCGAGAGAATTGAACTTGTAGTCAAGCCAAAAACTTCCACAGGTTTTGAGCTTATTAAATACGAATACGCTGTCGTACTTGTATGACAAACCTTTCTCTCTTTGCTTGAAAAGTTCGGCGAGTAAGTCTTTAACCTCACTCGGGAGCTTCATTCTGTCTAGCTCCAATGTGAATGGTGTTCGCCTGAGTGAGAGCCTTAGCTTGTCTTGAGGTTTTTGGTCGGAATGAACAATTCCGGGGATTCCCGCTGACCTTCTTTTTTCCGCGAATACTGTGAATACTTGTGCTTCCAATTTGATCTCCTTTTAGATTGCTTCGAGGTTGTGTTGTTTCAAGACTTTTAACCTGTCTTGGTTTTTTTTAGCGAGATATAACGTTATGGCTTTTTGGTGCTTACCGCACACATGCCACTGACTGGTTTCTTCTTTGCTTACTTCACACCCAGGCACTGCGCATTTGGTCTCAGTCCAGCCCTTACAGAACCGTAAGAATTCTGGAGAGTATTTGGACTTACTGTCTGAATGGTACTGCTGGTAGAAATGTGCGTGTTTTCTTGTGCAGAAATAATTTTGTTGCTTCCCTACCCTAACTTTGGGGATGTCGAATTCTTCCCCGCAGAGAGAACACCTTACTTCTACCCTACTTCCGGACTTTACTGCGAGCTCTTGTCGGTTTAAATTGTGAAGAGCTTTTTTTCTTGATTCAGAACGATTCCATTCCGTTTTTTTATGTAAGTCGCAAGCAATACAGAAAGTGTCCCAACTGTAATTTCTATGGTCTTCTAGTTCCATAGTTTTACCACAGGAAAGACAGAATTCCAGATCGACGACTTTGCCACCCAAAGTTTCCGCCTTTTCCCTGAGTTGCCTTAACCATAAATAGACTGTTTCGAGGGTTGAGTCACAGTAAACTGCAATGTGACCGTTTGAAGAGAAGCAGAATTTACCGCTTCTGTGAATTGTAAAATCGAAAGTTAGAACCAGGAAATCTTCCAGTCTTTCAGGTGCATGGAAACTCGGTTTACAGACAATATTTCCGGAAGGGAATTTTCCGTAACGTGGTTTCCATAACTGTCCAAACACTTCTGGGTTTTGTAGGTCGAGCCTTGAAAGCCGAAGCGTTGGCGCGTCGCTATAGGAGAGGAAATGCTGATTCCCTTGTTCGTCTACAACAATTATGGAAGGTGTGCTGTTGAAGAACGGGAGAATATTCAGAGCATCTGGATCGTTATCTGCATTAGCCCTGATTTCTTTAATAGTATCTTCCTTACCCTTAAGCAGTTTCCAGACAGCGACTTGATCACAGCCTGGTTCACCTAAGAGATAAACTTTAGTACTGTCATTCATAGATTACCCCCTTTTGAAATGCTTTGTATTTATACCCGTTTGTCTCGGAATTGTCTATAATAAACAAAAGACTCCGCTGATGGCGGAGCCTTGATTTCTATTTGATACCCCACTCACAAGTGTAAGGTAACAGGCATACGCCTATAAACCTTAACTTGGTGCTAATAGCAATCAGTAGGAGGGATCATGACTGCTTTCGCGACTTGCAAGTAGGGTGCCAAATAGAAACTGTGTTAAAAAATTACCCTTGAATTTATACCTCATTTTACTCTGATTTTGCTTTTTTGTCAATACCCATAAAAAAATAGAGTAAATACTCTATAAAATAGCCAAAAATAGCGGTCGAGCGGTTTTTATACCGAGGGGAGCCACCCCACCTAGAACACAGGCTTTTAGCGGCTTATTAGCCTAGCATCGAGCTCGAGCGTGCTGGTGCCTGCGTCACATCCTTTAGTAACTTCTAGAGCTCCACTCTCTATTGTCTAACAACTCACATGCAGTGAGGAAGTACTAATTTTATCGGTAATCATCCCTACTAATTATTAGTTTGGCGCCTCCGTTAAATTTTATACGTCTCCTAAGGGAAATACACCTCACACAATGCGAGGCTTCGGTGCCTTGTTGTTATATACCGAATTCAGGCTCCCTAAAAGGGAATAGATAATTAAAACCCGTAGCCGCAGCTTGGGTTTATGGCCTCTGTCTTAACCGACGGGATTCTCGACCACAACCATATTATACCTTCAAGCAACGGGATTGTATATTTTACTCCATCTTTCGTATTTTTTTGCTCTTTTTTTCTCCACCGGAGGGAGCACCCTTTATACCAGAACCGGCAAAGCCGGATTCTCGATATAAAGGGTTCGCTATTTACCCTGCCGCGTACGCCTCCAAAAAAAAGAACAAAAGAAATACGAAATCTGAAGAAAAATCTGCAATCGAACTTATATGAATATTAGAGAGTTGCGAGTTTTTGGGGGTGAGGGTATTGTTTGGGCATGGAAATGGATATTTACAGACATATATTATATAGAGTAAATGAGTGGCGAGGAGCAGTTTTGGAAAAACTCATCTCTAAATTCGGAAACGAGCTATCGGTTTTGAAGGCTGATAAAAAAGCTTTAGTAGATTTTGGATTAAGTGAGTTACTGGCTATTAGAATATCGGATGCTTTATCTAAATTTGAACCTGAGACTGAGCAAAACTTACTTAATAATCAGGGAATAAAAATTTTATCTCCAAGCAATCCCAACTTCCCAACCCTACTGAGACAAGTAGATGATTCACCTGGGATACTCTATTACCGTGGAGATATCTCTATTTTGAGCAAGAGGTGTTTATCCGTAGTTGGCTCAAGAAGAGTGAGTGGTTATGGGCAAAGTGCTATGCAGAAAATATTTCCTCAGGTTGTCAAAAGTGAAATTGTTACTGTATCTGGCCTAGCTTATGGTGTAGATGGATTAATCGCAAAAATAGCTGTTGAAAACAAATTTCCAACAGTAGCTGTACTCGGAGGAGGTATAGACAAAAATAGCATTTATCCTAAAACTCATGTATTACTTTCGGAAAGGATAATAGAAAATTGTGGATGCTTAGTTTCTGAATACCCACCTGGTACTCCCCCGCTCCCCCATCATTTCGTAGCCAGAAATAGAATAATAGCCGGACTAAGCGAAGCTACCTTAGTAGTTGAAGCAGCCCAGAAAAGTGGCTCTCTAATTACAACAGATTTTGCTTTAAGTAACGGGAGAGATGTTCTTGCTATACCGAGCCCAATTACTAATGAAAATTCCGAAGGCAGTAACAAACTCATAAAGGATGGTGCGCGTGTGGTGACATGTGCTCAAGATATACTTGAGATATATGGTATAGTAGAATCACAAGAAAATTCGCATGTACTTAACAAAATAGAAAGCGAATTGTTTGAAATAATCTCTAATCAACCCACAGAAGTGGACACCTTAATAGAACAATCTGGTTATAACTTTTCGGAAGTGCTTACTACAATAACTAATTTGGAGTTAATAAAATTAATTAAAAAACTACCAACTGGCGAATATATAAAAGTATGAACGCTAAAAAAATAATACCGATTATTATCGGGATACTCTTTGCACTTGCAATTGCATTTGGCCTGATTCAAAGAAATAATAGTCCAGAACTTGAAAGCTTAAAGGCTTCACCGCAGCTTACAAGCCAGACAACCAATGGATCGTTTAACGATATTTTCCATACTGCGGAGAGTTTAAAAAATCAACAAGAGCAGGGAGTTCTCGCCACTACGTTTATTGCGGGTGGCGATATTAGTTTGTCTAGAAATATTGCTTATGTTATAGACCAGAAAAAAGATCCATTAATTCCATTTTCTGGTGTAGCCAACCTATTATCATCAACTGATTTTAATTTCGCCAACCTGGAAACTCCATTTTCTAATTCTGATTTTTATACCCCTAAAAATACGCTAGTATTTAATGCACCGAAAAAAAATATTGAGGGGTTGGTGAAATACAATTTCAAAATAGTTAATCTTGCGAATAATCATGCATTTGATCAGGGATTAATTGGTTTAAAGACAACGAGAGATTGGTTGGATAAAAATAATATTGCCCATATAGGAACCGGGGAAACTCTTACGGAAGCTAACACACCAAAAGTAGTCACGAGCAATGGAATAAGGATATTATTTATGGGATTTTCTTATTCTTCTATTAATGACGGAGGTAAAGCAAGAAATAACTATGTAGCTCGTATGGAAGATTTTGTTGAGGATGTAAAATCTGGCAGTAATCCGGTGAGTTTCTGGAAAAAAGAGTTGGGAGCAGACTATGCGGTAGTAACCATGCACGGTGGGATTGAATATACCAGACAACCAGATAAACTACAGACTGAGTTTGCAAGAAGCGCTATTGATGCCGGTGCGGATATGGTTATAGGCGCTCACCCACACTGGGTTCAAACAATAGAGAAATACAATGGAAGATATATATTTTATTCACTGGGAAATTTTATATTTGATCAAAATTGGAGCAAGGAAACCTCTGAGGGGTTACTTTTAAAAATCAGCTTGAATAAAAAGCCTGTCTCAGAATTACAAGGCAACCCGGTTAATGCCCAACTCAAAGAAGTAGAACTGATACCAATAATAATAGAGAACAACTCAACACCTAGACCAGCGAATGAGAAAGAGAGAATTGAAATATTAAAAAAAATAAAAATGGATACAAATAAACTGTATCCTTAATTAACTTAACCAGGGATTTCTTGACCTTTGGGATTTTTCTGGAAGAACAAACCAGAAGAGGAAAATTGAAAAGAATATACAAATTGATCCCATAAGTAATGCACAAAAAAAATGGATTAATACAATTCCAATAGATTGTGCGATAACAATGGTTTTCACTAAAGCATTAGCTCCTGCAAAAATCATTAAAAAAGCCAATAACCAACACACAATTGAAAAAAGCCTAGATCCTAATTTCATATAGGGCCTCCGTGAAATTACTTTCAGAAATACTGATGAAGTTATCACAATAAATAAAAAGTTTCAATAGAGCTTATTTGACAACACGTGAACCCGTATGTAGAATCTGTTTTGTTACTTAAATAAGTCGCAGTATACTTACAACATATATAAAATATCTTAATGTCTAAACCATTAATAATAGTAGAGTCTCCTACAAAAGCTAAAACAATTTCTAGATTCCTTTCGGGCCATTATGACGTAGAGGCGTCTTTTGGTCATGTAAGAGACCTACCTAAGAGTAAAATGGGTATAGATATAGAGCATAATTTTACCCCAACTTATACCATACCAACCAAGGCCAAGGAAACAATTAAGAATCTTAAAGCTAAAGCCAAAAATGCCTCTGAAATCATTCTCGCGACTGATGAAGACCGCGAAGGAGAAGCTATTTCTTGGCATTTAGTACAAGCGCTTGGATTAGGTGATGAAAAGGAAATAAATTCTGGAAAAGCAGACAAGCGAATAAAAAGAATAGTCTTTCATGAAATAACTAAAACTGCGATAGATCACGCGTTAAAAAACCCAAGAGAACTTGACTTAAATCTAGTAGACGCTCAGCAAGCCAGAAGAATCCTAGATAGACTTGTAGGCTATGAACTGTCTCCTTTCCTATGGAAGAAAATTCGTTATGGTCTTTCTGCTGGCCGCGTACAAAGCGTAGCTGTGCGATTAATAGTAGAAAGAGAAAGAGAAATAGAAAAATTTGTATCGGAAGAATATTGGAGCATAGAAGCAGATCTTTCTAAAATTGGACAGAAACAAACTTTTACAGCAAAGCTCATAAAAATTGCCGACAGAAGCGTAGGCAAAATGGATATTAAAAATGAAACTGAATCGAAGGAAATTGTTAAAGATCTAGAAGGTGCTAGTTATACAGTAAAGGAAATTACTAAAAAGGAAGTAAGGAGAAATCCTTCTCCCCCATTCACAACCAGCACACTCCAACAGGAAGCTGCTAGAAAATTTGGCATGAGCGCAAAGCAAACTATGGTTATCGCTCAGCAATTATATGAAGGTATCCATTTACCTGGTGAAGGTGGTAGCACTGGTCTTATAACATATATGCGTACGGATAGTGTAAATATTGCTAAGACCGCGCTTGATCAGGCCAGGGAATTAATACTTTCAGAATTTGGTAATGACTATACTCTGACAGAACCAAGATTGTTTGCGAATAAGAGTAAGGGCGCACAAGAAGCCCATGAAGCAATTAGACCTACGGATCTTTTCAGAAAACCAGAGAGTGTAAAAGAGCATTTAGATAAAAACCAATATAAGATTTACGACCTTATCTGGAAAAGAACTATCGCATGCCAAATGACTAATGCTGTTTTGGACCATACGAGCGTAGATATTTCTGCAGATAAAGAGACTCGTAATTTTACTTTTAGAGCGAATGGTCAGGTAGTGAAATTCGATGGATTTATTCGTGCATACACTGAAGGAACTGACGAAAAGAGTGAGGATGAGATAGAAGGAGCACTACCTGAACTCAGCGAAAATGAGAAACTCAATCTACAAGAGCTAAAACCCTTACAACATTTTACTGAACCCCCACCAAGGTACAGTGATGCCACACTTATTAAAGCATTGGAAGCTCATGGTGTCGGCAGACCTTCTACTTATGCACCTACATTAACTACAATTCAAGACCGAGGATACGCAGTCAAAGAAGACAAAAAGTATAGACCTACAGACGAAGGTGTACTTGTGAATGATATGTTAGTGGAAAACTTTCCAGAAATTGTGGATATTAACTTTACTTCACATATAGAAGAAGGTTTTGACGATATAGCTGAAGGAAAACAAAAGTGGGAACCAGTTATTGCAGAATTTTATACACCTTTTAAAGCTCATTTAATAGAAAAGGAAGCAACTGTTGAGAAGCAAATCAAGGAATCAACCACTCCTTGTCCACATTGTGGTAAGATGATGCTCATAAAGTTTGGTCGCATGGGTCAATTTTTAGCCTGCCCGGACCCTGAAAGCAAAATTACCCAACCTATGCCTGAAGAGGCGGCAAAAATAGCCGAACTAACAGATAAGACTAAAGGTGAGATTTGCCCTATTTGTTCTAAACCTATGGAAGTGAAACGTGGTAGATTTGGATATTTTCTTGGTTGCACAGATTACCCAAAATGCAAAGGTATTTCCAAAATTTGGAATAAACTTGGTTTTAAATGTCCTAATTGCCCTAACGTTGGCATTAACCCACCCGGGGATATTGTAGAAAAAAAAGCGAGAGGCAGAGGTAAACCATTTTATGCATGTACTAAATACCCTGAATGTACGCTTATAATGAATAAGAAACCTGAAAGTGTAACCGAACTTCAGGAGTTATATGAGAATTGGAAGACAAATCCCCCAAAAACCAAAAAAAACTATAAGAAAAAAACATCCGCGTAATCGGATGTTTTTTAATCGTTTCTGGAAAATATTTCATATTCGAATATTGTGAGCATTGCAGCCCTCCACCAACCAAGGAAGTCTTTAAAAAACCAAAAATGAGCACACTGTTTTGCAAAATAAGCCAACCTACCTGTTACATACCAATTACCATGCTTCATGATCGCCCACTGCCCCCCGATCATTATGACGTACCCATGAGGGGGGCAATTATATGCTGGGGGTTTTTGATTTTTTAACAGTAGTGGAAATATTCTTCCTAGGTATTCTGCATGTCTTATTGCAGACTGCGCAGTGGGAGGACTAACGATACCATCTTGAGAGGTGAAGCAACTATTATCACCAAGCACGTAGGCATTTGAATAATCTTTAATCTGAAAATATTCATTAACTTTTATACGCCCCTTAGGGTCAATCTCTGTTTTTTGCACTATTGGAACTTGAGTAGACTTAACCCCGGCTGCCCAAATGAGAACATCATAGGTCTCTCGTTCACCATTTTTAAGCTCAAAGATACCAGGATCCACTTTAGAAATCAGACTCATTAAGGAAATCCTAACCCCCAGATCTCTCAATCTTTCACTAGCGTCTCTGCTGAGCCTAGAATCTAACCCAGGAATGAGCTCGCTGGCACCCTCGATAACCTGAATTTCAATTTTCTCTCTTGGAAAGCCATTTTTCCATGCAACATGATTAACTAGCTTTACCAACTCGCCAGCGACCTCAACACCAGTATACCCACCCCCTGCCACTACAATCCTAACCAGCTTCTTCTTTACATCGCTTCTACCTCTTTGGACTGAAAATTCCACTGCGTTTTTTATTCGTAACGCATCTTGGAAGGTTTTAAGAGGTAAAGCATTTTCTTTTGCTCCTGCAATTCCAAAGTATTCACTTTCTGAACCTAGAGCTAGGAAAATATGCTCATATTCAATACTCTTAGATTGCATACTTACTGTTTTCTTTTGTAAGTCTATGCTCTTAACCTCAGCTTCTATAAAATTTACACCTAAATTCTTAAGTACTTTTGAGAGACTAAACGAGACACTTTTTTTAAGATCTTCCTGTGTAACTAATTCTTCTTCGGCTGTGGCTACTTCGTATATTTCCGGTGTAAACAAAAAAAATTCGGTTCTGTTAACCAAAGTTATATCACTCCCCTTAAAAAACCTGGCTAGTCTTTTAGCCAGAGTAAGACCCGCAAAGCCCCCACCTATTATTAAATATTTGGTTTTCATAGGTATTACTATATCTCCGAGAATAGGCTTACTTTAAACCTGATTCTGTTAAAGAGTGCCTACCTCCAGTGACACTTCCTGTTTTGTCGCTTACACAGAAAGTGATCGTATATTTATCGGTAGCTGAAGAGGTATAGACATAATCGTTCCAAGTAAAACTACCATTTGCCTCGCTACAACGCGAACCTGCTGGTAGAGAACCGTCATCTGCTGGCTTTGGAGAAGGCTGAAATTGAGCCAAATAGACTGTACCAGAGGCTACAGAGGTTAGACCTATACCACCGTTTGGAGAAACTCCATTACTTGTCCCGCAAGTTGTTGCCGTACCACTATATAAAGAAAGGCTACCACTTAATACAATGGGACCGGTTTGTGGAAAACCATTACACGTATTTTGATATAACGACAAAGCACTAGCTAGTTGAGTTACATCGCTTAATCTCTTTGCATTCCTGGCTTTAGTTCTCGAATTCGAAAGCGCAACCAATACGACAGATGCGAGCAGGCCAATAATGGCAATAACTACTAAGAGTTCTATAAGTGTAAAACCTTTTGTGGAAAAATTTTGTTTCTTTAGACCTTGCATTCCATGATTTAAGACCGTTTTGTAATTATTTTAATTATAGCATACTTGCAATAATATCTAATTTATAATAATTTATAGACCTTTGTTGGTCACCTAACCAAATAGCCTGAGGAGGTAAGCAAAATGAGTATGGGTTTTACGTTGCAGCAAGAACTTACACTGAAACATACTACTCGCCTTTCTGCCAAACTTCGTGCGGAAGTTGAGCAGGTTTTGAGTTTGCGACTTGGAATGCTTGTGGATGTGTGGCGAGAATACCGCTATGAACCAAGAGCAATTTGCCCGGGCTGTAGCCACCCGCTTACATTGGCTCAGATTGAAGCGGGTTTCTCTGATAGCCCCACAAACCATGCAGTGAAGTGTCCGTTGTGCAGCAGTCCGTTTTATGCGGAGCTGGTAAGCAAAACGAAGACCGGGCACATTGTAGCTGGGCATTATTATTGCAAACAGCAGACACTGCATGAGATTCGGGAACATTACGCAAAATCCCCTTCCGACTTTGAAGCAAAGATGAAGGATATATATCTATCTGCGCTTCGGCATTTTGGGAGTTTGAAAACCGCTTTTCGCCAGCTTGGTGTAAAGTATGGTTTTGCCGAAACCCCCAAATGGAAAGAAGTTGCTAGGGAATTTGTAGGGAAATTACCGGATACGGTTATCGCCAAAGAGCTGGAAGTACCGGCGAGAATTATTCGGCGGTTCCGTAACAGCCTTGGGGTTTCAAGGTTTGTGAAAAGCGATGCGCTTGAGAGTTAATACTCTCTTTTTTAATATAAACTTAATACTCAGATGTTAAATTAAAATGAGTTTATTGTTGACATTTTTCGATTTTTTATGTATAGTAATTGATAAAATTTTTTCAATTTTTGTACAGTGTAACGGAGGTGTTATGAAACCGAAAGAAATTTTGCCTTCTGGTAAGTACGGTGTAATTTTACCTGGAAGCGACTTGATCCCCAATGAGAGTGACCCAGATTTTCCCCACATCCGAGAAGAGCTCAGGAAGAGAGGCATCATATGGTATGAACGAGCATTTGGAAGGAGTACAGTTTTCTGGTTCTTAGGTGAAGAGGCGTTAAAGTTACCTGAGGATCCTGAAGGCGTGAATGAAGGAAATCAGTATCTGCAATATCTTCCAGTCTCTGATGACTGTGGAGGTCATGGAATTGGAAGCTTGGATGATTTTCTGGCAGCGAACCCGGGTGAGGATCTTAAGTCTCCGAAATACGGTGAATTATTGGTGCTTGGTAAATGCTATTGTTATATGGAACTAATAGCATATGCTCCATTCAGAAATGCTGTTACTAAAACAGTTCCACTAAACGGCAACTGTGGTTTCTGTAACGCAAGCATAAGAGCTTCCTTAGTTTACGAAGAAGACAAGACCAGTCCTTATGGCTGGAAAATAACTGTGGAAAATTTCACTGCAACTCCGCGAAAATAATTTTCGCGATTTTTTTATTTTGACCAAAATGAAAACCTCCGGGCAGGAGACTTTCTTTTTGCTGGGCTGAGTGGGTGTGCTATAAATCTCCCTTGGAGCCCTACCCAAGGGAAGTTTTGGCACAGGCAAAGCCAGATGCCAAAACTAGTTCGATCCCCTTTCCTACATCAACCAAAAAGAAAACCTCCGATGCAGGAGGCTTTCTTTTTGGTGGTCTGCTATATATGGGGCTAGCGTCGCCCCCTCCACCGGGCTAAGCCCTAAGTGGAGCCACCCCTTCTCGCACCCTGGGTGCTAATATTATTTAAATCCCTAACTTACTTCACCAATAATAAAACCTCCTGCACCGGAGGTTTTATTATTGGTGGGCTGAATAGGTCATTACTCGAATACGTACGCAATGCGACGGAAAAACTAACAAAAACTCAAAGGTTTGCTTGGGAAAATTGCTATACGCAATTAATTACAGCGAGGTTAATAAAAGACACGATTCCGGTTGCTGTATAAGTGTTGAGTTCAAACTTTTTATAAAATATTAGACGACATGGGTGCTGGTGCTGTAAACGGCTGCTTCCTCGGTAATGCGAGGCAAAATACTGTGGAAATCAAGATTATGAATAATGATGCCCCAACGGTCCATAATGTGCTATTAGCTATGTTACCGTAAATGAATAATGGTATACCAATTAAGAAAGATACTAATACACCCCAAAACACGCCCTTTTCACTTAACTTATCCCAATACAAGCTTAAAACTGTTGGTACAACCACACATGCGGCTATGGTGTTGAATACCCACCATAGCTGTTTCAGTCCAAAATTAGGGATATAAACGGCTGCGAGAGCAACTAGTAGACCTAAGATAGTTACACCAAACATAGAATAGCGCGCTGCGCGAATAGCTCCTTTATCGTCTTTAGATTTAACCACATCTGTTACCCAGAGAGAGCCAATAGCAGATAGTCCTGCGTCTAAAGCAGACGTTAGACCGGCTAATAGCATAACCACGAACAGCGATACCGCCCAAAGTGGCAAAAGCGTTGCAACAACCTGCACTCCCACCATTGAAGCGTCAATTCCAGTTGGCAGACTTATATGTAGGTTAGGGTTGGCCGCTAAAAATCCTAGGGTCGACAAACCTATCGGCACAAGACCAAAAAGAATTGAGCCAAAGATAAATGCTTTTACTACTTTACCCTCTTTAATAGCAAACGCACGTTGCCAGTTAGACTGGTCGGAAATTGAGCCGGCCAGTAAACCAATGGAAGTAACTATGCCAAAAGAAAATGCCACACCGGGGTCAAATATGTTGCCAATGTTTTGTATACCGTGAAAACCAGCGCTAATGGCGCTAAAGCCGCCCGCCGCACTCCAAGCCAAGGGTAAAATAATAATACCTATAAGATAAATTAACCCTAACTGCACAAAGTCCGTAATTATAGAGGCTTGAAATCCTGAAATTAAAGTATAAATTAATACGATACCGGCTAAAATTGGCATTATGGTCGTAAGGGGTATGCCAGTAAGTAAAGAAAGTAAACTACCGCCAGCAAACAGCTGAACGACTACTGCCATTAGTTGATAGAAGAGATAGGGAAACAAAAATACTTTGTGCACTCGGTCGCTTTCGAGTCGATATTTAATATATTGGGTAAATGTATACCCTTGTGGCAGTCGCGCGCGTATTCGGGGAGCAAAAATAGCGAAAATCAGCAAAGCTAAAATATTTGGTAATGTAAACCAAAAGATGCCGGCCAAGCCCTGCTGGTATGCGACCTGCACAGAAACAAATAACGCCGGTGCCCATATCCAAGAAGAGGCAATGCTAAAACCTCCTAAGACCCATCCCACTTTTCTATTAGCTAGTAAAAAACCTTCTTTTGTTTGCCAGTTTTGTCTTTTTGAAAAATAGTAAGTGAACCAAGTAATAATTATGGCAAAGAACGTTAGAAACCAATAGCCGGTTGCTTGTGATACAAAGCCCATATAAATAATTTAAGGTTGATTTATTAAGGCTTATTCTATATACTATTGAGTGAGTGGCAAATACCACCACTTTTATATAATTTTATGCTATGTACAGAGAAATACTTGAAGAATTAGGACTATCCCCTAACGAAGCCAAAATATACGAGGGTCTGCTTGATATTGGTATGGCCAGTGTCCCGGAAATCTCATTAAAAATTGGAGTACACAAACGGAATGTGTACGATATTATTCCCAAACTTTTAAAAAAGGGGTTAATTTACCAAATCGCAGATACGAAAGAAAATAAGTATGCACCATTAGAACCGGCTAAGTTATCGGATTTAATTTGGGAGAAGGAAGCAAAGTTAAAAAGTATTTTACCCGCACTAAAAAGACAATTTAAAAAAACCGCAACCGGTGAGGCGGTTTATATTTATAAAGGCGTAGAGGGTTTTAAGAACTACTTGAGGGACATTTTGGAAGTCGGTGAAGATGTTTATTTCATAGGAGCGAAGGGCGGTTGGTTTGATAAGGATTTACAGACTTTTATAAAAAAGTTCTTAAGGCAAGCAAAAGAAAAGAAAATTAAGTATTATCATATATTCGATGCGGAAGTTAAGAACCTCGCGCCAGATTTACCAACAGCACTTGGTAAGCCGTATAGGTTTTTGCCGCCCGGGTATTCAACGACTGGCGCTATAGATATTTTTGGCGACCATATTGTTACTTTTTCTGGACTTACTCTGAAAAATATTACCGATGACATTACATTGGTCGTTATTATAAATAAAGAGCTTGCAGATTGTTACCGCACTTGGTTTCGCTTTATGTGGGACCATTGCAAAGTGGAAAAATAAGCTAGACCCTTGAAGGTCGAAGTTTTTGTACAGGTTTTTTCTTGGACGACCCGATACTTTTTTTGGGTTTCTTGGGAGTAACTAAGCTTTTTTGGCAATCAAATGACTGCACCCAAACATTTGGAATCCTTTGAAAAGTTTCTTTTATTAGGGCAATATTTTCTGCTTCGTTGTTATTTATGACAAGCAAAATACCATGTGTTGCGTAGTAACCTTTCATGTACCTTTCCATGCTGGAGTATGAGGGCGAAGCAGTAAGGACTAGACCTTTCAGGTCGGAATTGGAAGTTAACTTAACTTCAACGATTACCGGACCGACGAAACCGTACCTTACAAAAAAATCAGTCTTTTTTCCGTCTAGTAACTCTGGCTCACGCATAACCTCAACCTGGAAACCACGCTTAAGTAAAATATTCTCTGCTTGTGCTTTTAGTGTTTTTTGAACTAATTTTTCATACTCTTGCCGTTTCGCTGCATACACTTTTTCTCCCAGAATCAGGTCATAAGCACCTTCTCCTTCAATCCACCGCCTTAGGTCTGTCTCTAAAGCATCCTGCAAATGACGGAACAAGTCGTCAGAGGTAACAATCTTTTTATCGTCGTACTCCCGTGCATTATTGTATCTTTTTACCGCTTCGGATATATTTCGAGGCTTCCCAAGATACGCTAAATAAGAACGACGCAGGTTTACCATACGCCCCGCGAGCCAATTTGCACCTTGTCGGTCTTTCATCTCGGCTATCTTAGCTTCTAATAAGCCCAAGGGCGTATATGAGCGTTTTTCCTTCAAGTTATCGAAATATGAATAAACAATCTCCCAAAGGTAGGAAGCGTATGCTTGAGGGCGTTCTTTCGAGCGTTGCAGAGTTTTTCTCTTTGCAAAGTGGAGAAAAAGTAAAAACAGGCATGAAGCAAAAACTTAAAGAAGGCCTTTGGCCGACTGGAGCATCGTACGGATACAAGAACGTGCGAGAAAAATTATCTACTGGTAAAGTGCGTTCTTGGGTGGAAATAAATTGGGAAGAAGCTAAATGGGTAATTCGAGCTTTTGAATTATTCGCTACGGGTAATTATTCCACCATATCTCTCGCCCAAATACTTCGCCAGGAAGGGTTTCCAGTAAGAAAATATAAGAGAGGGAATGACAAATTACATGCAAGCTTTATCGAAAGGCTTTTACGCAATAAGTTTTTTATAGGCATTATCGAATGGGACGGCCTTGTTAATCCCAATGGTAAACATGAGCTCTTTTTAGACCGTCAACTTTTCGACAAAGTACAAAGTATCTTAGATATGCGTCTAGGTGGAGGTAGCAGAAAGCGTAAGCATTTTTCTATACTTAAAGGCCCTGCTTTCTGCCAAGAGTGCAATAGCAGGATTACAATGGATGTTAAAGAAACTACTACTCAAACTATACGATACCTTCGTTGTTTGAAGTCACAAAATAGCGAGCGTGTTCAGTGCTCCCAGGAGTACCCCCATGAACTAGAGATTCTAAAGCAAGTAGACGAATTACTTAGGCAAATAAAACTCAAAGATACCTTTGTTATAAAATTACGGAAACGTATTAGAAAAACGTTTGCCGATGAGCAGCAGGTTTATGAAAGAGCGCGAATGGATATTTTGAATATAACAGAAGAAATAAAACGCAAGAAAAAGAATCTTGTTCTACAAATGATAAGCAAGGACAACGCTTCAACAGAAGACTTGGACATATTTGCGAGCGTCCAAGACGAGCTTAATGTTGAAGAGAAGTACCTTAATGAACAACTGGAGAAAATTGAAAATAAAATTACCAGCGTGGTTAGAACGATTCAGATTGCATTAGCTATCGCCACAGACTGCCATTATGCGTACAAAAAGGCTGAACCAGAATTGAAGGCTATGCTTATACAGACATTATTCAAAAAGATTTATATTCGGGACAAACAAATAACCCAAGTAGTTCTAAATGAACCCTTGGATTATTTGTGTCTAAAGAGGTTACAGAAAAACCCCGTATTCGATTTAACTTCAAATGGTGGGTCGAGTGGGGATCGAACCCACGACAAACGGCTTAAAAGGCCGCTGGCGCTATATACCTGGGATCCGGTAAACCGGCCCCAGGACGTGAACAACGGCAAAGCCGCTGTTCACTCCCTAAAGGGGTATTCGCAGCGGCTTAAAATTTGTATCCAAAATTTTTACTTGGTGGGCTGAGTGGGTTTACTATATATCGCCCCGAAGTGGATTCGGGGCAGAACCCAGAACCGGGAAACCCGGATTCTGGGTTCTTGTTCGATCCCTTAACTAATATCAACCAATAATAAAACCTCCTGCACCGGAGGTTTTATTATTGGTGGGTTCGGTGGGGATCGAACCCACGACAAACGGCTTAAAAGGCCGCTGCTCTACCGACTGAGCTACGAACCCTCGTCATACTTGTTTCCGGGTTGCGCGAGCCGTCTGCTATCGCAGACAACTCACTCCACCCTACACCAAGTACTCCTCTTCCCCAAATACCTTATTGCTATGGTTTTAAAAAGACTCTTCGAATCTTTTTAAAACATTAAGGTAATCAAGCTATTTGGGGGACCCCCGTATGGGGAAAGGGATATTTGAAACGATCTTTCATAGTTTACTGAAAAGTGGAGAAAAATTCAAGGGAATAAAAAATACGCTATTTTAGCGTAGGTTATTTGTTTAGAGTCAGTCCGGTGGGGTTTGGGACATAGTACAGGGTGTAGACCCACCAGTGTTCTTTGTCGTGGAGGAGGTCTACGTTTATGTATGTACCACCGCCCAACTGATGGACTATCTTGTACCCATAAAGCGTGAAGTCGCCCTTTACCTTGTCTGTCTGTGGGACGCTTAGGTGGGCCATATACGTCTTAGGCAGGGATACGTAGGCGCTCATTGGGTAAATGCGGCTACTTTTCACGTCGGGGGTTTCTTTCTCGAATACCCTTACTAACTGCCAGACTTCGGGCGCTTCCGAGAGAATGGCTTTGTATAGAGCCATTTGAAAAGCTCCACCGAGAAAACGAAGACCCATAAGTGTTGGAATGTTCAGTTGTTCCCAAGGTTTGATCATTTTGCCTCACTTACTGCTAATAGTAGTGGTTCGAGTTGGGGTTTTACTTCGTCCCAACTGTAGATGAGGCTTTTGTGGATGCGGATTTGGCCCTTGTGACCACCGTCTTCGAAGCCGTCGTAGGAATCAATTCCTGGTATGGCCAATACCTTATCCCAGTCCGGCTTAGCGGTGTTGGGAATATAGACGGTGTCTATTCGGCACTGAAACTGCGAGCCTTTCCAAGCATCGCAGTCGTTTGAGCTTGTGAGATTGTTGATGCCATGGGTCAGGCTTACCGGTTTGCCTAGCGTGCATTCGACGAATTTCTTGATTTCCGAAATTTCGGAATCAATTTTTTCTTTGTTAAGCACGTCGTCGTAATAGTCTACGAATAGACGATGTTTATACATATGCACCGAGGACACACCGGGACGCTTTGCGAGTTCGTCTGCCAAGTACGAGGGTCCGGGAATGTAGACTTCGCTGTTTTGGAATGCTCCCGACACGCCCATGATATTGTTATGAAACTGTGTAGGCAAGGTGTCTCGGGTTTCTACCCAAAATCCACAGTACTTACGAGTATGGGCGTCTACAAAAGTACTCCACGCGACACTACCGAACGAAATAGTGCCCGGGCTTTGTTTTTGTTTGGTACATGAAGGTAGCCCCACAAATACCACACAAAGCACGACCACAAACTGAATTACCAGGTTTCTGGTTTTTTTCATTTCTTCCTCCAAAGTAAGTTTGTTGTTTCTGCGAGGTAATTTATTTTTATATCATAGACCGGCCTAATTAGCAATACTAAAACCCTTATTTTCTTGACGGATTTTACTGGTGCGGTAAACTAAAGAGCTAAATATTAATCAGGGAACTTTATGCGAGAGGGACGCAGACAGACACCCAAACAAATTTCTCGATGGAACAAAACAATCCTCAGAAAAACAAAAATGAAAGTTTTTTCCAAAAAAACCAAAATTACATAATAGCAGGGGTAATTGTACTGCTACTCATTATTTACTTCGCAACACAAAAGCCAGCAAATACTGAGCAAGCACAGGAAGACCAGAATACCGAGCAAACCAGCTCAGATTCTACAGAAACCCCAAGCACAGAGACTTCTGATAACAAAGAAGGCGAAAAGATATCAGCAGACAGTGAAGAAAAAAAACCAGAAACTGCCATGAGTTCGGATAAAAAGGCTGAAGAAAAGCCTAAGACTGAAACCAAAACAGAATCTATGGAGAAAACTCAAGAAACCTCTGGTAACCTAACTGTTTCTGGAACCTTAATGAAGAGTGATAACCCTTCTAAGGGCAACCTTATGGTTATGAAAGATGCAAGCAAATACTATGTTTCTACAAAAAGAGATTTTAGTGCTTGGACAGATAAACAGGTTACTCTTCTTGCCGACGGAACAGCTAAGGATTATAAATTCCTAGGCTTCAAAGAAGCGAGCGCTAGTAAATCTGACACAAACATGAGTGTTGGAGGAAAGACAGATACCACAGCTAAGGGCGGAAACAGTGAAGCCCCTGATGCTATGACGGTAAAGACTGGTGACCTAAATTTCTCTGGAACTCTAAAGAAATCCAGCGATACAGCTAAAGGAAATTACGTAATAGAGAGCGGAAAGAGCAAAATTTATCTTAAGACCAACAAGGATTACTCTGGGTGGGAAAACAAGGAAGTAAATGCAACTGCTACCGGTACCCTAAACAGTTTTACTGGGTTAGTGCTTACGGAAAAGAAATAGTGTTAGAAAAAAAGACCGTCTCGTATATGCGAGGCGGTTTTAATATGTGACATTGAAAATTCGTCGGGTGGAGCTATAAATATTCCGAATGGCAGATTCGGTAAATTGGCCGGGACGGGAGAGGAAACGAACGTTTTGTTCTATAGTCTCCCAGTCGTAGCTTGGGAACTTACCCTTACCAAAGCTCACTAAAGCCTCTGCGCGTTCTTTGTACTCGTTTAGGGCGAGGTCTATGGCGCCCCCTGCGAACAAGAAAGCGATTTCGTTTTCACCGGAAGGAATGGCGTCGATTTCTGCGAAAAAGGTAATCACTCCGCTGAACTCTTCAGGAGTGAACGACAGAAGGAATGAGGCGTTGGAATCTACTGACCAGAATAGCCCAGACCAGCGCTCTGCCCAGCCTTTGGGTAACTGGTACGCACGGGCCAAGAGCAAGTCCTGAATCTGAAAGGGGTTATCTATAGCGATAACTTCGCTCATTTTGTTTCTCCTTTTGCTATGATACAGTTGGGGTTGGAAAGATTTGATACTATAATATAAAATAAGCTTTTTGGCAATACTTTAACCAAATGACATTAGAATTTTTTAAGAAAACATGGGATTTTGAATTACTCGACTCTGGGGAAGGTTTTAGACTTGAGCGGTTTGGTGGAGTTAAACTAAAAAGACCAGACCCACAGGTGATCTGGAAGAAGTCTTTACCTGAAATGGATTGGAAAAGTGTAGATGCCGAATTTATTACGAGATGGGATATTAAGAATAAAGAAATTTTTAAGAAGCCTTGGGTGGTTAAGTGGCAAGATACGAAATTCTTACTTAAGTTGTCCCCTTTTAAACATACTGGCTTATTTGCGGAACAGGCTGGAAATTGGGAGTGGCTGGAACACCAAGTTAAAAGTTTATCAAGTTATAAAGTTCATAAAGAAAATACAGGAAAGCCGAAGATACTCAACCTCTTTGGCTACACGGGGGCAGTTACGATGGTTTTAACCCGGCTTGGGTGTTTTGTTACCCATGTAGATGCTAGTAAGCCTACAATTGGCTGGGCAAAGGAGAATCAGGCGTTAAATAAGCTGCCGGGTGATGCAGTTCGCTGGATACTGGATGACTGCGTAAAGTTTGTTAAAAGAGAGGTAAAGCGCGGTGCGCTGTACGACGGGATAATTATGGATCCACCTGCATTTGGACATTCCCCTACTGGGGGTACTTGGAAGTTTAACGAAGACCTTCCGGGGTTGCTTCGAGACTGTGTTAAGTTACTTTCTCCGAATGCTAAATTTTTACTTATAAATGGCTATGCCACTAACTCTTCTGGGATCGCGCTTGGGAATATACTTGAAGACGAGACTCGCAACTTGGGTGGGAAGGTAGAATTTGGAGAGCTCTGCTTGAAGGAAACGAATAGAGATAGAATGCTTTCTACCGGAATTTTTGCTCGGTGGTCAAAATAATATGAGTGATTATAGAGAAAAATTTAGACCTACTCCTGGTACATTGCTCAGAGAAGAAACCTACAAGGAAATCGCAACTCACTTAGATGACCATCCTGAATATGTTGAATATGCAAGGGGTTCACGGTTTATCATTCCGGGCGAGATAATGGACACTTGGATAAACGGTAATATCACCAACGAATCTGTGTACTCATGCGTTCCTTTTTTGCAAGGAACACAGAGACCGGTAAGTCGCAAGGAATCCACTATAGCCAGGATCTTTGGAGAGAAACTAATACAGACGATTTTGTTGCGAAACTGAAGGAGTGGGAAGCGGGACCGATAAATATGGCCCTAATTCGAAATAAACATTCCAGATTTGGCGAAAGCAAAGTTACTGACTTGAGTCATCGTTTTAAGGAAAGAGTAGTTGTAATAAACCTGGACCGAGATGAAACTTATCATAGTATTTATGTCCCAGAAAAAGAGATAATTGTAGTTCAATTCACTAAACCTAAGATTTTTAGAGTCTATCAAGCATTTTAAAAATATCGAAGACCTACCAAATGTTTTTTTCAAAGTTCTAAAAAGATTATTAAAATGTCAAAAAAAACATGCGTTTTCGCATGATATTATTTTTCCTCTCTAAGTTGCCGTTCGATTTCAGAAGTTTGGAAAACTACCACTCTGTGGTCACCTCTATTCCCGTACACGTACATGCGCTTGACCATATTCTCGATGATCCAGACGCAAAACGCAATAATGCCGTACCGAACACAGCTATACAAAGAGATGTAATGCAGAGTCCCAACGGCTTCCTTAAGTACTCGATGAGTTCTTTGGATGCGTTCTTGGAGGAATTCATACTCTTTCTGGAGCATTCCTAAAGCAATATCCTTTTCATTAAGAAGTGAAGAAGCTAAGCTCGCCTCCTGCTTTGCCTTAGAAAGCTCACGGCCATAACTCTTCTCAATCTGCTCTGGAGTAAGATCTTTTTCATCACCCAAGACCTCGACCCCAACATGACCAGCGTAAACCTCCATCAATAGGTTTACTAACTTCTCCTGAGCGATATGAGCACGCCATAACTTATCTCTTGAGACAAGCACAATGTGCCCGGTATTCTCGACCAGTATTTGCATATCTGAGCCGGGAATAAATTGCTCTTTCAGCCTGACAGGCTGACTGAGGTTATTACGGATAGGGATCAAGAAAGAACTCTCGTAATGTGGAAGTTTTCTACACGCTGAGTCCTGTGTAGTCACAAGCAATAATTCAAGAGGCCGGGCCTCTGAAAGAATCATATGTGTTGATTCACCGCTTGTTATGAATGGGAGAGTTGAACCTAATACAACTAACCTACTCAAGGTAGCTGGGTAGTAGATAGTCGCGAATTTCCCTGACTCAGCATTTGCATAGACAGAAATCTCACCGTTTCGAATCATGTTTAACTCCTATTTCAGATTTGGTAGATAGCCCGAGTCATAAACCCGAACCCACTTGGACATGGTCCAATACCAGTTCACAGAATGAACTAGAGATTATACATAAAAAAGAGATTTTGGTCAATAAGAAAAATTATAATTCTCCATGATCCGAAATCTGCCGGCCTAGGATTATCAGATAGACTATTGGCAGGGTTAGCCAGACGAAGTTGGCTATTTGACCTATAAACAAATAACTTATGAGCTGCGACAGCCTTCCTTGTGCTTCTATTGGGAGCAAGGTCAGAACAATGTTTATGAGTAAACCTATCTGGAAGAAGGCGAAAATTAACGTAAATATGAAACCTGAGACGTGTTTTCTATCCACCGTGGTCTTGAAGGCGTAGCGGGAAAGAAACAGGAACAGAAGCATAAAAAGAGCGGCGAAAGCAAGAAGATTCTCATAACCAACCAATGGACCCTTGAGGTGCTTTGCTAATTCCTGAGTCAGGAAAGGCGCTTCTAGAACCAAGAGTTTACTTATATAGATACTAATAAGTATAGAAAGTACTCGACCTCGGCCTGCGGCAAATGCGTATAGCACACTTGCTACCCCCCAAAAAAGAAAAATAAAAAGGTCCCAACTTGGACTATGCCAGTTGAATTGTTTTATTAATGTTTCAATTTTATCTGCTTGGTCTCTCATTTATGGTAGTATGACGGTATGATATTTTCTGCTGATTACTCCGAAACTGCCAAAGAAGCGCGTACTCATCAAAAAATATCATACACTCAAACTCTATAACTTAATTATAGCACCGTAGAATTATTATGGGTTGGATTGGCTGGTTTGAGGGTAGGTGGGGCGGTTACTTGGGGCGGTATTTGTGGATGTAGAGCTGACCAATTAGGTCACCCGAAGTAATATATTCACCCTTTTCACTTAATTGTTTTACTGGTGCTGCTGTGAAAGCTGCAGCTGAAAGAGCCGGGACTTTAAATGTAAATTCGGTTAACTTGTTTCTGTCGTTATATTTTTCACTAGTACTAACCTCAAAGTATTTGTTCAAAGAATTATTTTGTTTGTTTTTGTATAAGACCCAAGTATGAGAAGCATAATTTTGTTGTATAGAATGAACGTCCGACTTATCTATTAGATAAAAATTATTCGATTTATCCCAAAACATTCCGTAAATTGTATCAGAATCCAGCTTATCGTAACCTGGGAAGAATAAGTATTTATCTGAATCATTGGAATAAGTCTTAACAAGAGCAGCATTTACAATAAAACTAAGATTATCTACTGTGATTTCTGCAGTACCAACACTAACATATTTGGTATACTCTGGAGTATTTTTTACAATAAAATCACCTTCAAGATTTTTTACTTTTACTTTTACTGAATTATTTCTTATTTTATACTCTATCTCCAATGCTTCCTTTGAAGAAAAGTCACTTGCTGGAATTACAGTATAACTTTCAACAAATTTATTAGGAATTACCTGTTTTTTGGGATTCAGGGTTTCAGCGTAATCATTCTCAGAAATATTTTGATAGTCGTATTTGTTGAAATAATAATGTATAAAATTTTGACCTTCTTGTATCCGATTCAAACTGACACTTGAATAAAACAAGTCCCCTTTTGAATCTTGACCCATAAGCAGAAGCTCATCTGAGAAGAAAGCCTTATGATTGTTTTGGATACCGTCACCGATGGGTGGCTGTTGCTTAAAGAATTTTAAACCGTAAAAAGCGGTTAATATAGAACCTAAAAGAAAACCAATAGCCAAGAAACTCATGGTTTTGCCTGAAATAAGTTTTGAAGCCGCTGATTTTGATTGATCCATATTAATTTAAAAATTCCACAGTACCCAAAGTACCGTCTATTCTAGCCTCGGAACCCACGGGAACGTTTCCGCCTAAATCTGCTATTACTACCGGAATCCCGTACTCGCGTGCAAGTATGGCCGCATGAGAAAGTTCTCCACCTACACTGGCTATTAACCCTTTAATTTTACCAAAAACGAAGACTAAGTTTGGGTCTAAACTATTATTCCATAGAATATCGATCTGCTTTCCTTGTGCAACGCCTTCAAGTGTTCCTACCTTACCGAAAGCAACCCCACTGCTTATACCTATTCCTTTGTACACCTTCTCTGACTTTGTTGGTTTTTGAGATTCTAGTAATTGCTCCCAATTTTTTAACTCCAGGTTAGGACCTAAATTTAGTAACTTTAGATGTTGAAATCGACTTTTTTCTTGCATAAGAGTCGAAACATTTAATTTCTCACCCTTCACACAATCGTCTATTTTCGAATACCAAATTGAATTATATAGTCTTTGTTCTGAATCTATAGTTAAGAGTAATGACCGTAATCGACTAAAATCTTTTACCCAAACATCATGAACTAACTCTCTAAGTTTAGTATATGTATCATAAAGACTAAAAAAAGAACTTAATATTTGCTGGTCCATAACACTCTGATACTTATCTATAAACTCTTCTCTCATTTTTTTGGAATCATCTATTGCCCAAACAGGCGCATTTTTTCTACTTAGCATTTCGAAAAGCATTTTTGGGTTTTCACTAAACCTTGGATTAGCAAGCTCCATTTCTTCCAGAGCCCTGTGACCAAATTTCTTCAAAAGATACTCCTGGTTGGCAGGAGAAGTACCAGGAATAATAGCTATTTCATGAACAACACCTGACTTAAGTACCTTCTCTATATCTTCTGGGCTTAAGTGTTGCTCTAACTTCTTTTGCAAGAACTCTCTTGAGTATTGTTGGTACATAGAAATTTCCAATACCCAAGGGGTGGTTGTGTAAATTAGCCTTTCCATGACCAGACTCAATCTTTCAGATGTACTAAGAGATTCATCAAGGATAAATGGCTTAATAGCTTCTTTCTGAATCTTCCTCCAAAAGAAAAGGAATCTATATTGTAAAACCAATTGTACAAAAAAAGTTCTAGGATTGAGCCATCCTGATTTTCCAAAAAAATATTTAGTCAGTATATCTTCGAATCCCTTATTTAAATATAGCCTTCCACCTACATAAACCAAGTACTGATTATTTACAAGAACTGACCGTAGTCCAAACTTTTTCAAAACCTTACCCAAAGAACCTTCTCTTGCAAAGATTTTCTCGAATACCGAGGCGGTCATAGGTGTTGCCGTAACCATACCGTCTGCAAACTGATTTTGCTTTAATATAGGAGGCGTGGGAAAAATTACCTTTAACCTGTTTATCTCCTCTTGAATCACAGCTTTTGCAGAAGAAAATCTCTCGGTTATCGGCCTTGCTTGCACTAAATATATATTAGTCCCATCCCATACCCACTCAACATCTTGTGGTTGACCAAATGTTTTCTCTATTTTAGGAATAATTTCTACAACTTTTTGCACTACAGCTACCGGCATATCTTTGAGACTGGCTGATTTAACTTCTGTAGTTGTCTTATCTAAGACTAAACGACTTACAGCTTCACCCCCACTTACTACCCCGTAATCTTTTGTACTTGCTTCTAATACAATTACCTTCCCTGAATCAGTTGTTTTGCTAGTAAACAACACCCCTGCCCAAATTGGTTTTTTCCATTCCTGAATGATTACACGAAGACTAAAATTACTCGGATCTATGTTATAATGCCTTAAATACTCTAAAACTCTTTGACTATCTTTAAGAGCAAATATCTTTTTTACATGAGCCAGTAACTCTTCCTT
Organism: uncultured Candidatus Saccharibacteria bacterium; assembly: GCA_964434195.1. GTDB lineage: Bacteria > Patescibacteriota > Doudnabacteria > UBA920 > UBA920 > CAYLIB01. The sequence goes on from CAYSUI010000001.1 coordinate 105,310, forward strand.
TGTATTAATTGGACTAAAGGATTCCAAAACCCCGGCGAAACTTAACACTTCGGAATCTTCCATATTTGCAGAACTTCTAACTATGAGTGGAGGCTTGAGCTGATTAAATACAAACTCTATAGATTCAGCACTTACTGACATACAAACAAAACCTTTAGGAACATTAAAATCCCCAGAGATGAGCTGGTACAAATTAAAAGCTTTTCCTCCAACAACCTCTCTCGGTCTGGCAAAGCTTAGTGGTAAAACTTCCAATTTCATAACTAGCTTAAGTATAGCAAGTGGTTTAATTTTTATTGGAATCACTACTCCATTGGCAGCAAACGCGATAATAGTACTACCAGTTGCGGTACCTGCTATAACTGGGGGAATTTTTACTTTACTTTTACTTGTAGCTATACCTACTACTTTTTCTGGACTGCTTTTCCGATTTTTAGGAATAAAAAAAGGCGCAAGTGAAGTTTTTTTAAAAGTGCTTAGTATTTTGTTTTACCACATTATTTTATTTACTATTTTTTTCGTATTTGAAAGGTTTACACCAAGAATAATAAGAGTCACGCCCATTTTTACTCTTTGGATAATTTCCGCCATTACTGCTTGGGCATTTTTAGCACCTCAAATAATGCATGTGTTTTATAAATTACGTGGAAGAGAAACATTCGAACCAAATTTTTATCAAGGGTTCAGATACTTACTGTGGAATTTATTTTTTTACTTTTTCTTACAACTTTAATTAACAAACCCCAATACTGGTAAAATAAGAGCATTCATGGCAATATTATTCAATTAGGAGGAACATGAATGAACGAAAGTAAAGAATACGTTGTCAGTCTCTACTGTGACTGTCGAGAAGACCTACCTATGATCGACAGACAAGCAAGGCTCAAATTTGCCTCTGTTCAGTCCAGGATTGAAACTACTCTCATTAAAGAAATGTTTCGTAAGGCTTTTGCTGTACATCTCGCATTTGGAGAGTACAATATTTTGGAAGAGATTGCTGGAACAATTGCGGTTCCGGCTTATCTACGAATAGAATGCTCAGAAAGAGTGGCAGATATAATGCAACGCTATTACCCGCTAACCTTTTATGCAACCCAAGAAGATCGTGTAGATTTTCTACCTTTGAAATAGTGGCTTAATTTAAAAAGACTCAACTAAATGAGTCTTTTATTTTTTCCCAAAGTGAGTCACTTACTTCTACGGATTCACCCCTAAGCTTTGCTAATTGCTCTAAGAGCTCTTGTTCCTGCTTGGTAAGCTTGATTGGAGTTACCACCCTTGCTGTAAGCATAAGATCCCCTTTTCTGTTGGAATTAATATGGGGTATTCCTTTACCAGAGAGTTTAAAAACTGTACCAGACTGTGTACCTGCAGGGATTTTTAACTCAATATTACCCTCTAATGTTTTTACTTTAATCTTGGCTCCCAAAGAAGCTTCCGTAAAACTTACAGGAACATCTTTATGAAGATTAAAACCATCTCTTGTGTATTCCTTACTGGACTGAACCCTTACTGAAATATACAAATCCCCAGGTTCTGTACCCCTGTACCCCACTTCTCCCTCATGCTCTATTCTAACTCTTTGACCGTTGTCTATGCCGGCTGGAATTTTTACAGAAAGTTTTTTTACACGTCTTAAAATCCCACTTCCGCTACAGACACTACATGGAGTCTCTGGGATCTTACCCTCACCATCGCACTTCTCACACGTTTGCGCAGAATTTATGTTTCCGAATATAGTACGTCTTTGTGTAACCACCTGACCCTTACCTCTACAAACTGTACAAGTAATTATTTTACTTCCAGGGGCAGCACCTTTACCATCGCAAACATTACATGCATCCTGTTTTTCTATGGTAATTTCTTTTTCTACTCCAAATACTGACTCCTCGAATGAAATACTGATACCTACCTCTAAATCTATACCTCTTTTTCTAGCCTGCCTCTGTTCTCGAGTACCGAAGATATCGCCGAAGATATCCCCGAAATCGAACTCGAACCCTTGAGAACCACCAAAACCACTAAAATCGAAGCCGCCATTACCTCCAAATGGATTTCCACCACCAAAACCACCACCGTTTCTAGCAGCTTGGTCAAAAGTCTGCCCATACTGATCGTATTGTTGTCTCTTACTAGAGTCACTCAATACCTGGTAGGCTTCGTTTACTTCCTTAAACTTTTCCGCATCTCCACCGCTTTTATCTGGGTGATATTGATGAGCTAATTTACGATACGCTTTTTTTATTTCGTCTTGAGAAGCGGATTTATTTATTCCTAGAATGTCATAGAAATTTTTTGCCATACTTATTCAGTTTGAAATCCTATACGATTCGCAGGTGCGTTAGTGTCCTGAATTTTACCGAACTGTTCTTCGAAACGTTTAATGTTTTCGGCTAGTGCGGAAACTAATCTTTTGGCGTGACCGGGGGAAATAATTACTCTTGAGGTAACTATTCCACTACCACCTAGTAAATTCATAAAATCAATTACGAACTCTTCCTGTGTGTGGCCGATTTGCGCCATGTTTGAGAAAACACCCTTTAAAACTTCGTCTGTAATTTTTACTTGAATTTGCTGGCCATTTTGCTGACCAGGATTTGATTGCGCGTTATCCATATTCGTTGACTTTATTTAGTATTTATGATAAATTTTGATTTTGTAATTGCCCTTAACTATTGGTGTCGGAAAATTTAACGGAGGGTTATGGACGAGAGAGCTATACTCTTTCTGGTGGGTTTCGCTTTGCTATGTTTCTCAGAAAAATTAGCTTTTTATCTCGATAAGTTATATTCAAGTTATCGAGACGGGAAATTTACTAATGTGGTTAAACTTTGGTTGCAATTTACCGGAGACTTAATTTTGGGATTAGTTGCCTGGACAATCCTGGTTTTAATTTTGTTACCAGAGTTTTTTTTCAGATTCTTTGAAAAGAAAACCAAGAATACATCACAACCGGAAGAGGGTTAACCTCTTCCGGTCTTTTTTTACTCTTTTGGAACCTCTTTGTATTCTGCGTCTACAGGACCTTGGTCTTTACCGGTTGAGCTATCGTCTTTATTAGCACTAGATGCGTCTGCACCACCCGTTTGAGAATTTGAATCTTGTTGATACATACTTGCCCCAACTTTCTGAATCGCTTCGCTGAGTTCATCCATTGCTTTTTTTATAGCATCAATGTCTTCTTTGTCTTTTACTTCTTTCAAAGCTTTAATTTTTTCTTCTACGAGAGCCTTGTCTTCTGGCTTTGCTTTATCGCCCGCATCTTTAAGAGTTTTTTCAGAAACACCTAAAAGCGTATCGGCGTGATTTCTAGTATCTACAGTTTCTTTGCGCTTTCTATCCTCCTCAGCAAACTGCTCTGCTTCTTTGCGCATTCTCTCCACTTCATCTTTATTCAAGTTACTGGAACCTTGAATAGTAATGTTTTGCTCTTTATTTGTTGCTTTATCTTTAGCACTGACTTTTAGAATACCGTTAGCATCTATATCAAAAGTAACTTCAACTTGAGGAATACCTCTTGGGGCTGGTGGGATACCATCCAAAATAAATCTACCTAAAGACTTATTGTCTTTTGCGAACTCTCTTTCACCCTGAAGCACATGAATTTCTACAGAAGTCTGGTTATCTGCTGCTGTGGAAAATACCTGACTCTTACTGGTTGGAATGGTTGTGTTTCTGTCTATAATTGGAGTCCTTACGCCACCAAGAGTTTCAAGTCCGAGTGTAAGTGGGGTGACATCGAGAAGCAATATCTCTTTACCTTGCACATCACCACCAAGAACACCTGCTTGTACAGCAGCGCCTTTAGCAACAGCTTCCATAGGATCTACACCATGCTCTACTTGCTTGCCTACATAGTCTTCTACGAACTTTTGAACAGAAGGCATACGAGTAGGACCACCGATAAGAATAATCTTGTGAATCTGTTGTGGGGTAAGCTTTGCGTCTGTAATAGCTTGCTCAACTGGTTTACGCATTCTCTCTATAATTGGCTTAACCAAGTCTTCTAACTTTGCTCGAGTAATCTTCATTTGCATATGCTTTGGACCACTAGCATCCGCGGTTATGAAAGGAAGGTTAACCTCTGTTTCTAAAGTTGTAGAAAGTTCTATTTTAGCTTTTTCTGCCGCTTCTTTAACACGATTCATAGCCATCTTATCCGTAGTGATATCTATACCACCGTTTTCCGCTTTGAAAGTAGATGTAATAAAGTTTATTAAAGCTTCATCCATATCTCTTCCACCGAGCTTAGTGTCTCCACTTGTAGACATAACTTCGAAGGTCGCCTGACCATCGTGCTCACCGAAGTCCATAATAGTTACATCGAGCGTTCCCCCACCAAGGTCAAAAACTAAAATTTTCTGATCCTGTGTACCGGTTTTGTCTATACCATAAGCAAATGCCGCTGCGGTTGGTTCGTTGATAACACGAACTACTTCTAAACCGGCTATTTCACCTGCATTTTTCGTTGCTTGCCTTTGAGCATCATCAAAGTAAGCGGGTACGGTGATAACAGCTTTTTCTACTTTGTCGCCCAAGAAACTCTCGGCATCTTTTTTAATTTTCTGAAGAATAAATGCGCTAATCTGTTCTGGACTATACTCTTTTCCGTTAACATTGTAACGAAAATTTGTACCCATTTTACGCTTAGCTTCAAAAATGGTTCCTTCGGGGTTTGTAACTGACTGTCTTCTTGCTGGCTCACCTACTAACAACTGCCCATCTTTAGTAAAAGCTACATATGATGGGAAAGCCTTACCACCAAGAGAAGTCCCTTCTGCTGCCGGAATAATTACCGGCTTGCCGTCCTGAATAACAGAAGCAGCTGAGTTTGATGTTCCTAAATCTATTCCAATAATTTTTGGCATGTTAATTTCCTTTCTTCTTACTTATAACGACTTGTGTGGGGCGGATTACTTTTCCGTTTAGGATATAGCCGGTTTGGAGCTCTTCTACCACTGTGCCATCTTCTTCTGTGTCGGACTCTACCTCTTTTACGGCTTCGTGATAGTGAGGGTCAAACCTTTCCCCTTTTGCTTCTATTTTTTTAATTCCTAAATCTTCTAAACTGGCTTCTATCATTTTCGCTGTACCTTCTACACCTTTTAGCCATTGGGCATATTTGTTTCCTAAATCTTCCGAATCTGGATGAGGGGCATAACGCATCATCTGAGCTAGAGTATCTAGGCTTGGCATCATTTTTGCCACCGTAACCTCTCTTGCGAAAGCAATAAGCTCCTTGCTCTCTTCTTCTTTTCTACGCTTAAAGTTTTCCAAGTCAGCCGCTGCGCGCTTCCAACCATTTAGATTCATTTCCGCCTCTTCTTTGGCTTCGGCTAATTGTCTTCCAATATCTGACTCTTCTGTATTTGGTTGTGTATTGTTTTGTTGGTCTTCCATAGTTTAATTGACAAGATTGAACAAGATTTAAATGATTTAAATGAATGAAACTATTTATTATTTCCCCCTCCGAGGAGTTTACTAATGTATTCCATAAGACTTAAGTTTTTTTCATATTTCATACTTTTAGGACCTATAAGACCGAGTACACCTTTTTTACCTGAGGGAAGTTTTAGACCGGAGACTATCATACTGTAGTCACTACCCTTACTTAGAGAAACTTCTTTCACTTCACTACCTATAACAGCTTTGGGAACTTTTTCACCACTATACTCTTTTAACAACTCAGGAGCTCTTTCGTCTATTTGATCGAAGAATTCAGCAACAGCCCTTGCATCTTCTTGGGTAAGTTTAGGATCGTCTAATAAATTTGATATACCTACAGCCGAAGACTCTTCTGGAAAGAGGGCAAAACTTGCTCCACCACTTATTTCTGCAGTTAACTTTGCCAAACGCCTGGTAATTTCCATGTTTACAGACTGTAGCTTGTGGATCTCCATTTTAAGCCTTTCCTGTTCCTTGGCAGAAAGCTTTACCCTCTCCATGAGTTCATTTACAAAAAAACGATAACCTTTGTCTGTAGGAACACGACCTGCTGAGGTGTGTGGCTGGTGAATGTAACCTGATTTTTCCAAGACCTGCATTTCATTTCTAATAGTGGGCCCCGAAACATCGAAATAGCCCTTATCTACCAAATCCTTACTAGCAACTGGTTCGCTATTCTCACTGTATTCTTTTACTATGGCTGCCAATATTTTTGCTTGTCTTATTGAAAGCTCTGAGCCTATTTTTGTCATGAAAGTAATATAAAAAAAAATTATCACTCTGTCAAGATGAGTGATAATGCACTAACTTACTGCTTTTGGACACTAACTTTGCAGGCTGGAATCGTTATTTATCCCCCTTGTTTCAATTTTGCTTTTTTTGTAACTCTGTAGCAGGCAGTAGACTGCTAATACCAGAGTTAATCCTCCAAATGCGACAGAGACTACAGTCCATAAAATACTATGTCCTGTTGTTGCTGCCGTTATTATGAGCGAACCACCGAGGCACGAACTCATGGCTGCAATTAGAAATAACCCATACGCTGTGGATTCATTAATTTTGCACCTGAGTTCTTTTACTAACTTATTCATTCAAACCTCCAAGTTGTTAGGGGTGTATATTAGCAAAAGTAAACTGAATTCTCAACTATCTGAGCATAATCAGGTTGACAAATTGCAATGTAAAGTTTATTTTACATATAGGGTAATTAAATAACTATATGAATTTAAAGAATACTATTGGAATCTTAATCTGTGTTTTAATATTTGCACTTGGATTACTTTTCCTACACCGAGGAGATTTTAACAAAGCAGAAATCAACCCAAAAAATTCATCACTTAATACATTAGACGAGAACAGGAAAATCATCCCTGAAATAAAAGAAGACCAAACTCAAGCTAAAGGAGCATCTGTAAACAATTCCATAACAAACCAGACTCCAAGCACAGAAAATGCGGATATATCACACGGTGATTATAAAGACTACACAGAAGATTCTGTGTCCAAGGAATCTCAAAATGGTAAAAAAGTAGTTTTATTCTTTTACGCATCCTGGTGTCCATATTGCAGAGATGCAGATGGTGTTTTTAAAAATAGATTAAAGGATATTCCTAGCAATGTAACGATACTAAAAACCGACTTTGATACCGAGAAAGAACTAAAGAAAAAGTATGGGATCACCTATCAGCATACTTTTGTCCAGGTAGATTCTAATGGCTTATTAATTACCAAGTGGAACGGTGGTGACTTAGAGAATTTAAATAAATATATAAAATAAATGGTACAAATTTTATTAGCCTTACTCGCCGGCATACTTACTGTATCTGCCCCTTGCATCCTACTCCCCTTACCTATCCTATTTGGTGCTTCGGTAGGCCAAACGAGTAAAACTCGTCCAATTTTCATTACTCTGGGTTTTATAACCACTTTTTCAATACTTGCACTTGGTCTGCAGTATGCAGTTTCAAAGTTTGGAATTAATCCGAATTACATCCGTAATACAGCGGCTTTTGTCTTACTTGTAATGTCAGGGTTTATGATTTGGCCAAAACCATTTGAGATTTTAATGTCTCATATGAGCGGATTAATCACTAAGGCATCTGGTATTAGCAAGAGTGCAGGTAGTGGAAATGCGGGCGGTTTTATTACTGGTGTTGTTATTGGGGCTGTTTGGGCACCATGCGCAGGACCTATCCTTGCTTCTATCATCACGCTGATTATTTTTCAACAAGAAACTTTTCGAGCAGGAGTACTGCTAATTGCGTATGCTATAGGAGCAGGCATTCCTATGCTACTAATTGCTTATGGGGGACAGACTTTAACCACTAGGATAAAATCGATAGCTAAATACTCCAACAAAATCCAACAAGCTTTCGGGGTAATACTTATTTTTGTAGCAACTAGTATATTTTTTCAATACGATACTTATATCCAAGCCTGGTTATTGGAAAGAGTACCTTTCTTAGGGGCAGGGTTAGAAAAAAGTATCTTAGGTGAGAAAAACTTAAGTGAAGTAAAAAACAAGGACAATTCGAATACCACACTGGAAGAAGAGTATAAGGAAAGACAATCACAAACAGTCATGAAGACCGAATTAGATGTGTATGGGAAAGCACCAGAGATTAGAGGCATCACTAACTGGATAAATTCAAACCCGCTTACTTTAGCCGAACTAAAAGGAAAAGTTGTACTGGTAGACTTTTGGACCTACTCGTGCATTAACTGTATTCGCACATTACCGTATGTGACAAATTGGTACAATAAATATAAAGATCAAGGCTTTGTTGTTATCGGAATTCACGCGCCGGAATTTGAGTTTGAGAAAATAAATAGCAACGTAGAGAAGGCTGTGAAGCGATACAATATTCACTATCCTGTAGCACAAGATAATGGTTTTGCCACATGGAGAGCATATAGTAACCAATTCTGGCCTGCTCACTATTTAATAGACAAGAACGGTGATGTTGTTTATACCCATTTTGGTGAAGGAAAATATGAGATAACAGAAAATAATATTAGATATTTACTGGGTTTAGAAGTCGGAACAGAGACCACGGACGTATCTAAACTTAACCAGATAAAATCTCCAGAGATGTATTTTGGTTTAAACAGACTTGAGAATTTGTCATCGGGACAACGAGCAAGTGCGGATGCGTATGACTATATAATACCGAATAGGCTTGATGTAAATAATTTTGCTCTTTCAGGAAAGTGGAAGTTTGACCAAGATAAAGCTATTTTCCTCGGAAGTCAGGGTAAAATTAAACTACATTTTAATTCCGCCAAAGTGCACATGGTAGCAGAAAGTTCGAAAGCACAAACTATTTTAGTTAAAGTAGATGACAAGCCTCCAGTGCTAATTAACATTGCTGGTTCTGACCTATATACACTCTTCGACTCAGAAGAGTATAGAGAACACGTAATGGAAATAACCATTCCCGAAGCCGGCTTTGAAGCATTCACATTTACGTTTGGATAGCGCTTCGCTTATGAGGGAAGAAACCCCTCACATCCGTTCGTAGGGTTTCCTCCCTCATGACTCCTACTTTCCTAAGCTTCCTTTCGAACACGGTAAAGCCTGATTCGAAAGGAGCTATAAATTACTTAATACATTCAAGATGAGCATACACAACAAGGTAAAAGAATATAGGGTTGGGGCGGGGGTTACTCAGGAGGAGCTGGCTGAAACCGTTTCTGTTTCTAGGCAGACCATTATTGCCATTGAGAAGGGTAACTATACCCCCTCACTTCTTCTGGCAATGCAATTGGCTAAATTTTTTAAGGTTTCTGTTGAAGAACTATTTATTTTGAAATGATATACTGAGACTAATCTTTCTTCTAAATTCTTCATTCTTTATTCTAAGCATATGAAAATACTTCTCTATTATATTGCCTTACTTATCCTAATTGCTCTTGTAACTGGCTTCCTGCTCTCCACAGGGGGCAGTTCTATGAGCATGAATCAAATGATTACTATTTCTAGTTTTCTTATTCTTTATACTGTTGGAATTTCTTTTGTAGGTGAAATGAAAGCGGAAGACGAAAGAGATTTAAGTCACAAATTTACTGCTAGTCGCGCTGGAAATATTGCTGGTACGATTATTATCTCTATTGCCATTCTTGTACAACTATTTACAAAAAATTTAGATTACTGGTTACTTGCAGGTTTAATAGGAATTAATGTAACCAAAATTGTAAGCCTTATCTATTTGAATTACAGGAAATAAACTAAAAAACCTTGGTTAGAAAATAAAAAACCGGAATTTACTCCGGATTATCTACCAAAATTAACGCCCACCAGTTTTGGTTTCTCATAAAGATCTCCGCAGAAGCAGACAGGCAATCTACAATATCTTTTTCTAAGTCGACTGAAAACCGGCTTTTTTTATTAACCGCAGTGTGGGTAACCAATATATTCGCAGCGGCCATGGAAACGGACAAGGAATCTATGGCACTGGGAATTTTTCCGCAACAAACAGGGACAGAGAGTTTTATTTTTTCTGATAGACATGGAGCGAAGGTTTTATCTAACTCACAGACATCATCGAGATGATGCCAGAAAATCCATTGCTCTCTCCTTATGACCCCAGACTCTTGAACGTAATGCCTTAGAGCGTGCAATAGATCTAACCATACCCAAAGAAGAAATTCAAAACTTGGACCTGTTTTTATATATGTAGCACTTATAAGCTTCTCATTGAGAGCAATGGCAAAAGGAACTCTCGTAATGTTATCACCGTCTATAACACTTACATTTCTTACAAGGCGACATGTGGTTTTATAATTTTCATCTGGGTCGACAACAACCCATATATCTGGTTTATTTAGCGATGTAATAAGCCTACCTAACCAATACGCGTTAACCGATAGAAAATGAATAGGACAGAAGTGTCCGTTTTCACTTTCAAATCTCCCCCATAGTTCTTGCATAGTATTTCCTCCTGTGTTTTCTATATGCAACATAGATGAAAGTCAGTATAAATTTAAAAGCACGCTTTTTCAAGCGCGCTTTTTATTACTTTAAAATCTTTTTTAAATACTGACCTGTGTAACTACCTTTTACTTTCGCAACATCTTCTGGGGTACCTGCGGCTACTAGCAACCCGCCTTTATCCCCACCTTCCGGACCCATGTCGACTATCCAGTCACAAGTTTTTATGAGGTCTAAGTTATGTTCAATAACAACTACAGTATTACCTTTCTCTACTAATTTATTCAGAACTGAATTAAGTCTCTTAACATCCGCAAAATGTAGACCCGTAGTTGGCTCGTCTAAGATGTAGAGAGTTTTACCTGTAGAAGCCCTAGCAAGCTCTGAGGCGAGTTTTATTCTTTGCGCCTCTCCTCCACTAAGAGTAGTTGCATTTTGACCTAGGTGCATATAACCAAGACCAACTTCTGATAGTGTATCTAGCTTTTTATGAATAGAAGGAATACTGGAAAAGAAAACCCTTGCTTCATCTACTGTCATATTTAAAACATCTGAAATTGTTTTCTCTTTATAATGTATCTCTAATGCTTCCCTGTTGTAGCGCTTACCATGACATTCCTCACAAGTAATATATACGTCGGGTAAGAAATTCATTTCAACTTTTATAACACCATCACCAGCACATTTTTCACAGCGACCACCTTTTACATTGAAGCTAAAGCGGCCACTCTTATAACCTTTCATCTTAGCTTCTTTGGTTTCTGCGAATAGATCTCTAATAAATGTAAACACCCCTGTATAGGTTGCTGGGTTACTTCTTGGAGTTCTACCTATCGGACTTTGGTCGATATTGATAACTTTGTCTATGTGTTCAATACCGAGAATTTTTTTATGTTTACCTGGCTCGTCCTTACTATTCCAGAAATATTTTGAGAGGGCGCGTGCAAGTATGTCGTTCAACAAAGTAGACTTTCCACTTCCAGATACACCAGTAATACAAACAAACTTACCTAGAGGAATATCTACGTTTACATTTTTTAAGTTAAATTCTTCTGCGCCAAATATTTGAATTTTCTTACCGTTTCCTGCTCTTCTTTTTTTAGGGACCTCTATGGATTCCTTACCCGAGAGAAACATTCCAGTAATAGACTTTGGATTAGCTGCGATTTGTTTAGGAGTACCTATGGCAACCAATTCTCCACCGTGCTTACCTGCCCCGGGTCCAATATCTACCACCCAGTCGGATTCTAATATAGTCTCTTCGTCGTGCTCTACTACAATAACAGTATTACCCAAGTCTCTTAGTTCCTTAAGAGTTTTGAGTAATCGTCCGTTATCGCGTTGGTGCAACCCAATACTTGGTTCATCTAATATATAGAGAACTCCAGTAAGACCCGACCCAATCTGAGTTGCCAACCTTATACGCTGTGCTTCCCCACCGCTTAAGGTGTCGGCTGCACGATCGAGAGATAAATAAGACAAACCTACATTTAGTAGGAAAGAAAGTCTTGCCGTTATTTCTTTGAGGATCATTTTGGCAATAGTGTTCTCTTTCTGGTTGAGCTTTTTGGGTAATGTACTAAAGAAACTTTCTGCTGCCTCGATGGTCATTTTAGAAACCTCAACAATGCTTTTTTCACAAACACTAACAGCCAAAACTTCAGGCTTGAGTCTTGCACCCTTACATGTTGGGCAGGTTCTAATACGCATGAAATTTTCTATTTCACCGCGCATATAATCGGACTCAGTTTCCTTGTATTTCCTTTCAAGATTTGGTATCACACCTTCAAATACTGCACTGTAACCATACTCTTCTGAAAAACCGCCATCTACTCGAATTTTCTTCTCGCCAGTACCATTCAATATAATATCGATATGTTTCTGCGCTAATTCTTTTACAGGTGTATTAACAGAAAAGCCGTATTCTGCAGCAACCGCTTCTAAAACTTTACTGTACCAAGACATCCTAGAAGTGGTTTTACTCCAAGGCCTAATTGCACCTTCAGCTAATGTAAGTCGCTTATTAGGTATAACTAAATCTGGTTCAACTGTTAGTTTATGACCAAGACCTTTACATTCAGGACATGCTCCATGAGGACTGTTAAATGAAAAGTCTCTTGGATCTAGCTCACCTAACTGTATATGCCCGTCTGGACATGCAAATTTTTGTGAAAGTATTATTTCTTTTTCTTTTTCTTTCTCAGTAACTAATGCAGTAGCCAATCCCTCTCCTAGATGCAAGGACTTTTCTAAACTTTCAGAAATACGACCCCTGTTTTCTGGATCGATCGTTATACGGTCTACTACTACTTCTATGGAATGTTTTTTCTGTTTGTCTAGTTGGATGGCCAGAGCCTCGTTCATATCCATTATGGTGCCGTCCACACGCACACGACTAAAACCTGCGCGTCTAACTTGCTCAAAGACATGCTTATGCTCACCCTTCTGATCTCTAATAAGTGGACCCAAAAGGACAACCTTAGTACCAACAGGCAGAGTAACCAAATGGTCCGTCATGGCCTGAATTGTTTGCCCAGATATTTTTTTACCACATACAGGACAATGTGGAATTCCGATACGAGCGTATAAAAGACGAAGATAATCGTAAATTTCAGTAACAGTACCCACAGTAGAGCGTGGGTTATGACTCGCAGATTTCTGGTCTATAGAAATAGCCGGAGAAAGCCCCTCTATTTTATCTACGTCTGGTTTATCCATTAGACCTATAAATTGCCTAGCGTAAGCGCTTAGGGATTCTACATAACGTCTCTGACCCTCGGCGTAAACAGTATCAAAAGCTAACGACGATTTACCCGAACCTGAAAGCCCAGTCATAACGATTAGCTTGTTTCTTGGCAAATCTACGTCGATATTTTTTAAGTTGTGTTGACGAGCACCTCTTATAATGATTTTGTCTGCGGACATAATATAGATAGTATTTATTAAGACACAAACTGGGATTAAGCCTAGCATGAATGTCAAGAGAATTCAATAGACTAGGGATAAACGAATATAAAAAAAGACTTGGCTTCCCAAGCTTTACTATACTAATCTCCGGCCGTGGCCAACTGTCTTTGGTCCGGCTCATTTTGAGCCATGGATTTTTTGGTCTTCTTCCTCTGGAGATACCTGTTTATTAGGGGCACAATAATAAAGGGGCTTAATATCGAATAGTAGAACAGATACCAAAGAGGTGTTCCCCAAGTGAAATATCCCATTGCCATGAAGGATAACTTTTCTATACTTGCGTTAGGATGAAAACACAAGGAGACTAAAAACCAAAAAATATAGCCCACTACCAACCAGAATGGTAAATACCTCCAGGACGTGAATAATTTAAATACCCAATGCATCCTTTCCCCCTTTTAGATTTGAATTTTTGCTTTTTTAAGTTTGAGCTTCAGAAACAAACATATAATTATACAGTAAATATCCAATCTTTGCAAGGTAACATGAAAATGAATTCTTTTCAACGTAAAAAACAAAACTACACTCTTAGAGACGCGAGTGGAAAAATATTATTTGTCGGAAACCTAAGACAGATAAGACGTAGATTCTCAAGCATATACCCCGATATACCTTTACGGGTTTTGGGAGTATTTACAAACAATAAAATTATTATAGAGGAAGTTGTTGAGAAGAAAAAATCTAGAACCTATACTGAAAGCATGGAGCAACTGAAAAATAAAATTAAAGACTTACCAACTAACCCTGGGGTTTATCTTTTTAAAGATTCTGAGGGGAATGTTTTGTATGTGGGCAAAGCAAAGAACTTAAAAAACAGAGTGGGTCAATATTTTGGACACGACGATAGGGCGCAAATTCCCTTTCTAGTTTCCGAAGCTGTGGACGTTGAAGTAACAGTTACAGAGAGTGAACTAGAAAGTCTTTTTTTAGAAAATACACTTATTAAACAGTATTTACCCAAATACAACATAAAACTCCGAGATGACAAAAATTATGCATTCATACAGATAGATTACAATTTCCAGATACCTCAGATAACCTATACCAGGAAAATAACCAAGGAGAAAAACTCCAAATTTTTTGGGCCTTTTTCTTCGACTCTTAAAATTAGAAGAACACTAGATTTCATACGTAAAATATTTCCTTATTGTGCAAACAAGGAAATCGGAAAGAGACCCTGTTTTTACTATTTCTTGCATAGATGTCCTGGTGTGTGTGTAGGAAAAGTAAGCCTCGAGGAATATCGGGGTAATTTAGATAAAATTCAATTATTCCTCTCTGGAAAGACTGAGAAAGTTTCAAGCGAATTGAAAGGAGAGATGAAAAAAGCCTCTGACGAGCAAAAATATGAATTAGCGGGTAAGCTACGAGATCAATACCAGGCACTTTTACTTCTTCAGGAAAGACAAATTGTTCAATTTCCCAAGAGGGTGGATTGGGATTTTATTTCCGTATTCAAAGAAGGGTCTAATTCCTGTATTAATCTGTTCAAAATTCGCGAAGGAAAGATGATCGATAAAGAAAACTTCATTTATTCTGATCTTTCGCAGGGGAAAATAGGTGCTATAAATGTATTCTTGAGTAATTACTATGCGGATACAACCGATTTACCTAGGGAAATATATTTAGAGGAGAAATTACAAGATCAGTCTGTACTTGAAATGATCAACAGCAGGGCTGGTAAAAAAATTCCGGTATCTGTGCCGACTCGTGGGAAAAAACTTAGTTTGATTAAACTGGGCGTAGTAAATGCTGAACAATTTTTACATAAATGGGAAGGCGGAAACGCGCAGAATATGGATAAACTCAAGGTTGCCTTGGGAACACTCCAGCAAATTTTGAAATTACCTACCCTTCCACGAAGGATTGAAGGTTACGATATTAGCAACATACAAGGAACAAACCCGGTGGGAAGCATGGTAGTCTCAAAAGATGGCCTACCTGCAAAAAGCGAATATAGGAAATTTAAAATTAATATAAAAGATACCCCAGATGATTTTGCAATGATGGGCGAAATGCTAAGCAGACGCCTAGGGCATCTGCAGAATGAAGAATATAGAATAAAGAACAAAGAAAAAATACCTTGGGAGGACCCGGATTTAATTGTAATAGATGGTGGTAAGGGACAACTCTCGGCGGTGTTAAAAGTATTTAAGGAACACAAGGTCAATATCCCTGTTATAGGATTGGCGAAGAGAATCGAAGAGATTTTTTTACCAAATAATAGTGAACCGATTGTCTTATCTCATGATGAACCTGCTCTTCAAATTCTTCAGCGGTTGAGAGACGAAGCGCATAGATTTGCTATAACCTTTCATAGGAGCAGGAGAAGTAAGGAAGCGGTAAAGTCTGAATTGGACAAAATTTCTGGCGTAGGCCCTAAAACCAAAAAACTACTAAAAAATAAGTTTGGTACTATAAAAAATATCAGATCTGCGAGCCTAGAAGAAATAGCAAGTATAGTAGGAAAAGATAAAGCTTTGAAAATAAAAAAGAGCCTTTAGTAAAGGCATCATTACAGAATAATAACTCTTGCGAGATCCTGATCTTCTTGTCTTATGTATACTTCAACCCCTTCGGCTAAGAGGGGTTGAATTTTTTTAACCAATTCACACATTCTTACTATCCCATCTGCTTTTGAGCGAGCTTTTAATAGACTAACCACCTCATCCAAAAGATCCGACTCTTCCTTTGTGAGCTCGGCTTGAAATCTGGTTAGACTTTTTTTACCTCTAGAATTTTTCCGTTTTACCAACATAAACCCTCCTATGACACTATATAGAGATTGAGTATAAATGTAGCAGGAAAACAGCTTTTGTACAGCCCTGAAAAACAGCTTGACTTAGATAGGATAAAATCACTATAATAAGTGAGTCATTTTTAGTTTTGAGGGAAATAAACTTTAATTCATTTATTACTTTATGAAGCAATTACCGCAAATACTTTCGCTAGTAAATATGGGGGTTATGGTAGTACTTATTATTTTTATCGCGCTTCAGAATAAATCTAGTGGTCTTTCAAACATATTTGGCGGACAAGGTGTTGTCCAAACCAGGAGAGGTTTTGAAAAATGGTTATTTTTTGGAACCATAGCTTTAGCCGTAGTATTTGCAGGTCTTTCTCTGACTTCTGTATTCCTATCCAAGTAAACAACTCGTGAATTTACAAATTCATAATTCAATAGATTATTTTCGAAAAGTTCCTAAAGGGATTCGAGAGATAAAAAGACTGAACCTTTCCACCCTGCGGAAAGTTTTTTCATTAATGGGTAAATATGAGCGAATCATATTTAGCGTACTTGTAATTACCGCAATATTATCTGCCTGGCTTGCTGCTAAGGGTTTTTATAATGAGCATACTGTACTCGCACCAAATTACGGTGGTACTTATAGAGAAGGTATGGTTGGTCAACCAAGACTTATAAACCCCGTCCTTGCTACTAGCAACGTAGATAACTCACTTGTTAGACTCATATATTCTGGACTTTACACTTACAACGAAAAAGGTGAATTAGTCCCTGACCTAGCTGTTGACCAACCCAAAATTTCAGAGGACCAGAAAGAATATACTGTAACAATAAGGCCAAATGCAAAATTTCATAACGATAGAGCGGTAACGGCTGATGATGTCATTTATACAATCAAAACCATCCAGGACCCGTCGTTTAAAAGCCCACTTAGGAGTGACTGGTTAAATACTACAGTAGAAAAAGTGAGCGAAAACGAGATTAGGTTCAAAAACAAGAATGTATCTGCTCCATTCTTAAATAATTTAACTTTGTCCATTTTACCTTCCAGAATTTGGAACCAGACATCGGCTGATAACTTTCCTTTGTCTGACGCAAACCTTAAACCCATTGGTAGCGGACCTTATTTAATTAGAGAAATAAATAAATTACCAAGCGGCGACGTTCAAAAAATTACCCTTGAAAGCTACAAAGACTATACCGGCGGTAAAGCTTTTATAGATAGAATTGTGGTAGTTTTTTATGAAAATCTAGATTCTGTTTATAAAGCATATAAGAGCGGTGAGGTCTCGGGCTTTGCTTATATACCATATACACAGAATGCAGAGGTTGAAGAAAAAATTAACACCAATAACTCTAGTGAATATATTCCCCTACCACAGTATCAAGCACTCTTCTTTAATGTGGAGAACAAAGTACTTTCTGATAAACAAATAAGAAAAGCATTAAGGCAAGTTGTACCCAAGAAAGAAATTATTTCTAAGGCTTTTGACGGCCAGGCCAAGGAAATCAACATCCCTATCTTACCTGAACAAATAGGCTACAAGGCTATTCCAGAACCTGTATCTGATATTACATCCGTAAACCTACTGCTCGATAATTTAGGTTATACAGTTAACGAGAATGGTATTCGTGCAAAAAAAGGACAACTCTTAGAATTTACTATTGTAACAAACGATACTCCTATAAATGTCAAAACGGCTGAACTGGTCGCCAATGAATGGAAAAAGCTAAATATTAAAGTTAACGTCTCTACTATGCCTACTAGAGAACTAACCGAGAATTTCATTAGACCTAGAAGTTTTGATGTTCTTATTTTTGGACAAAAAAGCCTTGCAGATCCTGACCCCTTCGCTTACTGGCATAGTAGTCAAATTAAAGATCCGGGTCTCAATGTAAGCGGTTTTGCAAATAGCGAAGTAGACAGCTTAATCACCGAGGCTAGAAGTACAATACTGCCAGAGATAAGACAAGATAGATATGAAAGATTTTTGGAAATATTAGATGAAGAATCCCCTGCCGTGTTTCTTAACCAAGGAGTATTGGTTTATTTAACGAACCCAGAAATCCACAGAGTAAATTTATCCGGTCTTTATGATATATCTTACAGATTTGACCAGATAAGCAAGTGGTATATAAAGGAAAAAAGAGTACTCAGGTAATCTTTATAATACCTGGGCCAGTGGTGAAATTGGCATACACGTACGCTTCAGGTGCGTATGAGCGCAAGCTCGTGAGGGTTCAAGTCCCTCTTGGCCCACCAACAAAAATAACGAGAAGTATTCTCGTTGTTTTTGTTTTCAGAAAAAAAAATACCCCAGTTAATTTACCAGGGCTGTCTTTCGACAAAAATAATCTCGGTGAGGGGATTTGAACCCCTATGGATTTCTCCACACGCTCCTAAGGCGTGCGCGTCTACCTAGTTTCGCCACACCGAGAAACGCTTCAGGAGGGACTCGAACCCACGACCCTCGGTTTAGGAAACCGATGCTCTATCCTTCTGAGCTACTGAAGCAATGCTCCCCACGGGACTTGAACCCGCAACCAGCCGATTATGAGTCGGATGCTCTAACCATTGAGCTAAGGGAGCTGAAATGAATTCCTCCTAATAAATATCCCGGGAGGGACTTGAACCCCCGACCACCTGCTTGTAACGCAGACGCTCTACCACTGAGCTACCGGGACTGAATTAAAGCAAAGAATAATATACTTTTTTATCTTTGTCAATACTGTTTGACCGGTACTCATTCTTGTGCTATAGTGTTTGTGTAATTTGTAAGCGAAAGCTTGGACCCCCTTATTCTAGGGGAAAAAAACTATGTTTTCGCTTGTTAATTACTTTAATAAATAGTAAGTGTGAGCCGGCTGCGGAGGCTGCTCCCTTACGAAAAACAAGGAACGCGGGAAGCGTCTTGAATAATAGATTCTGAGCTTTTTGCGTTTAAAAATAGGGCTCTAAGATTTACTTAGACCCAAGAAAGGAACGAATTAATTAATGATCAGTGATTCTGATACAAAAAATATGACTGACCGCCCCGGGAGTGGTTCTCGTATTAGCCGTATGATAGGGAGCAGGCCTAGACCTACAACCCCTCAGCGTACAACAAACAATCCCGAAACCTCAGCAGTAGCAACTGCTGTCCAGCCAACTAGCAGATATACACAATCTCGCACCAATTTAAAAATTACACCTTTTGGTGGCCTAGAAGAAGTAGGTGCGAATATGATGGTATATGAGTTTGGGGAAGATATTATTATTGTCGATATGGGACTAGCATTTCCAGATGAAACCACTCCAGGTATCGACTATATAATTCCTGACACCAAATGGCTTGAAGAAAGAAAGCGCAATATCCGTGGAATTCTTATAACTCACGGACACATGGACCACATAGGAGCTATTCCTTATATCTTACCTAAAATAGGTGATCCACCTATTTACACACTCGCCCTCTCCGCTGGGCTTATTCGTAAGCGTTTGGAAGAGTTTAATATGGCAAGTCGTGCCAAAATAAATGTTATTACTAAAGATGATATTTTACCTTTAGGTGCATTTAAAATTAGACCATTTATAGTTAACCACAATATTCCTGATTCTGTTGGATTCTGTATTTCCACTCCAGTTGGACAAGTTGTTCACACTGGTGACTGGAAATTAGATCATACTCCGGTTAACGAAAAGCCTACTGAGTTTCATAAAATTGCTCGTTTTGGTAGCGAAGGGGTCATGCTTCTTTGTTCAGACTCAACTAACGCCGCTAAACCCGGTTATTGTCAGTCTGAGAAAGAACTAGGTATTACCATAGACAGAACTTTTTCTGAAGCAAAGGGTAGAGTGATTTTTGCTTCATTCTCATCTTTAGTTTCTCGTATGCAACAGGTTATAGATATATCTGCCAAGTACAACAGAAAAGTATTGGTTACCGGAAGAAGCATGGTAAATAACCTAGAAGTAGCTATGGCTGTTGGTGCGATAAAAATTCCACCAAAACTTATAATTAAGTCTGAACAAGCAAAAAAGTATCCAGATAACCAAATCACCATACTTACAACTGGTGCCCAGGGTGAAGAAGCAGCTGGCCTTGCAAGAATGGCAAGAGGCGAACATAAAACTGTTCGTATTAAGCAGGGTGATACTGTAGTAATATCCGCCTCCCCTATTCCAGGTAATGAAAGAAGTATAGTTGCTGTACTAGATAACCTAATCCGCGAAGGCGCAAACGTTATCTATAATAAAGTATTAGATATTCACACATCCGGACACGCACAACAGGAAGAACTTAAACTTATGATGAGTTTAGTTAAACCAAAGTTCTTTATGCCCATACACGGCGAACACCATATGCTTGCTACCCATGGTAAGTTGGCACAATCTATTGGTTTTACTGATGACCGCATAAAAATAATGGAAAATGGTGACACCTTAGAAATAAATTCTGCTGGTGAAGCCAAGAGAATTGAAAACGCAGTACCTACAGGATATGTATTCGTAGATGGCCTTGGTGTGGGAGATGTAGGAGAAGTTGTTATTCGTGATAGACAAGTAATGGCCACAGACGGTATGTTTGTAATAATACTTACCCTAGATCGAAGAAGCGGTAAAATGGTTAACCAACCAGACATACTCTCCAGAGGCTTCATTTACATGAAGAACAACGAAGATATTATTCGCGAAGTAAAACATGAGGTTAGAAAAATGGTAGACACTCATGGGAATAAGAAAAACCTTGAACCTAACTGGGCATACCTTAGACAAGTAGTTAGAGACGAAATTGGTGAATATCTATTTCAAAAAACTAACCGCAGACCAATGATTCTACCAGTAGTTATAGAGGTCTAAGGAAACGATAAATAAAACCCCCTCAGTCAGAGGGGGTTTTATTTTACTTGATTGGGTCAGCGAGTGTGTAAGACCCTACTGATCCTTGGAGAACTTTTAGCTTTCGCTTATTGGTTCTTAAATATTCGGTGTAGCTACGTAGGGTTGTGAAAGGGTGTAAACCGTCTGGCTGAACCAAATATATTGCGGGAGCATCCTTAAACTTAACTATATCCCCACCCTTAACACCTTCGGGCAATGAAACTTGAACCCCGAGAATACTCCCCTCTTCTTCTAAAACGGACTGTGCGGAATCGGAAAAGATAGTAAACTTTTCTGGATTATCTTTTATTACCCTTAGCCGTTTATTTGTTTTGTTTAAATAATTTTTGTAAGAAGTGTAAGTATCGAATGGGTACAAACCTTCTGGTTTTACTAAGTAAACAGTCGGTTTGTTATTGAATTTTATAAGATCACCTTCTGCTACCGCATAAGGAAGCACGACTCCGTTCGTTACCACCTGACCAAGAGTACTAAATGACTCATCATGGTAAATTGCTAAATTTCCCGAAGCGTCTTTACTAGTAACCCTAAAGTGGTAAGTTGTGTTCCTCTTGAGATTCTTTAGAGTGAACCTATGGTTAAGAGTTAGGGCACTTTGAATTCCGGTTTTTTTGCCATAATTTGTACTTGTACCATATTCAACTTGACCATCCGCTGGCTCGTTTGTGTCCCAGGATATAACAGCACTACTCCTGGTTACTTCGGTTATCTGCAGGTTTGTTATTTGCGGTGGTGTAGTATCTACAGGTGATGGCGGAGGAGGAGTAGGTGTTGGAGTTGGTGTTGGAGTAGGTGTTGGAGTTGGTGTTGGAGTTGGGGTTGGGGTTGGAGTTGGGGTTGGGGTTGGAGTTGGGGTTGGGGTTGGAGTTGGAGTGGGTGTTGAACCTTGGGCAGTAAGTATTGCGTCTACATTAGCTCCTAAATCTTTTGCGTCAGTACCTGCATTTTTATAAGTGGAAGTACTGAGCAAGCGGTAATCGCCACCAATTCCATTATTATAATTCACAAATCCAATTGCACTGAAACTAGCTGGAGAGAAATTTCCTGAAGGATACACAGCGGAATTGCTTCCAACAATTGCATTCTTCTGAAAAACATAACCCGGCATATAATTGTTCAAAGTATCAGTACCAGATCCACGATTATCTCCTTTGAATCCATATGGACCTTCTGCAAGGATATTATTAGTGAATGTAAAATTTGTGGTCTGATCTCCATAAACTGAGCCTGCATTCCCGCTATTAAAAACGGTGTTGTGGTCCAAAGTTAACCCATTGACCCCACTAATCTGAACAAATACTCCATTTCCACCATACTTTCCACCGTCGATATCCTCAAAAACATTGTTTACAATCGCAACATTATTTAATCTTACAGCTGTTTTTCCACCATAAGCTTCTATGCCTGCGAGATTAATACCTGCACCACTCCGTTTAACAATATTATTCGAAAAAGTAATATCACCGCTATGACAAAGATCACACCCACCATCTTGATTGGTCGATTTTAAAATCATAGCATAACCACTCTGTGCATCTGCCCAATTATTCTCGAAAATATTTCCATCTATCAGCATCCTTTGGGCGTTTTTAGTTTCGAACAAATTTTTTACGGTCCAATGATAACCTTTATACGAAGGGTCTCCTACTCTCCAATCAAAAGGTTTTTTGAAATGATTTCTCCTAATCTCAAAATCTGAAGGGACCAATCCGGCTATCGTAGGATCTGCGCCTCCAAAAATTATATTTTCCCCTGCTCCTTCTAGGTAGTTATTTACGATCTTGAAAGGACCACTACCGTTCCAACCCGCTATTGCCTGTGAATCTGCTCCTATTTCATGACAATCAGAAACATATGAATCTATTACAGCTGTACTAGCACTGTTTAAAGCGAAGCATCTTCTAACATTTTGTGTTGGTGATCCATGAACGTAAACTCGATCAAAAATAAGATTATGAGGAAGATTACTCACAGAAGTTTCGTCGTTCCCTAATCTAACCAAACCATATTGAGTAAAACCGCCTGCGTTTGCGTCCGCAACTGCACTAGAAGTTAGACTAATTTCAACGCCGATAAATCGATAGTGGTGAGCGCCAGGACTAGTCGTAATAGCCCCTGCTACGTTTGGAGTAAGGATTTTAGCCATTTGGCTTGAGCTAGAAGGAGTCACACGAACCCCCTCTGCCCCACTAAAACCCTGAGTGGTAATTACAATCCAGGAATTTCCTGATTTATTAGGTAAATTAAAGTTTCCAGTGTACGTAGCACCAGGAGCTAGTGAAATAATCGTACCCGGTGCCGCATTATCTATTGCTGCTTGCAGGTCCCCACCGGATGCAAGGTTTATAGTAGGCCCCGAAGGTGCTGTATATGATGTATTCAGATAAGCCTGGGGTAATGCTGGAGTCACCGCAGCGTAAACAGGTGACTTATTAGGTAGTATTGCAGCAGCTACGAGGATTACAAGACCTAAAAGCATAGAAGGGGTTCTTCTCATAATGTATTCTATTATTTATCTATATTTTTTTTAATCTAAAAGTTTTGCTCTGACTACCAATCGATCTTTTGAGCTCCATAGAGGGGTGCAAGTGTAAAGTGTTAAAATTGGTTCCAAAGTAGCAGCTTCTATCTCTAGGGCTTGTGGCGGTACAACTTTAGTTTCGTAAACTTCATATTCATAAGTTGTACCTTGCCATTTTAATCTAATTTTATCCCCTGAAACTATTTTATCTAAAAAATAAAAAGTTTCCGGTCCGCTTGTCTTAAGAAACCTATGAGCAACAATAACCGTATTACCACCTTTTTCAGGTGAGCTGGTCCAAGGTAGGTGCCAAATGCCAAGTTTTAACAAATTCTGATTATCCCCTTCGTGAATTTCTCCATCTACACCAATCTTTTCTATAGTAAGCTTGTTTTTCTCGTTTGATATTGAAGGAGTAAATGACATTACCGAAATATCTCTTCGCTCCTCGCCTCTAAGTAAATTTGGTTTGGCATTTTGATTAACCTGTTTCTTTTCAAAAGATTCTGAATCGGGTCTTACGAATGCATAGGAGAAGCTGGGGATAAAAGGGCTTAATATAAAATAGGTAGCCAAAATTATAACTATAATAGAAAGATAGTTAATTATCCGCTCAAAAAATTTTTTAGGAAACATAATTACACCTCTTTAAGCTTTAGCTTGAGAAATTGCAAGAATAGAACACCTGAGAGTAGTAACACACCCAAAAAGAAACTACCAGAACTCCTACTTGAAGTAGGTTGCAACTCACCACCTGACCCACCTGTAACTGTTTTATTAAGCCCTATGTCCTTAAAACTGACCACTTCACCGCCGGAGATTGTTAAATTCTGAGATGCACTACCCCCTGAAGACTCGGTTGATACAGCATAACCAGAGGTTTTTTCCTGTGTTAAATCTAAGGATAAAGAAATGTTTCCAGATACTACTGCTGTTGAAAAACTACCGGAATTATCTGTTAATACTGGAATAGATACCCCACTTCCGTCCGTTATTCTTAGACTTACCCCGTCTGCACCCAACTCACCATTATCTTGTATTCCGTTATTGTCGGTATCATAAAATACCTTTCCTGATACCTGTCCGACAAGCAGTGGAGTAGTACTACCTGATTGAACAGTTATTGTAACAACGGCTGTACTAACGGCGTTTTTAGTATCTGCAATCGTGTAATTAAAAGTATCTACTCCTGTATACCCATTTGAAGGTGTATAAACACATGAACCATCTGCACTACATATTACAGCACCGTGCGCTGTGGTGGTTGCAGAAAGAGGCGAGGTTACCAGGAAAGTATCCCCTTCTGGATCTGAATCATTGGTTTTTACTTGTATAGAAACAGGGGTATTTATAGGTGTGGTAGCTGAATCGTTTACAGCTATTACAGAATTTGTAGGATTTACTGCGGTTCCAGCTACACTTAGATTACCGCTAAATTCTGAAGTATTACCATTGCCGTCCGTTGCTGTAGCGGTTAGGATAGTCCCATTTGAGATTGTGGCTGCCAATGATGACAGCGCTATAGAATATGAAAATTTATTCGTTGTGTCTGTACCTTGAGAAAGTGAATTGATTTGCGTCGGTCCATAGCTACCAGTAGTAGCATCTGTATCCGCACTTGATCCTTCTGTCAGTGTGGTTAAGTATGTCTTGCCTTCTCCAAATCCACTTGGATCAGGATCTGAAATAAATAGCTCTATAATGCTCCCTGGTCTTGCAAAACCAGCCAAAATAAGATTACTACCGCTTATTTGTGCAGTACTAAGCACTGGGAAATTAAATTTATCGTTTCCTCCAGAGTCTGCGTCATTAGAGTCATTAATCGTAACCCCTGTTAAATCAGGATCTATATCTATTGCTAAACTTGTTTGATTATTTGGTGAGTTATCGTTCTGGTAGAAGGAATTTTTAGAAATTGTATTTTTCTTACCGGTAACCATCACTCCTTTTCCATTGTTATTAAAAACTAAATTCTTTGTGAATAAGGAATTAGAACCACCAGCCAGTACAGCACCCGTACCATTTGCCGAAAGAGTATTGTTCTCTATGGTCATAGCTCCTGTACCTGGAGTAGTTATTTCAATACCAAAATCAGCATACTCATTATTAGCATCGTTACCACTCGTAACATTTTGACCAGTAATTATATTTTGTCTGATTATTGAACCCGCTACGTTTGTACTATCTGTAAAAGCAACGCCTGGACCGGCAAGGTTTTGCGCTCGATTATTATTTCTTATCTCATTCTTCTCTATAATAGTTCCACTGGTATCACCTACTCTAACAAATACACCGGTCATATCATGAAAGCCAATGAGGTTGTTTCTAATAACTGCGTTCTTAGCATTTTCAATATATACACCGTTTGCCTGACCCCGCGAACCCACACCCGGGTCTACAAAACCCTCAGCACTTGAGCCGAGAAAATTTTGCTCTACCAGAAGACCCGAACAACATAGAGTACCTATCTCCCCGCTTTCATTGGGTTTTCCGAAACCGTATATAGCGAGCCCTTTTATAGATATATTATTTGCGGCGGCCTCAATGCCATAAGTTTGTGAATTTGGTTGTGCAAAAGATGCTTTTATTTCTATTTCAGGTTTATTAACTTTGGAAAAAGAAACAGAATCAACACCGACAGTTCCCCCACTTCCGTCTTGCCCAGTATTAGTATCTCCACCAAATGATGTTTGAGAAGTACCGTCTACTATAGTGCCTGTGCAAGTTATAGCGGGTAAAGCACTTTTTGGGGTAATTCGGTAATATACCCCTCCAGAATATGTAACTTTTCCGTTTGTGCCAGATGACGCTGCGGTTTCTGAATTTGGAATATTAAATATGATGGAATTGGTTCCGGCTGGACATGCGGAATTTAAATCTAAAATAGCCTGCCTTAAGCTTCCTGCTCCTGTGTCATTTGTATTCGTTACAACAAAATTCTGTGCATCTACCTTACTAAAGGGGAGGGAGTAAAAACTAAATAAAGCGGTTAGCAAAAAAACTACTTGTAGTGATGAAATAAGTCTCTTACCAGAAAGAAACTTTTTGTTTTTTTGTTCTTCAGGTAAGTAATATGTAATGGATTCAATTTTTGGAGTTTTGTGCATTTGTTTCTTTCTGTAATTGTAGCATGCTACTTGGAAGTTTAGAAAATAAAAAAACCAACATGTGTTGGAATTTATTTTAATTCGGCCAGAAGTGAAATTCTGGAATGGAAAATAGCTCGCTCGCTTTGTGTGTATCGACTACCTAGCGCAGCAAGACTCTTCTTTGCCTGCCTTGATGCACCATAGCTTTTTTCCAGTTCAGTTCTCAGAATCTCTGAGGAGAGAAGTGTCATTAAGCTTACATCGTTTGCACGCCTGCTTTGCTTTTCGCCTCTGACTTTTTTCGCCCACGAAGACTTAACGAGACTATCCAGGTGGTTTTTTGCTTCGATAACAACACTCAACTGTTTATAGACGAAGGCCTGGAGAAGTAGAACGGAGGCGTAGGAGCTGGTGTTTATCTTACTAAAACCTAATGCTTCCATACCTCGCTGTCTTGCTAAACCAGGCATTCTTTCGGTTACAAGTGAGACCATTGTTAGGTACGAACGCGTGACCCTGCGCCATCTGTCGTCTCCCTTGCCTTCTAGACGGGGTACTAGATTTGCAAGCTCAACTAAATCCGCGTGTTTTCCGTCGCTTAGTTTGTTATTGAGGAAAAACTCAATGAAGTAGATAGTGCCTAGGTCTATGAAGATACCTTCGGCAGCAAGAGGATTGTCGCGTAAAACTCGGTCTAGCGCTTCTCTTAAAACCACCCGTGCTTTTTCGAACTTACCTTTTTTAACCAGTGACAAGGCGCTAGTGCGCGCTTTTTTGCCGGTAAACTTTCTTGCCATCGTAAAATCCTCCTTTTTTCGAACGGTAAGTTACTTTTTAACATATTGGGTTGAATTTGGTCAAAAATGCTATAATCTTTTCATGAATAATAAAGAGATTATAGTTTCGGGAATGAGGGCTACGGGTAAGTTACATATTGGTAACTACTTAGGTGCACTTAGGCAATTCCTCGAAATTCAGGAAGACAAGAATAAAAATTGCTACTTTTTTATAGCAGACCTACATGCTCTCACTACCCCTTTTAAACCTGAGGAACTTAGAAAAAACGAACTTGAAATAGTTTCCGAATATTTAGCAGCAGGAATAGACCCAAAAAAATCTACATTTTTCCTTCAGAGCCATGTACAGGAACACACGGAACTCGCTTGGATATTTAACTGCATTACCCCACTCCCTGAACTCGAAAGGATGACTCAATTTAAAGACAAGTCAGCTACCCATAAAACAAACATAAATGCTGGCTTACTTACCTACCCCACACTTATGGCAGCGGATATTTTACTTTATAAAGCAAACGGAGTACCTGTGGGAGAAGACCAGGTGCAACATGTTGAATTATCGAGAATAGTAGCCAGAAAGTTTAATAATGCTTTTGGGAGTACATTCCCTGAACCCAAAACCTACGAGAGGAAACCACTAAGAATTCAGAGCTTAAAGAATCCTGAGAAAAAGATGAGCAAGACAGCCGATGATCCTCTGTATATTTCAGATGATGAAGAAGAAGTGAAAAGAAAAATTAAAAAAGCGGTAACTGGAAGCGATGGTCATGGTTCAAATGCTGGGGTAGACAATTTAATGTCCCTACTCGCCCACTTTGGTACAATTCAGGAAGTTGCTTATTTTACTGATGGAATACGTGATAACACTATAAAATTTAGCGAACTAAAAGAAACAGTTTCAAAAAATATATCTGACTATTTTAATGATTTTAGAGAAAAGAAGAATGACTTTTTATCTAAACCAGATGTCCTAGCAGAAATACTTGCGGAAGGAGCCAAGAAAGCTAGAAAAACAGCAAATGAAACCATGTTGGAAGTTAAAGAAAAAATAGGCTTACTGTAAGCCTATTTTTTTTATTTCACTAAGCCTAAAATCTTATTTTTGTATTCTTCCAAAGATTTCTCGCTTCCTGATTCCACTATTATTCGCATAAGCGGTTCTGTGTTGCTGGCACGAACTATAAACCAAGCATCAGGATATTCTATATATACTCCGTCTACAGTATTTACTTTCCCATCTTTAAATGTTTCTTTAATTTTTTCTATACGTTCTAAAATCTCTTCTCTGTTATTCATGTGAATATTTATCTCTCCGGTCTGGAAATATCGATTTCTAAAAGGCGCAAGAATTTCTGAGAATGGTTTGTTTTGCTTCGAGATATATTCGAGTATTTTAGCGGCAACTAACATAGAAGCCTCAAAAGTACCATAAGGGAATTTGTAGAAAAAATGCCCACTGGACTCGCCTCCAAAGATAGCCCCTTCCCGTAACATTTGAGCTTTAATTAGTGAATGACCAACAGGAGTAATTGAAGGATTTCCACCTGCTTCTAGTATCATATCTTCAGTAATTTTACCGGGACGAATGTCGTAACATATCGTTGCGCCTGGGTTGGATTCGAGTTCAATTTGCGCCAATAATCCTCTAATAATAGGTTGCTCTACTGACTGCCCTTTCTCATCAATAAAAAATATACGATCGCCATCACCGTCGAGAGAAATACCAAGATCGGCATTCTCAGCTATAACCACCTTTTTTAGTTCTATTTTATTTTCTTCTTTCAACGGATCTGCTTCATGGGCTGGGAATGTTCCATCTAACTCGAAGTTCATTTTAGTAACTATGCAATTGAGTTTACTGAAGAGAGCCTCTGCATCAAGTGCACCCATTGCATTTGCTGCGTCTACAACAACTTTAAGACGCTTTATGTTGGATGTTTCTACATGAGTAAGATGATCTTCTATACTTTCTTCTGTAACACCCATTCTGTTGTGAACGATACCTTCAACTTCAGCAAGTGGTGTATAACTATCTGACAAAATAATATCTCTTATTTCAAATAGTCCTGTGTCTCCACCAACCGGCACCCCTCCACTTCTTACGACCTTGACTCCGTTGTACTCCTTGGGATTATGAGATGCAGATACCTGCAGTCCTCCATGATAACCACCCGAGGCTGTAGCGTAATAAAATACTGGGGTTGAGACGAGCCCTAAGTTGTCTACATCTAATCCACTTTCAGTAAGTGCTTTTATTAAACTTTCTTGAAGCTCGGGACTAGAAAGTCTCATGTCGCGACCAACACATATTTTTTTAGCTTCAGGGTCTACTTTTGTTAACCAGGTAGCGTAAGCCCTCCCAATCTTATAGATAACTTCGGAATTAATTGCTGAAGGATATATTCCTCTTATATCGTATGCCTTAAACAGAGTAGGTTCTAAATTCATTCTAATTTCAGTTAATTGCTCCTTATGTTAGCATCTTATCAATAAATGGGTATAAAAAAAAATGGCGTATTGCCATGGATTAGTTACCTTCAGCAAATAGCCGACCGAGCTTGTCTTGAGTTGTGTAAAGAACCGAGCTTTCGCCTCCATTTTTGGCCCGCCGATGGAAGGCCCAAACTTCTGATGCGCCAACTGCGATTATTTCACCGCCGATGACCCATTCGCATTTCTTTTGCAAAGCTTGAAGTACGTTGCCGAATTCGAATTGCCCAGTAACACCAAGGAGTGCCGTCTTCATCTCTTCCGGGAGTTTAGGGTCTTTGTTGACCACAACGTAATCGCCCCCGTGTTTGGGGGCGCTGCGGAAAAAAATCGCTTCGAACTCAGGAATCTGTGCAATTGGCAACGTCAACTTAGTAGACATTTGTCTTTTTTCCTCCAAAAGCTTTTAACACCTAGGGCCAAACTTCGACCCCAAAACTCTAACGTTCTCGCAATATACCATAAACTTTAATTACTAGGCAAGTAAAATATTATTGACACATCTTATAAAAATATTTATAATGCGAACTTAACATTCGCGTATAAACAATTTTGGAGGAGATGAAAATGAAACAGTTTATTGTGAAAACGATCATGAAATCGATAATGGTGCTTGTTCAAATATTACCGTATTGTGGTTGGGTGTTCCTCATCTGCATGGCAATCTTTGGATATCTGGGGTTCATTTCGGACACACCGCATCGGTGGGCAGAACTTACTTTTTACAGCGGTGTGTGTGTTTACATTGCCAGCGCATTGTTTACTTCTGCTGTCATGCTAACCATGACATACAAACATTGTTGTTTTGGGTTGAACACTTTTAAAAACCATTTTACCCATATGAAGAACACCGGAGAGGTTATCTCGGCTTCTATTTTCTGGCCTTTTTCCTGGCCACGAATTAGCAAAAATCTTAGCGGCTGGGGAATTTACTGGATTGATGAAGTTATATCCTGTGTTCTCTACTGGGTGGGTGACAGAAGAGTAGTAATACAAACCGAAACATTCAGCATAGACAATGAAAATTAGCGACACTTTAAAATAGTGTCTTTTTATTTTATCTATGCTAATATTGACGAGATTTTATAAAAGAAACTTATGTCATTTCAAATAGGAATTGTAGGCTTACCGAATGTTGGGAAGTCTACGTTGTTTAATGCAATAACTAAATCTAAGGTAGAAGCGGCCAACTACCCTTTTGCTACTATTGACCCTAATGTAGGTGTAGTAGCAGTTCCAGACGAGCGCCTGGCTAAACTAGCAGAACTTGAGAAAAGCGAAAAAATAGTACCGACGAGTATTGAGTTTGTAGATATTGCAGGGCTGGTTAGTGGTGCACACAAAGGTGAAGGGCTGGGTAACCAATTCTTATCACATATACGTGAAGTAGATGCGATTATGGAAGTGGTTAGGGTTTTTGAGAATAAAGATATTATTCATGTAAACGGCTCTGTAGACCCAAGCAGAGATATGGAAACTATAGGGATAGAACTACAATTGGCAGATCTACAAAATGTAGAAAAAAGATTGGAAACAGTCAGCAGAAACGCTCGGAGTGGCGACAGAGAAATGGTGGTAAAGAAAGATGTTTTGGAAAAATATAAAGCAGCTCTGGAAGCTGGCAAAATGGCTAACACCGTAGAGCTTACAGAAGAAGAAAAAAAGTTTTCCAAAGATGTCCAGCTTTTAACAACAAAACCTTTTTTGTTTGTTGCGAATAGCGAGTACGATTTGGACTCACATAAATTTTTGGGTACCTCCCCTACTCCGGATGCTATTCTGATAGACGCTAAAATAGAGTCCGAGCTTGCGGAGCTTGAAGATAGCGAGCGAGATGAATATCTAAAAGAATTAGGAATCACCGAAAGTGGTTTGGATAAGATCATTCGTACAGCTTACAAAACTCTTGGGCTTATTACTTTTATTACTGCGGGTCCAAAAGAAAGCAAGGCCTGGACATGCAAGAGTGGGTCTAAAGCACCGCAAGCTGCTGGGGTGATTCATACGGATTTTGAAAAAGGATTCATACGCGCAGAAGTTATACAGTGGGATAAACTTTTGGAAGCGAATGGGTATAGCGGTGCGAGAGATAAGGGCTGGCTTAGAGTGGAAGGTAAGGAATATGTTGTACAAGACGGCGACGTGGTTCACTTTAGGTTCAGCAATTAAAAATAGCGAAGCTCGTCCATGAGCTTCGCTTTATAATTTAGTATGACCTGGGAAAGCCTTTGCAAGCAACGGGGTAATATCCGCTATCATTTGACTAAGGCCCAACTCCGGATACTCAAACTCTTTGTCCCTATCCGTACCGTAACCAGGTAAAACCACGAGCAACTTAACTGGCTGACTGAGATAGTTGCTTGTTTTCCATACCTTTACGGTAAGAATTAGAGAAGCATTTGGTTGGTGTCCTCTGCGGAAGCAGAGGTCGACACCGTTGCTATGCCTTTCAATGTTTAAATCGGTACCCATGAAAAGCATTCTGAAATGCGATTCGATCATGAGCTTTATTTCTTCTGTGTCCATGATGCGGCGATTTACTGCCGAAAAGATATCACCCCGCTTCACCGAGTTGAACATCAAGATGACCACGATTACCCACACAGCAAATGTTAACATACTAGCCTCCGGATTGAATGTTTAGGAAAGTTTAAAATTTATTATGCATAAAATTTAGCTATAGGTCAAGGGAGTGACAAAACTCATTGCAAATGCTAGAATTAAGCACAAATTAATCATATTCGCCCATTTTTATGATGGGTGATGTAGAAAGGGAAACTTTCTCATGCCACGGTATGAACTGTGCTATATCCTGTCATCACAGGTTAGTGATGATTTAGTGCCGGAAACTACTGCTCAAATTAAGAAGTTCATAGAGGACTTCGGCGGAAGTGAAATAGAAGAACAACAATTAGGTAAGAAAAAACTTGCCTACCCTATTAAGAAAACCAGGAATGGTTTTTATGTAGTAGAAAGGTTTAATATAGAGAGCTCAAAGATAAACGAATTGGATGCCAAAATTCGCTCTCAAACCGCAACAGTAATTCGTTACTTAATAATAAACTTAGATGAACACCTAGAAAGACTTGAGAAGGACAAAATTGCTCAAGCTAAACTACCTAAACGTGAAATTCCTGAAGATGCGGAAGAAAAGGTAGAGGCAGTTGTAGAAGAAAAAGTTGAAGAAATAAAGCCTGCACTAGAAGAAGAGATGGGTGAAGTAAAAGAATCTCCTAAGGCTAAAATAGAAATATCTTCTTCTGACTTAGATAAAAAAATAGAAGAAGCGTTAAATCAACAGATTTAACTAGTAAAAAGTTCATCGAGTTCTTAAAGTTAAAAAGTTATTGAAGGGTAAGACTTTACGAACTTTATTAACTTTACAAACTTTATTAACAAAAAAAGCATATGGACTTAAATAAGGTTATGATTATTGGGAGACTTACCCGGGATCCCGAACTTAAGACTACTCCTAATGGAGCGAGTGTATGTACCTTGAGTCTTGCAACCAATTACGTTTATACAAACCCACAAACTAATCAAAAAGTTGAACAGGTTGAGTACCACAACGTAGTTCTCTGGAGAAAGATAGCAGAGATAGCTAACCAATACCTAAAAAAAGGCCGAAGAGTTTACATAGAAGGTAGACTCCAAACTAGAACTTGGGATGGACCAGACGGCAAAAAAAATTATCGCACAGAAATTGTTGGCGATAACATGATAATGCTAGATGGTGGTGCTGGCGGCACTTCTATGGAAGGTGGTAGTCCAGGTGGACAGTCCTCCCCTACTCCTATGAGGAGTTCTCCTAGTTCACCTAAAAAGGAAATGGTAGAAGAAGAACTTCCAACCATTAACCAAGACGAAGACATAAATGTCGATGATATTCCCTTTTAGAATGACATGATTGAGCATGATTAATTAAGATTGACATGAATAATTAATCTTTTAAATCTTATTTAATCATTTAAATCTTGTTCAATTAATTTAAACTAATTTATGAAACCTAATAATAACAATCAGCCGGTGGTTAAGAAGAATTGTTACTTTTGCAGTAACAAGATTACTACCGTCGACTATAAAGACACTCAATTACTAAGAAGATTTATGTCTCCTCATGCTAAAATTTTAGCTAATGGCAGAACTGGAAGTTGCCCTAAGCACCAACGCATGATAACTCTTGCCCTTAAGAGGGCACGTCATATGGCATTTTTGCCATTTGTAGCCGCCTAGCGGCAATGAGAAGGAAAACATGGTTTTCCTTCTCATGACTCATCCTTTCCGCTGATATTTCCGAGACACAGCAAAGCTGGATCTCGGAAATTCTATAAATAGATAAAAAATAGAACATGGATATTTCAGATATAAAATTGGGTTCGATTTTGCTTTTTCAGAATGAACCTATGCAAGTTATATGGCACAACCGAATGCGCACTGCGCAGAGAAAACCGGTTATGCAAACCAAGCTGCGAAATGTAATAAGCGGTAAGGTTATAGAATACTCTTTTAAGTTCGGTGAAAAGGTTACGGAAGCAGATGTTTCAAGAGAACGTGCCAACTTCTTGTATGCTGATGCTGAAGGAACCCACTTCATGAATAATGAGACTTTCGAGACTGTAGATTTCCCTAAGGAAGCCACAGAGGAGCAGGAACTATTCCTTAAAGAAGGCACAGAGGTACAGATACTCCGCTTCAACGGCAAACCTGTATCTATAGAACTTCCTATAAAAGTTGAACTTAAGGTAATAGAATCCCCTCCTAATGTTACTGGTAACTCAGGTGGCAATGTTACTAAGCCAGTGAAGCTAGAAACTGGACTAATGGTAAACGCCCCAATGTTCATAAAAGAAGGCGAAACAATTCGAGTGGACACCAGAGATGGTGAATACGTAGAAAGAGTTAATAACTAAAAAAGAGCCCTTGCAAGGGCTCTTTTTTAATGTTTAAATTAGAAACCTGCTGCGAGAAGACCTTAGACCTGAACCTGTAAAACTGATGGAGAACCATAAGGTGTTTGCAATCAGCTTTTACAGATTTATACTCGAAACCCTATTAGTCAGCAGGTCTTAGATCCGGAATTTCCCGGCAAAGGAGGATTTGTATGGGACCAGGAAAAATGGAGTATTATTGGAAGATCGATAAACTCCGGATAACAAAGCATTTCTTAACATTGCTTATAGCACCTATACTGGTATATGGATTTCTTGTTTTCAAGCAAGGGACGCTAACACCGTTCATGCTACTCTACAACCTATTTTTTGCTCTTGTGATAGGTTTTGTGGTTTATGCCATCTACTCGAGAGTAATGATAGCTCTCAAAGAAAGTGTGTATACCAAGAGGCAGAATACCCTGCTTAAAAACCAAGGCACCTACAATGCTTTTGAAGCTAATGCCGCACTCCACAAACTCGTGGAAGACGGCGATCGGTCTGCAGAAAATCTAGAGAAGATTGAACAATTACTTCCGAGAGCGGAATACGGCAGTACGCTATTTATACTTCGATCCAAGAAAAAGAGCCATAACTCTGGACAGGTAGAAGGACTAACTAATACCGGGGAGACCGTTAGTACCGAAACGACTGATTCTTCTGAAACGGAGACTGTTCAACCCACTAAGGGGAAAATAGGCAACTATCACCTACTTGGTTGTCGGGATTGGGTAATCATCCGAAATACCATGGATGTTTATGAACCTAAATATCTCGGAACCGAAGATGAGGAAGATAGATTCCCTTTCCTCGTTGGTATTCACTGGGATATGTCTACCGGTAAAATACTGGAAGTATGCTCTGTGGTCTGGGATCCTGGATCCGAAGTTTATGTAATACCCTTGGGTACGGCGATAGGTAGACTTGTGGTAGTAAAAGAAGATGAAAGCGAAATAAGATTACCTATTTTGTTTGCTGTTAAATCTGACACAATTTAAAACCCCGACTTATTTAAGTCGGGGATTTTTATTATTTTATTTTAGTCTACTATCGCCGTACTCTAGAGGGTTAAGAACCCCTACTTGGAAGTCGTAACTGTTGGCGGGGACTACTAGCCTGTCTTCTCCTCCGTTATTTATGAATACCTCATAAGAAGGGACTGGTATAAGACCTAATTCATGAACGAAATATACTGTATTACCACTTTTTACCCAACTACCCCAAGGGTGCCTGCTGTAGCTTGAACTTACGTTGTAGTTGGACGAAATTAACCCGGTATATCCAACGTCCTTAACATTTTCCCACTTGAAGCCTAGACCTAGAAAAGCTGATGCACTAGTGAAGCCAGATTTGAGGTTTTTATAAACTATATAGACAGTACCATTTTCTTTAATAAGGGTACCGTTTTTATATATGCTGGAACCATATACCGTACCATAGCCACTACCATAACCACAGTTAGAAATTGGGAGAGTGAATTGGTTTACCCCACGCCTTCCTAATGAATCTGTAACCTGAATTCCGAAACTCTGATTGCTACCACAATACGGAGTACCGGTTATTAGCCCGTTATAATTCAGAGTTAATCCACTAGGTAAACTACCAGAGGAAAGTGCGTAGGTGTATGGATAACTACCCCCTGCGGCGTTTAATTGAAAAGAATAATATTGGCCCGAATTGGCACTTGGAAGAGTTGTCTGAGTAAAATATGGACTACCCGAGCCATAGTAATAGCCTGAACCATAGCCAACTACATTAACGTATAGGTACCCACAATTTTGGTTCGTTGCGCAAACTGTAATGGTAGTACTTCCGTTGTTTATTCCGTTAATTGTAAGACTACTACCTGATACGTAAGCGGAGGCAACATTAGAATTTGAGTTATTTGAAATATAGTACCCTGTACCGTAATTGGTTTGGTTGTTATAAATAGTTAAATTCCTACTCTGCCCTACTGCAACAGTGGGGCTACTTTCACTAAATGTAATCTGACTTCCATAATAATTACCAGAACCCACTGTTACATACAAGATACCGCAAGACGATGAATTACTTGAACAAACGGTAATCTGACTATTACCAGTGCTCTGTCCAAAAACATACAAGTTGCTTCCTGTAATAGAAGCGGTTACTACACTTGAATTAGAATTGTTGGAAATGTAGTAACTGTTATTGTAACCACCATATATGGAGATGGTTTGAGACTGAGAATAGTTAAGTGTGATATTACTCTGACTGAAAGTTATCTGTCCGCCGTAGCAATTGTTGTTGTAATAATTACAACCGCCACAATTGTTGTTATAGCAACTATTATTTGGGTACACAGACTGAATACTGGACTGTTGTCCGTTTACGACAACATAGTATTCTACTTGACCACCACCTGTACCAAGCCCGATCATTGTGGAAAAATAACCACCCTGGTCAGTCATACCAAAATTGGTTATGGTGGTCCAAAGAATAGTACCACTCTGCCTTTGGTTTAGTGTTATTTGGGCGTAGGGGTCTGCACCCGATATAGACAACCGGATAGTACCACCGTCTTGCTGAGTAATATTTAATTGAGGTTGACCCGCAAAGGCTACGGGTGTAAATGATAGTAGAACTAAACTAATCAATACCCCACTTACGATCCGCCCCCATTTTTGAAGTGTATTTGGCATAAAATTTTGTTAGTTGTTTAGCCTTTAATTATACTCTTCGGGGCAAAAGCTTACCAGTTCTTAGCCCCTTCGGTCCAAAAACCTACACCTGTGTATCCCCCAGCACAACCACTTGGATCTCCAGGGTCAGCTACGCACCAAGCCGTGTCCACCAAAAGACCGTTATAAAAAGACATATTCTCCGGATTAATATAAGATCCCACCTTAAAATCTCGACCATCAGAAATATACCAATATCCCCTCTCTGTCTCTAACGACTCTTGGCCGGGCTGGACTTGTCTAGCGTATACATCTCTTAGCTCACTTGCCATAAAAGGGAGTAGCGCCGAGCGAATATCAGCTGCCACAACCTGACCATTGTAGGGATTTAAAATATCTCTATCTTTTACTGTGGTAGTAACGCAATCCCAGCAACCCCATTCACCATTGGTGTCATATGGACCAATAAATGTTGCTGGGTAGTAATTGTTATGTGCATAAAATAATTCTATAGCAGAATTCAACTGCCTAAGATTACTTGCACGCAACGCATCACGGGAAGTGGACCTTGCTTTTTGTAGAGCTACTAATACCAAGGAAGCCAGTAGCGCAATAATAGCTATAACTACCAGTAACTCAATGAGCGTAAAACCAGATTTACTTTTTTTTATATATCCACTACTCATTAAACAAGCTTAAGAATATAAGATAAAACGGATAGAGCTGCTCTTAGTCCTTGACCTTCTGAGACCCCAGTGTTCCCCCCTGTTGAACCCGTGCAATCCCCAGCAGCGTATACGCCTGGTACGCCTGTTTCCATAAGTGCATTCGTTTTAATAAATCCCTTAGTATCTTTTGAAGTAAGTAAGTCGAAATGGGTATTTGCGAAGAATTCCTGTTCTATGAAGAGATTGTCCGCTTCTACATTTTCTAGTTGTGTTTTTCCGTTATCGATTTCGATGAATAATTTACCAGACTTTGTATGAATTTTTTTTATAATGGAACTATTCTTGAAAGTAATGTTACTCTTTCCTTCTATTTTTTGTTTTTCTGAATCATTTACAGAGAACGAATGTTTAGGATTTATACTTATTATATTTAAAGTTTGTTTGGCGAGTAGATATATAGACTTTACAACCTCAAAACCTGAACCATAAACAGCAACGGTGTTTTTTGGGTGATCAGAAGGGATTAGCGAGTTAAGAGGGAATACTTTTTTATTCCATAATTCGTCAACTTCAGGGATATTACTTTCAGCATAACTACATCCGGTGGCAATAATTATTGCCTTAGAGTAATAACTCTCTCCCCTACTATCTTCGACTTGAAAACTAGTAAAATTTTTTTCTATGTTTATGATATTTGATTTTTTAAACTCTAAATTACCGTTGACTTGCCCAGAATGTTTTATAATTTCTGTACTCAACGGTTGGGGCAAATGAGGACTCAACTCTTTGGCTACAATTAGTGTCTTAAGGTTATTTTTTGAGCAGAAAATACCGGCAGATACCCCAGCCGGTCCAGCGCCCAATATTATACAATCATACATACTAGTATTTTAACATGCGACGTAATTTAGGGCTTTTTTTTAGTTCTCTTTTGTAATATAATGAGGGCCATAAAAGGAGTGAATAATAAACCATGAATGCTTTAGGGTTTGGCAACAGTGATATTAAGAATTTTGTTCAAGGTCAACTTTTTGCTCTAGTACCCTTAATCCAACCAACATCAACCCCCGTATTTGTTTTGGTAGATAAAGATGGGAGCCAACAAGAACTTTCTTATACTCCTCATTTAATAAGAGACGTTAAGGGTAAATATATAGACATGGGGGAAGCATTCGTATTAAACCCCCATCTTTTCAAGAGATCTCTTAAAGAATACAAATCACAAAACTTCACCAAAAAGAAAGTTTTCAAGGGGAAAGTTTTAGTGAACAGAGGATTGCTTTCCATTTATATGACGCTCAGATATTTTGCCTTAGAGCATATGGACTACTTCCAGTGCAATCTCCTTACCCCTTACGATTGCTTGAGATGGATAGAATATTTTGAGCCGGAGATGGGAGAACATGTAAAGAGCTTTATTAGAGAAAGCAAAGAAATTTACCTTGGAAAAGATTTAAATGCCCAGATTGATACAATCCTAATGGGTGCAGTTTGCACGGTAATTGCAAATAGAATGACCATGTGGGGAATTACACCATATGAGTTTGCTCTATACTTTAAGATGAAAAAAAATGAAATGGTCGAACTTCTTGAGAGAGGGTTTGAGACTAACCATTAAAAAAAGTCGGACATACCGACTTCTTTTTTTATCTTCTTTTTTTCTTGTAAACTTTTTTAACTGGCTCTTCGTCCTCATCGTCTTCGTCTTCCGACTCGGCACCACTTTTTAACATAGAAACTGCCTCTGTTAAAGAAGCGAAGCTTTCACTTTCATCGTCTACTACAAGCTCTTCACGGAGTGATTCTAATTCTATTTCGATTTTGTCTATCTTTGCCACTCCTTCACCGTGTGCATTTTTAAGTGAATGAATCTCTTTACTAATACCATCTAATTTAGCGGTGATTTCTTTGATACTATCTGCAAATGCTTGCGCTAAATGGTTAATTGCCGATTGTTGCTCGTCTTTGTTTGCCATACGATTGTTCTTTCTCTTAATGCTTTTTATGTATATTTCTTTCTCCTGCCCTACTTTTCAGGTATTTTAGCTTATCATGCAGGATGAATTTTTGTCGAGCATTTGCTTAGCAGATAATGGTAAAATTGTCAAGGGTAGGCTAATTGATAAATTTGAAAAGTTTTCATAGAATTATATGTACAGTAAAATTGTACAAATTTTACACTTCATTAGGAGGTTCGATGAAAAAGTTGCTTATAGTTTCCATGTTTGCTTTCTCTTTAGCATTATTGCTTGGTTTAACATTTTTCGCCAAACACAGGTCGGGTATCTCAAATGCCCAGAGCCGAGCTTTTAGAGAATGTGGGCGGTTTTTGAATGGCGACAATCATTATAAAATCTTGAATATTGTTAGGACACCAGACCGCATTGAATTTAATCTTTCCCAGGGTGCTAATACAGTGCACCATTCGGTTTGGTTAACTAATAAATATTTTGATGTGTGGTCAGGCTTTAAAGAGAATGACAAAGTAATCCTCAATTACTCAGAGGAGTCAGTGGACACTGACCACGTGTATGATCCTGAGGCTTATGAATGCCCCGAGAAGGAACAATAACTTTTCATGAGAAAAGTTTTTTTTATTTTGTTATAAAATCGATAATCTCAAAGAATAGATCTTCGTTACTATCCATTATTTCTGTACCGTGCCCACCCTGCTCGAGAATTTTTATTTGTTTTTTAGATTTACATTGTGAGTACAATTCTTCTGTCATTTGAGAATTATTCTCTACCCTCGCGTCATCGTTTGCAGAGACAAACAAAACTTCTTGATTAGGATTTAAGACTTTTACAAAGTCACTAGCTTTTACCCCATAGTAATCTATTCCAGGGGAAAAGATGACACCTTTTTTGATTGCGTGGTCATGGGCCATGCACTGAAGGGTAATGTTTGCACCAATACTCGCACCAGCTAAAACGAAGTTTGTATGCTGATATTTTTCTTCTAAATAATTTAAACCAGCCCGGGCATCTAAGAAATAATTCTGTATTTCTTCTGGTTTTTGTTTTTTATATTCTATCCCTCCACTTTCTCCGTGACCTCTAAAATCTATAGCTAAGACATTTAATCCCCTTGAATATAGCTCTTCGGCTAATTCTTCCCAGCTTTCTTTAGTTTCCGGCATCGCATGCAAAAGAAGTACACTTTTATTTCCACCCCTATCCCAAAGTAATCCCGAAAGATTAATTCCGTCTATAGATTTTATTTGTACGTTTTGCATTTATACTTAATTAATTTAATTTTGTTTGGGTTGATGACCTAACCTACCAAGCTGAAAAACACTAAATAACAAAACTATCATACCTAGTAGCTGGGCTGTAACTAATTTGTCGTGCAGGAAAAGATAGTTAACTAATACCGCCGCAAGAGGGAAACCAAGTTCGGCTAATGTCGCAATGGAAGCTTTAGTAAATTGTAGACCACGATAATAGAGAAACAAAGACACAACACCTGAAGTAATAGCTATTATTACAAAATAAAACCAATCTTTTCCTGAGATGCTCGAAAAAGCAGGGATGGTTTTTTGGAAAAGATTCATAAAGAGTAAGAAGACAAAGGCTAGTATAAACCTTAGACTCGTCATGGTTTGAAAACTAACTTTATTTAAAACCAGCTTGCCCAATACGGTACCTGCACCCCAAAGAATAGCAGCTGTTACCGCAAGAACAACACCAATAGCATTCGGATTAAATACCTCACCAGCGAAAAGCTGTGGTTTAAGTCCTGGGAATGAAATTAAATAGGCACCTACAATAGCTAAGACAGCCCAAGTCCAAAATTTACTTCTTAACTCTTCTTTTAAAAGACTAGCTGCTAAACCTATAGCAATAAGTGGCTGGAGTTTTTGAAGCAAAATTGCTACAGATGGGTTTACATAACTAAATGCTTTGGTAAATGCAACACTAGCCAGAGCGGAGCTACCTATAGCAATAACAAGAACAGCTATCCATTCTTTTTTTCCAAGACGTCCTAACTCGGATCTTTTCCACCAAAGGATAGGAAGTACAAAAAGAACATCTATAAAGTGTTCGGCTAAGACTACAAATGAACTTGATAATTCCCTTGTAAGATGAACCCTAAATGGGGCGTCTGTCGCCCAGAGCATTGCAGCTAAAAATACTAACCAAGCACCGTACTTTTCTAAGAATTTCATGGGGAGTGTTTTTATAAAATTAATATCTCTTGTAATCTCTTCTCTCAGTTTTTGTTCCGATTCATACTTTGTAAAGGGTCTTAGATATGCTTTCAAATTAAAATTTATATAATCACCATAAAGGTCACCATCGAAACCTATGAGATGGGCTTCTAGTTTAAGTTTTCCTTCACTGTCTTTAGGACCAATTACGATACCTGCTTTATAATTCCTTAAACCTAAACGAACAGTCCCTGCGTAAATACCTTCTTTAACTCTTTGATCCCAATTATTTCTATAGAATCTTTGTCTAGTTATGTTTGCAGTTGGGTAGCCTAACTTTTTACCAAATCCGTCGCCATGAATAACTTTACCACCAAACCAAATCCAGTTCTTTAGCCATTTGAATTTAGGATATATATTTTCCATTCTAGTCCAAACTCCCAGTTATTTCTGACAGCTTTTCGGTTATATCGAAAGCAAGATCTTCATTTAAACTTGTTTTGTCTTTAAGATTATCTGGTAAATAAAAATAGGAGTCCAAAATTTTAATCCAATTATTCACTTTACTAAAAGCGACGGTTTGAGGCTGGTCTTCATTTAATACATTAGAGTAATATCCTATTTTTTGATTTTCTTGCAAAAGTTTTTCAAACTGCAAAATACAATCTCGAGCATCCCTTTCTGAGGCAGCTTCGAAGTTCTGGATAGCAAAAACTGGTACAGGCTCCTCAAGGGTTAAGTACTCAATCTTTCCCAATAATTGACCGGCTTCTGTTTTGAGCGAAAAACCCAACAATCTCCTCTGCTGAGCCTTGGCCAGAGCATTGTAATAACCCCTGGCTTCATTCTCCATGTTCCAGATTCCTAGATCCTGCTTATCCTCTGACATTATTCTCCACTCTCAGTTAGATATTTTTCTGCATCTAGCGCGGCCATACAGCCCAGACCAGCCGCGGTTACAGCTTGTCTGTAACGTGGATCACCTACATCCCCTGCCATAAACACACCTTCTATATTTGTATGAGTGTGATTTGTGGTTTTAATATAGCCGACTTCGTTGGTTTCTATTCCGGAGTCTTTGAATATTTTAGACACAGGTGTATGACCTATAGCTAGAAACATACCTTGTACCGACAACTCTTTTTCCTCGCCGTTTTCTGTGTTTTTTATTTTTACTCCGGTAACATTGTCAGTACCTAATACATCCACTACCTGGAAAGGGGTTACAAATTCTATCTTTGGATTTTCTTGTGCTCTCTTAAGCATAATTTTACTTGCTTTGAATTCAGTTTTTCTATGAATAAGATAAACTTTGTTCGCAAATTTGGTAAGGAAATTAGCTTCTTCCATAGCACTGTCTCCCCCTCCTATTACCACAATATCTTTTCCGCGGAAAAAGAAACCGTCGCAAGTTGCGCAGGCGGATACACCATGACCCCGGAACCGTTGTTCGTTTTCGAGCCCTAACCAGTTTGCTTCGGCGCCGGTGGCTATAATTACAGACTTAGCTTGAATTTCTGTTTTTTCACCTTTTACAACTAAAGGCTTTTTTGAAAAATCTACAGAGACTACGTTCTCCGCTAGCATTTCTGTACCGAACCTTTCAACTTGCTTCATCATATTTTGCATAAGGT
This sequence comes from uncultured Candidatus Saccharibacteria bacterium, assembly GCA_964434195.1. Classification (GTDB taxonomy): domain Bacteria; phylum Patescibacteriota; class Doudnabacteria; order UBA920; family UBA920; genus CAYLIB01. The sequence continues at coordinate 149,200 of CAYSUI010000001.1, forward strand.
CGGGACCCTGAATGCCTTCCGGGAAACCTGGAAAATTTTCGACTTCTGTGGTTTGCATTAGCTGACCACCGGGATTTAAACCCATAAAAACTACGGGTTTGAGTTCTGCTCTAGAAGCGTAGAGCGCAGACGTTAAACCAGCGGGACCGGAACCTATTATAACTACGTTTCTTACATTACTTTCGTTCATAAAAGAGAATTAGTATTTAAGGGTATATTAGAGACTTTGATATTGTTTGACAAAAGTCTCATTTGATATTATTTTTAGTTGTTATTGCTCGGGCGATGATGCGGCCGAATTTAGGATCGTGAAACGGACGACTCAAAAGCTCCTAAAGTCGGACATCCCGCAGCGCATGAGCAATAACACAAATTTTAAGGAGTCCTACCTAGGCCATTAGAAAACTCTACGTAGTTTGGCCTACCCACAAAGGGGTGGTGATTTAGACCCGCTATTATCACCTCCCCTCCTTCCTACTTATTTACACCCGAGAGGGTGTTTTAAATTTATTTGTATTCGCCCAGTATGACAGTTATATCAAGTTTTTGGTCGCCCCTTAGGACTTTAAGAAGTATTTGGTTTCCTGCTTGGTATTTTCTTTGTAGTAATACGTCTAATTCGTTAG
>CAYSUI010000001.1:149925-152025 GCA_964434195.1 uncultured Candidatus Saccharibacteria bacterium
AGTATTTGGTTTCCTGCTTGGTATTTTCTTTGTAGTAATACGTCTAATTCGTTAGTTGTACTGAGAGTTTCTCCATTAATAGACAAGATGATATCGCCTACTTTCAACCCACCTTTACCCGCAGGCCCATTACTCTCTACTTGGGATACCAATGCTCCTTGATCTACGGTTAGCTTCTCAGCAAATTTTAAATTTTTATCGATGGTGGAGAAACCTATTCCCAAGTATGGACGAGGGGCTTTGCCTAAAGTTTTTAGTTGATTATAAACATCCTTGATTACATTTATTGGGATTGCAAAACCCAAGCCCTGACCTTCGGTGTCTATGACTGTATTCATGCCCACCACCTCACCTGCCATATTTACAAGTGGCCCACCTGAATTACCGGGATTTATAGAAGCATCGGTTTGAATTAGATTCTGAAGTCTTGGGGCTGGATTCTCTCTTGTACCCACAGATACATTTCTACCTAACCCTGAAACAACACCCCTGGTTACGGTATTTTGGTATTTGCCAAGCGAATTCCCTATTGCGAATACGGACTGACCAGTTTCAAGAGCATCTGAGTTTCCTAGTCTAACGGTTCCTAAACTTGTTGCTTCTATCTTAAGCACAGCGATATCGGAATATGTATCTACGCCCACTACTTTGGCCGGGAATTCCTGACCAGTGAATAACTGTACTCTATAAGATGCGTTTTTGTCGGAAACCACATGACTATTGCTTATTATATAACCATTTGACTCGACAATATAACCAGTACCATATACTGAATCTATCTTTTGATCTCTTCCGACACTCCCAATAATATTGACTACTGAGGCCTTAGCTGCCCTAACGGCCAAAACACCCTGTTGCTCATCTGTTACGGCGGTGCTTCCAGTGGGTTTTATAGGTCGTGTTTTCAAACTATCTGCTATTGTGGTATTGCTTGCTACAAAGAGCGAAAGAGTTCCCCCCAAGAGTACGTATAATAGTTTGTCTTTCATATTATTCTATTTGCCTTTCTTTTAATTCATTTAAAACTTGTCTTGTGGCTTTTAACCAATTTGGATTACATGGCTGAACGTAAACTCCACACATTTCTTCCAGGGTCCAGTCTTTATACCTTCTTTCGAGAAGGTCATTTAAATCTATCATCCAATTTCTAAACTCCTTATATTTTCTTAAATTAGGAACATAACCACCAATACCACTACAGTTATTATAGTAGCAATTTCTTCCCATAGTACTTTCGGCGTAGGAAATGGCTAGTATTAGCTTCATATGAGGGAGGGAAAGCAGGCTATCTAATGCTTGATCGTCTTCATAGAATGGTGAGTTCCTATCTTTTAAATACTTCTTGAGGCGGGCTTTTCTTTCAGCGGAATCGTCCGGGCCTGCTACCGGTTTTGTACCACCCTCAAGAAGTTTTATGGTAGATTTGGCAAAGTTATCTAAGTCTTCCGCGTCTTTTAACGATTCGTTCTGATTACTATCAAGCTCTATTACAGTATATTGTGCTTCGGTCTTATTTTCAGTCAACACACTTACCATACCGGATATGAAGGATATAGACATCAGAAAGACAACAGCGAAAGTAATTCGCTTTTTAGTAACAAACGAATTACCATTCTTTCCTTTGAAAATATTAGATAATAGTCCGGGAAATCTGCTATATAGGTCGCTTAGAATCTCCTTAAAAGAAGGTGAAGTTGGGGGAAGGATTGGGGTGTGATAAATAGGTTTTCTAAGACATCTTGCTCCAATCCCCGACCGCCTCATAAGTTCGGCGTAATTTTTAGGTAAATTTAATTTGCCATCTTGTCTCACTTTTACCACTTCCTCGAGCCTGGATACAGGTTTGGAAGTTGTGCTTTTTACTACAGGAGACCTAAGAATTTTTTTAACCAGTTTTACCTCGGAAAACCGGTAATTTTTGTTTGTTTTTACAGACATTACTTATAGGATACGAGAAATAGGGTAATTATTCCAGAGCAATAAATTGTAAATAAAAAAGCCAATGGTGGGAGAGTTCCAAAATCCCGGATTGACGAAAAATGCTTTCAATAATGTAAACCTCAAAAGCGCCCAACTTTTTATAACAAGGGTAATCATTAA
>CAYSUI010000002.1:0-111314 GCA_964434195.1 uncultured Candidatus Saccharibacteria bacterium
AGATGCTTTTCGGTGGTATAATGAAAGAACTATGAAAAGATCCGAAATTGGTTTTAATTTAGCCTCAATACCACTAGACGCAGGTATGCTTTTTCTAGCTGGAATATTGGCCTTTTACTCCCGACTACAGTTCAGGGAATTTATTGGTCCAGTATTATTCGATCTTCAAATTTGGGGGTTTATCTGGATCGCAGTGAAAATTATTCCTGTAATGTCTATTATTTTTGCTATCTCCGGACTCTATAATCTTAGGAGTCCCAGTAAACTAACAGCTGAATTCCTAAAGATCTTTTACTCAGTAACTGTGGGAGTAGGCATAGTAGTCGTTTTGTTTTTCTTCGATCGTACTGTTTTCCCGTCTAGATTTATTATTTTAGCTACTGCGGTATTGGCTATTTTATTTGTATTTACGGGTCGATTATTGCTAAGAACAATACAGAGATATCTATACAGTAAAGGCTTGGGTTTGCACCGTCTTATTGTAATAAACGGTACCGGCCAAGCAAAAAACTTAGAAGCTCTTTTTAAAAATAGAAAGTTAGGGTATGAAGTTGTAAAGGAAATTGAAGCAGGGGACTCGCTAATGGAAGAATTAAACAACCTAGACCCTAACCTTCCGGTAGACGAAATTTTTCAAACAAACTCAACACTCTCAGACGATATAAATAGTAAAATTTTAGAATACGCCAGATCCCGGGGGTTAGAATTTAGTTTTGTTCCAAATATTTTTGATATGCAAAGAAATATGGTAGAAGTGGAAAGCTATGCCGGCGTACCTGTTGTACTTATAAAAAACACTCCGCTGGAAGGTTGGGGTAAGGTGGTAAAAAGACTCATCGACATATTCGGTAGTCTAACTGCGATACTTATACTTTCACCTATTTTCCTAATAATTTACATTGCAGTGAAACTCGACAGCAAAGGTCCTGCAATTTATTCAGCCCTAAGAGGCGGTAAAGGTAAAGACTTCTCGTTCTACAAGTTCAGAAGTATGTATTCGCATATGAGTCCCGGTCTTGGTGGAGAAACTGCAGAAAAACTCCGAGCAGAACTTTGGGAAAAAAACGACAGAGGTGGTAAGGATGGTCCCTTTTTAAAAATAAAAAACGACCCAAGGGTAACAAGAGTAGGCAGAATTATTAGAAAAACTAAATTAGATGAGATACCTCAATTTTGGAATGTGCTAAAAGGAGATATGAGTCTAGTCGGTCCCAGAGCACACGTTCTCGATGAAGTTGAGAGATACCGGGATGCATACAAGAGAATGTTTAGTATAAAGCCAGGAATTTTTGGTATGTCTCAAGTTGCTCAGGTTAATTTTCCCGATTTACCATTTGCAGAAGAAATTAAATTAAACACATATTACATAGAGAATTGGTCAGTAGGGTTAGATATTAAGATACTCATCAAGAGCGCATATCTTCTTTTATTTGGGAAAAAACCAAGAGAGGATTACTAAAAATGCTCACCAACGAACAAATAAATAAAATTGTCTTAGTCCACGATTCACTCATTCAGTTTGGTGGCGCAGAGAGGGTCTTTGGGTCACTCTTAGAGCTATTCCCGAGTGCGCCAGTTTATACTCTAGTTGCGGACACTAAAATCAAAGAGAAGCTCCTTGGAGATCGGGCAATAAACACTAGTTATCTTCAGAACTTATATTCATTAGGAGTGCCTTTTAAATATTTGCTCCCTTTAATCCCTCCTGCTTGTGGGTCGTTTGTGTTTCCAGAAGGTTCTATTATTATTTCCTCAAGTTCTTTATTCTTAAAAGGAATAATTAAACCTAAAGGTTCATGTCATATCCAGTATATTCATACCCCGCCTAGGTTTCTCTGGACCGACAAAGAATATGTCGCTGAAGAAGCCTCCTTGTTACTTAGGCCATTTCTAAAACTATACCTCAATCGTTTAAGAAAATGGGATAAGAGTATTTCTTCGTGGGTAGATTTATATATATCTAATTCCAAAGAAGTCCAGAAAAGAGTAAAAGAATTTTACGGCCGGGATTCCGAAGTAATTTATCCGTTTGTAGACACAAAATTCTGGAAACCTACACGTTTAAAAGAAGACTATTTCTTAATGGGTGGAAGACTAAGAAAACATAAGAAATATAAAGAGGTATTAGATTCTATTAAAGGAATTAATATTAAAATTAAATTAATCGGTGCAGGTAACTTAAGTGATATATCCAGTGAACCCAGCGGCAATAATGTGGAATTTTTAGGCCCCGTATCTGATGCTGAATTAAGAGATTTATATAGCGCGGCAAAAGGTTTCATATACCCTCCTATTGAGGATGCCGGAATTATGCCACTTGAAGCAGCGGCTTGCGGTACCGCAACACTAGCAATTAGAAAAGCAGGCTCACTTGAAACAATTGTCGAAGGTAAGACCGGCGAGTTCTTTGATGACTATAATTCTGTCCAAATTAAAGAAAGATTATTGAACTGGGAAAGTAGTAAATACAGTTCAGATTTTCTCGTGTCTCACGCTGAGAAATTTAGCAAAGATATTTTTGAACAAAGAATTCTCAATGTTATAGAAAACCTGGAGGTTGTTAAATTATGAGAATTGCTATAGATATCCGAAGTCTACAGAGTGGATTAGTATCTGGTGTAGAAAATTACACAGCGCATATAGTAGAGAATATATTAAAATTAGACAGCAAAAATGAGTACACCCTATTTTATAATAATCTTAGGGATGTACAGTTTAGTCATTTACATTTTATTAATTCCAAGATAATAAATTTTAAAATACCGAATAAAGTATTAAATTTTGGAACAAGATTTTTTGGTATCCCTAGTTTTTATAAGCTTTTAGGTAAGCAAGATGTCATCTTTCTGCCAAATTTCAACTATCTAGATTTAAATTTACCATCTAAATTAGTCACAACTGTCCATGACCTTTCAGTATTTTCAGAGCCACACTATTTCGATGGAAGAAGAAGGCTCTGGCACAAGCTAATTAGAGTCCCAAAATTATTATCCAAAGCTTCTAAAATAATTTCAGTTTCTAATTACACTAAACAGGATATAATAAGAATCTTTGGAGTAGAAGAAGGGAAAATTGAAACTATCTACCCTGGGGTAAGTCTTGAAGCAGGCAACTTCTCAACAGAAAAGTTAAGGGGGATAAGGAATACCTATAATTTACCTATAAATTTCATACTTTTTGTCTCAACTATGGAACCAAGAAAAAATGTACCCGGTCTTATTGAGGCTTTCGATAAAATAGAAGGAGACTCTCATCTTGTGCTAGTAGGTAAGATAGGTTGGAAATATAAAGATATATTCAGGGCCATTAAAAATAGTCGGAAAAGAAATTTGATTCATTTTTTAGGTTATGTACCTGAACAGGACAAGAAATTTATTATGAAACTCGCGAGGCTTTTGGTATATCCTTCATTTTATGAAGGATTTGGATTCGTCCCTCTTGAAGCATTTGCTCTAGGTATACCAGTTCTTGCTTCAAAACTTACGAGCATACCTGAAACAACGGGTAACGCCGCTCTGTTGGTTGACCCATATGACAGCTCTTCCATGGCTTGTGCTATCGAGCAGCTATTATCCGACGATAAGCTATCAGATAGTCTCGTAGATTTAGGAAAATTAGTAGTAAAAAAATATAATTGGGAAATTGCTGCAGAAAAGCATCTTAGAGTTTTTGAATCTTTAAATATATAGTATGAATATTGGATTTGATTTTAGAATGGGAGGGGTGGTGCATGGAGGTATCGGACGATATTCTTTTGAGTTGTTAAAAAATTTACTCGCTTACTCTACTAGCGATAATTTTTACATATTTCTTAATACAAAAACACAATCGAAAGAAGAAATTTCAGAACTTTCAGGTTTCAAAAACGCGATAATTATTGAAGCTAATTTTAGGCATTATAGTTTAGAAGAACAGTTATATTTCCCTAGTTTAATCAAAAAGTACGGGATTCATTTAATGCATTTTCCTAATTTTAATGTTCCAGTAAGGTATAAATATCCATTTGTTGTGACTATACATGATGTAACGCATCACAAAATCTCAGGTCATAAAAGAAAAAATTTGATTTATTTTTATGGTTATAAATATGTTATTGAATCAGCTGTAAAGCAAAGTAAAAAAATAATTACTGTTTCTGAAAGTTCCAAAAAAGATATACAGCAAATTTTTTCGGTTGAGGAAGATAAAATAAGAGTTACTTATGAGGGTGTAAATTATTCACCTGTATCTGCCGATAGAGTCCATAAAGTGAGAGAGAATTTACTCCTAAGCAGGCCTTATTTTCTTTTTGTTGGGGTATTGGAGAGAAAGAAAAATATTCAAAAACTTACAGAAGCATTCGATCTGTTTATCGAAAAGTATGGTTTAGATATAGACCTTGTTATAGCAGGAAAAGAAGATCCGCATTATCCTGAAATAAAAAGCAACGCCTTATCGGTTAAAAATCGCCACCGAATTGTATTTACTGGGTTCGTAAGCAACGAAGAGCTCTCAGCTCTTTATCAAGGTGCTTATGCATTCATAACCACAAGTCTCCATGAAGGATTTGGTTTGCCAGGACTTGAAGCAATGGCTCGAGGTGTCCCGGTTATCGCTTCGAATACAGATACATTCAACGAAATATACGATGACGGAGCTTTATTTTGTGACCCACTCGATATAGAAGATATAGCCTCTAAGATGCATCTGCTAGCTAGGGACCCACAATTCTACGAAGTAAGACAAAAGAAAAGTTTGGCTAGAGCCAGTTTCTTTTCTTGGCAAGAAACAGCGAAAGCAACTTATAAAGTTTATTTGGAATCTCTCAACTAATGAAGAAAAAACATATTACAATCTTATTAGCAGGTGGTGGAAGTGGCGGACCAGTCTCCCCATTATTAGCTGTCAAAAAACAAATTTTGGAACAAAGACCAGATGTAAATTTTAATTTCGTTTTTGTTGGTACAAAAAATGGACCTGAAAGACAGATGGTAAGTACTCATGTCAATCATTATGAAACCGTACCTACTGCTAAGTTAAGAAGATATTTCTCTCTATCAAATTTTTTACTACCTCTTTTCTTTTTGCTCTCCTTAATAAAAAGTTTTTATATAGTTTTAAAATTCCGTCCAAAAATTATTTTTGGAGCAGGTAGTTTTGTTCAAGTTCCTCTAATGTATTGCGGAAGATTATTTGGGGCCAAAATATATATCCACCAGCAGGACGTAGAAGTTAGTCTTTCTAACTATTTAAGCTCATTTATAGCCAAGAAAATCACTTTAAGTTTCAAGGAGTCTGAGAGGGGTTTCCCAGACAGCCTTTTTCTGTCAGGACTGTCTTCTAAGTCCAAAACAATCTTTACTGGAAACCCTTGTAACATAGATTCATTTCCACAAAGAAAGGATGCTCTGAAGAATTTGGGATTAGAGCCAGATCTACCTGTGGTACTTGTTTTTGGAGGGGGAACTGGGGCAATATTTCTAAATCGATTGGTCGAAGAAAGCTTGCCTGAGATAACAAAATATGTTCAGATATTACATGCTACAGGTAGTAATAAGGGGAGAGGATTTAATAAGGAATACCCACATTACCATAGGTATGAATTTATAGATGATATGCCTTCGGCTTATTCAGCTTCTGATATCGTTGTTTCAAGAGCCGGCCTCTCAACTATTACAGAGTTGTCTTATGCTGGGAAGGTAAGTATAATTGTTCCTATGCCTGAAACCCACCAGGAAGCAAATGCCGAAGTTTTAAGCATTCGTAAATCCGCCTTAGTAGTCGCGCAAGATTCTCTGGACGCTGAAAATTTTATAATGTTAATAAGAAAACTTTGTTTTTCGGGTAAGCTCCAAAAAACTTTATCCTCAAATATTTCCAAGTTAATGCCCAAAGATTCGTCTGTTAAAATTGCAGGAGTTTTATTAGAGTCTATAAGAAAGAATTAATGTCTTTTAAGAATCAAAAAATAACTGTAGGACTAGCTATGAGCGGTGCAGCCGCTCGTAGTGTCTTTTATATTGGATTCTTAGAGGCTCTTGAAAAACACAATATAGAAATCGATTTTATTACTTCTTACTCAGGAGCAGCAATAGTCTCTGCTGCGTATGCGACAGGTAGGTTGGAATTACTAAGAGATGAGGCCTTGGCATTAAATAGTAAAACTTTATTTTCTTTAGTTTCTAGGTCAAAAACCGGAGGTGGCTGGTATTCATTAGAGCCATTCGAAGAATTTTTTAGAGAAAAATATTCATTAGGATTAAAAATGGAATCTGTAAAACCAAGATTAAGTTTCTTGGCAACAGATCTTGAAAGTAAAAGATCGGTAGAGTTATCTCTCGGAGACATAGCTAGGGCTGTTCGTATATCTTGCAGTATGCCGGGTGTGTTTGAGCCAATGAAGTGGGGTAAGATGGTATTGGTTGATGGTGGATTAGGCTGTTATGTTCCTGGAAATTTCGTCAGATCTGCAGGGGCAGACGTAGTAATCGGAGTGCAGGTAAGGTCTAATAAGTACTTTTTTATAAGAAATGAAAAAGTTATGGATACACTGCATGAAACGGTAAAGAAATTCTCATTCCTAAATAAATTTGGACCTTGGATAAATAAATTAAAAGTTGCATTCAATGGAGTCGATCTTTTAGGTTATATGGATGAACTTGTGGCATTTGAAGACGAAGATAAAAGAAATATAGGGACATTTTCAATTTTAGGTAGATGTCTAGACATAGCAGTTGAAGCGAATCAGCGCCAAAAAAGTGACTTGCCGAACTATGGTTGTGATTTGCTTATTAGTACAGGAGTGGCAACGGCAACTGCTGGGGTAAAAATTCATGAAGGTCGTAAACTTTACGAACAAGGATTAGCAGTTGGGAACGAAAATGCTCAAAAGATAATAAACTTAATAAAGTTAAAACAGTTAGAAAAGAATAAACTATATGCTCGATCTTAGTAAAATTCAAAAAATATATTTTCTGGGTATAGGGGGAATAGCTATGTCTTCTTCAGCTGGCATAGCTAAATCGAAAAATTTCGAAGTCTTAGGTAGTGATGAAAAAATTTATGAACCTAGCTTATCAGTTCTTAAAGAATCAAATATAAATTTCTTTGAGAAGTTCGATGTGCAAAATATAAAAAATTCTCAAGCCGATTTATTCATTATCTCTGCCGGAATAGATAGAGAAAATCCGGAGTATAAATACATCATAGAGAACGAACTGAGCCATTGTTCTTTTGCAGAATTTATGGGTGCTTTGGCGCAAGACAATATACGTATAGTCGTAACCGGTACTCATGGAAAAACAACTACAAGCGGCCTAATAGGTACTCTTCTCTCAGATATTGACGACTCCTCATATTTAATAGGGGGTGTTCTGCAAGGCACAAACCGAAATTATAAATTGGGGGACGGTCATTATTTCGTATTCGAAGGCGATGAATATAAGAATTTACCAGATGATCCAACACCAAAATTTCATTTTTATAAAGCAGATATATTAGTACTGACGAACCTGGAGTATGATCACCCTGATCTCTTTTCTAGTTTCGACGAACTCAAAGAAGAGTATGAGTTATTACTAGCAAATTTACCACGGGACGGGATTGTTGTTTATAACGGTGATGATGTCGAACTTGAAAAACTTATCTTTCAGGCAAACAGGCATGCTTTCTCTTTTGGCCAATCTTCAGGAGTAAACGTGAGAATTATTTCAGCGGAAACTTCAGTATCTGGCACTACCTTGAATGTGGTTGTGAAATTTAGCGACAAAGAACTAAAAGAGAGGTATGAAACAAAGCTTTTTGGAGCAATGAATGTTTTAAACGCCCTAGCATGTATTACATTGCTCAGGTCACTTGGTTTTACTTCTGAGCTAGTTGCTAAATATTTAACTACTTTCCCCGGGATTAAAAGAAGATTTGAGTTGCTCGGAAAAAAGTCAGGAATAGATATTATAGATGACTATGCGCATCACCCAACAGCCGTTAAGGAAACCCTTAAAGCAGCGAGGGTAAGGTATCCTGGTCATAGGATTTGGGCAATTTTTGAACCACACACATTCTCGAGAACCGAAGCTCTAAAAACAGAGATGCTAGGGGCATTCGAAGACTCAGATTTTGCTTTAATTGCACCTATTTATGCGGCTCGGGAGATTAATACAAAATCGAATTCAAAACAGAATCATGAGCTTGTTAATGAAATAAATTCCCGGAATGATAGTTTGGGGATAAATAACAATATTAGGGCTATAGATTCTAAGCAAGAAGCCTTAGAGATAATTAAAAACGAGGCAAGAGAAAATGACGTAATTATAGTGATGGCTGTGGGTGATTTTAATCTTCTGGGTAGTGAAATTCTAGAAAAAATATGAAATTTTTAGAGAATATAAAACTCTCCGATCATACAACTTTCAGAATAGGTGGTCCTGCAAAATATTTTGTAGAAGTAATTACACTTAATGACGTCTTAGAGGCGCTTGCGTTTTCGGAAAAAAAACAATTACCGGTCTTAGCTTTATCAGGGGGGAGTAATGTTCTTGTATCAGATCAAGGTTTCGAAGGACTTGTTTTAAAATTGGGGATCAAGGGGATTGAAAAGATAATTGAAAATAATGAAGAGGTTGTTTTAAAAGTAGGTAGTGGTGAAATGTGGGATAAGGTTGTTGCTTTTGCTGTAGAATCTGGTCTTTGGGGTATAGAAAATTTATCCCATATCCCTGGTAGGGTAGGTGGTTTCGCTGTGCAGAATGTCGGGGCATACGGACAAGAAGCCAAAGACGTAGTGGTTTCCGTAGATGCATATGATACTTTAGAAAAAAAATTAGTAACTATAGATAACAAAACTTGCGAATTTGGTTATCGAAAAAGTATTTTTAACACATCAAAAAGAGGAAGATACATCATCCTTTATACACGTATTAAATTATTAACAAACGGAAAACCAAATTTAAGTTATGTGGATTTGGCTCAAGCAATAGAAGGCAAAGAGATAAATCTAAAAAATATAAGAGAAGCTATAATTCAAATTCGTAATAGAAAATTTCCTTATCCCGTGAGCGCAGAAACTGGCAACAGTGGTTCATGGTTTAAAAATATTATCTTAAGTAATGATGAGTTAAATATTCTTAAGGAAAAGTTAAAGGCTTCTTTTGACCACGAGGTTCAGGTAAGGCTGCAGTCATATGAAAATAGGTTCAAGTTGCCCGAAGGAGTGAAAATCCCAGCAGCATTTCTTTTGGATATATGCGGCCTGAAAGGTTTAAAATTTGGAGGAGCGGTTATTAATCCAAATCAGCCGTTGGTTATTGTAAATAGTTCTGGTCATGCCACTGCTAGTGACGTGTTACATATAGTCAGAGTAGTTAAGAAAGAAGTCTTAACTAAAACCGGTATAAATCTATCAATTGAACCTGAGTTAATAGGGTTTAAAAGCGAAGAATTAGAAGGCGTAGTATAATAAGGGTAGGTCTCATTATTAATCAATAAATATATGAACCTCACAATAAAGGCAACGCACACAACCCTAACAGAGTCCATAAAGAACGTAATTACCGAGAAACTGGCGACACTAAATACTTTCCTAAAAAGCCAGCATAAATTACACGTAGAAGTACAAGTCGACAAAAAACATAAGAGTGGTCAAATATTTAGAGTCGAATGCACTGTTAAACCCGATGGTTTTTATGCAGAGGCAACAGGTATGGACGCCTACGAAGCACTCGATCTCTTAGTACCCAAAATAAAAGAACAGCTCGCAAAAGAAAAAGATAAAAAAATCTCTTTAAGAAGAAAACTTGGCAGCAAAGTAAAGCGTGGGGTTATCTAAAATAAAAAACCTACAATAAGTCATTTATTGTAGGTTTAATCTATTTAAGATTTCCACTCTCAAATCAATCAGTATTAGCTCGTCCAAAGGGCTGTTTATCCATAGATATTTATCCAGTCTAGGAGTATCTAATTGTTTTAAAGCTAGAACAAGCCTCGGAGTATTGGGCTTGGTATTAAGAATGCGATAAAACTTACCCGCTACAAACTGATTGCTCAGGAATTCATCATCTAGCAAAACCAGAAATAAATCTGCTTCTTCGGCTCTTTTATAAGCCTTTGCTATTAACTCTCCTGGCAAACAAGGGTCCCAGCTTTTCCATAATTGGACACCCCTTTGCATTAGAATTGTCCAAAATTCAGAAAACATACCCTCAATTTGCTTTGCAGATTCCTTAGATCCATATACTGATATAAGCATTTCTAGTCCTCTCCTTTTGGTTTGTAATTAAAGTAAATCACATTATGGTATAAAATATACAGATTGTCAATCTGTATATCCTTACTTCCTTTTGTTATACTGTTATAACTTACAAATTCTAGAGAAAGGATAGTATGTCTTTTTTATCGCGTATATTTTCATTTGAAAAAAATCCATTAGTAACTCATGCTTCAGAGTTAAGAAAAATTAATGGTTTTAGAGAAGAAATTGAAGCACTTTCGGATGAACAAATTAAGTCAGAAATTCTAAATTATAAAAAAGAATTATCTGAAATTAATGATACTCAGGAAATTTTTAAAAAATTAGCAGAAATCAGACCAAGGGTTTTTGCTTTAACAAGAGTAGCTTCTAAGAGAACTATTGGTCAGTTTCATTACGATGTCCAGTTAGGTGGAGGCATTACTCTAACTACTGGGGCTATAGCCGAAATGAAAACGGGTGAAGGAAAGACACTTACAGCAACACTGCCACTAGTCCTTTTCGCATTGGCAGGTAAGGGTGCGCATTTGGTCACAGTGAATGACTATCTCGCTCGTTGGCAAGCAAGCCTTATGGGCCCAATATTTAATTTCCTAGGTTTAAGCGTAGCCTCTATTCAGCATGAACAGTCATTTTTATACGACCCAACTTACCAACCAGAAGCAGAAGAAATAGAAAAATTGGAAAGTGGAACCCAGGGTCTAGTGATGGATGTAAAGCATATGCGTCCCATAACCAGACGCCAAGCATACGGATCAGATATTACCTACGGTACTAACAATGAGTTCGGTTTCGACTACCTTAGAGACAACATGGTCCAGACTAAACAACAGCTCGTACAAAGAGACTTGTTTTTTGCTATTGTTGACGAAGTTGACTCTATTTTAATAGACGAAGCTAGAACCCCGCTTATTATATCTGCGCCAGACACAGAGCCAACCAGTAAGTACGTGGAGTTTGCCCGTATAGTCGAAAGGCTCCAGGAAAATGAAGACTATAACATAGACGAGAAGCATAAAGCCGCAACTCTCACTGACGACGGGGTCACAAAAATAGAAGGTATTCTTAATGTTCCTAACATTTATGATACTTCTAAAGGTGTGACTACTTTGCACCACATCGAACAAGCTCTAAGAGCAAAGACTCTCTACAAAATAGACAGAGACTACGTTATTAGAGACGGGGAAGTGGTAATAGTTGATGAATTTACAGGTAGATTAATGTTTGGAAGAAGGTATTCCGAAGGTCTTCATCAGGCAATAGAGGCTAAAGAAGGGGTAAAAATTCAACAGGAAAGTAAGACCCTCGCGACCATTACTTTCCAAAATCTTTTCAGGTTATATAGCAGACTCGCTGGTATGACTGGAACCGCTAAAACAGAAGAAGAAGAATTCTTTAAAATCTATCAGCTCGGAGTTGTTCCTATACCTACCAATAAACCAATGGTAAGGAATGATCAGTCAGATATTATCTACAAAACTGAAGACGCAAAATTTAAAGCAATTGCTAAGGAAATAAAAGAAAGACATAAAAAAGGTCAACCTGTGCTTATTGGTACTGTTAGCATAGCTAAAAACGAAAAACTTACTGAATATTTAAGGCAAGAAGGCGTGCCCTTCGAAATACTCAACGCTAAAAACCACGAAAGGGAAGCGCAAATAATTTCCCAAGCAGGACGCCTGGGTGCAGTAACTCTTGCAACTAACATTGCTGGTAGAGGTGTTGACATTTTACTCGGTGGAAATCCTATAGACCCCAAAGAAGCAGAAGAGGTAAGAGCAGTTGGTGGATTACATGTTTTAGGTACCGAAAGACACGAATCAAGACGTATAGATAACCAACTTAGAGGTAGAGCAGGTAGGCAAGGTGACCCCGGAAGCTCGCAGTTCTTTGTTAGCATGGAAGACGACCTGCTAAGGCTTTTTGGAGGTGAACGAATGAAAGGTATGATGAATACCTTAGGCATAAAAGACGACGAACCTATAGAAGCTAGTCTCGTAAGTAGGTCAATTGAACAAGCCCAGAAAAAAATAGAAGGTCTGAATTTCGACACCAGAAAGCACGTACTAGAATTCGACGACGTGCTTAATCGCCAAAGAAACATCATTTACAAGCGAAGACGAAAATACCTTAGTGATGCAGTAGGGGAAGACCAAGAAAACGCACAGGCAGAGCTAGATTCTTCGGCAGAAATAAAAAATGAAATACTAGAGTTAATTAACAAGGAAATTTCCGAAATCGTTACCTTTAGCGGTGCTAGTTATGAAAAAACCGAGGAATTCCTAAATGAAATTTATCAAAAAACCTCTACGCTTTTACCTGTCTCAGAAGCAGTAAAACAAAGAATACAGCAAGCTTCACAAAACGCCGCAGACAGAGAGTTTGCAATTACTGACGAGCTAACAAAAGCCGCAACAGATGTTTTCGAACAGAAGGAAAAAGAAATTGGCGAAGAATTATACCTTCGTATATGTCGGTACGTTATCTTGCAGGCCATAGACACTCTCTGGATGGAACATCTAGACACTATGGACCACCTAAGAGACTCTGTGCGCTTACGTGGTTACGGTCAAAGAGACCCGCTTGTCGAGTACAAACGCGAAGGTTTCAAGTTGTTTGAAAGAATGATAGCAGAAGTAAACAAACAGGTAGTGTATTCGGTTCTTAAAGTAACTGTTCAAGCAGAAAAACAGCAAGAACAACCAACAATTAGAGCAACAAACCTAGTCACAAACCTTTCCGATGGTAGCCAAAATTCCACGCCCCACAATTCAGAAAAAGAACCCGGCAGAAACGACCCCTGCCCTTGTGGCTCAGGAAGAAAATATAAAAAGTGTGGGTTGTTAAATACCTCAGAACATATAAAATTGTCTAACAAAAAATAAAAAGACCCAAAATTCAAAGGGTCACGCTTGCTCGTTTTCATTGCTTGAGTTATTTGCTATAGAAGTGTAAAATATTCAAACAAATTAAATGAAAGAATAAATGAAAGACTACCTTAAAAAAGAACCAACCCGTAGCGAAAGAGCCTTGTACGAAATGGCAATGCACCTCCAGCACCTTGACCGAAGCCTTATTTCCAACTCAGCTCACGCAGTAGCTCTCGGAATGTTACTAGACATCAAACCTGAAAAAATCGCCGAAATCTTAGTAAACAGCAACGACAAAATTAAAGAATATGGCCAAGCCATAAACGCTGAAATCGAAAAACTAGAATCAGCAAAACGCGCCAAAACCCCAGAACCAGAGTCAGAACAAAAAAGCGAGTAACCCTCGCTTTTTTTAATTCCACAGTCTAATATTAATTTATGCTTAATATAGTAACAGGAAGCAAGAATAAATTTTTAGATTTAGAGGCAGCATTAACACCCATAGAAGTTACCCACACCGTAATGGAACTAGACGAAATTCAGTCCCTGGATGGCAAGATGGTTATAGAGCATAAACTCAGACAGGCTCTAGGAAAAAACCCAGTTGGTGAGTTCATAATCGACGACAGGTCTCTATCTATAGAGGGTTTAGGGGGTTTACCTGGAACCCTAGTAAAATGGTTTTTAGAGACCGTTGGGGTAGAGGGAATATACAATTTCACCAAAAGCTCTAATTCAAAAAAAGCCACAGCGAGGGCTTGGGTAGGTTATTCAGACGGAAGGGGAGAGCTTCACTACTTTCTGGGAGAAGTCGAAGGGCAAATAGTTGAGCCAAGGGGGGAACTTGATTACGGTTGGGGTCCAATATTCTTACCAAACGGAAGCTCTAGAACTTTTGGCGAAATGGATAAAACAGAAAAAGCAAAATTTAGCCATTTTGGTAAGGCGCTTGAACAATTTAAAAATTACTATTTAAATAAATGAACGACGAAATAGATAAAATAATAGATCGAGATTTTGGGGCGACCGCTTTATTGTTTGATACCCAAGGTCGTTTAATTCTTCAAAAAAGAGACAGTAAGTTGGGTGTTTATAGAGCAGGATTAATTGGTTTGTTCGGTGGTACTGGAGACCAGGGAGAAACTCCATTTGGCGCCATCCAAAGAGAACTTTTTGAAGAACTAGAACTTCAGGGTACCAGAGGAGATATTAAGTTATTTAAGACTTACGAAGGTATTATTCATCCCGAATATCCGAGGCCAGAATTCGTTTTTATAATAACTGGTATTAATCCAGAGAAATTAATACTTCACGAAGGCGAAGCAATTATATATGCCATACCAGAAGAATTAGAAGCTCCGAAAATGTGTATGGGTTGTCATCAAGTCATTAAAGAATATTACGAAAAACACTAAATGGAAAAAAATATAAAGAACAGCGTTAGACTAACAAAAAATGTAAGCCCCATTGCATATAAGATTATTTTAACACCCGATTTAGAAGGCTTTTTATATAAAGGCGAAGAAGTTATTAAAATAAAAGTTAGCAAAAAGACCAGTGAAATAGTTCTACATGCGCGGGAATTACTAATTGACCATACTAAAGTTTTTTTGTCACAAGGAAAGCTAAGGGTGGGTGTAAAGGAATTAGTTTGGAAAAAAGAAACCGAGACGGTCACTTTTATTCTGAATAATTCAATTGCACCCGGTACATATAATTTCTTTTTAGAATTCGAAGGAAAATTATCAGATTCCCTTCGCGGTTTTTATCGTGCTAAGTACGAATACGAGGGTAAACAAAAATTTATTGCGACCACACAGTTCGAGGCAACGGATGCAAGGGCTGCTTTTCCGTGTTTCGATGAGCCAGCCAAAAAAGCTAAATTTGAAGTCTCTTTCGTCATTCCAAAACACCTTGAAGCTATCTCGAATACGGTACCAGTATCTGTCGAAGAGCATGCAGGAAATTATAAAAAAATTAATTTCGCTTCCACTCCAATAATGTCTACCTACCTGCTTGCTTTCATAGTAGGGGAATTTGAATACCTAGAAGGTAAGACAAAAGATGGGATACAAGTTAGGGTTTTTGTAACGCCAGGGAAAAAGCACCAAGCTAAATTCGCTTTAGACGTTTCCATAAGGACTCTAGAATTTTTTAATAAATTTTTCGGAATAAAATACCCTCTTAAAAATTTAGACATGATCGGTATTCCAGATTTTGCAGCTGGGGCTATGGAAAATTGGGGCGCAGTTACCTACAGGGAATCACAGCTCTTGGTAGATGAACTCCAATCATCGGCCAGCACAAAACAATGGACTGCTTTAACCATTGCCCACGAATTGGCTCATCAATGGTTTGGTAATTTAGTGACCATGGAATGGTGGACCCATCTTTGGTTAAATGAAGGCTTCGCTTCTTACATCGAATATGTTGCTGTTGATCATCTTTTTCCTGAATGGGAAATTTGGAAACAATTCGTATATATAGACTTTAATACAGCTCTGGAATTAGATTGTTTAGACAACACACATCCGGTTGAGGTTGAGGTGCATCACCCAGACGAAATAGGAGAAATCTTCGATGCAATTAGTTACCACAAGGGAGCTAGTATTATTCGCATGCTTGCAGAATATCTCGGGGAAGATAACTTCAAAAAAGGCTTAAGTTATTATCTAAAAAACCACGCTTATGGTAATGCCGAAACAGAGGATCTTTGGAGAGCATTTGAAAAAATAAGCAAGAAGCCTGTCCGCAATTTAATGAAAATCTGGACTTCAAAATCTGGTTACCCTTACCTGGATATAAAACAGTCAAAAAAAGGGTTTAGTTTTAAGCAAGGCAGATTTCTCAGTAATCCTAAATCACAAGCAAATTCCAAAGATAAAACTATATGGGGTATACCTCTGGAAGTCATTCATGCTCAAGGTAAAGCTAAACTACTTATAAACAAGAAATCTGGGGAAATTAACCACGGAGATAGTAAAAATTGGATAAAATTAAATTCCTCAGAAACTACTCCTGTCAGAGTAAATTATTCACCAGAAATTTTAGAATTACTAATTCCTCAAATCGAAACAAATAAATTAAACGCTATAGATAGGTTAGGGTTAATAAGAGATCGTTTCGCTTTTGCGGAAAACGGCAGGTCAACTACAGTGGAAGCTCTCAAATTAGCTAAAGCTTATAAAAACGACCGTGACTACAACGTCTGGGCAGAACTTAGTACTAGACTCTCTGAGTTGAATTCATTATTTCATGACGAAAAATTTTATCCAGCTTTAGATAATTTTATAGGTGAATTATATATACCACTAGTTGAACACTTGGGTTTCTCTCCCCAAAAAAATGAACCGCATATAACAAGCATGTTCAGGTCACTCGCCCTATCACAAGCAGGAATTCATAAAAATGAATCTGTTATAAATTGGGCGAAAAAACAGTTTAAGCAAATTAACACCATACACCCGGACCTAAGAGGTGTGGTCTATGGGCTCGCTGTAAAATATGGAGGTGAGCAGGAGTTTAATAAGTTACTAAATCGTTATAAGCAAGAACAAATGGCAGAGGAAAGGAATAGACTAGCTAGGGGTTTGGGTCAAGCTCAGAACAAGGCTCTGGTTTCTAAGCTACTCGAATTTAGTCTTTCCAAAAAAGTAAAACTCCAAGACGCACCAAGTTTAATTTCATCTACTTGGTCAAATCATAGCTCATGGGAACTAGTCTTTGCTTTTATAAAAAATAATTGGCAGTACTTATCAAAAACTTATGGCGATGGGGGACATACATTATCCAGAATCATAATGCCAGCGAAAGTGCTTCATTCTAATAAGCACTTGCAAGATTTCAAGAAATTCTTCGCAAAAAACGAAGCACCCGGTGCAAAACGTGCTGTGCTTCAAGTTTCAGAGCAAATAGAAAGTAATATTCTCTGGTTAGAAAGAGATAAAAATTCAGTTAAGAATTTTTTATCCTCTAGAGTTTAACCTGCGCCGTGTTAAAATATTTACATGCGTAAGTTATTAGTATTGTTTTTGCTTTTCATGCTTTTTCCGGTTCGAGCATTAGCACAAGTCAAGGTCGAATCACCCATAGACAGTGATTCGGATGGATTGTCTGATACTGAAGAATTGGATATATACCACACAGACCCTAATCATCCGGACACCGACCAGGATGGTTTTCTGGATGGTAGCGAGGTTAAATATAATTTTGACCCAAATCAAAAAGCACCTGGTGATAGATTAGCAAAACGCATAGAAGTAGATCTAAAAAAACAAGAATTAACATATAGTTTAGGCCAATACAATATAAAAACTATTTTAGTATCGACTGGCACCCGTTCTACCCCTACACCTAAAGGAACATACAAAATAGGCCGAAAGTTGCCGGTCCATCTCTATAAAGGTTCTAACTATTATTTTCCAAATACTCGTTGGAATATGCATTTTGCTACAAGTAAGGGTGGAAATTTGTACATTCACGGCGCATATTGGCATAATAATTTCGGAAAACCCATGTCACACGGTTGTGTAAATGTCTCTTATGCGGAAATGGAGCCGCTTTACAACTGGGCAGATCCGGGTACAGTCGTAACGATTAAATAAACTAGACAATGAAAGTAGTAATTACAGGCTCTAATGGTTATTTGGGGGCAAGGTTATTTGAATATTTCAAAAAAAATTTGGAAGGACAAGTATATGGTACTTATCTTAGCGGTGGAAGTGGTGCTGAAACAGAACAATCAAATACATTTCTTTTAGACATAACTCAAAGAGAAAATGTCGAAAGAGTATTTGCAGCAATTAAGCCAGATGTCGTCATACATTCGGCAGCTATAGCACATGGTGACAGTTCTAACGACTCAAGTCTTCTGAGAGAAGTAAATATAAAAGGTACAGAAAACGTGGTTGAGGAAGCAAGGAAATACAACTCTAAAATCCTTTATGTATCAACTATTGGTGCTCTGACAAATAGTGAATATGGGAAAAGTAAATTGCAGGGTGAAAAGATTGTCCAAAACTCTTTTTTAGAATTCTGCATAGTTAGGCCAAGTTTAATTATTGGAATAAGTCCCAATCGGGACCCCGCCATTACTTTTAATAACATAATAGAAGGTATAAAAACCGATACCCCTGTTATTTTAGATAGTGAATGGAAATTCCAACCTTCCTGGATAGATCATGTGGCAGAAGTCATTTATGCATGGGTAACTGGTAAGTTTAGCGACCAAGGCCCAATTTATCCTCTGGTTCCAGAAGTAAAAAGTCGGTTTGAAGTAGCCCAGGATTTGCTTAGCCACTTCAATAAAACTGCTACAGCAATAGAGAATCCAAGATATGAAGAAAATGAGCTAATAGGACAAGAAAGCTTGGTAAGGAACAATTTACCTGTATATTCTTACCAAAACATAATAGATACCATAGTAAAGCAAGTTACCGAAATGAAAATCTAAAATAAATAGAAGATTAAATTCTCTATCGTTGCCTCAAATTAATACTTTATATATACTATTTAAGAGTTTTTTAAATAAGAAAAATACATAATCAGAATATGAAAAAAAGACTGTATTTCGGGTTATTTTTTATTTTACTTCTCGCCGCAGCGAGTTTGTGGGTAGACCACCCGAAGGGTTCCAGGATAGACCTAAATAAAATAAAAATTCCTTATAAGCAGGAGTTTAAGACAAGGCTAGGGTTAGATCTTCAAGGTGGGTCTCACTTAGAATATAAAGCAGATTTAAATAGCATCAAAGAAGCGGATAGAAGAGACGCAATGCAATCTATACGCGACGTTGTAGAGAGAAGAGTGAATAGCTTCGGCGTTGCCGAGCCAAATGTATCAGTCGAAGGCCAGGATAAATTAATAGTTGAACTTCCAGGAATTAAAAACATAGATGAAGCAATTAACCAAATTGGCCAGACCCCAACTTTGGAATTTAAGGTAGAAAACACACAGTTTCAAACAAGCACAAATCCAGATGGCACAGTAAGCGTCAAAGGTGGTGATCCTTGGAATTCTACCGGATTATCGGGTAAGCAGTTAAAAAGAGCTACGGCTGATATACAACAAAGCAGGGGAATCGGTGGAGAAATTATTGTCCGTCTAGAATTTAATGACGAGGGAACAAAATTATTTTCTGAGCTAACCACACAAAATGTGGGAAAAAGAATAGCAATATTTTTGGATGGGCAAATAATATCAGCACCAACTGTCCAGAACGCTATTACAGACGGCGTAGCAATAATTACTGGTAACTTTACAGCTAAGGAAGCTAAAGAGTTGGCTACAAGACTGAACAGCGGAGCTCTGCCTGTTCCTATTAAGCTTGTGTCTCAACAGAATGTCGGTGCTACTTTAGGAAAAGAATCTATACAAAAATCAATTATCGCAGGTCTAATCGGCTTATTACTGATTGTAATATTCATGATTACAAATTATAGACTACCAGGTTTAATGGCGGTTTTTGCTCTTTTGGTATATACACTACTTTCTTTCGCAATATTTAAAATCGGAATTTCAATCACTGCCGTAATTTTAGTAGGGTTATTCTTCTTTATGAGTTTAACCGTAAGTGGTTGGTTTGGGGCTTTGGCATTAATAAGTTACATATTACTCATGGTGCTAAAAGGCCTCTCCCCGGTAACACTCACATTGGCAGGTATCGCAGGATTTATACTCTCCATTGGTATGGCTGTAGATGCAAACATTCTTATCTTCGAAAGACTTAAAGAGGAGCTTAGAGCTGGTAAACAGGTGGGAAGAGCAGTTGAAGACGGATTCAGTAGAGCTTGGTTATCAATCAGAGACTCTAACATATCAAGTCTAATTACCACAATTATCTTGTACATGTTCGGTACACCAAGTATTAAAGGGTTCGCTGTTACTCTTGGTATAGGTATTATTATCTCAATGTTCACTGCAATCACAATCACCAGAACACTCCTAAAATTATTCTTATCTAGTAACTTACTAAGTCATCCTATTCTTTTTGGTGTTAAAGCAGAAAGGACAGAAAAATAATGAAAATTTTAAATTACTACAAATTTCTTTTCATTGCATCGGGAGCAATACTGATTTTCGGGGTAGTCTCAATGCTCACCTTTGGTTTTAAATTCGGTATAGATTTTAAAGGTGGTACTATTAACGAGATTAGATTTAATAAAAAAGTAGAATCAACCGCTATAAGACAAGTACTGAATGAACAAGGCCTAAAAAACTTTCAAGTACAATCCGCCGGTGAAAATGGGTTTATTATAAAAACCGAAAGTCTGGAAAAAGAAAAACACGATAAGATAACGGCTGAACTAAAAAAGAAAGTAGGCGAGTTCGAAGAAAAAAGATTCGAGTCTTTCGGGCCTATAGTTGGCCAAGAACTCAGGCAAAAAGCCCTATATCAGCTAATACTAGTCTCCTTAGGTATTGTTCTTTATATAGCTTATGCTTTTAGAAAAGTTCAGAAACCTTTAACATCTTGGCAATTTGGTATCGCTGCTATAATTGCTCTGCTTCACGACCTTTTAGTGGTTATGGGTATTTTTTCTATATTAGGTCATTACCGTGGTGTAGAAATAGACTCAATGTTTGTTACAGCGATGCTAACCGTTTTAGGTTTCTCAGTACATGACACTATAGTTGTTTTCGATAGAATTAGAGAAAATATGAAGGTCTATGCTGGTGAAAAGATAGAATTTGTAGTAAATCATAGTATTACTCAGACCCTGGTAAGGTCATTAAATACCAGTTTAACTGTTCTTTTTGTCTTATTAGCCCTACTTCTTTTCGGTGGGGAGAGTATAAGGTACTTCGTTTTGGCCTTATTCATCGGGATAATCACTGGTACTTATTCTTCCATCTTTGTCGCAAGTCCAATTTTGGTTCTTTGGCAAAACTATAAAAATAGCAAAAGAAGAAACTAGTCCAAAAATCCGCATTAGAATGCGGATTTTTTTATAACATATTTGTTGACAATAGTCTTTTTTTATGATATACTAAGACAAATTGGTAAACATATTTGATGCTTTATAGCTAGATTACTTATATTTATGGGAATTTTAGATAAAATAATTGATCACAAACAGGCAGATCTTCTCCAAAAATTTGAACCAACTATAGCAGTTGGTAAGATTTTGGAAGGTTTAAAAGAACGCGAAAGGAAAATCCTGTCCGCACGTTTTGGTCTTTTGAATTCTACAATTAAAACCTTGGAAGTTATCGGAAAAGAGCAGGGTCTCACAAGAGAAAGAGTAAGGCAGATTGAAAAGTCCCTCTTAAAATCCCTCAGATCTAGTCAAACAAACGACCAACACATTGTACTAAGTCGTGACTTGTTTGTTTCTGTTATAAGTGACCACGGTGGTATTATTGCCGAGGATTTACTCTTCGAATATTTAAGGTTGGATTCAGCGGATGATAAAAATTCAGTAATATTCATCCTTCACTTAATTCCAGATATTGAAAAACATGAATCAGACGATCATATAGAAAAATCTTGGGCAATAAATAGTTTTAGTAGGGATGTATTACACAACTTCATTAAGCACGCAAAAGACCTACTTGAAACTCACTCTAAACCACTAAAACCTGAGAATCTTATAGGTAAATTAGACGAGATTGGAATAATCAAGATTCACTTCACCGACCATAATCCTAAAATGCTTGAAAATTATCTCAGAACATCTAAAGTTATAAAAAGAAATGCATTCGGAGATTTTGGTTTAGTACATTGGAATGAAATACAACCAAAAGATGTAGGGGATAAGGCTTATTTAGTAATGAAGCATCACGGTAAACCAGAGCATTATACAACCATTACTGAGCTGATAAATAAGTATGCTTTCGATTCGAGAAAGGCATTTAAAGAAACCGTACACAACGAATTAATTAAAGATAAAAGATTTATTCTAGTTGGTAGAGGTATATATGCCCTTTCAGAATGGGGATACACTCCAGGTGTTGTGTCTGATGTAATAAAAGAAATCCTGAAAGAAAAAGGCCAAGCAATGACCAGAGATCAAATAGTCGAAGAAGTCTTAAAGCGAAGGGTAGTTAAAAAGAATACAATCTTAGTAGGTCTTTCAAATAAGAAAATCTTCAAGAAAGTCGGTAAAAATCTCTACGCATTAGCAGAATAAATTCCGGCCTAATTATAGTCTAAGTAAAGTTAAGTTATACTAAGACCGGGAATTTCCCCGGTCTTTTCTAACTTTTTGATGTTATAATTATTCATATGAATCAAATTCCTCCATTCGATATCCCGTCGCTCTTCAGATTTTTCTGGTTAGTGTTTACTCACGGTGGCTGGCTAGTCCTCACTGCAATAGGGCTGTACATGGCCTATTATCTTTATAAAAATGAAATACAACACCAATTCGTACATAGCCAAGAATGGGTATTTTTAAATGTAAAAGGACCTAAGGATAATTTAACCTCCACACTCGCTGTTGAACAAATCTTCCAACAACTACATGTCTTACACGTTGGTCTAACCTTCGCCCAGAAATATATCGAAGGTATGATTCAACTTTGGTATTCCTTCGAAATGATTTCTATGGGTGGAAAGATTTCCATGATAATTAGAGTACCAAAATCCAAACAAAAATTTGTTGAATCTGCAATTTACTCAGAATATCCTGCGGCAGAAATTAGTGTAGTAGAGGATTACATGAAAGATATTAATTACGATCCTGAAGAAAGCGATTTTGATCTTTTCGGTACCGAATTCAAACTCGGCGAAAAAACATATATCCCTATAAAAACTTATCGTGACTTTGAGCATCCAACCGCAGAAAATCCTATCATAGACCCACTAGCTCCAATTTTTGAAGGTCTTTCTAAAATAGAACCACATGAATTTTATGGTATTCAAATTATAGCCCAACCAACACAAGACGAAGAATGGAAGCCGCAGGGTGAGAGGTATATTAAAGAGCTAACCGGAGAAGAAGTGCCACACGAGGCAACTATACTTGGTACTCTTTTAAAACCTTTCGATTGGTTTGCTCATTTTAGCTTTAAATCCATAATCACAGGTAGTGGTGGTCATGATGAAAAACCAGGAAAAAATCAGAAAAATGACTGGATGAGTATGACCGATATAGAAAAACTAAGAGTCAATTCTGCTCAAAGCAAGATGGGTAAGAGTGGGTATAAAGTAAAAATAAGACACTTGTATATTGCTCCTAAAGATAAATTCGATAAAAATAAAAGATCTCATTTTATTGGAGCTTTTAGAAGTTTTGGGTCCGCACAGTCAAATAAGCTAAAACCAGATGTGTCTAGAACCTGGACAGCAGTAGACTATATTATTAGTCCAGACTTAGAAAAACCTTATATGGATTGGATAGTAGACTATCGTAAGAGAATGATATTTAAGGGTTACAAAGATAGAGATATCCACATAGGTCTACCGGCGATGATTCTTAATTCTGAGGAATTAGCAACCTTATACCACTGGCCATTGTCAGTATCTACAGCGATTACTCCTAGTGTTGAAAAAGTCGAAAGCAAAAAAGTTCAAGCTCCTTCAAATCTTCCTATTTAAAAACACAATATGAGTGAAAATTCAGAAATAACATATTTTGGTAAAACCAATTTCAGAAATCGTGAAACGCCTTTTGGTATAAAGACCGATGACCGTAGAAGGCATATGTACCTAATCGGAAAAACAGGTATGGGTAAAACTACCATGATGGAGAATATGGTTATCCAGGACATTAGAAACGGTCATGGTTTGTGTTTTATAGATCCTCACGGTGATTCTGTTGAGAAGATTTTAAATTATATTCCAAATAATCGTATTAACGACGTTATCTATTTCAATCCGTCAGACCTAGAATACCCTACAGCGTTCAATATATTGGAAGCAGTAGATAGCAAATACAAGCACCTTGTTGCATCAGGACTAATGGGTGTATTTACTAAAATTTGGGCCAATTTGTGGTCGGCTCGTATGGAGTACATACTTAACAACACGGTCCTCGCTCTTTTGGACAGTCCAGGAAATACCATGTTAGGTATTACAAGAATGTACGTAGATAAACGCTATAGAAAGAAAATAGTCGACAATATTAAAGATCCTATTGTAAAAGCTTTTTGGACTGATGAATTCGCAAACTATAACGAAAAATATCGAACAGAAGCAATTGCTCCAATTCAAAACAAAGTGGGTCAGTTCTTGTCTAGCGCTGTTATAAGAAATATTGTAGGTCAACCAAAATCTACTATAGATCTAAGAAGTATCATGGACGAGAAAAAAATTCTATTACTTGACCTTTCTAAAGGTAAAGTAGGTGAAGATAACTCGGCACTTTTGGGAGCCATGATCATTACCAAATTACAGTTAGCTGCACTTTCTCGTGTAGATATCCCAGAAAAACAAAGAAATGATTTCTATTTATACGTCGACGAATTTCAAAATTTTGCGACGGACAGTTTTGCAACCATATTAAGCGAAGCTAGGAAATACAGATTAAATCTTATAGTCGGGCATCAGTACATTGGCCAGTTAGCACCAGATAAAAACAATACAAGAATTAGAGACGCTGTATTTGGAAACGTGGGAACTATGGTAGTTTTTAGGATAGGTGCTGCAGATGCTGAGTATTTAGAAACTGAATTTGATCCAGTTTTTACTCCTAATGACCTAGTTAGTTTGCCGAAGTATCAAGTTATCTTAAAACTCATGATCGATGGTGTTGCCAGCGATCCATTCTCTGCTACAGGGCTTCCACCGAATGAATCTTACTATACAGGAAATGCCGAAAAAGTAATTAAGGTCTCTAGAGAGCGTCATGCTAACCCGGTAGCTGAAGTAGAAGATAAAATTAGCAGATGGATGGGTGCTGAGTTCCATGAACAAACAGGTTTGCTAGTGGCCGAGGAATCACAAGCCCAATCGGAAGAAAGTACAGAGAGCGAATCGCCAAGGCCTATAGTAAAAATTAGGGAGCAGTCAGTACCTTCTGTAACTCAATTTAAGCCATTACCTGAGCGTATACCACCTCAGGGTAATAACTATGGTTCTCAACAAGCAGGTAGGTCATTTAGGCCACCCCAAGCTTCAAGGACAGATAGAGCACCAAGACAACCTAAAGCCCCAGCCAGACAAGTTGCGCCACAGTCCAGACCTCTCACTCCACCTCCGCAAGCAAATAAACCATCACATCCTGTATGGGATACAGTGGACGTTCTCAATGAAAAAAGAATTCAGAGTATTTTCGAACCAACAGCAGAAAAACCTGATAAAGCCAATGCTAATACATTAGAGCCAGGAGAAACAAAGACTTTTGAATAAAAAAACACCCTCATAAATGAGGGTGTTTTTTTAAAGCAATGTTTTTAGAGTTGCTTCAATTGTAGCTTTAGGTGCTGCACCTACTAATTCTGCTGCAAGCTTGCCATCCTTGAAAAATTTCATTGTTGGTATGCTCATTATATTGAATCTTTGAGATAATTCAGGGTTCTCATCAACATTCACTTTACCAACTTTCATTTTACCTTTATATTCTTCCGCTATCTCCATTATTAGGGGAGAAAGTACCTTACAAGGACCACACCATTCGGCCCAAAAATCCACTAATACAGGAATCTCAGAATTAGTTACTTCTGAATCAAAATTTTCGGAGGTCAGAGTTATTTCGCTCATATATTTTTTGTTTAATTAGCGTAAAAATTTTACAACGTCTTTTTTGATCTTATCCACAGGAGGAATATTTGTCAATTAAAATCTCGTATAATTACTTTAATGGGAAACAAACATAAAACCATCTCAAAAACTATCTTATTATTATCTTTATGTTTTTTTCAATTTACCCTTTTTCCCATACAAAACATAAAAAGTCCAAAGGTATTAGGGTTGCAATCTGGAGTTCTTTTGAGAGGGTTACCGAAATCGGACAATCTAAATTTCAATCCCACAGTACAAAAAGAAATAGATTTTAGCGGGATTGACGCAGGGTCTTTTATTGTTTTCGAACGACATACAGGAAAAATTATACTTGAGAAAAATACGCATCAAAAGCTTCCAATTGCGAGTATTACTAAACTTCTTACGGCTGACCTAGCGCTAAAAAATTTAGATCTAACAAAAACATACGAATTTAATAACAAAGATAAAATTAATGTTAGCCCTACGGCTGGTTTAATAGTAGGGGACATGTTATCCGGTCAAGATTTGATCATTTCTATGCTAGTAGGATCAGCAAATGATTCTGCAAAAAAAATCGGTTCAATTCTTGAGGCTAAAAATAATCAAGCTATTGCAGATCAAATGAACGCAAGAGCCATGGAGCTTGGTATGTCTGAGTCTCATTTTTCTAACCCAATGGGTTTTGATGACGAGCAAAATTATTCTACTGCCCAAGATGTATATTTGCTCGTTAAAGAAAGCTTAGAGCATGGGCTATTTGATCTAATAGCCAGAAATAAAACCTATAAATTCAGCGGTATCAGAGGAAATTATTCAGTTAAAGCAACAAATAAGTTAATTTTCAGAGATTCTAATATTTTTACTGTTAAAACCGGAAATACTCCAGAGGCTTTGGGGGCAATGGTGAGCAGAAGCTTTATAACAGGTAAAGACATTGTTTTCATTGTTTTAAAAAGTAAAAATAGAGAAGAAGATACCTTAAGGTTAAGGGAATTGGTAGTCAGAAGTTTTAACTGGTAAAATAATAATATGCCAGTCAATACCGAGTTACTAAAAATCTTTATTCTTAGCATAGTTGGTTTTTCTCTCTCTTTCGCCCTCACGCCAATACTTACAGGCTTTTTATACAGGAATAAGCTAGGGAAACAAATCCGTAGTGATGGATCTACCCCTATTTTTAGTAGACTCCACGCCCAAAAAAAAGGCACCCCTACAATGGGTGGGGTTCTAATATGGGGAACCGCTTTATTGGTACCTATAATTTTCTGGTTTCTAGACAGAATAATTGGAATTTCCAGTTTAAGACTCTTTAATTTCGACATAGATCTCTTTCACGGATTAAATATTCTAACTAGAAAGGAAACCTGGCTACCATTGGGGGCATTAATAGGTTCTAGTTTAGTTGGGCTGGTAGACGATTTCTTGGATGCTCGCAGTTTGGGATACAAAGGAAGAGGTATAAGATTTAGATATAAATTTTTCCTATACGCTATAGTCGCAAGTATTGGTGCCTGGTGGTTTTATAGTAAGTTAGGATTCGATAGTATCCATATTCCTTTCTCAGGAGATTTCCGTATTGGATTTTTATATGTAATATTTTTTGTCCTAATTGTAACTGGCACTAGCTTTGCTGTTAATCAGACAGATGGTTTAGATGGATTAGCAGGTGGTACTCTTCTTGTTTCTTTTCTTTCTTATGGACTAATAGCATTTAGCCAAGGAAAATATAATTTAACTGCTTTAATTGGTATTATTTTCGGCGCGTTGCTCACTTTCTTATGGTTTAATATCTACCCCGCTAGGTTCTTCATGGGAGATACCGGGTCAATGGGGTTGGGGGTATTTCTAGCCATTCTGGCTTTTTTAACCAATACAGTTTTCCTGTTACCTTTTCTTGGATTCATTTTCCTCATAGAGGCACTTAGTTATTTCGCGCAGATTATATGGAGAACACTTTTCAAAAAGAAACTACTACTCTCAGCGCCGATCCATCATCATTTTGAAGCGAAAGGTTGGGTAGAGACTAAAGTTACTATGCGCTTTTGGATTATTTCTTGGGTGTTCGCTTTCATTGGTATAATTTTATATTTTTTAGATAAATAAGATTTATGTATTCAGTAATTATAAAAAATGGAACAGTTATTGATGGCACTGGTAAACCTGGTGAAATTTTAGATGTAGCATTAGAAGGAGATCAGATCGTCGCTATAGATAAAAATTTACCAGAAAAAGCTAAGCAAATTATCGATGCCACAGGGTTAGTTATAACTCCTGGTTTTATAGATATTCAAAATCACAGTGATACTTATTGGTCTTTATTCGACACACCTAATCTAGAAAGCATAGTAACTCAAGGGTTTACGACTATACTGGTAGGTCAGTGTGGAGCTAGTCTTGCACCATTACTATCTCCCGAATCTTTACTTGCTATCCGTAAGTGGCACTCTGTTGCCGGTATGAATATCAATTGGTCTACATTTTCAGAATATATAGAGGAATTAAGTAGATCCAGGTTCGGCTGTAACATAGCTACGTTAGTGGGTTATGGAACTTTAAGAAGAGGACTCATAGGGGATGAAATAAGAGGTCTAGAAAATAGTGAAATAGAGAGCCTCAAAGCTCAACTTGAAACCTGTTTAGATGCAGGCGCTTTTGGGCTTTCCAGTGGACTCTCATATTCACACGAGATGCACACCACCGAACTTGAATTGTTCGAATTGGTTAAATTGGTAGCAAGTAAAAATAAATTATTTTCTATTCACCTAAGAAACGAGTCTGCCGAAGTCATAGAAAGTGTAGAAGAGGCTATGGATATAGCCAAGCATACTGGAGTAAATCTAAAAATTTCACATTTAAAAATAAGAAATCAAAAAAATTGGGCATTATCAGAAGATCTCATAAGTAGATTAGAATCAGCATTCCACAAAGGTGTAAATGTAAATTTTGATGTTTATCCATACGATAGTATTTGGCAAGTAGTTTACAGTTATTTACCTAAGTGGAGTCAGGTAGGTGGTAGAGCTAGTTACTTAAAATCAATGCAAGACCCAAGCGATCGAAAGAAAATCCTTTCGGAGCTTTCTGAAATAAGTAATCAACTTTCCGAACTTATAGTCGCATCAACTGAAAACCAATTAGGTATGGTTGGTAAGAAAGTTTCAGATATTGCAAAAAATACAGGCTTATCAGTAGAAGAAACATTCTTAGAGATAGTAAAAAATTCTGGTAGTGAAACTTTGGTTTTCGATAGTTGTATGGATAATAAGTTAGTTACTTCACTTCTGGATCATCCATTATCTATTGTTGCAACTGACGGAGCTGGTTTCAGTCCTAAGTTAAAATTTGGGCAAATAAGAGATAGATTAGTGCACCCAAGATGTTTTGGATCTGCGCCTAGGTATTTAAGAAAGATTTTAGATAGTAAGGGTTCACTAGAATCTGCTGTCTCTAAACTTACATCAGCACCTGCCGATAAAATGGGCCTTAAAAATAGAGGAAGGTTATTAGTAGGCAATTTCGCAGATATAGTGATATTTGATCCAGCTAAAATTACTGATAAGGCTACTTTAATGAATCCTTTTCAAGAAAGTCAGGGTATAAGTTTTGTGTTTACAAACGGAAAACTAACTATAGCTTCAGGTGAACTAACAGGTGATCTGTCCGGTTACGTACTTAGAAAGAATTAATTTAAATTTTTGTGGTCAAATTTAATTTCACAAACAAAAGAGTGGGTATATTAGGATTCGGTGAAGAAGGATTTTTCACCGCTCTTTTTTTGATCAAGCAAGGTGCAAAAATCACCATTCTAGATGAAAAAGTACTAGATATTTCAAAAAATGAACTAATAAAAAAACTAAAAAATAAATCTGTAGATTTTATATTTCACAAAAATGCTTTTCGTAATCTAACTAATTATGACTTTCTAATTAGAAGTCCAATTATTTCGGCATTAAGACCCGAAATAATTAATGCTAAAAAATCAGGAGTAACGGTAATTAGTCAAACCCAGATTTTTATTTCGGAATGTCCCAGCACTATTGTTGGTGTTACTGGAACAAAAGGAAAAGGTACTGTAAGTACTCTGATTCACCAATTCCTAAAAAGATCCTCACCCCGCAAAGACATATCCAATGAGTTCTATCTTAAAAAAAATTCAAATATATTTTTAACTGGTAACATTGGAGGAAAAAATGCCCCTTTGGCTATATTACCTAAGCTTAAAAAAGAAGATATCGTTATTTTTGAGATGTCCAGTTTTCAATTAGAAGATCTTTCTCTATCGCCTAAGATAGCAGTTATACTTCAGATTTTCCCGGATCACCTAGATAGGCACGCATCAATGAAAGAATATGCATCAGCAAAGAACAATATAACCAAATTTCAAGCCAAAGATGACTTATTAATCATCGATATAGATAGCCCTGAAACCAAAAAAATATTCAAAAAATCCAAAACTAACAAAATAGTCATTTCAAAAAACGAATCTTTATCTCAACTAAAGATAGAAAATAATTGTTTATTTTTTTCGCCAGATAGCGATCAAAAGATTGAATTATTGAATTTAAAAAACACAAACCTCCTAGGTTTCCATAATTATATTAATATCGGAATTTCGGCAATTACAGCTTATCTTTTAGGTGCAGAGCCTAAAAATTTCAATTCAGTTATTAAAGACTTTAAGGGTTTACCACACAGATTACAACTAGTAAGCATGACCAAAGGTATTAAGTTTTACGATGATTCTATAGCAACTATACCCGATGCAAGCGCGGCAGCCATAAACTCTTTTCAGTCACCAATTATTTTAGTACTCGGAGGATTAGTAAAAAATATTAGTTACAAAAATCTCGCTAGAGTAATCAAAAAAAATTCTCATGTAAAATCAATAATAATTTTTGGATCTGGACAAGATAAAATATACCAGGAATTAGTCAATATGGGAGTAAAAACAAAAATCATCAAAGTAGGGAAAAGTATGGCTAAAATATTTGATAAAATTAAGTTATTAGCAGAACCAGGAGACTCCATATTATTTAGTCCAGGAGCAGCATCTTTCGATATGTATCAAAATTATAAAAAAAGAGGAGAAGATTTCACTTCTTATGCCAAAGCTTTCAACAAATAAAGTGTTGTTAAAGAAAAAAAATCAAGCGGACTTGCCGCTTGTTTTAGGCTTTTCGGCGATTATAGTTATAGGTATCTTAATGCTCTATTCCGCTTCTACGGTAGTGTCATTTAGAAATTTCGGAAATACTTCTTATTTTGCCACGCATCAATTACTTTATGGTTTATTACCAGGTTTAGTAGTTGCATACATTTGTTCTAAAATCGATTACCATTTTTGGGAAAAATTAATACCCATTCTTGCTGTGGTGTCTCTTTTAGCATTGGCATTAGTTAAGCTACCTGGAGTTGGATTTTCGGCTGGTGGCGCCACAAGATGGATCCGTCTAGGTTTTATCACTTTTCAACCAGCTGAATTAGCTAAATTTGCTGTTATCGTCTATACGGCTGGTTGGATAAGTAAAAAACAGATGGAATTGAGGGATTTTTATCTAGGGCTTTTTCCTTATCTTGTTGTGATGGGGTTATTTTCAATTTTAATCTTATGGCAACCAGACGTAGGAACCATGCTATCACTAATTTTCACAGGTGGAGCTATGCTTTTTTTAGGGGGATTAAGTATGAAATATTTTGCTGGTATCGGTGGGGTAGGTGCTTTATTAATGGCAATTATAATCAAACTTGAACCCTATAGAATGGAGAGATTGCTAACTTTTTTAAATCCTAGTGCAGACCCTAAAGGTGCAGGTTATCAAATAAATCAAGCACTTTTAGCCATAGGAGCCGGTGGTATATTCGGCTATGGTTATGGTCTATCCAGGCAAAAACATAATTACTTACCTGAAGTAATAGGTGACTCTATTTTCGCTGTCATGGCTGAAGAGCTAGGTCTTATTAAGGTGTCTTTAATAATATTATTATTTATATTTGTAGCACTCAGGGGTATTTACATAAGCCTCAAAGCGCCGGATATATTTGGAAGAGTCCTTGGGACAGGAATAATCGCCTCAATTATGGTTCAAGTCTTCATTAACATAGGTGCCATAATGGGCTTGCTTCCTTTAACTGGGATACCATTACCGTTTATTAGTTACGGGAGTAGCGCTCTAATTATGAATTTAGTAGGTTTGGGTGTTCTTTTAAATATCTCAAAACAGGCCAAACAGTAATTATGTCCAAAAAAAAGATTAAATTCTTCTTCTACCATAACGTTTTCGAAGAGATGGAAAGTGATAATTCGCAGGAAGACGCCTTTGAGGACGAAAATGTTAAATCAAAAAAAAAGAAAAAATGGTTAAATATCTCAATTTTTTGCATCTTAGGTAGTATCGTATTAAGTGCGTTCTTTCTGCTTTGGTTTACTTCCAAGGCGATTTTAGTTAAGGATAAGGTAAAAAATGCAATATTAGGTGCAGTAACAGATATCAACTCAGCTCAGAGAGAGATTTCTAATTCTAACCCAGCTCTTGCACAAAACAATTTTCAGGATGCATTTTCAAAATTTGAGCAAGCGCAAAAAGATATATCTGAGAATGGCAAATTACTAAAATTATTAGCAGATTTACATCCAAAATCTAAAGAAGCACAAAAAATCCTTCAAGCTTCAAAATTGTTAAGCGAAGCTGGAATTAGGGCAAGTAACTTTTCAGTTAGGTATCAAGATATTAAATTCAATTTATCTGGAGCATCAGGTGTAGATGATCGTAAAATTCAAGACTTTTTAAATCAGAGCAAGACGGAACTTCTAGAGATTGAAAAACAAGTAAGTGAAGCGAATAAAATATTAGACGAACTTACGCTTGAAGGTTTTGGAGAAGATGAGAAGTCTAAGATTAGGGACTTAAAAGCTAAAGTAACCAAACTAAAGGATATCCTAATAACTTTAGACGATATTATGCTTGTCTTTAGAGGATTTCTTACAGGTAATAAAAATATTCTAATTTTATTCCAAAATAACAGGGAAATAAGAGCCACGGGAGGATTTATCGGTACTTACGGAAAAATGAAAATAAAAAATGGAGTGATTAAGGAAATTAAAGTGTCCAGTATTTATGATTTAGATGGGCAACTAAAAAAACAAATCATACCACCAGAACCTATTTTTGCAGTAAATAACCAATGGTATCTAAGAGATAGTAATTGGTTCATCGATTTCTCAAAATCTGCCTCAAAAGCATCTGTTTTCTACGAAAGAGAAGGGGGAGAAACTCCAGATTTTGTCATAGCTTTAACACCTGAAATTGTTGTAAGATTACTTGAAATCACAGGACCCATTGAACTACTAAGCTATAACACAAAAATAACGTCACAAAACTTTATCGAAACAACTGAATATTTAACTTCAGTTGCATACGATAAAAAAATAAATCAGCCAAAGGCAATGCTAGCTGATTTTATGCCAATATTTTTACAAAAAGTATTTTCACTCGAAGGAGAAAAGAAAATAAGTATGGTGAAAGTAATATCTGATGTGCTAAAAGAAAAAAATATTCTACTATTTTCAAGACATGATGAAACCCAAAATATTTTTAGAAAATATTTATGGTCCGGAGAAATATCGGACACTTCAGGAGATTTTCTTATGGTAAATTGGAGTAATTTAGGAGGCACAAAGGTAGATCAAGATTTAAATCAGAAATATAGACTAGAATCCAATTTGGGAAAAGACGGAATTATCGAAAATACATTATATATTACAAGATCAAATCCCTTGCCTAAATTAGATGGCTTAAAATCATTGAGCTATGTTCGAATAGTGGTTCCGTTAGGTAGTAGACTTCAGGAAGTAAGCGGTTTTACTGAGCAGCCATTTGACTCACTAACTATTAATAAAGTAGGGGAGCGTGATTCTGACGTTGAGGCAATTGAATCATTTAGTAAGCTAGATTTTAATAACAGAACAAATGTATCTCAAGAATCAGGAAAAACAGTCTTTGGGAATTGGTTAGAATTAAAACCTGGAGAAACCAGGCAAATAAAAATACGCTACATATTACCCTTTAAATTTAGTAAAGTACATCCATATTCAGTATACTTTCAAAAACAACCTGGACTTAATAATACCTCGGTCGAATATAGATTAACCGCTGATAATACCTGGAATTTACGAGATATTGAAAAAGATCAAAATGAGAGGAATATCGAAAAACATTTTCCACTAAAAGTGGATAATTGGTTTGGATTTGTTCTCTCAAAATAATTTTTATGATAAAAATTCTCAGAAAATATGATGATAATTTCACTCTTTCAAGGGCCACTTTCATAATTGGCCTAGCTACTTTACTCACAAAATTAATTTCTTTATTAAGAGTTAATCTTTTTGCGAGTAGGTTGGCAGCAGGTGATTTAGCTGATGTTTATTTTACCTCATTCAGAATTCCTGATTTCATTTTCAATCTTCTTATTTTAGGCACTATGTCAGTTGCATTCATTCCTCTTTATGTCCAATTCAAGTCAAAAAATAAGAATGAATCCCTAGAATTCGCAAATACTATTCTGAATACATCATTCTTAGTAATGCTGTTAGTGCTCACAATAGTTTATTTTTTTATAGGAGAAATTACTAAATCTTTAGTACCTGGATTCCCTCCAGAAAAATTACAAGAAACTATAAATTTTAGTAAGCTTCTCCTGGTTTCTCCGCTTATATTCACTGTTTCAAACCTATTTACAGCCATACTTACATCTCATAAAAGATTTCTAATCATCA
This sequence comes from uncultured Candidatus Saccharibacteria bacterium, assembly GCA_964434195.1. Lineage (GTDB taxonomy): Bacteria > Patescibacteriota > Doudnabacteria > UBA920 > UBA920 > CAYLIB01. The sequence continues at coordinate 34,512 of CAYSUI010000002.1, forward strand.
GCCTTGCTCCGATACTCTATAACTTGGGAATTATTTTGGGTATTCTATTTTTCTACCCCTACTTTGGTTTTAAAGGGTTAGCTTATGGGGTAATTTTGGGTGCTTTAATGCATTTATCTATTCAGATTCCAGAATTGATACGTATAGGATTCTCTTATAAATTTATCCTTAAACTTAGGGATACTAAATTCAAGAATTTTTTAAATCTGTTTTTTCCAAGAATATTTGCTTTTGATAGTTCTAGTATCAGTTTAATAATAGGCTCAGTATTTGGCTCTTCACTCGGAGTAGGTGCAATAGCCGTTTATAATTATGCATTCGACTTACAAAGCGTTCCTTTGGGAATATTTGCTGCTTCCACTGCAGCAGCGGCATTCCCGGTTTTAACCTCGGCACATACGAATGGTAATCTACATGAGTTTATTGAAACCCTAAGAAAGAGTATTTTAAAAATACTATATTATGTATTGCCAATATCAGTAATGTTTCTAGTATTTAGAGCGCAAATAGTAAGAATTTTACTTGGACATGGAAAATTTGGCTGGGAGGAAACCATACTTACTTTCAACGCTTTGGGAATTTTTAGTTTATCTCTTGCTTCGCAGGCAATAATACCTCTTCTCTCAAGAAGTTTTTATGCCAAACACAACACAAAAATCCCTGTAGTAATAGGAGTGATCGCTATGATCATAAATATTTCGCTTGCTTATTTTTTTCATTCAAGTTTAGGAATCATAGGTATTGTCGCCGCTTTCAGTATTAGTAACTCTATAAACTGTATTATTCTTTTCTTGTTACTTCGATTCAAGTATCTTGCACCAGGTAATTCCGAATACTTAATAGATAACTTCGATAATCCGCTAGTAAAAAATATCGTACTTATTGTTTTGGCGTCAGGATTATTCGGTGTGGTTATATATGGAATGCTTTACCTCGCCTCTACTTTTTTACCTACAGATACCACTTTAGGACTTATATTTCAAACAGGATTATCCGGTACTATAGGTGTGATAGTGTACTTGCTTCTCACAAAGCAAATGAAGCTAGATGAGTCCTTAAATTTATGGAAAATAGTTGAACGTTTACGTAAATACACAAAGGTAGACTAATAAATCAACCACTGCTATTATTAGCATTACAAATGTTAGAAAATATAAGAAATTTTTGCATTATCGCACACATTGATCACGGTAAGTCGACACTGGCTGACCGCCTTTTAGAAATGACAAATACCGTAAATAAACGGGAAATGAAAGAACAGCTCCTTGATCAAATGGATATAGAAAGAGAAAGGGGTATTACAATAAAACTCCAACCTGTAAGAATGAATTACAGATATAACTCCACCGATTATATTCTTAACCTAATAGACACTCCAGGCCATGTCGACTTTGCCTATGAAGTTAGTAGGAGCTTAGCTTGTTGTGAAGGAGCGATACTCGTAGTAGACAGCACGCAGGGTATAGAAGCTCAGACCCTCGCCAATGCCTATTTAGCCATAGAGCATAACTTAACTATAATTCCAGTAGTCAACAAAATAGACTTACCTAATTCAGATAAAGAAAAAACAGCAAACGAACTTATATCAGCTTTTGGTTTCAAAAAAGAAGAAATACTTTATACCTCAGGTAAAACTGGTGAAGGAGTAGACTTACTCTTAGAAGAAATCGTAAAACGCATACAATCTCCCAAAGGCAACCCCGAGAAACCTTTCAGGGGGTTAATTTTCGATTCTCAATACGATATTCACAGAGGAGTTATATCCTATATTAGAGTTTTTGATGGTCACTTAGAAAGTAGGAAAAAAATTTCCATGCTAGCCTCCTCGGCTGAGGCGGAAAGCTTGGAGGTTGGATATTTCAAACCTAAATTTTTCAAATCAGAGCAAATACTCACAGGCGAGGTTGGATATGTGGTTACTGGTCTTAGAGACGTATCTAGCGCTAGGGTGGGGGATACCATCACTCTGGTAGAGGAGAAGGAAACAGATCCATTACCTGGATATAAACTTGTAGTACCAATGGTATATGCAAGTATTTTTCCCGTCTCTGGCGATGACTACCCACAACTAAGAGATGCTATGGGAAAACTTAAACTTTCTGATAGCGCGCTAGTCTTTGAACCAGAACATATTCCTAGTATTGGGTTTGGATTCAGAACAGGATTTTTAGGACTTCTCCATATGGATATAGTCCAAGAAAGACTAACTAGGGAATACAACCTTGATCTAATATTAACTGCTCCTAGTGTTGCCTATAATATTATCCGCTCAGATGACTCAAGTATTGTTGTACATAACCCAGCAGAGTTTCCTGATCCTAGTCATATAAAGACTATTTTAGAACCTTGGATGTCAGTAACTATCCTTACTCCAAAAGATTATATTGGTCCTATAATGGAAATTGTCACCAAAAGACGCGGAATAAGTAAAAATTTACAGTACTTAAGCGACGCTAGAGTCGAAATGAATTTTGAAATGCCCCTCGCACAAATAATAGTCGATTTCTACGACACACTAAAAAGTGCCACCAGTGGTTATGCGTCCTTAAATTACGATTTCATAGAGAATAGACCCGGCGATGTTGTTAAGGTGGATATTCTGGTGGGTGGAGAAAAGGTAGATGCACTAGCATGTATACTTCACCGCTCAGTAGCTGAGAGTGAGGGTAGGGAACTAGTAAGTAGGCTAAAGGCTTTAATTCCCAAGCAGCAGTTCGAAATAGCGCTACAAGCTGCTATAGGTGGAAAATTCATTGCAAGAGAAACCATCTCCGCTCTTAGAAAAGACGTAACAGGGTATCTTTACGGAGGAGATGTAACTAGAAAAATGAAGTTACTTAATAAACAGAAAAAGGGGAAAAAACGTATGAAAAAAATCGGCAAAGTAGACATCCCTCAAGAAGCCTTCTTAGCAGTCTTAAAAAAATAAATCTACTTTTTGGTGTTATACTTTAAATATGCTTAGAAATAGGGAAAAATTAGATAAAATTACAAAGGTTGTGGCTGTAATAATGCTTTTTGCATTAGTACTAGGGCTTTTTGGTTATAACTTGTTTGCTTAACCATCTTTAATCATGGTTACAACAGATATCAGGCAATCCAAATTATTTATACTAGGACCACTCCTAAGCATAATAATCTTAGGCGTAGGTGGTTTTATTTATCTGAAACGTTTCGAGATCTTAGACGATCTTCAAAAATGGTATATACTTTGGCTAATTTTACTTTTCGGTTGGTTTTTGTATCACTTAATTTTATGGGTGGGTACAAAATATACAGTAAATTCAGAAGGAATTATTATAAAGCTTCAAGAAGGTCTTTTAAAAAAAATTCACCAAGAAGTCAGTTTTGAAAAAATTAGCTCACTATCTATCGTAAAACATGGCCCACTTTCATTATTCTTTGATTATGGGGAAATAGAAGTTTTTACTATAGGTAGTGTTAAACCGGTCATTTTACATAGAGTCTCTAATCCTGCAGAGATACAAAAATTAATAAAAACTCGAATTCGAATTGATGAAGAGGAACACTAAATCATATAAAATAATATTTTCCTGGACCGGTGTAGTTATTTTATTAGTTGTACTCGCTTTCATTTTAGAGAGTTATATTGAACAGTGGAAAAGAAAAACACAAATTGCTTCTGAAGTACAATTATTAAGAAATGAAAAAGAAAACCTTTTTCAAGCTAACAAACAATTAGAAGAAAACCTAAAATTTCTAGGAACATCGAGCTATAAATCTAAAATGGCTAGAGGTATAAATATGAAAATCGAAGGTGAAGAGGTTATAATTTTTCCCGAAAATTTCAATGTAATTAAAAACCCAGAAAATAATTCAGAGAAAAAAGAAGCTACTAGTAATCCCAGAAAATGGTGGAATTATTTTATGAATCCACATTCACAAGAAAAATAGACATTTTGTTAGAATAGCTTAGAAAATGCATAAAAAAAGTAATAAAAAAATAAATTGGCTCGTATACATACCGTTGGCTATCTTACTTACGATTGTCGCCGGAGTAGGTATGTTAGCTTGGGTATACAAATCTCCCTACAATTCAAATAAAATATACTTCTACGATAGTTTAAATTTACCCGTTGCCATTATTAACAATAATTTTGTACATTACAATTCCTTAAAATATCGGATAGAAAAATCAAAAACCTTAGGAAGAAAAATTACATTAGATGAAGCTCTGGTTTTAGAATTAGATGACAAAAAGAAAGAAATTTTTCTTAAATCAGTTAAGACAGATCATTTATTAAATTTAAAAACCTTTATTGGCCAGAGTATTAATAAACCTATTAGCAAAAGTGGTAATTTTGACCCTGAGGTGAGTGGATACATTAATCAAATTGTTCTCCAAACCTATTTTAATGAGCAAAAGAAAATACACTCTACTGAATATAAGAAAGCAGAAAGCATACTAGGTCAACTTAAAAATGGAGACTCAATAAAGACTGACTTTGTATCAGATAGCGGATTTATTGAAGTCTCCAAACTCCTACCTGAAATACAGCTAAGTTTAAAAGAGATCCCAGGTACAGAGCCTAGGATAATAGCAACCAGATTCGGGATTTTAATATTTGAGCCTTCAAAAATTAGCTTAGATTCAAATTCAAACGAAAAAAAAATTAGCCTCAGAAGTGTATTTATACCTACGAGTGGCTACAATGATTGGATTAAAAAACAAATTACAAATATCAAGGTCAAAACCTATTTGAAAAATTAAGTCCTCATGTCTAAGGTATGTCTAGGTTTAAAGAATTGGTAAAGTATTTGTACAAAGCTAGAAAAAAAGGTCTTAAAAAGTCAGAAATTGAATCAAATCTTAAAACAATGGGTTGGAGTTCATTGTGGATTTGGCTTGCATGGAAAAAATTAAATAATTTATCGAAAAAAAATTTAGAACAACAACAAAAAAACAAGAAAAATTATTTATTCTATGGCTCAATTTTCTCAGGTTTAATCTTGATATTATTAGTACTTTTATGGGTACAAGGTTTTATCTATTTAAAGGGTCCCACACTTTTCAGGCCAGATTTGAAATTTGCCAAATTTTTAGAATTACAAAAACATCGCACCCAAAGCATAGCATTTTCATTCAGCTATACAGATGGCAAACAACAAAAAATCCCTTTTAAATGGAGTGGTGAGGGTAAAATAAATGAAATGAACACAGGGGGACAAAAAGAATTTCAAGTAGGTATAAATTCAAAGCTATATCTTGAAAATGAATATCCTACCAAGCATTTGTTACGCATGAACTCAGAGGGAATTTATTTAAAAAACTATATTTCACAAGAATTAGAAAATAAACTCGAGGACAAAACTGAAGTTGTTAATACCTTGAATAAATGGACAAAAATATCTGATTCAGCACAAATATTAGATAAACCTAATGACATTACACTAAAACTAATAAAGGATTCAAAAATAAATAAATTTTTGGGGTTCGAAAAATCTGAACAAGGTTTGGTATTGTTATATGAATTAAATATTAACCCAGATTTATTTATTAAAGCTCCTAGCGTCTCATTCGAGACTTTTAAAGGTACAAAAAATACAATTTTCTCTCCGAGTAGTTTAACACTAGCAATTTCTCCTATTGCAGGTAATTTCAAATACTTGGAATTCGTTGGTTACGGACCATCGTTTTTAGATGTAGTCAACAAAATATACGCAAAAAAATCGGATCATAGCACAATTCAGAATGACAAACAAAGACTAAATGATCTTCAAGACATTTCAAATGAACTTGAAAGGTTTTATAATCGCTATCAGGGTTATCCGGAATCTATTCTTGGAAAACCAGAAGTAAATAAAGAAAAATTTAAATGGCCCACTGCTCCAGAAGCCGAAAGCGGTTGTTCGGAATTTTACAACACATACTGGTACACAGCTCTTGGGGAAAAAACCTTTAACTTAGACTTGGGAAAAAACATATTTCCAGACTACAAAGTGACATTTTGCTTAGGAAGTCAAATAGATAATCACAACTCAGGTGTTTCTGAACTTACCCCAAAGGGTATAAAAGCAATACCCTGCGAAAATGATCCCTATTGTTCTCCCAGCACCTTAAACATTAAAGGAATGTTAAAAAGTGAAAGGTTTTGGCAGGATATTCCCATAAATTCAAGATTGGATATTAAAATATTACCCGATACTCAATAATATTGAACTAACCTGACTAAATTACTATAATAATCAAAGTAAAAACGTTCGCGGGTATAGTACATCGGTAGTATGCGACCTTCCCAAGGTTTAAGCACGGTATGCCATAGAGGGACTCACGTCGTCCCCTCCAATCGGGATACCCGAGTTGGAGCCACCCCTTCTCGCCGCCGTCGCGGCTAGTAATAATAAATAGTTTATGACTAAATAATTGGTTTGTCATGTTTTCATTTTTGGATTTTGCGGGATTCGTATAATGGTAGTACGAGACCTTCCCAAGGTTTAAGCACGGGTTCGATTCCCGTATCCCGCTCCAAAAGTGAGAATGTGACCATTTAGCCGACTTAGCTCAGTTGGTAGAGCGGCGCATTCGTAACGCGCAGGTCGTGAGTTCAATCCTCACAGTCGGCTCCATAAAACAGAACACTAAGTATTTAGTGTTCTGTTTTATTCATGACAAATAAAAAACCAAAGAAATTCTTTGGTTTATCTAATCATTCCCATATCACGATATTGGTCAATGACTTCTGGGAGAGCAAATATTGTTTCGTGGTTCCACTCAACTTCTGAAGTGCTGAAAATCAACGGAAGCTCAACTAACTTTCGGCGTTTTGTGTCTACTCGGTAAGCTTTAATACCAAACCGGTTCATAAAACTCCAAGGAGCCGCGCAATCCCAAGGTTTCTGAACCCCGGGTTTAACTATGGCTTGTTGAATGATTCCACGAACAAGGTCCATAATCATCAGAGCGAAAGATCCAGAATAGCCTCTTGAATCCTTGACTATTCCACCAACTTCAACAGGAAGCGTTAAATCCTGAATGAATTGGGAGTAAATCCTAACGTCACTACGGAGGCCAATTATGCATTTGCTCAGGGGCTTAGGCTCTGGTCTTACTATCTGCTGAGGATCCTCTTCCTTAAAAAAATGCCAAGTATTGGGACTCTTCTCTCGAAAGTAAAAAAGCTCATCAGTGTATGGATTCATGATATAAGAACTCGTAACTTTACATCCATCGTACGTAGATAGAAGTGAAGAAATCCCATAGCTCTCATTTCGTGTAAATGCTTTGGTGCCATCTAAAGGATCTACAATTTTCCAGTTCTTGCTCCTACCTCTCGGTTTTCGTCGGATCTTTTCTTCACCTATTATTCCAGAATAGACCCCATAACATTCATCCACAAAATCTCCGATCAACGCTTCTACACTCGTATCAGCATCTGTCTGAACATCACCCTTCCCTTTAGCATGTACCACAAAGCCAAAGCGTTTATGAATGATTATTTTCTGAACTCTTTGCAATTCAAGCTTTATAAGTCTCGCGCTACTATGCTCATTTAATCTCGGCATATTTATTCCTCCATCCTAAAAACTTTTCCAATAGAAAGAAACCTAATTATGCAAATTACGCTATTAGTTGTCAATAAAAAATAGCACAAGTGCGTGCTAATAAGTTTACCCTGGAAAACTAATAGGTCGCTGAGATTTGCGACTATTCGCAAATGTTCTCAATATACTCTCACAACCCTGCTCTAACTCACCCTGCCGCCAATTCCTCATCCCTAAAGTGAAAAATGAGCGTAAATTTGAGGCAACAGGATGGGTGTTAAATGGAATGTCCTCATCCCTATATGCCGGAATGCTGGTATCCAGCGAAATAGGAATCAACTTTTTACTTTCATTCCCAAACCCCGATTGCCTGAAAGCAAAGTAAAAATCCTTAAGAAACGTGTCATGTTTGAAAAGATCGTGAGAGCAGAGCAAGAGAATCACATCTGTTTCATTGGCAATTGCATACAAACCAGCTCCCGACTCTTCGGAAATCAATCGTGCGTCACCCCAGGCCAGAGTAATTACCGCTTGAAGTATGCGCGCGAGTTTTGTGTCCTCTTCTGAATGTGAATGATAGATGCCAATTTGCCTGGGAAAACAAAGTTGTCCCAACTTAGCCAAAATAGCCTCTATCGTCCCTTCATTCATCTGGGTCATATTCAAAACTTCTTTTGCTTCTTCTCGTGTCATTTCTTACCTCCAAATTGATATTCCAAAAAGAAATAAAATTATAACACATATAGACATATTTTTCAATACCAAAATAGTTCAAAAGCATTTTTATGCACAAAAATACAAATTTGTCAAGGGTAGCCTTTTTTAGTTTAGTTGAAGGAACTACGTTTTTCTGGTATAGTTTTCGTGTTTCAATTTCACAAATTCATATTCTCCATAGCTATTAAAATAAAAATTTATGGATCCAAATAACCTTTCAGATAATAAGGTAAAAAATAGTGAAATCCCAGGCAGGATGTCACTAGAGGAGCTTCACAGAGAACGCCTAGAACTTGAAGAGGCAAAAAAGGCTACTTCTGGAGTAAATCCCAACGTTAAACTCTTCAATGCAATGTCGATGTTTAATGTTGCAGTGGATTTTGGACTCATAATAGCGCTACCTTTAGTTGCGGGAGTATATCTCGGGAAATGGTTAGACAATAGATATGGAACCAAATACATGATACTAATAGCTATACTAGTTGCAATTTTCATAAGTGCTGTTGGTCTGTACAAGCAAATTAATAAGTTATCTAAGCAAATAAAGAAATGACCTTACCACCACTCGCGGCAGAAGTAATGTTTAATATAGGTGCCCTGCCGATTACGAATTCTCTCATAAACTCAACAATTACTTTAATTGGATTTATAGTATTCGCTTTCTTTGTCCAATTAGGGATTAGGAAATACTACACAAAAAAAGAACAGTCTCCGAAAGGTATAGTGAATTTTTTCGAGGCCCTTCTTGAATTTATGTTTAGTTATTTCGACCAAGTTACTGGAGACAGAAAAAAATCTTTGAAATTCTTGCCAATCGTTGGAACTTTTTTCCTATTTATCCTTGTGTCTAACTGGATGGGATTACTCCCAGGTACGGGTTCTATAGGATTATGGCAACTACACCATGGAAAAATAGAACTAATTCCTTTATTTAGACCTAGTAATTCAGACTTAAACATGACAGTTGCGATGGCTGTTCTTGCTGTGGGGCTTTCTCATATTTTGGGTATAATGGCCATTGGTTTTTTCAAATACCTAAATAAATTTATAAAATTAGGTGATTTGCTTAAAGCAATTCTATCATTCAACCCTGTAAAAATACTCGTTGCTGTTATTGAATTCTTTGTTGGCTTAATTGAAATTTTTTCGGAAATTGCAAAAATGGTTTCTCTCTCCCTTCGTCTCTATGGAAATGTTTTCGCAGGTGAAGTACTTCTTACTGTAATTGCAGGACTCATTTCTGTATTCGTACCACTGCCTTTTGTTGGATTGGAAATAATTGTTGGATTAATTCAGGCAGTCGTATTTTCTATGCTTACTCTGGTTTATCTAAATCTAGCCACTCTAGACCATGAACATTCTGCTCAGGGTGAGCATGATCCAGAACCAGCGTAAATTAATTAACCAGTAGAGAGACGTTAAACAATTAAAAAAATAAGTCTACAAAACTGGAAAAAGAAAGGAAATAAATGGACTCAGAAAGTATGGTAGTAGTAGCGAAAGCTTTCACAATAGCAATTGGTGGTCTTATGCCAGCTTACGCTATAGGAAAAACCGCATCTAAAGCAATGGAATCAATAGGTAGAAATCCAGAATCAGCAGAAAAGCTATTCGTACCTATGTTGTTATCCTTAGCTTTTGCTGAGGCTATCGCTATTTACGCGTTAGTTGTAACCTTCACTCTTTAAATAGTGATTTAGTTAGTCCAAAGCAATTTGGACTGACATAATTAATATTTAATTAATTTTAACAGATGCAAATCGTAGAAATACTATCTATATTTACAAATGTGGCACTGGCTGCAGAAGAAGTAGGCCATGCTGCAGCAGAACCTTCTGTCTTAGGGACTTTAGGAATTAACTGGAAACTATTCCTCGCCCAGTTACTGAATTTCAGTTTGGTTCTTTTTGTTCTCTGGAAATGGGTCTTTAAGCCTGTCTCGAAAAAATTGACAGAACGAAGTGAAAAAATTGCTACCGCACTAAAAGACGCTGAAGATATAGAAAAAGAAAAACTTGCTTTCGATGAATGGAAGAACCAACAGATTACGGATGCAAAGAATGAAGCATTTCAAATTATCACCGACGCCAAAAAAGACGCTGAGGCTGTTAAGGCTGAAATACTAAAACAAGCAAAATTAGAACAAGCCAAGATCGTAGAAATGAGTAAGAAAGAAATACACGACGAGGCAGAAAAATCTGCTACTAAAATTAAAACAGAAGTAGCGACTTTGGTAGTTAGCGCCACAGAAAAAATCTTAAAGGAAAAACTCGATCCTGCTAAAGACAAGGAAATTCTAAAAAAGGCGATTACCGATTCATTAAACTCTTAGTATGAGATATAAACCAAAACAATACGCCGAAAGTCTATATCTTGCTATGTCGGAAGTAGGCGAAAAAGGGGCAGATAAAGTCATAGAGACACTCATAGAATTACTTAAAAAAAACGGTGACCTGTCTCAATACGAAAATATTATTGAAGAATTTGAGAAAATCACTTTTAGTGAAGAAGGAAGGGCGAAAGCATCCGTTATTACGGTAAACGATATGTCTATAGAAAAGGAGATGCTTGATGACCTTAATAAAATTGTTGGGAAAAAATTAGACCTAGAAAAGTCCAAAGAACCTGATCTGATTGGCGGCATGGTTCTCAGAACCGACGATATGCTATTCGACGCCAGTATTAAAGGGAAGTTAAATAAAATTCAAGAATCAATGATTAAATAATTTCTAAGATGAACACAGACCATATAATTCAAAAGTTAAAAGATCAGATATCCAATACTGATTTAGTAGATAAGGCTGAACAAATAGGTACCGTTGTCTCGGTAGGTGATGGTGTTGCCAGGATGTCAGGACTTAGTAGTGTAGCTAGCATGGAAATGTTAGATTTTGGCAATGGCGTATTTGGTGTCGCGTTAAACTTAGAAGAAGATTCCGTTGGTGCAATTATTCTTGGTGATTATTTAAAAGTTAATACAGGCGATGTTGTTAAAGCAACAGGTAGAATACTTTCTATTCCAGCTGGAGAAGCTTTCATTGGTCGCGTTGTTAATGCTTTAGGTGAACCTAAAGACGGTAAGGGTTCTATTAAGGAATCCGCTTTCTACCCTATAGAAAAAATAGCTCCAGGGGTTATTACTAGAAAATCGGTCACAGTTCCATTACAAACAGGAATTAAGGCCATAGATGCACTAATACCTATAGGAAGAGGTCAACGTGAACTTATTATCGGAGACAGGCAGACAGGTAAAACAGCTATCGCAATAGATACCATTTTAAACCAAAAAGGTCAGAATATTGTATGTATTTATGTAGCAGTTGGCCAGAAAGAAAGTAAGGTTGCAAAAATTGTTGCCGAACTGGAAGCCAAAGGTGCTATGGACTACACAATAGTAGTCTCAGCTGGCGCAAGTGAGCCAGCTGCTTTATCTTTTATCGCCCCATACGCAGGTTGTGCACTTGGTGAATATTTTATGGATCAAGGTAAAGATGTTTTGGTCGTATATGACGATTTGTCCAAACAAGCTGTTGCATATAGAGAAATTTCCTTGTTACTTAGAAGACCACCAGGTAGAGAAGCTTACCCTGGAGATGTTTTCTATCTTCACTCCAGACTTTTAGAAAGAGCAGCAAGGCTTAACGAAGATTACGGTGGGGGTAGCCTTACCGCTTTACCAATCATTGAGACCCAAGCTGGAGATATTTCCGCATATATTCCAACAAATGTTATATCCATCACAGATGGTCAAATCTTCCTTGAATCAGACCTTTTCTACAAGGGTGTAAGACCAGCGCTCAACGTAGGTTTATCTGTCTCACGTGTAGGTGGTGCTGCTCAAACCAAAGCTATGAAAAAAGTAGCTGGCAAAATGAAATTATCTTTAGCTCAGTTCAGAGAGTTAGAGGCATTCGCCCAATTTGGTAGCGATTTAGACGCTGAAACCAAAAAACAGCTTGACCTAGGTAAAAGACTAAATGAAATTCTTAAACAACCACAATACCAACCAGTCGGCCTCGCTCATCAGGTAGCAATCTTTTATGCAGCAAACAACGGATATTTAAACGATATTCAAATAGAAAGAGTAGGGGAGTTTGAAAGTAAATTCCGAGATTATCTCGATATTCAAGCAAAAAATGTCGTTGAAGGCATAACCACAGGAAAAGAATTGACTCCTGAAATAGAAGAAGAGTTAAAAAAAGCCATAGTCCAATTCAAGCAATCTTTTAAATAATATGCCGGGATTACAAGCATTAACAAGAAGAATAAAATCAGTTAAATCTACACGCAAAGTCACCAGGGCTATGCAGATGGTTTCAGCTGCCAAAATGAGGAAAGCGCAAATTCAAGCGGTGACCAGTAGAAATTATTCAGAATTAGCGTGGTCACTCATATCTGAACTTAATAGAAATTCTGTTTTAGAGCACCCACTACTCAGAATGAATAAAGAGGCTAAAAAAATTGGTGTGGTTGTAGTGTCTACAAACAAAGGTTTGGTTGGGAGTCTCAATACCAACTTGCTTCTCAAATTGAGAGAAATAGAAGATGCAGAAGTAGAGATTGTCAAAGAGTATGTGGTTATGGGAAGAAAAATTCGCGAGGCAGCCGTTAGGCTCAAAAAACAAGTAATTGCAGATTTTGAAAAAACAGAAAGCGCCTCAAAACCAGAAGATATATTTCCTTTGGCAGAGATGCTCACAAAAGCATACAGGCTCGGTGAGTATAAAAAAATTTATCTAGTCTACAACCAATTTATTTCTACACTTGCCCAGAAACCCATAGCTAAAGTTATCCTCCCTATCAAAGCTGAGGTGAACCCAAATGAAACCAGGGCAATAAGTTCAGAATTTCTTTTCGAGCCTGACGAAAATGCTGTCCTGGACCATTTATTACCTAGAATCCTAGAGAGTCAGATATATCAATCTGTATTGGAAAGTAACGCTAGTGAACATTCGGCTAGAATGATAATGATGAAAAATGCTACGGAATCGGCTGGTGATCTAATTCAGGACCTGACACTTACTTTTAACCAATTAAGACAAAATAAAATTACTACCGAGTTAAGTGAGATTACCGCGGGTAAACTCGCCCTTGAGGAAAAATAATAAGAATAATTATTTAACAATAAGTAAAGCAAGAATATGGCAAAAGCAAACACAATTAAAGAATCGGGGAGTAACGGCCGTGTCTCGCAGGTTATAGGTCCTGTTATAGACGTCGAATTCGACGGCACACCACCTGCTATCTACACAGCATTAGAAATCAAGAAGCAAGACGGAGACAAACTAGTGTTAGAAGTCCAGCAACAGCTCAAAGGTGGTACTGTTAGAGCTATTGCTATGTCTTCAACCGATGGCGTAAGGAGAGGAGAACCAGTCATTAACACTGGAAAAGGTATTTCAGTTCCTGTAGGAAAAGCTACTTTAGGAAGAATGTTTAATGTTCTTGGTGACCCAATAGATGCTAAAGAGTTCTCCAGAGAAAATGTCTCTACATACGAAATTCATAGACAGGCCCCTAACTTAGTAGATCAATCTACCGAGAGTCAAGTTTTAGAAACTGGGATTAAAGTTATAGACCTCATTTGTCCAATTCTTAAAGGTGGTAAAGTGGGTCTTTTTGGCGGAGCCGGTGTGGGTAAAACAGTTGTTATTCAGGAACTTATAAATAACATTGCAAAAGCCCATGGTGGGGTTTCCATGTTTGCCGGAGTAGGCGAAAGAACACGTGAGGGTAATGACCTTTATCACGAAATGAAAGAAGCTAAAGTTCTAGACAAACTTGCGATGGTCTTCGGTCAGATGAATGAACCCCCAGGAGCTAGAGCTAGAGTTGCATTATCAGCTTTATCCATGGCTGAATATTTCCGTGACGAACAAAAACAAGATGTGTTGCTTTTCGTAGACAATATCTTTCGTTTCACTCAAGCTGGTTCTGAAGTTTCAGCTCTACTAGGACGTATTCCTTCCGCTGTTGGGTATCAGCCAACACTAGCCACGGAAATGGGAGAATTACAAGAGAGAATTACCTCTACAAAGCAAGGCTCTATTACTTCTGTTCAGGCTGTTTACGTACCAGCTGACGACCTTACAGACCCTGCCCCAGCTAATACTTTTGCTCACTTGGATTCTACTGTGGTATTAAGCAGAGCTTTATCTGAACTTGGTATATACCCAGCTGTAGACCCACTCGACTCTACTTCTACCATTCTCGATCCAAACATTGTTGGTGAAGAACACTACAATGTTGCTCGTGGCGTTCAAAAAACCCTACAAAGATATAGAGACCTTCAAGATATTATTGCTATCTTAGGTATGGAAGAGCTTCCAGAAGAAGACAAGCTTATTGTTGCCCGAGCAAGAAAAATTCAGAGATTCTTATCACAACCTTTTCATGTAGCTGAAGTATTTACTGGTACTCCAGGAGAATATGTTCCACTTTCTGAAACCGTAAAAAGTTTCAAAGAAATATTAGAAGGAAAATACGATTCTCTGCCAGAGCAAGCTTTCTATATGAAAGGAAGTATAGATCAAGTTAAGTAATATGAAACTTAAATTAACAATTGTTAGCCCAGAAAAGGTACTTACAAATACAGAGGCAGATAGCGTTAGCGTGTTTACCCCCCAAGGGCAAATAACAGTACTTCCAAACCATATACCATTGGTAAGCGTTATAGTACCAGGCGAAATAATAGTCAAAAACAGTGGTGAAGAGAGCTATTATCACGCTAGTGGGGGATTCTTACAGGTAGAAAACGGTGGTGAAGTAAGATTTCTAGTTGACGCAGCGGAACACATCTCAGAGATAGACGAAGCAAGAGCAGAAGCAGCAAGAGCAAAAGCAAAAGCCGCAATAGATAGCGCAAGACTAACTGAACAAGAATTCGCAGTAACATACGCAGCGCTCGAACGAAGTCTATCAAGACTAAATTTCATTAAAAAACATTCCAGCAGAAACAGAACACCTATTACTGGTGAATCAGTATTCAGAGAATAAAAAAATCTCTCGCAAAAAAGCGAGAGATTTTTTTATATTAAAACATAACTGTGGAAAACTTTTTTTCAAACCTTTCATTTATAAATTGAAAAAATTTTTCTTTTACATTTCAAAAAAGAATAAACTGATTAAAAACACTCGTAAATATGGGGTTTTTGTAGAGAAAAAATATTTATAAAATAATTTAAGTTAAAATAAAATTTTTTAAATATAAAAATAATTTTTTTAAAAAAAAAATTGAACTAAAAAACATTTTTTTTCTTGACACTAGTATTTTATTTTCGTAATATATTAATGAATTTCAAAGAAAAAAAATCTTACGAGAAATAGAAAGAAAATAAACAGAAATAGAAAAAAGAAATTCATAACAATACTACTTACTCAATTTTATTGAGAGTAGAAAATTAAGAAGAGAGACCAAAATCAGTCTCCTTCAGGAGAAAGCCACAAATGGCAGCAAAGAAAAAGAAGCCAGCAGCAAAAAAGAAAAAAGCTCCAGCAAAGAAAAAAGCTCGACGCTAAATTCTTTTTTCCTAACGGAACATAAAACCACTCGCAAAATTCGAGTGGTTTTATGATATAAGATATAAAACAAGTTTTATAACTAAAAAATTCCATCAATCGATGGAATTTTTTAGTGGCGGACTGAACGGGACTCGAACCCGCGACCTCTCCCGTGACAGGGGAGCGCTCTAACCAACTGAGCTACCAGTCCTAGTTTGTTAGTATGAAATTTTCCTTATGCGGTCTTGCTGGTAGCGGTGAATGGAATTGCACCATTGACCTTGGGCTTATGAGTCCCACGCTCTAACTAACTGAGCTACACCGCCTAATTTTGGGCCATATAAACCACGGGTCAACCCAGAAAATAATTTCCGATTGCTAGTATTGATAGCGAGCGAAGCAATGCTATATGCTATTCACAAAAGTAGCTCGCTACTTTTGAAAGGGGCAACATGGTGAACGGAACGGAAGGTTTATGGAGCATCAGCGTAATAAACCTGCAGTGCAGTGAGCCATGATTGACCCGTGGTTGCGGGGCCCGGACTCGAACCGGGAGCCTCCAGGTTATGAGCCTGGCGAGATGCCAATTTCTCTACCCCGCGACATTCACTTTTTAAGTGATTTCGTGTATTCTTAGGTACAAACTTTATAGAGTCAACTGCGGTAGTATAGCGTAGAATTTAAAGTTTAGCAAGCAAAAAAAGGAGGAAAATTGCAACATTTAAGCATATTCAAAGAGGGGCTCTGGAAAAACGTAGTAGATATATGGACTAGCGGTCAAGTAGGCCTACCTGAAGTAGAGAGATGGTCCGTACATGCAAGTCTTGGAGCCGAACACGGGGGAATTCGTAAGCAAAACTCCCTACAACATTCATATTCAATAACCCTCCTAGGCTCTATGCTAATACGGAGTTCAAGGGAATATATTGCTGGCTTAGACGAGGTGTTATTGCTTAACGCATTACTAGTTCATGATCACGGGGAGGGAGAATTAGGGAGAGATATAGTTGCAATTCATAAAAACGAAAATGCAGACTTAGATGAATACAATGCATTTTGCAATAGATTTAATCAATTGCCAAAGTATCTTTTCAATTTTTACCATGAGGCATTTTTGCTTCAATTCGCATTGGCCAAACCTAATTCTTTTCCTTCCAAAGCGCGAAGTGTTATGGCCTATCTCAGAAAATTCAAAAAGATGGAATGTCTTCTATTTGAATTCATTGAAAGATGGGATTACCTAGTTTACGCATTAGAGCAATATTCAATTCGAGGTAATGAACGCATTCTTGTAAACGTACTCAGGCCTCAATCCAAACGATTCAACCAACTAGCAAAGGAAATTCCTGGAGCCAGAGAACTTGTCTGGACAAAAGAAGCTGAAAATTGGACTAATAACTTTCTGTCTAAACACGAAGGTAAATGGGAAGAGTGAATAAGTTAAACCATCTTAAACAATATTTCTAGGAATCCTAATCCACATAAAATATATAACCCACTTAGGGTAATTTTTTATTTGTATTGAAAATATTATATTTCTATGCTTTAATTGGTATCCGGTTCTCAAAGTGAAAAAATTACGGAGGTATTAAATAGAATGAATAGAGTTGTGCTTCTTATCGTTTGGGTCTTGTTAGTGTCGTGGACTGCATTTTCACAGAACACTGATTTGAAATCACAACCAAATGCTGCATCGGTTTCGATTTTCAAGGAGATTAATAATCCAACCGAAGCCCAAGCTGAGTTAGATAGGGTAAAAGCGATTTTTCAGAACGAATGGAAAAAATCTAAAGCACAAAACGGTAAAGTAATTCGTGCTTACGTCACACATGAATTCCCAAAGGGATTTGTGCAACCCAAGGAGTGGGAAGTTGTTTCTGATATTTATTGCGGCCTGTTTGTTTATGATGACGAACGCTGGACAGTTCTGAGTACTTATAACTTCCAATGGGGGCCAAAGCTACTAATTCAAACTAACGATCTGACTTTTCAGAATAGGAGCTATCCTCTAAGTATTATGCAGTTCAACCGGCATGAATTTGAAGCGATAGGTAAAAGCTTCTACTTATTGTTTTTTGGAGGATTTAAGTTATCCAAAGCTGATAAGATAATTAGTTGGTATCAGGTTCCCACTATAGGTCTGGGGGCAGATAGTATGAGCGATGACTATTGGGAAACCAAAAAAACTCATTCTTTCATTCTTGAGCCTATTAAAGAAATCTTTTGGGAGCAGGTTATGAATACTGATCCTATAATTTCTGCCAGAATAAATTTCTTTAAAGCAGATACTGAGTTGAAGGCCGCTAAAGAAGCGGAAAAGAAAAAGAAACCATAGAGAGCAAACTCTCTATTTTTTTATAAAAAAAACAGACGATATTCTTCGTCTGTTGAAGGGTTTTTACCCGCCGTTGATTTGATTGAAAATGTAACTGAAGGTCAGTAGACTCTGACTTGGAGAGCTGGCCCCTCTGCCAATTCGCAAACTCAGGTCAAAGAGGCTAAACATATTCGTCACCCCTTCAACCTTGTATACCTGACTTTCTACTTCGACATTAGCCGGTAGACCGGCTTTGACCCCCAGGCACATCAATTTAGACCAATCCAAATTCGATTTTGTCGACGGTCCATTAGCTAATAGGTTTAACTGGAAAGTAAGCCATCCAGCGTTAAATTTTTGCTGAGGAGTGGCATTCGGTAACAAACCTTCACTGATCTTGCTCTGAATTAGCGCAGTAAAAGTTCCCGAATTTACCATCTCGGTAGAAAAACCCGGAATCTGGACCCCGCCCTTTGGCAATTCCGTATTTCTGTTGGCCCAGTATGATGCCGGGAATTTTTTAATGAGAGCTTCACATTTCATTCCCATATCAAGCGGGATGGGAGTTGGACAGACAACAGGTCTATCACACTCCGATTCCTCACAGAAAGCGCCGGAAGGAAACCCTCCCTGTAGCTTCCGCAAGAGACCTCTCGGGCCTTTATCAATTGGCTGCTCGTCGCCTTGTAATGTTTTTCGCATTTCCACGACTGTCGAGGGAACCAAATAGACTTTGCCTGGCCATCCGCCGCTTTGAAACTCCCAACCGAACTGCATGCATTGCATGAGTTCACTGCTCGGGAAGGAAAGCGTCCAGAGACCGCCCATAGAATCCGTTGGTCCAAATTTGTAGTTGAAAACGGAATCGTTTGTGTTTTGGTAAAGCCCATTGTTGGCCCACCGATTCCGGTAGTGCACATGCACATCGGACCTATGAACTTCAACTGTCACTAGTGTGCCGTTGAAGTGGAAAGTTACCAACTTAATTATCGCGCCAGTCTTAGGATCTACCGCGAAACGAGTGAGTTTGTTCATTGAAACGTCGAGTCCGACGCCAATGAAGAACTCATCATCCCAGAGGCTTGCAGGGGCGCATTTATTAGTGTAAAACCTGATGGTGTCCATCTGGTTCTGTCGGCCAGACATCGTAATGATACTGCCGTCATCAAACAACGCACCTTCGTCTATCCCTTTGGGAAGAGATTCGTAGAGCAAGCTTCCTTTCAAGGTTGAAACGTCGAAGTAATCGTTGATTTCACCTTGGGGAATCGTGCTCTCGAATTGTTCAAAGAAGCGAAACCCTTTGTCACCAGGAAGCAAAAACCAGTCCCCTGACGGCAATCCCAGATCTGGTCTGAGGGAGAAACCGTGGGTAACCGCCCTTGTATAGGGTTTCGCTTTCGGCGTAAACGTCGTAAAATTTTGCTGCGCGCCGGCTTGTTGTGAGAAAGCCATCCCCACAATAAACAATAACGCAAGCGAAAATACCAGTGAAATCGTTTTGGTCAATTTCATTTTTTATTTTGCACTCCTATTTACTTTTTTAATACCGGCTATGCTACCGGTATCGACACGAGGACCCAGGTAGAAAATAACCAGCGCATATACCGGTTATACAAGCATTTATTGTCCTGATTGCTGAAAGTGTTTTTAAGCCAACACAATCATAGACAATCGAAGAATTATAATAAAAAAAGCTTTGTTTGTCAACAACACTTGACCAAAAATATTAAAATTGATATAATTATTTTTAAATGTATTGAGGTTTAGGCCGATGTCTAAGCCAAAAAATCACACATTTTGATGAAAAAAAGAGGGGAATTATGACTTACAATAATTATTTAAATCGCAATCATACATTGAATGTTTTAATCGCTGTTCTTTCATTGATGATCGTTGGTATGGTGTTGATCGGCAAAGCGCACAGTGTGAGCGCAAGCGTCGCGAATCAGGTTTCTACTGAACTGAGTCGCGCACAGATTGTGAGCTCTTATGAAAATATCCAAGTGCAAGGGCTTTCTGGCGCCTCCAATACCGAGGAGGCAGATTGGACATTTGTAAACAATAATACCCAAAGTGTTCGAGTTACCTGGACGATCCAATGCCGCAGCAAGAAGGTTAGCGGCTTGAAGGTTATTCCCGCGGGCGAATCAGTTATTTTTACTGAGATCCCTGGCCGAATGACTTACTCGGTTGAAATCATTTACATTTCACGTGGCGTGGTCAACTATGCAACGGTGAGCGAGCGCGAGATCGTGAGATCGCTCGCACCACTCAATCTTGCTCTATTAGAGCGAAGTGGTATTCAAATTCCACGTTACAATAACTACCGAAAGCAGACCCAAGCTGCACCTCAAATTCAAAGTGAACCCGTTCCTCAGCATCAAACTGAATCTGGTCCGGCTCCATCTTGCCCCATGAACATTGAAGAGACGCAGGATACCAAAGACGAACCAGTCGAACGAAGATTGATTGCGCTTAACCGCTAAGGCGTGCCCGGCTAGCAAATAGGGATGGGCCGCCGAAGTCCCGGGTGAATGCACCGCGCAAGTACGCGAGCACGCCCGGGCAAAATTTCTTACTCGTAGTAGCCCTACGAGTTATTTTATTAAAAAAAATAATCCGCCTTTGCGGATTATTCTTTTTGAACCTGAATCCTCTTTGGTTCTTCTTTAGCTTTCTTTTGAAAAGCTACTTTCATAACTCCATTTTTATGTGTAGCCTTGGGTTCTAAATTCTCGTCAATTTCTCCAGGTACAGCAACTCTATAAGAGAAGCTATTGCTGGCTTTTCTATAAAACTTCTTATTTTTATCTTGTTCTTCGGTATTTTCACTTCCTCTTATCCATAAGACTCCCTTTTCATAAGTAACCTCAACTTTTTCTGGATCTAACCCTGGCACAGCTGCTTCTATATAGACATTCTTATCATCTTCAGAAATTGTTAAACCAGAAGAGGGGAGAAATGCGCTCCAGTCGTCCTCGTCAAAAATATTTGGTAGACGAGACGGATTATTCCAAAATGCCCTGGGCATAATATCAAATGACATAAAATTTCCTTTCCATTAACCAATACTATTGGTTAATAAATTAATGATAATTATTACATTATCACTCTAAACCTAAGAGTGATAATATGTCAAGATATAAAAAAATCTCTAATAACTAGAGAACTGCATATTCTTCCGCTTCTAAACTAAGAACCGAACCTCGTGGATTATGAGCAAAAACCCATTTCGGTGGTTTAATACGAATTTTGGCATACCCAACATCTATGAAATCAGGACGATTTTCCCAATCTCCTGGGGTGAATTCTGCATCGAGCGTTGGCAAGTTTTCTTCCAACTTTTTAGAACCTGAGATCTCATGCATATTTTGCCTCCAAAGCTTTTTGAAACCTTATCGCGAGTATATTCCCAAAACAAACTCTTTACAAGTGGAAAAAAATCTACTCAATTTTGCTATACTTCATCTATGCAAATTTTACTCATTGGAATCATAGCTATTTTATTTATTGGCTTCGGAATAGTCCTTTATTTCTTCTTCGACATGAAGAAAAAAATGGAAGAACCAAAAGACTCAGAGAGTTTAAAGGTCATGATGGAATGGATGAAAGATATTAAACAAGGCACTGAACAGGATAGACTGCATATCCAAACCAATCTAAACGAGACAAATAGAGCAATTAACGAAAGACTAGACAAAGCTGCTCATGTAATTCAATCCCTCTCAAGAGAACTGGGCTCAATGAGTCAAATAGGGCCAGATATAAGGAGGCTTTCAGAGGTATTGGCTAGCCCAAAAACTCGTGGTACTTTTGGTGAAGAAATCTTGGAAAATATGCTTTCGCAAGTACTCCCAAAAAGCTCATACGAAACACAATATCGTTTTAATAACGGAGAAATCGTCGATGCTATGGTAAGAGTAGGAGATAGAATTCTCCCAATAGATAGCAAATTTAGCATGGAAAATTTCAGACTGTTTAAAGAAGCTAATACAGATGAGTCTGCAGAAATAATGAAGAAAGCATTTCTTAAAGACGTTAAAAAAAGAATAGACGAAATATATAAAAAATATATTCTCCCACAAGAAAACACTTTCGACTTTGCGTTAATGTACATTCCTAGTGAGGGTGTATTTTCTGAGGTTCTAGATGATACTGCTGTAATTACTTACGCGAGAGACAAAAGAGTATTTTTTGTTAGTCCCAATACCCTTTATCATCATCTTCAAATAATCCTTTTAAGTTTAAAAGGACAACAAATAAATAAAGCTGCTCAAGCAATCCTTCATCACATCGCAGGTATAAAACAGGAAAGTGAAAAATTCGGCAAGAACCTAGATGTGCTTGCTAATCACATTAAGAACGCAGGAAATAGCATGGGTACGGTCTCAAGTGACTTCCAAAAACTAAAAACCAGCATAACTAGCGCAGCGGCACTGCAATTAGCAGAAGCAGAGGCCTTGGAAGTGCAAGAAAAAGATATAAATGGTTTATTAAAAAGTGAATAATTTTTATTAAAGTAATTAATTTTTTTTATGAGTATAAGGAATAAAGATCAACGGGTAGGGGTTTTTGTTGACGTGCAGAATTTATATTATTCTGCAAGAAATATTTATAATTCCAGAGTAAATTTTAACGCAGTTTTAGATGCAGCAGTTGCAGACAGAAAACTAATTCGTGCAATAGCATACGTAATAGAAGCCGACGAACCCCAAGAAAAGACTTTCTTTGAAGCGTTGGACAAAGCAGGTTTCGAAGTTAAAAAGAAACCATTACAGACCTGGACTTCAGGAAACCAAAAAGGGGACTGGGATGTCGGCATAGCTATGGACATAATAAAAATGATGAACAAGCTAGATGTAGTTGTACTTTGTAGCGGCGACGGTGACTTTGTTCCGCTATTAGAATATCTACAAATGATGGGCCAATTCGCCGAAACGCTTGCCTTCGGCAAATCTTGTAGTGGCAAAGTGAAAGAATTAACAGATTACTTCGTAGATCTCGATGATAACCCTAAACAGTTTCTAATGCCTATAAAGGCGGTTCCTTCAAGAAAAACAAGGTAAATTGATTTATTTGTTCAATGCGATTAAGGTACGTATATGCGAATAGTATTAGATACAAATGTATTAATAAATGGTCTCAAGGATGAATATAGTTACGAGAAACGAATTATCGATGAGGTTATTGATGGTGGCATTGAAGCATATGCAAATAGGCAAACTTTAGACGAAAATAAACTTATAGCCAGACAACTCATAGACAATCCGGAATACGAGCAAGATTTAAGAAATTTCTTCGCCCAAGTAAACCGCGTTACAAATAGACACCACATAAATGTGGTAAGAGACGACGAAGATAATAAAATTTTAGAAAGCGCAGTAGAAGCTCAGGCTGATTTTCTAGTAACCCACGATAATGACTTGCTCGAATTAAGAGAGTATGAAGACGTGCAAATAGTCACCCCAGCTGCTTTTTGGTCCAGATATAAAGATGAAGGCATGGACCAATGGAAAGCCTGGACACAGTTCGTAACCAAAAAATAAAGAATGTTACTAGAAAATTTAAACAAAGAACAACTAGAAGCGGTTACCAATACACAGGGCCCGCTTCTTATAGTAGCGGGCGCTGGCACTGGAAAGACCACAGTAGTAACAAGGAAGATTGGCTTTCTTGTAGAACAAAAACTAGCACTTCCTTCGGAAATACTTGCTCTTACTTTTACTGAAAAAGCAGCAGGTGAAATGGAAGGTAGGACTCTGGAACTATTACCACTTGGCAACTACGACTTATGGATATCTACTTTTCATAGTTTTTGCGAACGCGTCTTAAAACAACACGGTACACATATAGGACTACCTCATGAGTTCAAACTACTTAGTGATACAGCTCAATGGATGTTAGTTTATAAAAACTTTGACCAATTTGACTTAGATTACTACCGACCATCAGGAACACCTTTCAAATTCATAGAAACACTTTGTACTCACTTCAGTAAATGTAAAGACGAGCTCGTCTCACCTGAGGATTATTTAAGCTATGCTGAATCACTTAAACTAGACGGGGACTCTTCGGTCCTTCTTTCATCGGAAGAGTCAATACTAGAACAAAAAAGGTTATTAGAGATCTCTTCCGCTTACCACACATATCAAAAATTATTACTTAGCAACGATAGTTTAGATTTCGGCGACTTAATTAACTATACTCTTAAACTTTTTAAAGAACGCCCGAATGTTCTTCGTTATTACCAAAACCATTTTAAGTATGTAATGGTAGATGAGTTTCAAGATACTAATTTCGCTCAGTACGAATTAATTAAGTTGCTCTGCAATACTGGTAGTAAAAATCTCGCAGTAGTTGGAGATGACGATCAAAGTATTTATAAATTCAGAGGCGCCTCAGTATCTAACATACTTAATTTTAAAAAGGATTTTCCTGAACTAAAACAAACTACGCTTATTGAAAACTATCGCTCTAGCCAAGAGATACTGGATCTAGCCTATAATTTCATAAAACATAATAACCCAAACAGGCTAGAAGTAGAACTAGGAATAAATAAAAGACTTAACGGTCATCAAACAGAACCAGCTACAATTGCCGTAATCGAAGCAATAGACATTGGCTCCGAATTAGCAATGATGATTTCAAAAATAATAGAAATTAAAAAAGAAAACCCAAATATTACTTGGAACGACTTTGCCATTCTAATCAGGTCGAACAACTCAGCAAATGAAATCATTCCCAGGCTCGAATCTTCAGGCATTCCCTACGCATTTATGGCTAATTCGGGTTTGTATAAGAAACCGCTAGTATCTTTTCTCATAAACTACATGCGGCTCCTAAATAATTTCCATGACTCGTCGTCACTTTTTAAACTCTTAAGTTTTTCGAAGTTTACTCTTGAACACAATGAACTTAGTAAAATTACCCATTATGCTAATAAAAAAACTTTAAGTATCTACGAAGCTCTTGAGCTAGATGATCTACTAAGTACCTTAACAGATAACTCAAGACAAAGAATACAAATTGTAAAAGACACATTGAATCACCACGCCAAAGAAAGTCGAGAAAGGGGAGCGAGTGAGTTATTTGCATATATCGTAAAAGACCTCGGATTACCAGAATTACTAGAAGAAGATTCCATTGAAAACGTTCAAAATAGAGAATACTTAGAACAATTTTATAAATATATAGAAAACTTCGAACAAGAATCCGGAGAGAGGCATTTGACTGACTTTCTCTATAATTTGGAATTGGAAATGAAAGCGGGGAGTGAAGGTCAAATTAAATTTGACCCTGAAAATGGCCCTGAAAGCCTTAAAATCTTAACTATCCACGCTTCAAAGGGATTAGAATTCGAAAATGTCTTTATGCCTGGAATGGTAGATCAGCGGTTTCCTAGCCGGGATAAAAATAGAGGTATAGATCTACCTGATGCTCTAATAAAAGATATACTACCTGACGGAGATTTCCATCTGGAAGAAGAAAGAAGGCTATTCTATGTCGCTATCACAAGGGCGAAGAAAAGAATATATTTTTCTTGGGCAAAAGATTATGGGGGTAAAAAAGAAAAAAAACCTTCAATATTTTTAAGTGAGGCAGGACTAATTTCCAATGATTTACATAAAAAATCTACTGGCAAAGTGGTATTTAAAGACAAGGCACAATTAAACAATGATAAAATTGTTTTTCAGGACATCCCAGAAACTTTCTCTTTTACAGACCTCTCCACTTTTGAAAAATGCCCCCTAGAGTATAAATACAAAAACTATCTCAAACTACCTTTACCAGGCGCCCCTCAACTTTCCTTTGGCATTACAATGCATCGTGTATTTCAAGAATACATGCAAGATTTTATTAATAGAAAAAATAATTCGCAAATAGACTTATTCGGAGAAAGCACAGTAGTCGATTATGGCAAAATAGAATTACTTGAGGAGTTATATAAAAAAGCATGGATAGACGACTGGTACGCTACTAAAAAACAAAAGGAAGAATTCAAGAATAAAGGTAAAGATATGCTTAAGATTTTTTATAAAGCAACCATAGAAACTAAACCTAAACCAAAATATGTTGAACAATTTTTCAAATTACCAATAGGCAATTTTCATTTTGTCGGAAAAATAGATAGAGCCGACGAAACACCAAACGGCTTGGCGATTATAGACTATAAAACAGGTAAAGTTCCTTCAAAAAAAACCAAATCAGACTTAGACCAACTTAGAGTATATGAATGGGCAGCTAGGGAATTTCTAAACGAAAAAGTTTCCACACTCTGCTATTGGTACTTAGAAGCTGGAGAGTTTATCTCTGAAAAACTCTCAACCCCAGATGAACTACTAGATTTTCAAGAAAATATACTTAATCAGATACAAAATATTATCGAAGCAATTAAGTACGATACATTTTTCACGCTACACGAATCAAAATCCCAACATTTTTGCCAGTTTGAGGATTATAAATAATTATCTATTATATAATTTTGTATCTGTTTTTTTAGTTTTATAATTAATTACAATTATTTTTCAAATTTAAACAAATGCTTTCCTATGAGTCGATTTCATTTTCTGTAAGTGACTACCTAGATTTCATAAATTTAGCACTTAAACCAACCGAAAGGGTTACTGTAATAGGGGAAGTGTCGTCTTTAAAAAACCATCAAACAGGAGTGTACTTAAGCATCAAAGACCCTAACCAGGAAGCATTATTAGATGTTTATATAGACCCTTACACATACAAAAAGATACAACTTCCATTAGATGAAGGTATGTTAATAAAGCTACACGGTGTAGCTAAAATTTTTAAACGGCGAGGCTCGTTTAGATTTCATGCAACTAATATAGAACTAGCTGGTGAAGGTAGCTTAAAGAAAGCTTACGAACTTTTGAAATCAAAATTAACTTCTGAAGCACTTTTCGAAAGAAAAAGGAACTTACCTGAACTCATTGAAAATATTGTAGTTATAACATCCAGCTCAGGTGCTGTTTTAGCTGACTTTAAAAATAACCTGATCCCACAAGGAATCAAGGTTACCGTACTAGACACCAGAGTCGAGGGAAGAGACTCTAAGTCCCAGATTCTTGATGCCCTAAAATACGTAAACAATCATGCAAATAATTACGATGCATGCGTGCTAATAAGAGGAGGAGGAAGCCTAGAGGACTTACAGGTATTTAATACCGAAGAAGTCACCCGAGCAGTCTATAACAACCAGATACCAGTAATAGCCGGTATAGGTCATGACAAAGATGTGCCACTGGCCTGTTTATCGGCGGATTACTCCTGCTCTACACCTACTGCTACAGCATTGTTGTTAAATGAAAATAGAGTAAAAATCGAAAGAACTATTTTGCAAACCTACCAAAAAATTCAAGAAAAAATAGAAAAAAGAATTGAGCTTACAAATTACAGAATCTGGGAATCAGAAAAAAACATTTTTAAATTAGAAAACAACCTTCGAAGAACTGTAGAAAAAATATCACAAAAACTCAATTTTTATATAAACAGTCTCGAATACAAACTACAAAAAACATTTTCTTCTATAAACCTACTTTGCTTACAAATTAATCGTTCTATTACTGATTCTGTAAAAGAAAGAAATAACAAAATTAATTCTATCTCTACCTTAATAGATTCATATAATCCTGAAAAAATGCTAAAGAGAGGTTATGCCTTAGCATATTCAAAAAATGGTAAAATTATTAAAAGTTCTAATCAGCTAGATATTGGGGAAAAGTTAACACTGAAATTTAAACAAGGAACTGCAAAAGTTAACGTAGAAAGTACTCAAATATGAAATCAAATAAAGAAAACGCTAAATTAACAGACAAACTTTCAGAACTTCAAAAAATCAGCGAATGGTTTGAATCCTCAGAAGACCTAGATCTAGAGGAAGGTTTAAATAAAGCAAAACTAGCTGCGGAGTTAATTAAAGAAGCCAAATCACGTCTCAAAAAAATTGAAAATGAATTCAAGGTTATCAAAGATCACCTAAGTGACGACGAAATAGAGTAATTTTTAGTACTATCCACAAAGAGGTGTTATAATTTATTTGAAGAAATGAGTGCTCTTACTTCAAAAACCTATCTCATTCAAATCATCACCGGGACACTTGTGTCTTTGGTATCATTTGTTTCTATAATCTTATACACCGATCCATACACTGCGAGCCTAACCACACATTTATCGTTTTACTCAACTTTATTCTTTTGGACATCCGGCGTATTTATATTAATAGGTATATTTCTAAGAAAAATACTCAAACTAGATCAAGCAGGGCAATCCATATGGGTAAGCTTTAGACAGGGACTCCTTCTGGGAGTACTAGTAGCCTGCTCTCTAATGCTACAATCTCAATTTTTGTTGTATTGGTGGGTAATTATAAGTTTAGTGTTGTTTCTAGCAGTAGTAGAAATGATATTCGTCTCATCAAATTAAAAACTGAAATTTTCAAAAATTCTTCTAACATGACCCAAGAGTCAAAAGAAAGCCAAGCAGTAAATTCTAATGTAACTCCTATTGTTACTAAAAACATATTTTTTAATGTCCCTTCAAAAAACAGACTAGCTGGACCTAGAACAAACCCAGAAATTACAAATAAGGAAAACACCATCGAAAACGACCAAGAAAGTCACAATTTTAGTAATTTTTTTAAAAAAAATCGTACCTTACTGATTGCTGCTTTTATATCAATAGTTGTATTTTCTATTGCGGGTTATTTCGTTTATAAATATATTTTGGAAACCCCACCTGAAGCAGAAATTCCTGTTTCTGTCCTAACCCCTAAACCAAAACCAACAAATTCGGACCAACCCACAACCCCCAAAAGCGAAATTACTTCATTATGGCTTCAAAAATATTTTAAATTTTCAGAATGTAAGGAAGAACAGCTTTGTGGGGATAAATCCGACCCTGACCACGATGGTTTAACTAATGTAGATGAATTTAAACTAGGTACCGACCCCAACAACCCCGACAGTGATAGCGAAGGAGTAGCGGACGGAGACGAAGTGAATATTTTTGGCACAAGCCCACTACAAATAAGCACCACTGGCAGCAGTAAGTATAGCGATGCAGATGACGCAAAATCCGGTTATGACAGCAAGACTCCAGGTAAAAAATTTACACCTCAAAGAATCTCAGAAATTTCGTCAAAAATAAAACAATTTGGGGTTCATCAACCCACAATTACTACCTTAGGTGACTCTCTAATAAATATTTATGGTTTTACTTCAGACTCAGCACAACCTTTACCAACCCCTTCCCAAACAAACCCAAATCTACCTGCTGGCCTAGATACTACACCCGAGGCTCTTCTGGACCGCGATACCCAGAGAAGCTCAACGATGAAAAAACTGGGAGTATCTTTAGTAAAATACAAAAATGATGTAGGGAGTTATCCTATCACTGAAAGCTTCACTGAAATGACCAGCAAAATAAAACCTTACAATCTTGTTGCTACCAGTAGCCAAGATCCCATAAACAAAGAGCCTTATATCTACACTTACAACTCTCAAGATGGTAAAAACTTCTATTTAACCTACTACAGCGAAACCCAAAAAACCCTAATAAAATATCTTTCCACGACCGCTGAAAAAGATTACCTTACAGAAGACTCTGGTTTAAGAGATGAACAAAGAATGCAGGATCTGGAGAGCCTTAGGACAGCACTTATCACATACTCAACGACAAAAATTGCTGGCAACCAAAGCTACGTATTCCCTCCTGTATCCAAATATAAAACCGAATTGGTTCCTAAATTCCTATCCCAAATACCAAAAGACCCAAAAACTCAATCGGATTACGAATACCAGGTAGGAACAAATTTCGACTCATTCACTATAAAAGCCGTTTTAGAGAGTCCATCACAAGGAACAACCGGCTATCTCTGCAATCAAGAAGAGTGTAGAAAATACTGAAAAAAAGCCTATTTGTACTTACAAATAGGCTTTTTTATGATAACATTAGCTATATTCAAATGATTTTAATATGGAACAAAAATATAGCGAAATCTACGCAGCTAAAGTAATCAAAGTCGAAAAACATCCAAATGCAGACAAACTAAGAATTATCACCTTATCCTTAGGAGATAGGGAAATCTACCCAGTAGTCTGCGGCGCTTGGAATTTTGACGAAGGGGCAATTGTTGTACTAGCTTTGCCAGGCGCACACATACCACAAAATATTCATTCTGAAACTCATGAATCTTTTACATTAGAAAAGGCTACTATCAGGGGTATTGAAAGCCAAGGTATGATTTGTGCAGCTTTCGAATTAGGACTAGGTGAAGACGAAGGACCCAAAATACTTATTTTAAAAAACGACACCAAACCAGGTGAGCCTTTCTCCCCAGAAATGATTAACAATCATACTAAGAATAAAATCACCATTCTTTCTAACGAGGCAGTTAAATTAGAAAAGGCTTTAGAAAACAAGACAGACGCAGAAAACCTTCGTATAAAGAGATACCTAAACATGCCCGATCTATCAAGAAAAAATGGTAGCCCTTTAAAAGAGATGGCTGATAGAATTGTAAATTTACCAGATTTTGAAAGTTTCGATATCATCCAAATTCCTGAAATTGTTCCAGCCAGTATCAGCTTTGACCTCTTCGATTTCGCCCCAGACCATCCAGCCCGTTCCAAATCTGATACTTATTATGTCGACGAGTCAAACATTCTACGTACTCACACCACAGTTATGTGGTATTACTACCTAGCTCAGGAAGAAATAAAAAAACGAATTGCTAACAACCAGGCAGTTGGCTCACTTTGCTTTGGTAAAGTTTACAGAAAAGACGAAATAGACAGAAGGCATATGAATATCTTCCATCAAATGGACGGTTGGTATTTAGTTCCAAAATCAGAAAAAATTATAACCGAGGAAGATCTAAAATCTGTACTCTCAAGTATTGCCAAAGCTGTATTCGGAAAGAAAGTTAATTTCAGATTTAACAAGGATACCTTCCCATATACTGACCCAAGCTTAGAAATGGAAATTGAAATGAACGGAAACTGGATTGAAGTACTTGGGAGTGGAGTTGTAAAAGGGAGTGTATTAAAGAAACTAGGAGTTGATCCTGAAATTTATAACGGTTGGGCATTCGGATTTGGCCTAGAGAGACTCGCTATCCTTAGCATGGAATTGCCAGATATCAGGTTGCTTTGGTCAGAAGATCCAAGAGTCTTAAAACAGTTGCATTTGGGACAAAAATTCGTTGAAGTAAGCAAATACCCTCCAATTACTCGGGACATATCATTTATAGTAAATAACGATTTCATCCCAAATAATTATTTCGATCTAATTAGAGACATAGGGGGTGATCTTATTGAAGAAGTAGAACTCCTAGATAAATACGAAAACCCGACCAAATTCGGCGAGGGAAAAGTTAGCTACACCTATAGAGTTGTTTATAGAAGACCAGACAGGACTTTAAGAACTGAAGAAGTAGAGCCCTTACAAGCCAAGCTTTACGAACAAACCAAAGAACAATTTAACGCAGATTTAAGATAAAAATCCCTTGCTAATAGGCTTCTATTTTTAAGGGAAAAATGCTATAATTTCAGTAAGATTTTAAATTATAGCAGCATTTGAATAAAGAATAGAGAATAAAAATCCTTCGAGGTTATCTTTATTCGTTATTCTTTATTCTTCATTCACACTTCTCAACTATGGGTAAAGAAAAAGATACAAAAAATACATATTCAGCAGAAAACATTACCGTTTTAGAAGGCTTAGAACCAGTACGCAAAAGACCAGGAATGTACATCGGAACCACCTCTGAAACAGGTCTTCATCACTTAATATGGGAAATCGTAGACAACGCTGTCGACGAAGCCATGGCAGGCCACGCTAGTCTTATTAAAGTTGCTATTCAAAAAGATGGTGGGGTTAGAGTAGAAGATAATGGAAGAGGTATTCCTGTAGATGTGCATAAAACCACAAAGAAATCTGCTCTAGAAACGGTTCTTACCGTACTTCACGCAGGTGGTAAATTCGGTGGAGATGCTTCTGGGTATAAAGTATCAGGAGGTCTTCATGGTGTTGGTGCAGCAGTTGTTAACGCACTTTCAACAAATTTAATAGCTCAGGTAAAAAGAGAAGGTAAAATTTACGAGCAAAAATACAAAATCGGAAAACCTCAAGGTCCAGTCAAAGTGGTTGGTAAAGTAGAGAAAGACGATCCGATTCAAAACGGCACTACAATTATTTTTTACCCAGACGCAACAATATTTGAAACTGTTGAATTTAAATTTAAAACTGTACTTGAACACCTAAGAAACCAAGCCTACCTAACTAAAGGTCTTCATTTTATGATTACCGACGAAAGAGTGGGTTTGACTTATCAGTACTATTTCGAAGGCGGAATTGTATCTTACATTAGACAGATCAACCGTAATAAGAAAGTAAGACACAATCCTATTTACATTCAAAAACAGGCTGACGAAGTTTTTGTAGAAATTGCTGTCCAATACACAGACGATTTTGACGAAAGAGTATTAGCATTCGCTAACAATGTATACAACCCAGAGGGTGGTATGCACGTTACGGGTTTTAGAACAGCCTTAACAAGAAGTTTAAATAACTACGCCGCTAAAAGCAGTTCAGCTAAAGAAGCCGAGAAACTTACAGGGGAAGATATGCGTGAAGGACTATCTGCCATTATTTCTGTAAAACTTCCTAACCCACAATTTGAAGGCCAGACTAAAGCTAAGTTAGGCAATCCAGAAGTAAGAACCGCTACGGAAGCAGCTGCATCTCAAGCTCTTGAGGAATATCTAGAAGAACACCCATCGGACGCATCTAAGATCATAGAAAAAGTAATGCTAGCGGCCAAAGCTAGATTAGCTGCAAGAGCTGCTCGCGATAGCGTAATTAGAAAAGGTGTATTAGAAGGATTAGCTTTGCCAGGCAAACTCGCTGACTGTTCTGAGTCAGACCCAGCTAAATGCGAACTCTATATTGTTGAGGGAGATTCCGCAGGTGGCTCAGCCAAACAAGGAAGGGACAGAAAATTCCAAGCTATATTACCTCTAAGAGGTAAAATTTTAAACGTGGAAAGGGCACGCATTGACCGCATGCTTGGTAATGAACAAATAAAAAATATGGTAATAGCTTTTGGTACCGGAGTAGGGGACCTCTATGACCTCGCCAAACTTCGTTACCATCGTATCATCATAATGACCGATGCCGACGTTGACGGTGCTCACATTAGAACTCTTTTGCTTACATTATTTTATAGATATTTCCCAGATATTATTCGCAATGGGCATTTATATATTGCTCAACCACCACTTTTCAGAGTACAAGTAGGTAAAGATGCAGAATACGCCTTCTCAGACACAGAACGTGATGAGATTCTTAAAAAATTTATAGATAAAGCAGAAGCCAAAAAATCCGAGAAGAAAAAAGCTAAAGCTGAAAGCGCGGATGAAACAGAAATTCAAGAGGTAATAGCCGATGATGTAGAAATTACTCAAACTTCTACCGGTGTCCGTTACACAATTCAACGCTACAAAGGTTTAGGTGAAATGAATCCAGAACAGCTCTGGGAAACTACAATGGACCCTCTCAAAAGAGTCATGCTTCAAGTGAATATTAACGACGCAGAAAAAGCTTCTGAGATATTTGAAGTCCTAATGGGAGACGAAGTAAGTCCGCGTAAACGTTTCCTTACAACTCACGCTAAATACGTAAAAAATCTAGATCTATAATATCTAGTATCGCAAAAACAAAAATGCTAAAAAAAATATTTGCATTATCCTTAGTTTTAAGCACACTAGTTCCTAATATCACTCACGCTGCCCCTGCCATAAGTAATGTGAGAGTACTGACTACTTCTTCTACTGTAGCGGTGATTGCTTGGAATACTGACGTAGTTTCAACTACCGAAATTGAATATGGCGTAGCATCTGTATACGAATCAACCATACCAATAAATTACACCCCACAAACCAGTCACACAGTAACATTAGAAAATTTATTACCTAGTACAACTTACAAATATATAGTTAAGTCCACAGACTCCAATGGAGAAAGAACGGTCTCCTCTGAAAATTCTTTTTCAACTTTAGCAGGTAACACAACAACCACGACCACAACCACAACTCCTACACTCGAACCCCCAAAAGCTCCCATAATTTCGAATGTCCAAGTATCACCTCAAGATACTTTCGCAATCATTACCTGGGATACCGACAAGCCTTCAGACAGCTATATTGAATTTGGCACGACCAATACTTACGGAAGCAAATCTTTCCATGACTACTCTTCCGTATTAACACATAGCGTAAAAATAGAAAATCTCACCCCAGAGACCGAATACCACTATATAATCAAAATAACCGGTTTAAACGGTCTCCCAACGGTTTCTACAGATAAAACTTTTACAACTACAAAAAAAATAACCCAATCATTACCAAGTATTAACCCCACTCCTCAGAATTACTTAATCCCGCCACTTACAATTCCACAAGAAGAAAAGATAATCCTTCCTTATGGGGTTAAGGAAGGTCAGGTACTCAAATTTAGAAAAAATCCTGCTATTTACTTAGTAAAACCGAGCGGATTATACCCTTTCGCTAATATGACTGATTATAGAGCATATGTAAAAAAATCTAGACAAAAACTCAGAACGTTAAATGGCGATGGTAGTCCCTTTACTAAAAGGACTGAACCAGCCAACATTTGACACAAAATGCTCATTTAATGTATAATGGGCCTACTATAAGGCCCGGGAAAAGGGCCTTTTAAAAGACCCTAAACACAAACTATGATTAAATTTCTTAGAGAAGTCAGAAGTGAACTATCAAAGGTCGTTTGGCCAAGTAGAATGGATACCATTCGCTATACTCTTGTAGTTATAGGATTCAGTGTTGGCGTAGCTGCTATATTAGGAGCAGCCGACTACGGTTTACTTAAAGGTTTCGAAGCTCTCCTCAATAAATAGCTAACAACTCACATATAATTTATGGCCAGACAACAAGTCACCGGAGAACGCCACTGGTATGTTCTCCATACATACAGCGGATACGAAGATAGTGTTGCTTTCAACCTAAAACAACGTATTGAGTCTATGGACATGGAAGACAAAATCTTCGACGCAATAGTCCCAAAAGAACGTAAAATAAAGATAAAAGACGGGAAGCGCACAACAGTAGAAGAAAAGATATTTCCAGGATATGTTTTAGTAGACATGATAGTGACTGATGACTCTTGGTATGTAGTTAGAAACACACCTAACGTAACAGGGTTCGTAGGTAGCGGTACCATCCCAACTCCAGTAGGAGAAGATGAATGGAAAAGCTTGCAAAAAAGAATGGGTGTTGAAGAGCCTAAATTCAAAGTTGATTTTCAAATTGGTGAACTCGTTAGAATTACAGATGGACCTTTCAAAGATTACGAAGGTAAAGTTGGCGAACTCGACGAAGCTAAGGGTAAAGTAAAAGTAATGGTTACCATCTTCGGAAGAGAAACACCAGTCGAACTAGATTTCCTGCAAGTAAAACGCGTATAAACTTAACGAGTTTACGCGTTAGCGGAGGCTTCTAATCCGCTAATCCGTAATTCGTTAAATAATTAAACTAATTTTTATGGCAAAGAAGATAAAAGTTGTTATAAAACTACAACTTCAGGCCGGAAAAGCTACGCCAGCACCTCCAGTCGGTACTGCCCTTGGACCCCACGGTCTTAACATTGCTCAATTCGTAAAAGAATTCAACGACAGATCTGCCCCAATGGGAGATACCGTAGTCCCGGTTGAAATGACAATCTTTGAGGACCGTACATTTTCATTTATCCTCAAGACACCACCAGTTGCCAACCTCATAATGAAAGCAATTGGAATTCCAAAAGGAGCAGCAAACCCTTTAATGAACAAGGTAGGTAAAATTACCAAGAAACAAGTTAAAGAAATTGCTGAGAAAAAAATGTCCGACTTAAATACTACCAAACTAGACTCAGCTGAAAGAATAGTTATGGGCACAGCCAGAAGCATGGGTGTTGAAGTTATAGACTAGAATAATAGAATTACTATTTATTTCTTAATTCAAAACATATGCCCATAGTGCTATTTTGGTTAGTGGTTTTGTTCATAGTATTTTTTGTTCTGCCAGGATTAAGGATAGTCCAGCAGTATCAAAAAGGAGTTGTCTTTCGCTTTGGTAAAATAGTTGGCATAAAGGAACCCGGTCTTAATATGATCATTCCTTATATCGACCAACTAAAAAAAGTCGACATGAGAACAGTAACCTTACCAGTTGCTCCTCAAAAGATTATTACTAAAGACAATGTTTCCGTAGATGTCTCCGCTGTTGCTTACTACAAAATAGTTGATGCAGTTAAATCTATTGTACAAATTGAAAACGTTATAGCAGCAGTTAATCAGATTGCTCAAACTTCTGTAAGAAATATTGTAGGAAAATTCCAGCTAGATGAAATCCTCTCGGAAAGAGAGACTATAAACAAAGAAATCACCAAAGTATTAGACTTACATACCGAAGGTTGGGGAGTAGTTGTTTCAGTAGTTGAAATAAAAGATATAGAACTACCTGAAGGTATGCAGCGAGCTATGGCAAAACAAGCAGAAGCAGAAAGAGAAAAAAGAGCAAAACTTATTGCCGCAGAAGGTGAATTTGGTGCAGCACAAAAACTTGCTGAAACAGCAGATATTATGGCAGAACACCCTATAGCACTACAGCTAAGGAATCTCCAGACTATGGCAGAAATAAGTATAGAAAAGAATTCTACTATCATTTTTCCTGCTCAGTTCATGAGCACTGTTTCAGACATAAGAGAGTTTATGCAGAGCGAAAGACTTGCTGGACTTAAAAATCGGGTAGATAAATCTGAAAAAATTTAACAATACTTAATTAATTTGTGGAAGGGTTTTACCCAAAACCGTTCGGTTCGACCACCACGCCAAGCGTGGTGATAGTCGCGCTGAGCGCGACCACGAAAGGAATATATGAAATTAGCAAAGAGAGTAAAAGGAAATAATGGACTCGTAGACAAAAAGAAAGTCTACAGTTTAGAAGAAGCTATCGAATTAGCAAAAAAGACAGCTAACGTTAAATTCGATGCCTCTATCGAAGTTCACGTAAGAACAGGAATCGATCCTAAAAAAACTGACCAGTTAATCCGCGGTACAGTAAGTCTTCCAGCAGGAACAGGTAAAACTAAAAAGGTTGCAGCATTTGTATCCGAAGCTAAAGAAAAACAAGCAAAAGACGCTGGTGCTTATCTAGTTGGTGGCGAAGAACTTATTAAGCAAATTAAAGAAACCGAGAAAACTGACTTTGAAGTAGCTGTAGCAGAACCTAGCATGATGCCTAAGCTTGCCGGTATCGCAAAAATTTTAGGTACAAGAGGTCTTATGCCTAACCCTAAAACCGGAACTGTTGGAGAAAACATATCTCAAATAATCGCCGAAATTGCGGGTGGTAAAGTAAGCTTTAAAAACGACGACACTGCTAATATTCACCAAATGATCGGTAAAGCTAGTTTCGAGAATCAAAAATTATTAGAAAACCTGAAGGCTTTTATATCAGCCGTTGAATCAGTCAAACCTTCAGGAGCTAAAGGTCAATACATTCAAAGTATTACCATTAATTCCACAATGGGTCCTGGTATAAAAATCCGCTAAATATCAAAAACAACCTTATCTTCAAGGTTGTTTTTGTTTTGTATCAGCTTTACTGCTAAAATTATTTAAGTAAATTAATTTTTTGTTATGATTTTATCAGATACAGACATAAAAAAAGCCCTAGATTCAGGTAAAATAACAGTAGACCCGTTATTTCCTAACTCGTTACAACCAGCATCTATAGACCTCCACCTTGGTGCAGAATTTTTAATCTTTAAAACCTCACAGCACGTTTGCATAGACCCCAAAGAGCCATTAGATGCGCTAATGGAAGAGGTCACCATAGATGAGAATCGTCAGTTTATAATCCACCCTGGAGAATTCGCGCTAGGTTTAACATATGAAACGGTTGGAGTAGCAGAAGATATGGTTGGTAGACTCGAAGGCAAATCTTCTTTAGGAAGAATCGGAATTATAATTCATGCTACAGCAGGTTACTTGGATCCAGGCAATAAACTCAAAATGACCCTTGAGCTACATAATATTTCACCACTGCCAGTAAAACTGTATTTTAAAATGCCAATAGCTCAACTATCTTTTACCCCACTCTCTAGCGTTGCAGAGAATGCCTACGGGAAAGACGGCCTAAATAGTAAATATTTCGGCGCCACCAAACCCCAAGCCAGTCAGTATTACAAAAATTTTCTTAAAAATAACGACTGGATCAATTTCAAATAAACCTACAAAGTTTAAAACCCTTTTATTTAAACAAGGGTTTTTATATTGACAAAAAAGAAAAAATACAGTATAATATAAAATTAACTGTATAAAATTCTTATTTTGGGGGAAAATATGAAAAAATCAACCTTAACTACGTTATTTTTCGTATTAATCATAATGATTTTTATTTTTGCCTATTCGAACCTTCCCACAGACCAAGAATCCTTGGTCCCGGCAAAAATTAAAACATACGCCGAAGAACCCAACCACATCAATTAACCCCTAAAAAGTTAGAACAGGGGATTTTATTTTGCCTAGTAAATATTTATATATATACTAATATAAATTAGCCCAAAATTATTACCTTATGAAAGCAAAAATTAAACGATTATTTGAAGATATTAGCCTTCCTGAGTATCACACATCTGAATCTGCCGCTTTCGACTTAGCAACAGCAGAAAGCGCAGAAATCGGCCCTGGGGAGATAAAAAAACTCAGAACCGGGTTAATAATAGAAGCCCCCGAGGGTCATTTTTTACTTATAGCTTCCAGAAGCAGTTTAGGACTAAAAAAGGGTCTTAAACTCGTAAATGGTATAGGAGTGGTAGACAGGGATTTTGCAGGCCCAAATGACGAAATTTGCCTCCTAGTGCACAATTTTACCAAGCAACCGGTAAGCGTGGAAAAAGGCGATCGTCTTGCTCAAGGGATATTTGTAAAAATCGACCAAGTCGAATGGGAAGAGGTGGAGGGAATTCGCGACACCGATAGAGGAGGCTACGGTTCCACCGGCGGTTATGCCCCTAAGTAAAAAGTTCATAAAACTCTTAAAGTTAATCTAGTAACTTTAAGTATAACTTTATGAACTTGATGACTTTATAAACTTTATGAACTTAATTTTAGGTTTAACTGGTGAAAAATTATCAGGTAAAGATACGGTAGCAGAGTACTTAATTTCAAAATACAAAGCCGAGCACATTAGACACAGTCATTTTTTAGATGATATTTTAAAAATCTTAGATCTACCTCTTTCCAGACGAAATGAAATAGATCTTGGAATGAGTCTAAGGAGAACATTCGGCGATGGAATACTAGGTAAAGCTCTAGCCAAAAGAGTTAAAGAAAGTAAAAATAAAATAATCGTTATAAACGGAATCAGATTCCAAGATGAACTCGAAAATGCAAGAAGTTTAGGGGCAAAAATAATTTACATAACTGCCCCGGAAGAAATGCGTTTTAAAAGATTTTTAAATAGAAAAGAAAAAGCAGACGACGCTTCACAAAATTTGAGCGAGTTCAGACTCCAAGAACACGAACCCACTGAGATAGGTATTCCTTCTCTGGGTGCACAAGCAGAATGGCGAATTGAAAACACGAGATCTACAGAAGACCTCTACAAACAGATAGACGAGATAATTAGCAATCTAATGAAATGAATTTCGGATTCAAACCTAAAATAGAATCAATAAAACAACCGCCAAAGCAAGGTAAATTTATTATTATCGACGGAACTGACGGCAGCGGAAAGAAAACACAAACTGACCTATTGGTTGAAGAGCTTAAATTGAATGACTATCCCGTAGAAGTAACAGATTTTCCTCAATACGGACAAAAATCAGCAGGTATGGTAGAGGAATATTTAAATGGTAAATACGGCATGGTTAACCCATACGCTGCTTCACTTTTTTATGCAGTAGACAGGTTCGATGCAAGTTTTAAAATTAGAGCATGGTTAAAGGAAGGTAAGATAGTTATCTCAAACAGATATGTAACAGCAAATGCGGGTCACCAAGGTGGAAAAATTTCTGAATACGAAGAAAGAATTAAATATTTTAAATGGCTTGATCAAATTGAATATGGAATATTCAATATCCCTAAACCTGATTTGAATATCATCCTTCACATGCCCGCTGAAATTTCTCAATCACTTGTGGACAAAAAAGATGCAAAAGACAGAGTTTACGCAGAAGGAAAAAAACGCGATATCCACGAGGCAGATTTAAACCATCTAAAAAATGCCGAAAATGTTTATCTAGAAATTGCTAAAT
This sequence comes from uncultured Candidatus Saccharibacteria bacterium, assembly GCA_964434195.1. Taxonomy (GTDB): domain Bacteria; phylum Patescibacteriota; class Doudnabacteria; order UBA920; family UBA920; genus CAYLIB01. Next base: position 74,902 of record CAYSUI010000002.1, read on the forward strand.
TATTTCCGAACACTAAACTTGTTGAGTGTTACGAAAACGATAAACTACTCACGCCCAAGGAGGTGCACAACAGAGTTTGGGAATTAGTTCGCAGAATAGGTTTAAAAAACTACTAAATAAATTTTAAAAATTAAACAAAAATACATATGAAGCAATATCATGACCTACTAAAACACATATTAGAAAACGGTACAGAAAAACAAGACAGAACTGGAACTGGGACAAAAAGTATTTTTGGTTACCAAATGCGTTTTGACCTAAGCGAAGGATTTCCTTTAATGACCACAAAAAAAATGGCACTTAGGTCTATAATCCATGAGCTTCTCTGGTTTTTAAAAGGGGATAACAATTTAAGATATTTAGCTCTAAACGATGTCCACATTTGGGACGAATGGCCTTTCAAAGCTTACTTACAAAGACAAAACTTACCTATACCAGAAATAAATTCTGAAGAATGGAAAAAACAAATGTCTGAATTCGTGGACCGAATTAAAATAGACGAATCGTTCGCAAAAGATTATGGAAATTTAGGTCCAATTTACGGCTATCAGTGGAGAAGCTGGCCCACACCTAATGGTAATTCCATAGACCAAATAGACCATATAATTAACCAAATAAAAAACAATCCTGATTCAAGAAGGATGATAGTAAGCGCATGGAATGTCTCCGACATAGATGAAATGGCAAAAGCAGGCCTACCCCCTTGTCACTGCTTATTTCAGTTCTATGTAGCCAATGGAAAGTTATCATGCCAGCTCTACCAAAGAAGCGCAGATGTGTTTTTAGGTGTTCCATTTAATATAGCTTCATACAGCCTGCTTATAATGATGATCGCTCAGGTTACAGACCTTATTCCCGGTGAATTCATTCATACACTTGGCGATACCCATATATACAACAACCATTTCGACCAAGTAAAAGAACAGCTCACAAGAGAACCTAAAAACCTCCCTACATTACGACTAAACCCGGAAAAAAAGAATCTCCACGAATTTGAATTCTCAGACTTCATTCTTGAAAACTACGAATTTTGGCCCGCCATTAAAGCACCTATAGCGGTGTAACCGCCAGTGAAAAGTTTATCAGGTTCATAAAGTTACAAGTTACTTTATGAACTATATAAACTTTTTGAAATTGATAAAACTTATGATAATAATCGGACCTGTCGCAGTAGCGGCAAATGGAATAATTGGTGGAGACAACGATTTACCTTGGTACTTACCAGATGATCTTAAACATTTCAAAAAAATCACCGAAGGTAAAACTGTACTTATGGGCAGGAAGACTTACGATTCTATTTTCAAAAGACTGGGGAAACCTTTACCGAACAGAAAAAATGTTGTTATTACCAGAGATACTGAAAAGAAATATCCAGAAGAAGTTTTGGTTTTTCAAAATATCGAAGACGCTTTTTCAATGCTTAAAAATGAAGACATTTTTGTTATCGGTGGGGCACAAATTTTTGAACTCGCTATAAGTAGGGGAGAGTACATGTATTTAACCCACGTTAAGAATGAATACCCTGGAGATGTGTATTTCCCTAAAGTGAATTGGAGTGAGTGGGAGAAGGTTAGAGAAGAAGATTTTCCAGAATATACTTTTTGTGAATATAAAAAAATCTACCCTTAACGGTAGTATTTAGCTTTGTCGGTGCCTCTCGATAGCGTTAATCGCTTTAGCGATCGCAACCTCGTCCAATGACCTGTATTGTTCAGCTGTGATTACATCGCCATCGTTATGAATAGAATGGGGCTCATCCTCCCATGGAGAAATCAAGTGAAGTCTTCTATCAAATTCTCTGATTAGATCGATCTCTTCATTTGACCCAAATTTAATTAGATACTCCAGAAGACTCACTCTTACGCTCCTGTCCAAACCATACGCACTAGGATTTTCAAGAAGAATACGAGCAGCTAAATTCGCCGAGACGCTTTCGTCTTCAGTAAGTCCAGAAATCAACCTATAAACGCTGATTCTTTTTTCCTTGTAATTGTGGTCCATGTTAGGTTTGGCCAAAAATTCACCCAAAGCCTCTGCTTCTTCTGATTTAGGCTTAATCTTATTGAGCAATTGTTTTTGCTCATCCGGGTTACCCAAATCCCACTCTTTTCCAAATAGTGTGAAAGTAAATTTGTTCATATTGTTCTCCTCTTTTAAATTTTGAAAAATTTAATAGAAGACTATACGATTTTTTGTATTTTTTGTCAATTAAACAATTAAAAATCCACTTAGTTTATTGTTTTTCTGGGTTTAGGGTAAAATAAAAGGTATTCGCATAAAATGTTATATTATGAATGATTTATTGAATCGGATTGAAAGTTTAGATTCTAAGATAAAGGATTTAAAAGACCACTTACGATTAGACTCTAAAAAACAAAAAATCCTAGAACTGGAAGAAATTATGGGTTCCGAGGGTTTTTGGTCAAATCCGAATGAAGCCCAAAAACAAACCCAAACACATAATAACCTCAGTGAATTTGTTCAATTTTGGTCTAACCTTGAAAAAGATACACAAGAAATTATCGAAATCCTAAAAGAAAATAAAGACGAAAGCGAAGATACTAGAAAATTTCTGTCCGAACAAGTCGAAAAGCTAGAGAAATCATATTTTAAAAATAGATCACTAGCATTGTTATCGAAAAAATACGACGACCACGATGCAATCTTTTCAATACACGCTGGTGCAGGAGGTACAGATGCTCAAGATTGGGCAGAAATGCTTCTTAGGATGTTTCTAAGGTACTGCGAAAGAAAAAACTTTAAAACCGAAATATTAGAATTATCTAAAGGTAGCGAAGCGGGAATAAAATCTACAATAGTTCAAGTAACTGGCTCATTCGCATATGGTTATCTAAAAAGCGAAGCCGGAGTGCACCGATTAGTCAGACTAAGCCCTTTTAACCCTGCCCACACCAGAGAAACTTCATTCGCCCTATTAGAATTACTCCCTGTACTTGAAGCCAAAGAAGAAGCCAAGCTCGATCCCAAAGATTTAGAAATAGAAGCAAATACCGCTTCCGGGCATGGCGGCCAAAGCGTAAATACAACATATTCAGCCATTCGCATTACCCATAAACCAACTGGCTTAAAAGTCTCAATACAAAACGAAAGAAGTCAGGCGCAAAATAAAGAACTGGCTCTTAAAATCCTCCAAGGTAAACTACAGGCGCTCATGGATGAACAAGAAACTAAGGAAAAAAAACAACTAAGAGGAGAATTCAAATCTGCGGAATGGGGAAATCAAATAAGAAGTTATATCCTTCATCCATATCAGTTAGTTAAAGACCATAGAACTAAATATGAAACTTCAGATACCGAAGCGGTACTAAATGGTGAGTTGGAAGAATTTGTAGAAAAATACCTGGAACAACAAGTGGCAATTGGTAAATGACAACAAAATATTCTTCTCATACCGTATGTTATTTAATTCTTGTAACTAGTTACTGAAAATTATGTTATAATTTTTCTGTGATATCTTTTAAAAACGTAACCAAATATTACGGTGATACAAAGGCTCTCCATGGTATAAACTTAGAGATTAACCATGGCGAGTTTATTTCGCTTGTCGGTCTATCCGGCGCTGGTAAAAGTACCTTAATGAAGCTACTTACTCGCGAAGAAGACATAGATCACGGCCAAATCCTTATAGACAATATAGACATTTCGACTATAAAAAAATCAGACCTCCCTTTTCTGAGAAGAAAAATAGGTATGGTGTTTCAAGATATCAAACTATTACCCAAAAGAACTGCATTTGAGAATGTATCCTTCGCCATGGAAGTTAGTGGCTACAAAATGGACAAAATAAAAGTAGAAGTTCCTAAAATTCTCGAACTCGTAGGTCTTCTGCATAAAAAAGACAATTTCCCAGACGAAATGTCTGGAGGAGAAAAACAAAGAATTGCCATAGCCAGAAGTCTGTCCCACAGACCAGTTTTACTTTTAGCAGACGAACCCACAGGCAACCTCGACGAAGTAAATGCAAATGAAATTATTGAACTTTTACTTAAAATAAACAAACTGGGCACCACAGTCTTATTAGCAACTCACGCAGCAGATATAGTAAATAAACTTAAAAAACGCGTAATTACAATAGAAGGCGGTAAAGTAACCTTTGAACAAGAAAAAGGCAAATATAAACTATAACGCTTCGCTTATGAAATGGAAAACATGGTTTTCCCTCTCATTACTCACCCTTTCCGCTGATTTTTCTTGAACAGGGGGACCCGGATCCAAGAAAAACTATCATTTTTAATCTCAGAGATCACAAAAAGCAATGTGGGACTCGATAATATTTTTTAGAATTATAAAAAACGGTTTCAAAGGTTTCTGGCGTAATCTTTGGTTATCTACGGCAGCTACTTTGGTATTGGTGATAACTTTATTGATCTTTTCCATTCTAATTATTCTTTACGGGGTTACTAATTACACAGTAAACACTGTTAAAGAAAGAGTCGATATTAGTGTTTACTTTAAAAGCAATATTACAGAGCCAAGTATTTTAAAAATCAAAGATCAACTTGAAACTAGTCCAATTATTAAAGAAATCTCCTATACTTCTGCTGAAACCGCACTTAAAGAGTTTAAAGATTCACACAAAAACGACCCAGCTATAATCTCCGCCTTAGAAGAGCTCACAGAAAACCCACTCCAGGCTACTCTCCACGTAAAAGCCAAAGATCTTACATTCTATCCACAAATAGCTGAAGAACTTAACTCTGATAAATACAAAACATACATAGATAAAGTAAATTTCGAAGATAATCGTAAAGTTATCGAGAGACTAGGCAAAACCTTAGATTTTATTATTGCTTTAGGCGTTGTCTTGGCCACAGTTTTCGCCATTATTGCTATTTTAGTTATATTCAATACGATTGCGCTTACTGTATATAATAGAAAAGAAGAAATTGAAATTATGCGCCTAGTAGGGGCAACCAATTGGTATATAAGAGGACCTTTTGTGATAGAAGCACTACTTTATAGTATTACAGCTACACTTATTACGGGATTAGTTTTCGTACCAGTTTTCATTAAAGTCATGCCTCAAATAATAGCTTATGTAAGCCCTGAAGCAAGTACTGTTAATTTTTTCAGTCTTTCAACTACCGTTTATAACCTCCCGGTCTCAAACTATTGGATACTTCTCATATTCCAAATCTGCTCAGCCATCATACTCACCGTTATTTCAAGTCTTCTCGCTATGAGAAAGCACTTAAAAATATAGACTAACTTGCTTATTTCTGAATACAAAGTATACTTAGAAAGAGCCTCTAAATAACTTAGTAGTCGACTCTCTTGAAGCCCAGCCTTCTTTGAGGGTCTTATTTATTTAATATGAAAATTCTATTAATCAAAGATTATCCTAAACTTGGTAAAAGAGGCCAAGTAGTAGAAACTAGCGACGGCCTTGCTAGGAATTTTCTAATTCCTAAAGGCTTTGCATCGGAAGCTAGTAGTCAAACTCTAAATAAAATAAACAAAGAACAAAAAGACGCGGAAGATAAAAAAAACCGTGACAAACAAAAAGCGGAAAATCTAAAAAACGAAATAGAAAAGAAAATTTTCACAATTAAAGTCAAAGTAGGGGAGAACGGTCATTTATATGGAAGCGTAAGAGAAAAAGACATACTCGAGGTAATGAACCAAAAATTAGGTACAAATTTTAGTAGCGGAAAAATAGTTTCATTACCACAAATTAAAAATTTGGGTGAACATACAGCAGAAATCAAATTACAAGATGGCCTAAAGGCTAAAGTAAACATCAAATTAGAATCAATTTAAATATTAAACACTCCGATCATTCCGGGGTCAAACAAAGATTAAAAAATGTCCTACCATGTAAAACCAAGACAAGCAGAAAAACTAAAAACTAAATTTATTTTCATTTCAGGTGGAGTTATTTCAAGCGTAGGCAAAGGTGTAACTACTTCAAGCATTGCAGCACTTTTAGAAGCACGCGGATATAAAGTAGCTCCTGTTAAATGTGACGCCTATCTAAACATAGATGCAGGAACCATAAGACCCCAGGAACATGGAGAAGTTTTCGTTACAGACGACGGCGTCGAAACCGACCAAGACTTAGGTAATTATGAAAGATTTATGGGTACTTGGTTATCTAGCGCAAACTATGTTACCAATGGACAACTATACCAAAACATCATCAACAAAGAAAGAAATTTCGAATACGAAGGAGAGGACGTAGAAGTTGCCCTGCATGTCCCTGAGGAAATAATAAATCGACTTGAAAAAGCTGCAAGAGAAAGAAATGCAGATATTGTTATCGTAGAAGTTGGGGGTACAGTAGGGGAGTACCAGAACATTCTCTTTATAGAAGCAAACAGGATCATGAAATACAGAGACAATAGAGACGTAATACATATCCACGTAGGTTATTTACCAACCCCACCTAGTATTGGAGAAATGAAATCTAAACCAGTACAAAATTCTGTAAGACAATTAATCGCCTCCGGTATCCAACCTGACTTTTTAATAGGAAGAGCCGAAGCAGAACTAGATGATAGAAGAAAAGAAACTTTAGCCTGGACCTGTAACATACCTAAAGAAAACATAATTTCTGCACCCAACGCCGACACAATCTATCGAGTTCCTTTAAACTTTGAAAAGCAAGGCTTAACTGACAAAATCTTAGAAAAATTCAAATTAAAACCTAAAAAATCTGATATTAAAGAATGGCAAAATCTTCTTTCTAAGATAACTAAAATATCCAACTCAGATAAGCAAATAAACATCGCTGTCGTTGGAAAATATTTTGAAACAGGGGATTATAAACTAGCAGATGTATATATCTCAGTCGTTGAATCCATAAAACATGCATCTTGGAACAATAATATCAAAAGCAAGCTTACCTGGATTTCTAGTATAGACATAGAAAAAAAGGGCGCAGCCGAAGTATTAAAAGATTTCGACGGCATAGTTGTACCAGGCGGATTCGGTAGCAGGGGCACAGAAGGAATGATCGAGACTGTAAAATATGCTCGTGAGAATAATATACCTTACCTTGGTCTATGTTACGGTATGCAAATGGCAACGATTGAATTTGCTAGGAATGTCGCAAAATTAAAGAACGCTAATACCACAGAAGTAGATTCAAACACAGAATTTCCTGTAATCCATATAATGCCTGACCAAGAGAAAAAACTCCTAAACCGAGAATACGGAGCGACTATGCGCTTAGGTGCTTGGGACTGTATCATTAAACGAGGAACTATTACAGAAAAAGAATACCTTAAACAAGGTTGGATAAAGAGCCAAGGACAAGCAAAAATCTCCGAAAGACATAGACATAGATATGAATTCAATAATGAATTTAGAGAAAAACTAGAACAAGCCGGTTTAATTATTTCAGGAACCACTCCTGACGGACAGCTAGTGGAAATTATAGAACTAAAAAACCATCCATATTTTGTAGCTAGTCAATTCCACCCAGAGTTCAAATCTCATCCTAGAAACCCTCATCCATTATTTAATGGCTTTATAAAAGCAGTCCAAAAATTAGCTAAAAAATAAGACAAGTATGTTTAAAAAAAGAAACCCCGAGATGGGGTTTCTTTTTTTAAAAAGCTTATTTAGCAGGTGCAGAAGGTACTACACTTACAATTTTAGTCTTCTTTAAGTTACCATGAAATTTCTTCTGTTGCTTGTTTTGGAATTTAACTATACCGTCTGAAAGAGCAAATAGGGTATAGTCGCCACCAGTACCTACGTTCTTACCTGCATGATACTTGGTACCCTTTTGACGAACAATAATACCACCCTTTTTAACTTTTTGATCGCCGTAAACTTTAACTCCAAGTCTCTTGGAAACTGAGTCACGGCCTAAACTGGTTGAACCTCCGGCTTTCTTATGTGCCATATTGTTATCTTAGTTCTTTTCTAAAATTATTATTTCTCTAGCTACCACCTGATCTTTTCGGTCATAAATAACCGTACCACGGTTGGTAATCCTCAAAAAACCTAGCTTTTTTACCATATTTTCGGGGATCGAATCCTTTGGAGTATAACCTAAACCCTCACCAAAGTCAATATCAGGCATGAGTACATATGAGGTCCTATCCTTCTTATATGCTGGTAAACAAAACACCACCCTGGCACCCTTTGGTAAAAACTTAGCAAACTCTTTCAAGCTGTCAGTCCAAAGCTTTTTTAACTCTTTAAAGTTCTTTTCTATGTCACCTGCAGAAGGAAAAGACGAGTATAGGGGACCCAGATAACCTTCTGTGACCACCCCGCTTATATTTTTAAATACACCTGTTTGCAATAGAATATCTACGACTTTTGACACTTCCCGTGAGTCGCTTATTTCTAAATGATACTTACCCTTGGGTATTTTATATCTGTTCCTAAACCATTCTAAATTCTTTTCACTATTTGAAATAGCAATTTTATTTATATCTGTACCTAAACACCTTAAACCTAAAAGCATACCTTCTTGCAATATCGTTCCCACACCACAGAAAGGATCTAAAACTACATCGTTAGGGCTTACCTTGCTCAAATTTAGCATACTCTGGGCTACTTTAGGCGGCATCATACCTTGCTTATCATCTCTTGCCGGTCTTTGGTAGTCTCTACGTCCATAATCCTCAAAATCTTGTACAGATAGCGTCTTTGCTACGTAGAGTGTTTCGTTATTAGTCAAAATACAAATCTCTGCGCCTTTTTCTAGCATCTGATTATTAGTTACTACTACAGAAGCTAGGGCTAATGAGTTAAATTCAGGCAAAACCAGCCTAATACTACTACCAGCATCCTGCATTGCGCGTTTAATAAACATACCTAACTTTTTTGGCTCACCAAAAGCATTGACCTGTTCATCCATTAAATAAATACTAACCCCGAATTGAATTTTACCCTTAGTATTCTTAAGAAAGTCCTTTTTAATCTTACTAGGTTTAAAATAGTTCTGCAGGGCAAAGTTTACAGAATCACCGGGTTTTTTCTTTACAATATCTACAACTTTTAATATCTTTACTATTCCACCAAGCTCCTTCTGCAGCCTCTGAATATCAAGTTGTTTATCTGTCTCTACAATAGCAACCTCAAAAGACGCGTCGATAATTTTTGCCTCAGGCGCATACTTTGCTAAAACTACTATTAACTCGGCTAGGGATAAAGTAAAAACTCTACCTAGTACAAATGCGTATTGCATTATGAAATTAGAATTATTTGATTTATCAACTAAAGATCAAATTAAAATGGCGGTAGTAATGACCGCGATATTTATTGTTGGGTTCGGTACTGCTAGACATTACTATAAACATTCAAACGATTCTTCCCTTAACAATTATCAACATTATACCACAGAATCTGAAAATGACAAAAGGGGAGTACCAACTGATAATTGTGTCATTAAAGGAAATATCACAGATAAAGGCTCAAAGAGATACTATAAGCCAGGTAGTAAAGGTTACGCGAATGTAACCCCAGAGAAATGCTTTACTACGGAAACGGAAGCAATTAGGGCAGGATTTAAAACTAACTCAAAAAAATAGAGTGTACGACCGTACACTATAAAAAGTATTTAAAAATATTTAAATCAATCAGAGTAATAGAGCTTAAAATATAAAACTAAATTAAATAAAATAATTATCAAAGTTAATACCAAATTGGATAGAATACTAAAACGAACTAAAGATCATTAACGCAGTTTAATAAAACTTATTTAAATATGAGTCGATTCAATTCTAAAAATAAATGCAAGGGGAGTATAAGTTTATAAAAAAGAGTGGTATTAACTTAAATATAGTACGTGTCGCGCAATGTATCTTATGCGACACAATATATATAAATAAATACATTTTACATATTAAATATGGTTAATGCATATAACCTAACTTACAGCATTAAACCCCTATAAACCCTTCCTCATACTCAAAGTGTAGACTCTCTCATACCCTCCACCGTATTACCTTGCACGTACTTAAGCATTACCAATGCTATTATACTAGCTAACTACTTACCACACTCCCCTTTTGGTTTTTAAAAAAAATAGACCCTTACCTAACCAGGGTCATCTTCTATGTTAAAATCAATTTTTTGCAAGGCACAGTAGGTAAGTAGTATCAGAGGTATCCAGTAGATCAAAACAATCGCGTACAAGGCAATATAGGCTTCCGCACCTAACACCCAATAGGATAAAATTATTACCGTATCAGCGTTTCGTCCAAATTGAAAAATTGATTCAGGTACAAGATCTTTAGGAAAAATTGTGACATAAGCCATAGGCAACCAAAGAATCCATAGAATAAACGTATTTACCCTAAGACCTCTAACGCCCAACAAACGGATTAGGTAGTTCGTTATCATTGGCAGTCCCCTCTTTAAAAATTTTATTGATAGGGAAGTCTAATGAAATTAAAAAAATTGTCTATAAAAAAAGAACCCAAGGGTTCACTTAATGATAATTAACGGTACTTATAAATAGCACGCCTATTTCTATTCCCCCTTTTTAAATTCACATACCTCATTGGGCGTTGTACTCTGGAAAAAGCGTAATAAATGACCCATTCACGTCGGTTATTAAACCGGACTTCGTCATCATACACACCCTCAATAAATTTGTTCGCGAGTCGAATATATTCTTTATTAGAAAGCCTCAATCTTTGTGGAATGAGTTTTTCTATAACCGTATGATGAAATCTGCAAAGCATTAACAGTGGATCCCCATTTCTCGGTTTCTTAAACCTCTGGGGAATCACATGGTGCGTGGTAAGATCAAATACATACTTTTTGCATTTCTCGCAAACACCTTCCATTATCAACTCTCCTTGTTTGGATTGTAAAAAAGAAGCGCGTTGGCGCTCCTCATTATTACTCAGTGCTTACTGAGCTAGAGATAACCTGTTCTACTTTGTAAAGCGGAATTATTCCTTCAAATTTTCTTCCGTTTATAAAAATAGTTGGAGTGGATGTAACACCATAATCTGTTCCGAGTAACTGTTGTTCTTGAACCTCTTTTTGAAATTTCCTTGTATCAAGACAAGAATCAAATTTAGCTTGATCCAAGTTTAATTCAGAGGCATATTTTTTTAAATTATCTTTCCCATATACACCAGCATTTTCAGCTCCTTGTTTCTGAAACAACAAATCGTGATACTGCCAAAACTTACCTTGCTCCTTAGCGCATTCTGTTGCCTCAGCCGCATAAATAGACTCTTCTCCTAAAAATGGGTAGTGCATATAAACAAACCTCACCTTACCTGAGTCAATAAATTGCGACTTTATTCTTTGGAAAAGTTTATCGTTAAATTCTTTGCAGAATGGGCACTGAAAATCTGCAAATTCTACAATAGTAACCGGAGCATTATTTTTACCAATACTTGGCACAGTTGAAGGCACCTTAACTGGAACGATTTCTTCACCTTCCAATTGCGGCAATCTCTTTTCTATTCTATTCAACTGTACCAATAAAATTTGTGTACTGTATAAATTAGATATAGCAAGCAACACCACTGCCAAAACAACAGAAATAGGTGTAGCAAGGGCTATTATGGTATTTTTTAAATTCTTATTTTCTACCAAATCTTCTTTTTCTTCCATTATTTTTATTACCTGAATTCTTCGTTAATTATATATGAATTATTATTATTTATTAAAAAATCTTCTATATGACTAACAGTGGGGCAAAAACTAAAACCAAAATCATACCCTGAAAGTCTAGGATCGACCGCATCAGGAACTTTTACTGAAACATTCATTTTACAAGCATATGTTTTATCTATTCCTAGTAATCCAACAAATGTCTCTTCAGCTATTTTGGCCTTTTCTTCTGCTGGAGAAGTAAGTATATCTACAGCAAAAATATCGCCCTTAACACCATAAGAAATAATAAAATCATCTGAAGTGTATAATGTCAACCAATCACCATTCACCTCTTTAGGATCTTTTAAAACTTTTTGCACATTTTCAGGATAAGCACTATTTATTTGTCCACTTCCTGGGTTATTTAACTGACTCTGAGGTGTCTTTCCAGCAAAAAATAAAAGATAAATAATAAATCCCGTTCCCAAAAGTAGAAAAACCGCACCAATGGCTAAATATACTTTTATGTTTATATTATTCATAAGTGATTATTAAAACTTGCCCTTACAATTATTTTGATAAAAAACCCATGCGTTCCAACCTTGTTTTGCTTTTACTTCACAAGCTGCATCTATATTAGCTTTCGGATTTTTTGCAGCAGCAACACATTGATTATATAAGTCTTGATTTACAACACGGCAATTTCGCTTGCTACAACTAAAACCACTAGAAAATGCTGCTGGGCAATTTAAACCACCAACCTTATGAACTGTAATATTTATTTGATACAAACCCCAAACAGGAATACTTCCATCGGCACACCTAGCTGAACCGCTACCACAAGCACCTACACCCACTGGTAAATTTGGATTACCATTACTTTCACCGTTCGCTATACTCGATGCCTGTTCAGCTACTGAACCAAAACACGTACCCTTCAAATTCGCCACAGATGCTGGACTTCCGTTATTGGTAATAGGAACACACTTACCATTCCCAAAACTTCTACCAGTTGGTCCCCCACCAGAAGGATTAAAATTTCCCGTACTGCCAGGCACTCCACCAGTAACACTCGGTGGTTGAATAATTTTAAATTTTACCAACTCAGGGTTAATTTCCCTTAATAATATAAAAGTAATAAATAAAATTACTAACGCTGTTATCGAGCTAACCAATATTTCCTTAGCTTTAGTAACACTTTCTTCAGAACCATCGCTAGCCATGTACAAATAACCCGCTATAACTATCATAAAAACAGCTGCTATAGAAGAAAAAGCAATAGCAAATCTATAAATCCTATTTATACAGTTATATAAATCATCTCCAGCCGCATTACTCGATACCGAATAAGTGGTATAGGCAAACTGTTCCTTTGATGTAGTCGTAACACCACTCTGACTTGTATCTGTAGGTGTACACAATAAGTCTTTTATAGACTGTTCAGCACCACCTGCTACCGTTGTTGTACTAGAATTGGTATTTTGCGCATTGACTGGTTGAGCATATACCAAAAATATTTCAATAAGTAAGAAGCTAGCTAATAGTGTTCTAAATTTTTTTCTTAAATTCATTAGTAATTTATTATTGCAGGAAGTCTAAAGGATTATAGGTATACCCATAAGGAACCGTATATGGGCCGTAAATTTTAGAATACTTTCCCTGAGATACACCAAAACCCTCTGCATCAAATATCGTGAAATGTAAATGATAACCTCTTTCAGGCCCATAAAGCAAACGTGTAGTATTTCCCGTATTTCCTTCATAACCTATTAGAGTCCCCTGCTCTACTGTTTGGCCAATTTTAGCTTTTATAGACCTCAAATGAGCATATAAACTAATAATATCACGGGGACCATTTTTGGTTACTATAGAATGCTTAATAGCAATCCAGTTACCATAAGAGGCCTCTCCGGTATCACTAGCCACCACTACCCCATCTGCTGCTGCATACACAGGCTCCCCTGCAGGAGCTGCTATATCAATACCATTATGAAAACTATACCCCAATGCCCTAAAACCAGTATTTCCGTAGCCTTGGGTCATAATACCATCCATAGGTTTAGCCAAAGAACCCTTACCCGGTGAAATAGTTCTTTTCCCTAATTTTTCTGCGATCGATTTATCTAACTCGTCCGCCTCTTTCTGAAGATCAGCTGCTTCTTTTGCAGAAGCGGAATAGAGTGTCTGGTAATTTCTCTCTAAACCCCTAGTCCTTGAAAGCAATTGCTCTTTGCCAGATCTTTGGGTAATCAATGAACCCCTGGTTTCCTCTAATTGTTCTTTCAAAGACTGAAGCTCGGTCCTCTTTGCTTCCAATTCCTTTTCTTGAATTCTTAGTTTGTCTCTTATTTCCTTAATATTTTGTATTATAGAATGTACTTTGGCTTGTATATTTTGGTTATATTGGACCTGATCTAAAAATTCGCTAAATTGGTCACTGCCAAAAGATACATTTAATACGTAATTATTATCCAATTGCTGTAATTGTCTTAAAAAGTCGGCAAGAATCTTTTTATTATCTTCTATTTCTTTAGTCCTCTTTTCAATCTCTTCTAAAAGTATCTTTATTTGAAGATTTGTATCCTCAATCTGAGTATTCTTAGCATCTATAGCTAATTGAGTCGATCTTATTTGATTATCATAAATAGAAATCTCATTTTTTAGACTTGCTTGTTGGCTTCTAGTGGTCTGAATTTGCTTTTGTAATCCTTGAATTTGTTTATTAATCTCAGCTAGTTTCTGTTGCACTAAATTTTTTTGGTCCTTCAGATTATCCACGGTTTGTGATTTTACAGAAGTAAATACAAAAAAACTGCCTATTAACAACAGTAAAAATAGACTAATTCTTTTCTTATTCAATTTATTTATAGCAAGGTACATTCTTGCTTAATTATACTACAATTTTTGAAGTTTCTGAATTGCTAAACCAATTCTTTGCAAAACAACTTCTTTTCCGAGCCCAAACGCAATAGTAGAAGCCACCTCAAAAGGTCCTGGTGAAGCAGAAAGTCCTGTTAAAGAGACCCTAAGCGGCCATAATACAGTTCCGTTATCTAATTCGTTATCAGCAATAAATAATTTCACTTTATCTTCAAGTGTTTTTCTCTCAAAATCCTGGTCTGCCAAATCCCTTAAAAACAATGTAAGTTTTTCTAAATGCAACTTACAAGCCTCAGCATTTGCTTTCTTCCAAATTAAAAGCTCACCCTCGTACTCAGGCTCTGCAAAAAAATATTTTGTACGTTCAAATATATCAGATAATTTTTTTAACCTCTCTTTTTCCAATTCAACTATCATCTCTAAATATTCGGTGGAATACTTTTTAACTTCCACACCTTCTTTAGTCCAATAAGGAACTAATAACTCCACCAAAGCAGTTGTTTCCATTTTTCTAATATACAGACCATTCATCCATTCTAATTTATCAATATCGAAAACAGCACTCGCTTTGTTAACTTTTGCAAGGTCAAATTCAGAAATTAAATCCTCAATGGAAAAAATTTCTCTTTCAGTTTTAGGATTCCAACCTAAGAACGCTACAAAATTAACAAGAGCGTCTTTTAAAAATCCTTTTTCTAAATAACTCTCTACTGAAACATCTCCCTGTCTTTTACTAAGCTTTGTTTTATCAGGGTTAGTAATAAGTGGTAAATGCGCGAACTGTGTTGGTTCCCAACCAAAAGCCTTATATAACAAAATATGTTTTGGAGTAGAAGAAATCCATTCCTCACCTCTTATCACATGAGTTATTTCCATAAAGTGATCGTCAACCACAACTGCTAAATGATAAGTAGGATAACCGTCAGATTTCAGCAATACTTGATCATCAAGAACTCTATTTTCTACAGCTATTTCTCCGTAAATTATATCTTTAATAATTGTCTGACCTTCTTCAGGAATCGCTTGTCTTATAACTGGTCTCATATGCATTCCCTCGAACTCTTGCAATTTTTTTTCTACTTCTAGATCAGAAAGCTTTCTACAGAACCTATCATACATTGGAGGTTTCTTCAACGCTATCTGTTCACGCCTAAGCTCATCCAATCTGGTCTCGCTACAGAAACAATAATAAGCTTTTTTTTCTTTTACCAATTTTAATAAGTTCTCTTTATATACACTAAGTCTCTTAGATTGAGTGTAAGGACCATAGTCCCCTATTTCCACCAACTTATCGTTCTGTAATGTAAGCCCTTCATCGAATTTAATACCAACACTATTTAAAACTTTAATTAAATTTTCTGCGGCACCTTCGACTAATCTATTTTGATCTGTATCTTCTATTCTTAATACATTCACTCCTCCAGTGCTTCTAGCAAAGAGAAAACTAAAAAGAGCAGTGCGAAGACTACCTATATGCACATAACCAGTGGGGCTAGGTGCGAACCTAGTTCTAAACATTTTTTCACTCATATAAATAATCCTAACAATACCCTAAATTGTATTTTTTAGCAACCTTTCTAAATCAGCTCGAATGATTGGCAAGGTACCAAATCTTTCCCGGTTAATAACTCTTTCAAAATCCTCTTGCTTTATCCACTTAAAATCTTCAAACTCTCTATTATCCAACTTAACCTCCTCATCTCTACTTAATTCAAAATAAACTATTGTCTGACTCTGACCCTTAAATCTATATTTCTTTAAACTAGACAATGATCTTCTTGCGTTGTGCCATTTATAAGAATATTCAACATCTGAAATACCTAAAAATTTTAATTCTTTTAAACCAGTTTCTTCCTCTACCTCTCTTCTTGCGCCATTTTCTATGCTTTCATTTGATTCCAACCCCCCTTGCGGAAACTGCCAATAATCTACGAACGACATGCCAAACTCGTTGTTAGGAATTGGTTTACGTTTACAAACTAAAATTAAATTGTTTTTTATAATAACTGCTAAAACATTTTTTCTAAAAGGCATACTTTCGTAGACTTTAAAACGTATAAGCCTTTTTATTAAACCAACTGTAGCGTTCCACACCCTCTTCGAACGACCCTTCTGAGTAAACAATCTATACAACCATTCAAATCCATTTTTTCTAATA
Source organism: uncultured Candidatus Saccharibacteria bacterium (assembly GCA_964434195.1). GTDB lineage: Bacteria > Patescibacteriota > Doudnabacteria > UBA920 > UBA920 > CAYLIB01. Next base: position 91,481 of record CAYSUI010000002.1, read on the forward strand.
AAACTTGTTGGTGCTTTTTTTAATCCGGTAATATAATCAAAAGTTCCACCAACCCCCATTAATACTTTTGAATCTAATTTTTCTAAATTTTGCGAAATCCATTTTTCTTGCACTAAGGGACCATAAGCCACAAACAAGAAATCTGCTTTTGCTTTATTAATATCGTCCACACTAATTTCATTTGGACCTAATGTTGAGTACCCTGCAATCTTGATATTTGGGTATTTTTTCTTAACAACCTCAGCAACTAATTGCGGCGTATCATTAAATCCACCCAAAAAATATACTGACAACCCTCTCTTACCAGCGATGTTAACCAAATCCCAAAAAAAATCAGCCCCTACTATTTTTTCAGGGATATATTTATATAGAGACTTTAACTTTAAGAATGCTGATACCAATACATAAACCATCTGCATTAGCGCTTCCACTATCTTTCCATAAAAGGACTTTACCTTAAATGGCATTTTCAAGAAGTTGTAAGCAATAAAAACCCCCATCCCGTCTGCTATAGATACATCTGCCTTGGATAAAATAGCTTTAGTCTCCTCTCGTTCAAAGGCCCCATAAATAAACTCAGAATAAGGGGTTATTACAAAAGTTTTAAGATCTTTATCCAAGCGTTGCTCAATATTCTCAAGTATCTTAACTTTTAATTCATTATTTATAGGTACACCTGCAATATCGATAATATTCATATATAATGATTATAAAGTAGATTATATGGACTTCAAAGAACACAAACTCAATCCAGCTAAAAAAGCTCAAAAAAACCCTCATTTGCATACAGCAAGTCACCTCCTTGCAGACGAACTTGCAACTAAACTTAGAGACAAGGCTCATTTTGGATACTACCTTAAAATGACCTACGTTCATGATCATGCAATTCTAAGAATGATACTTGGCCAGGTATTAGAATCTAAGAACATCACAACTCCAGGCAGGTTATTTACTTATCTACTAAAGCAACACACCATTAAATCGAAAGAAGAAAGAAATGAAACTAAAAATTAGCAAACTCCCATCAAAAGTTTTAAGACTCACAAATCCAGATGTTTCATTTCCATTATCAAAAGAGATAAAAACATTACTTAAAGATATGCTTGAAACTGTAAAGTCAATTGACGGCATAGGACTCGCAGCACCACAAGTAGGAATAAACTTGAACCTTGCAATAATCTACCTAGAACACGCTGGTGTTCCCCCATTCGCAATTATTAATCCAAAAATTATTAAAACTTCTAAAGATGTAGCAGTCATAGAAGAAGGATGCCTCTCTCTACCAGGTCTGTTTGGAGAAGTGACCAGGCCAAAAAAAATAACTGTTGAATTCCAAGATCTTGATGGGAAAGTTCAAAAAATTACTGACGACGGCTGGATAGCACGAGTAATCCAACACGAAGTCGATCACTTACACCAAACACTAATAATCGACAAACTAAACAAGATCACACAAGGGGCAGATTTAGTTAAGAAATATTCTGATCAATGAAATTTATAAAAGATATTCTTTTTATAGAAACAACAACAACTGGTCCAGATACAGACAAGGATTCAATCATTCAACTATCTGCTATCTTACTAGATAAAGATAACCTTCTCGAAAAAGCAAACTTCAATAGTTATGTCAGAGTTAGTTTGTTAGAAAGCACAATTCATAAACACGCTCAAATTTTGGACATACCAGATGAGGTAATGAGAAAAAGTTCCAAAATTTATGAAGTTGCAAAAAAATTTTACGACCAATTTGGAAATGACCTACTACTAGCGACCCATAACGTACAGAATCTTTTCTTCTTGCGTAACGCTTTTAAAAAAGCAAACATCCCATATGACTACGACAATCACGTTATTGAACTTTGGACGCTGGAATACATTTATGCACTCTCTTATGGAATAAAAAAGATGCCCACCCTAAACACCCTGCTCGACCATTTTAGGATAAAACAAGTAAGTCAGAGTAATGCCATAGAGAGAGCGAGAGCTTGTACAATAGTCTTTAAAAAAATAATTGGACACGCCTGAGTTAGAAAAACGAATGTCGAATGAAGAATAACGAGAAATCTCATTTACATATCCATTCTTAATTCCCAATTCGTCATTCTTCATTCTTCATCCTTCATTCAAAAAAACATGAATTTTAAAAATGACCTCCTATTAATAGATTTAGAAATGACCGGCTTGGATATTTCCAAAAACGAAATTATTCAAATTGGAAGCATATTACTCGACAAGGAAACACTAGAAGAAAAACAAAGTTTTATGACTTACATAAAACCAAAAAAGTGGGAAAATAGAGATCCGGTTTCCATGAAAATAAACGGTATTTCAAAATCTATACTTGAAGATGCCCCAAACCTAAATGTAGCCATAGCTGAATTTATAAATATATATAACTCCCCTGCCATCATAACTGTATGGGGCGGGACACTAGATAGTATATTTTTACAGGCAGCATTTTCTAAAGTAGGTATCCCCTACCCATACGATTATCATGTGTTCAACATTTGGTCATTTGCGTATCCGATTTTAGCTAAAAAAAATAAACTCACAAACAAAAAAAGATTTAATGGTTTTTCTATGGAGGAACTTCAAAAAAAATATAAAATTAAAATTCCTGGCAAGCGTCACGACGCACTTTTCGACTGCAGACTGGAAGCAGAATTACTAAGACACCTAATTAACGAAATATGAAAATAGTTTTCTTCGGAACTTCTAATGTTGCTCTTCCTGCCCTAGAAGCACTTAACACTTACCATAAAGTATTAGCAGTTATTACTAATCCTGATGCACCAGTAGGTAAAAAACAAATACTACAAGAGACCCCTGTTTCCGCACTTGCCAAGGAGTTAAAACTGGAAATACTCAAGCCTGAAAAAGTAAAAGATAATCCCGTATTATTAGAAAAATTAAAAAATATCGAAGCAGATATTTTCGTAGTAGTATCTTACGGAAAAATATTACCTCTTGAAATTATAAATTTGCCCAAATTCAAAACTATTAACGTACATTTTTCACTCTTACCTAAATACAGGGGAGCTTCTCCGTTACAATTTGCTCTTTTAAACGGAGAAAAAACCACGGGCTCAACTATATTCTTCTTAGATGAAAAAATGGACCGAGGGGAAATAATTTCTAGCGAAAACTTCCCTATCGACGAAGACGATACCTTAATCACTCTCTCGGAAAGAGCGGCTAGAATTTCAAGCAAGCTTCTACTCAATACCCTCATAGATATCGAATCTGGAAACATTAAACCTGTACCACAAAACGAAAACGAAGCAACTTATACAAAAATATTGACTAAAAACGATGGCAGGATCGACTGGAATAAGACTGCGGAACAAATACATAATCAATTTAGAGCCCTTTACCCATGGCCAGGAATCTGGACCACATGGCAGAATACAAATATTAAAATCTTGGGCTGCCAAGCTATTACAGAAATTGATCCAAACCCCAAACCGGTCGGAACAGTTAATCCCAATGGAATAATTTCTTGCGGTCAAGGAACACTTTTATACATTCATGAATTACAACTCGCTGGTAAAAATCCTGTCACAATAGATAGCTTTCTAAATGGAAATAAAATTTTCGAAAACTCTATCCTAGCTTAAGTGCTGGATAGCGTTTTTTTATTTTCACCGCCTGTACTGAAGAAATCATTCTCCCAAAGTCATTTCTGGTAATTTCAACCGGCTTACCCACAGAATTTTGAATATTGGTTAATTGAATTCTAGATCCTTGAACTGAAATTATAGGATAACTATGTTTATAAATAATATAATTTTTTCCGCCTTTTAACTCCCCAAAAATAACCCCTTTCTCTGAGCCATCTTCTTCTCTCATGAAAAAAGGTGAACTTAATGTTACAAAATACTCAGGAAGCTTCCCGTCATCAGCTAAATGTAATTTATTGAAAACAAATTCTTCGGCACTTCGCAGTTCGTCCGTTAACCGTAAAGCAAATTGATTCTTTCCTATTTTCACTTTTTGTGCAACCTCGGAAGAAAGTATCCAATGGAGTGCCCTATGTGCATTTCCTTCTTCGTAAGGTCTTAGACCTCTTTCATCCAAACTTTCCGTACTTCCTTTTTTTGAATTTTTTATTCTGGATACAGTAGCGCGAAATGCATATTCCAAATAAATACTTGCTTGGTCACTAAAAGAATATGTACCTATCGTAGAATTTAAAACCTCTGAGTCTAATGATATCCACCCGTCTTTGTCTCCTAAAATTTTTCTACAATCTTCCGGCGACATACTTTCAACCAAACCCAATACTCTTGCTTGAACTTTCCCGTCTTTAATTCTAATAGATCTAGCAGATGTCTGAAGGAACATCTCTGGGTCCTGATATTTTATCTCCTGCAACGCTGATACAAAATAACAAATAGCCCTAGCCCTTTGCGCTGAAGGACTTGTAATTATCTCCTCTAAGACCTCTTTTGTTTTACCTGAATACTTATTTAAAATCGCCCTTTCTCGCTTCTCTAAAGCATGAGGTATCCAACCCTCACCACTTTTAAAAAAACCTGCGTTTATAAGCTCCAAAGCATTTTTCTCTGCATCTATATCTTTTCCTATATCAGGATTTTTTATCTCTACTTCCTGTTTTTTGAAATCAACATTTAATTTGACTTCTCCGCTTTCAGCCAAACGAACAAATTCTTCCTTTGTAATAAATTCAACAATAGCAGTACCTGTGAAATGTTCGCCATACATTTCCTTCATTACCTTATTATTTTCTTCTAGTGTGTAGACAACTCTACCTATTTGAACTGAGTCACCTTCTCTTAATTTTGCAACAATTTGTCTATTAGCCTCAGCAGTTCTTTGTTTTAATTCACTAAAATTAGACTTAGTAGTTCTGGCTTGTATAAGATTATCCGCTTTCGTAATTTCTGCACCCTCTTCATATTTTTCTTCTAAAAACCTATTCATTTCGACTCTATCCTTTGGTGGCTCAAGAATTCCCGTAATCACCTTTTTGGTTTCATACATTTCTGTAAATAAATCACCCTGACACAAAAATATCTGCCTAAACCCATTTAAAGAATCTATAACCACAAAGTCACCTTGTTTTAAACTATCTACCATCCTTGCCTTCTGTTCCTGCTTTGGAAGCCTTCCTATCTGTAAAGTAAGCAAAAGTTCATTCAATTTCTGGTTAAAAGTTGGATCAGTCGAAACTAATTCCTTTAACTCATCATCAATTATAAAAGCAGAACCAGGATCTTTAGTTAAAGTCTTGAGCAATCTAACTGTTCCAGCAATATCCCTCCAAGTCCTTTCATCACGATATGGAGGTCTATCCCATAACTTACTAAATCTTGCTACAGATTGATCGATAAATTCACCTGAAATTGATTTTTCTATATTTGGATTGTATTTTTCTAACCTCTCCGGCTTTAACCCTTCCAATCCCAATGGACTACCATAAGTATTGCCTGTATCGAGATTATAACTTAACAATCTCACAGGATAAACTGAGTCTTCGTTGAATTCTAACTTATAAATATTTTTTCCCACCAAACCAATTCTTAACACTACTAAGTCTCCGTCGGAAAAACCCGCACTCTGAAATTCTTCAATTCTATTATGCTTAGAGTTATCGTATCCCCGCTCAGGTTGTGAGTACATTTTATTTTTATTTCAGATACTTAAACTTGTTATTTACATGCTCCTACCAAATAGGGCTCACTTCGCCCCTCTACCAGGCCTAGTCCTAAGTAGAGTCTCCCCCTCTCGCAGCCTTGCTGCTATTTCAGATACTTAAACTTGTTATTTACATGCTCTTCGAAAGTCTTACTATAGACTACTTCGCCTGAGGGTTGTTTATGTAGAAAATAATAGTAATTAGTTTTTGTCGGATTTATTACTGCTTCTATGCTCATTACAGAAGGATTGCATATAGGCCCTGGAGGAAGTCCTGGAAATTTATATGTATTATAAGCTGAGTTCCTCTCAAGATCCTTTGCTGTAGGCGATGCCAAATCTTTCCCGGTTATGTAATTGATCGTCGCATCACTTTCAAGCGCTTGTCCAATTAAAAGTCTGTTTAAAAATATACCGGCAACTATCTTTCTTTCGTCTATAAGCCGTTGAGTCTGATCCGAACCTCTTTTACTTAGGTCTGTCCCTGTTTCTTTTTCTAAAATAGAAGCAAGTGTAACTACTTCATAAAGAGATAAACCCTTTTTCCCAGCGATAGAAACATTCTCATACCCCGGAATAATAAATCGTTGCTCATCGCTTAATCTAAACTTCTTCGTTTTCCTATCAAAATTATCTAAAGTTTTAGTAATTAAAGAAGTTACTTCATCGCCTTTTATGATCCTATAGGTATCAGGAAATAAAAACCCTTCCAAATCTGACTCTTTGGGTACTGAATCCAAAAATGAATACTTCGAACGATCCACTTTAGTTAATGCTGAATAAAAATCTTTTTTATTCGAAATTTTTTCTTTCTCTATTTTTTCTGCATAGTCATGAAGCGTCCAACCTTCTATAAGAGTTATGTTTTGCTCTTCGATAGGTTTTACCTCGACTTTAGGGGTCTTCTTCACATACTTAAACAAAGCGTAGCCACCTAAGGTGACTACGAGAATAAAACCTATTACACTGGCTAAAACTAATTTCTTTACTGTACTTGGCATTAGTTACTCTCCCATAATACTCACCTGCACAGCCCTGTTTCTCCCTCCATCGAATTCAATAAACAGAACGCTCTGAGTACCACCCAACATTAATTTTCCGTCTTTTATTATTACACTCTCTGAACTTCCCATCAAAAAAGCTTTTATATGAGCATGTCCATTGGTTCTGTCCTGACCACTTATTTTTGCCCTAAGTTCAAATAAATCGTGACTATAACTAACATCTACTGGAACCAACCTGTACATTGCCTTAAACATATCCTGAGTTAACAAACTTTCATAGTTATTAAGGCGCACACTTGCTGTAGTGTGCGGACATTGAATTGTAACAACACCTTCCCTTATTTTAGCCTCTCTAACTAATTCCAGAACTTTCTCTGTTATATCTACTACTTCAAACTGTTTGGAAGTAGTTAGCTTAATTTCGTTATAAAAAGTTTTCATATTATTAAACTTCTGTTTTTTCTACTTCTTTGTATTTTAATTCTAATTGCTTAATATAACGAGTTACCAATACAACTAATACTGTTATAACTACTGCATATAAAAACTTAGAAAACACATCGCTTCCAGCTGGAAAGAATTTTTCTATAAGTGCTTTTACAGCTTCATTCCAAGCAAGCGCCGCCACCAAAGCGAACGCCCCACCAAGCAAAGTAAGTGTCTGCATATACACTTCCTTCTGTGTCTCTATAACTTTAACCTTAGTATTTTCTACTATTTTCTTCATGTATTTATTATAACACTTACATGTATTTATTACTTGACAAAAATACTAAAATAGTACATAATAAAATTTATATCGTTCAATATAATCCAAAGGAGTCAGACATGCAAAAAATTTTTGTATTTGAAGGTGATTCAAGTGTAGTTAAAAATTGGGTTTGGAAATCACTCAATGAATCAGGGTTTGCTCTAACCACAATTAAGGAGGAATCTGTTGGGGGCTTAAACCGAATTTCATCTGAAAACCATCTAACTGAGTTATTGATCGAAGCGGGCCTGAAATTGAACCGCATAAATTACAGAATTGAAGAAAATACGCAAGAGCCCAAACGGTATTTTGGGCAGACAGTCTACGAAGACGCTGCACGGTGGCCATAAAAATATCTACTGAGTAATACTCGGTTTTTTTATTTATGTTCTCCCTGCGACTGTGTTAAATCCAAAGTACTCGTACTACTTGGAGTAATTGTATTGTGTATCGGAACAGTAAAGCAGAAGGAAGAACCTTTCTCTTCACCAGGACTTTCTGCCCAAATCTTCCCATTATGCTTTTCTATAATTACTTTAGCTACATAAAGCCCCAAACCTAAACCTTGCGAATGCATTACCGAGTCCTTTCCTCTTGTATATTTTTCAAACAGCACAGGACCCACTTCTGGACTAAACCCTTTACCAGTATCCGTTACTTTAACCCCCATATTATTTGCATCATCTATAATAGAAACCGTTACTCCCCCACTTCTCGTATATTTAATAGCGTTATCTATAAAATTATTTATAACCTGCCTTAACTTTTCTTTATCCATAACCACTAAAGGTAATTGTTTGGTAGGTTTGGTGAAACTGAGAGTTAATTTCTTCATAGAAGCCTGGGGTACCAATTGGTCGTAAGCCATTTGAGCCAATGCAACTAAATCGCCCTCCTCAAACAAAAACTCCATTTTACCTCTTTCTATCCTGGAAGCGTTCAAAAGATCGTCTATAAGCGAAATTTGAGCGTTATTGGTGATTTCAGCCTTCACTATGGTATCCCTAACCCCACTATCCATAGAACCGTAGTCGCCACTTTTAATAGCTGAGAGGTACCATTTTATTGTTGCTGGAGGCGTACGTAATTGGTGAGAGGCTATGGAGATAAATTCAGCCCTAGCTTTGTCCAAATCTTGTAATTTAGCATTTGCATTATCTAGTTCATCATTCAAAACCTGGAGTTGTTCCCTCTGATGTATTTCCCTATAAACACCTTTAACTAAATACACTCCAACAATTATAGAGCCAACAAGTACAAACCCGTTTACAAAGAACTGATTAGCATCTTCCGAAGTAATAAATCGTATAAGCAAAAAAAGGTTTAACAACATTACTGAAATTTCTGCCAAAACAGCTTTCAAGTTCAACAAATGATGTTTTATCATTGCGTAAGCAGTAAAAACCACAAACGGCAAAGTAAACAAATGTCCGAATCTAACGGTTTCAATATTTCCAAAGATTAATGGGTTAAAAAGACTAAAAACCAAAACTAAAAAAAACGTGAGAGCTAAACCCGTTAGTAAATTTAACCACTGCTTGTGTTGTTCACCCACCGACTTCCTAAACCTCTTGATTAAAACTACAAAACCCCCTCCAATACAAATAAATATATAAAGTAAATAAATACCCGCCGTCTTAGCAAAAACAGCATTCCTAGCCCCAGCAGCATTAACGATTTCATCCTGAAGTACATATGGAGTTAATGTTATCCCCGCCACAGCCACCATAGCTAACAAAAATGGTAAAAAATATCTTTTTTTGATATTAGTTTTATCTACAAGGAATGTCTTAATAAAACAATAAAAAGCGAATGCATGAAAAGGTGATGTAAACAGTGTTAATCTAGCAAAAAATAAATGATTTTCTGCGGAAACTCTAAAAGAATAAAAATTTACTATTATCCAAAAAAGCTGAGTTAATACAAAACCGCTAAATAGAAACCTAGAGAGATTTTTAGGAGCAAATCTAAGTACGCTTATAGCTAAACTAACGTTAGCTATAACAGCAATTATAAAAAGCGAAAATTCAATATCGGAAGAAAAGAGCACCATTTAATTTAAATTATGTATTTTGGTTTTAATCCAGGTTTAAAATAAACTTCATCTTGATATGGATGTATTACAACTTCAGGAACCACATCTTTTTGCATATGCGATTTCATATCCTTATACTCCATATTTAATTTTAGCAGAGTATGTAAAATAGTCGATTTAATTTTTTCCGAAAAACCACCCTTTACTATAACTCCCGGTCTACTCTCCACATGAACTTCCAGATATTCATCCATATTCTTTTTATAAAGTTTCTTTAAAGTAAACTTTCCAGTGAGAAACTTCAAAAAAGGTTTTTGATTCAAAGCTTGATGAATATGTTCAGGATATATATTCGCAGCATAAAAAATTATTGTATGGTCACTTCTACCCTTCAAAGCAACTAAAGGCAAATTAGCACTAGTTTCTAGTAGATCTTTCATTTCTAATGTACTCATTTTTTCCTGAACAGTTTTAAAAGACATTAACTTTCCGGCATCTTTCAAATCGAACCTTACTAAAGGTGTTCCGCTCGCAGAAGTAAAAACTAAATTACCTTGGACTTGCTCTATGTATCGAAACAAAGGGTTATATTGGAAAAGACTTGGCACTAATGTTTCCCCGAACAATTCTGTATTTACCTTAGTATTCTTTGTAAGAAATCTCCTTAATTTAAGCGTTAGGGGTGTCTCATTACCTATCAGTAACATTTCTGAACACCCATAAGTACTAATTATTCTTTCTGTACCAATCCCTAACCCAGCTTCACTAGCAACATAATCTCTCCATCCTTCAGTAAATCCTTCACTACAAAAAAATAAACCCAAATTCATCTTCGACCATTTTATTCCTTCACTTTTTCCAGTCTCTATGCAGTCTTTAATGAAAAAAGGATGTCCAACTAAAATAACCTGCTCATAATCCATATGTAAGTTAGATACAACCCGCAATAACTCATTCTTATTATTACCAACACTCGCAATGCTCAAATTATATTCTGGTTTTTGGCTAACTAACCAGGTAGGAAGCACCGTAGCCATTCCCGAAACGTATACACCCATAGGAAAACCAATAACAATAAGAGTCTTTTTACTTCCAAGAGCAAATGCACTTCTATAAAAAAGCTCGTGTATAACCCCCGCTTCAAACTCCTGGTATCCACCTCTAGGCCAAAACTTTGGTTCACCACTGGTACCTGAACTAGCCGCTACCACAAAACCTTTCGAATTAGCAGACACCCTATCCTTAAGCTCATATTCCGCAATATAATTTTGCTTATTTATAGTAGGGACATGCTTAAAATCCTCTATCGATCTTACTTTAGAAAGGTTAACTTTATTCTTTTTTAAAAAATCTTTATAAGCAGGAACAGTCTTACTAGCAAATTCGAAAACTTTTAAAGCTTTTTCTTCTGCAACCTTTTCCCAAAACTCGGGTTTCTTATTTTTTAGTTCCTTTTCAAATTTTTTTGTATCAAATTCTGAGTACTCTTTTACCCAGTTAGTTTGTTTTTGAAAATTTACAAAGTTTTGTTGCACTGTTTCAGTTTTCATTATTTATAACTTATTTCAGGGTCTTTTCTCGATGTTCGTACCTGCAAATCAGGACCAAAACCAATCCTAAATACCATCCTTAAATCTTCCGGTCTTACCTTAAAAATTTCACCAAGTTTGCTATAAGTATCTAAGATTAATTTTTGGTGCACTTCATTAAAAGTCGTTTTGTCACCTTTTAAAATTCTCCTAGCTAAAAAAATAACTCCAGATACTGGCTGAAACGCCAATCCATACTTAGTTGCCAATAACCAACACTCTTCAAAAATCTTTCCCGAATTCACCGCATCTTTAGAATTATCCAAATCACTAGTAACAGCAAATACCCCAGATCCAGAACCCCAAGATTTCGAATTCTCCTCTGCCACCTTTTTTGCTATTGAAAATTTGTTCATAAAGTTTAAAAAACCCCATGAACGAAACCTCTTAAACATAAATGCAGCAGGTCCTTTAAGTGCCATAGTATCAAAAGATAAACCTTCTTTTCTTGTTTTCTCTTCCTCCGTAGTCCAAACCATATCCTCAAAAAAAGAATCATGCATTATCTTGTTTTCTAGGAGTACTATCTCATTCACCGCAACCAACTTACCAAACTCCTGCATTTGCTCCTTATCCTCTATAAGTTTTACTCCAGAAATACTAGAAATTTCGTGCTTAAAATCCTCTGGCAATAACTTATCAAAGAAAGGAAACCTGTTAGTAGCCCTAAGTTTTATACTTTCAAAATATTTAGATTCATTACTCTGGTTTTCTATAAATACCAATCTAGCAACCAAATTAGAATCATCCGGATTCGGGAACAATTCTTCGCTAAAACCCAAACTAAACTGCTTTGCTATAACCTCTATATTAAAAAGTAAACACCCAATGGCAATGTACGAGGCATACTGTTCATAGTTATACAAACTCTTATCTGCTTCGGGCTTGTTATACACCAAAACCACATCCTCCCCTACTATTTCAAACCGCCAAGGCTGTTTATTATCCCCAGAGGGCGCCCTAACAGCCAATTTTATTATATCTACTAATTTTTCTTTCATTTGCAATATTTTATCCCTCTAATTATAACATTTCCATTAAAAAAAATAGCCTTTATCGGCTATTCTCCAAATCCATATAGAACGCATCGCTCAATAATGACAACACAGATGCATCCAATATTTTATTTTTATCGCCTTTAAATTCTAAAACTCTTTCTCTGCTCTCATTTAACCCTTTTATCTGCAAATCAAATTCTTCACATACCCTATGCACTTTACATGAAAACTGACCATCTTCTATTTCATAGTTCTTAAAGTCCTGAATTCCAAATTTGTAAAATTCTGTACGTTTTTCATACAAACCAAGCCTCGCAGTTAACAAATTTAATTGGTAGCTAATAAAAGGTGTTCTTTCAGCACCATTATAATTCGAAATGACCTTTTCTATATTTTTTTTAAGCCTGGTATTTTCCTTAAGTGCTTCTTCTAAACTTTTTCTATCCCTAAACACACTTAAATCATAAATTGCGGTATCTAAAGAATTTTCAGAATTCAAATCTTCAAAGCCGTTATTAAATATTCCCATAACACTGGAAGTGTCGTCATTTTCAAAGCCCTTAACCGATATCGCCTGACTCAACCTAAACACCTGAATAGCTCCCGAAAAAAGCTGGGTCAAATATACAAAAGTAACTATAGTAAAAAATACTAAAGCAACGCACACTAGCTTGTAACCCAAAGGAATTCTATTATCTTCCTCATCTACCATAAATGTCTCTGAAACAACTGCATTAGAAGCAGACTCAGCGATAACCTCTACTGCCTTTATTGGCTCAACATTCTCTATTACCTCAACATAATTATCTTTGACGTTCTCAGGCGCGGGGACTTCTGTAAATATTTTATCAAAAGCAATTTTTACAGAGTCTTTAGACCAACCTTTTGCTATCAAAATATTCTCTATGTACTCTCTACTCCTACCTTGTTCTATCTGAGATGAGATAAACTTCTTAATATTTTCCATAATTTATAAACTAATTCCCATTAAACCTATTAATTCTCTGACTGTAATACTGTTCAAAACTAAAATAACTAGCCATATTGTAACCAATGCAACTGCCCAATAAACCATCACGTACGACACCATATCTTTTCTTTGCAATAAAGCAGACTTTACCGGTTCGACAAAAGCGAAGACAGAACTAACAACAGCAAGTATTACAAAGACAAAAAAATACCCATCTACGAATGAAAAAAGCAAACTACCTAATAACATTGGGACAAATAATAACCATTTAAAAATTTTACTTTTAAACGATTTTAATATCGCTAAAAAAATGTGCCCACCATCAAGAGGCACCATTGGAATTAAATTAGCTAAATTAATAAATAACGAAATTATCCCAGCCGAAAGCAAGATATGATTCTTCGACAAAACATATAAAACTAAATAAACCCCGCTTATGACAACCCCAAAAACCGGACCCATTAAGGAAATAATTGCGTCACTTTTAATTTTTAAATTTTTATTAAACAAAGTAACCGCCCCAAAATAAGGAACAAAATATATACCATTTGTCTCCTCATTCATATATTTCGCGGTCAAGTAATGCCCAAGTTCATGAAAAAATATATTGAACATAATTAATAATGCTATCCCTATACCCCCAAATTGGTTTTTATATACATAAAAACTTACCCAAGCCGTAATTATACTCACCAATATGTGTACTTTCACACCATTCCCTGAGTTCTCTTTTTCGAGGTTTTCTTTCATAAAAACGTTTAAATAAATCCTTAATTTACACTGATTGAGAAAATAGCATTTAAATCAAATACTTTCAAGTCTAAAAATATTGACTAAAACTATAAAAATGCTAGTATCTTTGGTCAGATTATGGACCAATATACAGCAAAAACCGAACAAGATAAAGAAGACGCCCGGGTACAACTGGGTGAGTTTTTAATTGTTTTTTTTAAATTTCTTGCTGGTCTTACAATCGCTGTCCTATTAGTGTTCCACTACTCGGCCGAGGCCAAAAACAAAAGAACAAAAACTATTTCACCTATAAAACAACCTGGAAATGTACTCTCAATCGAAACCACTAACCCAACTACAAAACTTAACCCAACTTTAAGGGATCGGGTAAACACACAAAAAAGTACACATACACAATCAAAAAACAGATGCAGTAATATTATTTACTACAAAATCTCCAACATAAACCCAAACTTCGGTATAACCACTGGGGAAGTCAAAAACATCCTAGAGGAAGCGGAAAACATTTGGGAAAAGCAAAGTGGTTTAAATTTATTCGAATACAACGAAGCCAAAGCAGTATTAACCATAGACTTCGTCTACGATGAAAGACAAAAAATAACCCAAACTACCAATTCACTCAAAGCCCTCCTAGCTGAGCAAGATGCTTATTACGATTTATTAAAAAATGACTACAACCTGGCTTTAGCAAATTATCAAAATAACAATTCAGAAAAAAACTATAATCTCTTAGAAGAAAGTAGAAAAAAGTTAGACGAAGCGGCAAATTCCTTCAACACCACAAACGACCAAATAAACGCACTAACAAAAAAACTCCCGGAAAACTTTATTTTAGGAGAATATTTTAGTGCCTTCGAAAACGAACCTGAATCTATAAAAATTTATAGTTATGGAAACAAGTTAAATCTACTTTCCACACTCACTCATGAACTTGGCCACGCACTAGGTATGGAACATGTATCTGGGAGGGATTCTATATTAAGTTCTATAGACACGACCTCGCCCACCACCCCAAGTCAGCAAGATATAAATGAATTTAACCGTGTTTGTAACAATTAAAATTATTTAAAATTAGCAATAAAACTATTCGCTAAATTACTCAATCGAGAATAATTTCCAGACATCAAAAACACAATTAAACTATAAACAACTACCGTAATAAAATGATTATGGGACTTTAATTTTAAAGCACTTCCAAATGCCTGGTTAGGATTTAAAAAATCTCCATTAGGATTAATAAAGGCGTAAAATTCATCTATCACAAGATGAAGCACGAATCCAAGCATCATCGCGACTCCTAACAGAAATGCATCCTGGTCACTATCCAAATATCTAGAAGCTACAAAAAATACTACTAAACCCGAAAGTAAACCAGAAGGAATGGAATGCACTATCCCCCTGTGGTGAGTAAATTTTTTAAAAATATAGCCCACCACTCCCCACACTACTAATACAATTAAGGCTGTCGAAACAAAAATATTCACCCAATCACCTGGAAAATGCCTAGCCGAATAAAAAAACATTAACACAGCTGAAACTATACTCAGCGACCCAAACGCAACATGAAAAGGTATACTTGAATCACTATCCATGTCTGGTAAAATGGACCCTAAACTAAACAACGTAAAAGCAACCATGTAAATCTGTGGACCTCCGGAGAAACCAATAGTCATCATTCCTATAATTCCAAGAATCGCCCCTGCTATTCCAAATGAGATATGTGTTCTAAAACTTGCCATATCTAAATTATATACGATAAAAAAAGAACACTGACTAATTTCAGTGTTTAATAAAACATAGGTTTATGATTCCGCTCTTTAGAACGAAGCGGTTGGTTCCAAACCACCGGCGGTAAGTACCCGGCAAAAAGTGGCTCATTCAGCCCTGGTTGGTAAATAAGAGCAATGAAAGGTTCATCAATCTTATACCACTCCTCCTGACGAACACTTTCGAATGTCACACCCATCGCAGATGCCAATTCCACCTTGAACCCAATTTCGTCCAAAAGAAATTTCGCTTGCTGAAAGGCCTCACTAATGCTCCCTGGCAATCCGTCTTTGCTCAAAACCGAAGCACCAATAATCTCAGACAGCACTCGCGTGTAGTTCATATCTATCATCGGAAAATGCACACCTTCATAAGAATTAGCAAAGCTTGTCCCATCCTCCGAAGCTTCACGCATCCAACGCGCTGCTAACTGAAGGTCATTTTCCGCCAATTCAAGCAAGGTGTCGGCCTTCGTTAGCACTAACCTCTTTTTCTCATCTTGAAGCTTAAGCTCTATCACAGGTTCACGCAGAGCATGAATACGACGATAGTAAACTTCAGAACTCGGTTGTTTAACACCAACAAAGCGACCATTCATAGCAGACATCCACTCTATTTCTCCTTCCTGCCGATAGTCTACCTCCGCTTTGTACACCGCAGCGACACCAAAATCTGCCGGATCCACCGGTGGACTCAGACGAATTTCGAAACCTTCAACGGCGAGAATTTTATTTATTTTAGCAATGTCCCTCGAGCACATCCCCTTAATTTTAGGAAGTGCATTCAGGTCTTCCAGCGCATATGGCAAAACTCGTGTGAAAAAACTGGTATCCGCAAGATGTTCATACCGCCATGGGTTTTCGCCCACTTCTTCCCTCGCATAAAGAAAACACGCAGCAGTCGTGTGCGGTGCGTACACCGCCACTTTCTCTCTGTCCAAAACCGGACAAATAACCTTGTTTGACATCGCAATCCTCCAATTCAAATAGTTAACATTCTAACTGACGTACGCTAGAAGTTAACATACTGAAAGATTCTTGGTCAAGCGAAATCTAAAAGCAAATAGACTAAGGCTATTTGTTGGAGCAGTAACACACCTATGCCTACAGGGAAATACAATTTTCGAATTTTATGATGAAAAACAAACATCCCAATAAATACCCCAACCGAGCCAAAAATACTAGCTAGAAAAAATAAGTACACTTCGGGTATTCGGGAAGAATCTGTCTGACTTTTTTTCTTATCTGCACCAACTAGTAAGAAAGAAACGAAATTTAAAATTACCAGGACTAAAATTAATATGTAAGAAAATTGGTTCATATATTCATATTAACAAAAAAAGCACTTTTGTGTGCTTTAAGTCCTAATACAAGTTCTATTATGAAGTTGGCAGTCTAGACCCTGAAATAAACTAAATATCATCTCCTCACACATGTTGTAAATTTCAGGACTTATGTGCTGTCCCAATTCTACAGAGTCCAAAAGCCCAACTTCCCCAAAATCCTTATCTATAGTCGTATATGGTTCTTTAAATACCCTAAAGTAAGGTGGTTTTATTTTGTTAACCACAACCACAATTGTTCCTGGCCAGTGTTCTCGTAACGCACGGAATCGCGAAGGGTCTTCACACTCTTTATTGAGTTTATTATCCCATCGAAACTTCACTTCCAGTAACATGCGCTTTTCCCCATCCGGAAAAATTATTTCAAAATCTGGACGAAAACGAAATTTTTTAATATGTCGAAGGTTAAAATTTTTGGGAATTAAATCATCTAATTGCTTGGCATAATTCTCTTTCCCAAACCTGTAAACTGTAAATCCGGAACGCTGCAACATTTCCTCTACCAATGTCTCCACTAAACGAGACTTCACCATTTTCTCAAGACTCACAAACTTTTCGTTTTTCATAATCCCCTCCAATTAATTTGATTTATGTTGTAGTATACATTTTGAATTAATTCAAGTCTACTGATAAAATTAAACTAATTAAAAGAACTCAAATGAAACAAATGTCTTGCCTTAAAATAGGTGGAATGTGTGACGACATAGTCTCCGGTGAAACCGCAGAAGATATGGCCAAAAACTTTGCTCAACATATAGTAGACAAACACACAGTACTTAAAATGGTTATGGACAAAATGTCCGAAGAAGCCAAAAAACAATGGTTCGAATCCTTCAAGCCCAAATTCGAAGCCGCCCCCGAACAATAACAAAAAGAACCGCGATAGCGGTTTTTTTAAGAATGCTCTTCCTATACCCATATAATTGTCGTTACCTACTTTGGAGAGAGATCACCAGGTTGCCTTGTTTGCAAAATTTTGGTTTGTTGTAATTGAATATCATAATCATTTGCTATAACCGCGTCTTCAAATGTATAACCCCATGATTCAAATGTTTTCGTATCTGGAATCCCAAATACACCGTTCACTACGACTAATTTTAGAGTGCCGTTTTGGTTTATAAGCACCCCTGGTCTGTGAGTTGTTGCAGATGTGTCTATATTAGATACGCTTTGCATCCATGACATATCCCCTGTTAGAGTTTTATCGAAACTAAACCCAAGTTCCTTGAAAATTTGGGCTGAAGTAAAACCAGCCTTTTTACTCTCTGTGATTAAGTAGCAGGTGCCCTTATCTGCTCCCCTATCTGAGCAAACTATCTTCCCGTCTCTAGGTGGAATAAATGCTCCTACAGCTAAACTTAAGTCTGCCGAGTTTGCATCTACCACAGAAGCAAATGAATTAAAGCCGTAAGAGAGGAAAGCCGCTCCAGATGTATATGGTCTCCTAGTATTGGCTTCGGTAATTGTATAAATAGTACCATCTGATATCTTGATATTCGTTCCTATTGGATGAGCGGTGGTAGTGGTATTCGTTGATGTGGCAGGTAGAGGTTTGGTTGAGTAATTTCCGCTCGTCGGTCTGTCGATTTGGCGATATGCTTGAACAGTTAGAGCTACATATTTCATATCTACAATATTCTGTTCATCAAATAGGAAGACAAATCCTCCTTCTTCCTCGTTTACGTATTCTGGCATACCTTTAAGACCCACACTGATACCGTATCTTGCTTGGGCATTATTCACAATATATTTAGAAGCTGCCTGATTCGTTCCATCTATCGTAAATGTTTTGGTTACATAATCTAGTGCTGGGTAAAGGCCATTACCTAATGTGTAGTAAGCGGCCTTGGGAATGCAGCCATTACAAAAGCTTCCCGACACACCTATATACCCTCCATCCACATACTGCACGCCTACCATTGCGTTTTCTAACACAGGGATACCAATTTTTCCGAAATCTATGGAACCTACTCCAAAAGGAAAAAGAGCAAAACTATTTCCAGTTTTAGCGTGTACGATAGCTAAATAGTTTCCACTTTGAGAGCTATTAAAAACAGTATTGGCGAATGTACCCGACCACTTACCTGTATTGTCTGCTTTCGTTTCAGATTTCAACGGACGTGACATTAATTTTCCATTTCTAAAAATATATCCAATCATCTCATCTCCAGGTGTTAAACCTCCGATATTTGAGAAAATTAATTTATCCCCTACACTGTACTGAACACGCTGGTTTCCAATAAATAATGCATCACCTTGTGGATGGCTTATATCAGTACTTGTAGCAGCTCTTTTACCATCTTTATAAAGTGATGATACAAACAATTGCTCAACCTCACTAATTTGCTGTTCGATGGTTGGAGTGGCGGATGTTACTGTAAAGTTTGCGGTCGAGATTACTGAGTCGACTACAATCGAAATTTCGTGACTACCAACATCGACATACTTCAAACTACCCAACGACAAGCTTCCATTTCCGCTTGTGTCTGTTATGACCCCCGAATCTTGATTTTTTACTATTAGCCAATTGTCTTTTGACCAAGAGTAGAAAATTTTGGAATTCGGTTTTGCTCCTTGAATATTTATAATCGCTTGCTCACCGACACCATAGTTAGTTTTAGTAAAAGTGGTTTGGGCTAGGGCAACTTTTGGTAGAGACACTGAACTTAGGATAGCTACCGAAATGAATAAAAATACAGGTAAAGACAATAATAGTTTTTTTATGTTATTGATCATATTCAGAAAATCTGATTGGTTTATAATTAATTTTAACATTTAGTAATTTCATCAAAATAATATCACATTTTATCTATTTAGGAGACTTAAAAAATAAAAATAAACCTATGTCTACTAAGCAACAGCTGTCTTAGTAACATAGGTTTTAATCCTCCACTAGCGACATGTGAAGATGCGGTCCAGTAGAACGCTTATTCTTCTTACTGGGACCACACGCTGGTACATCACGCG
>CAYSUI010000003.1:0-95831 GCA_964434195.1 uncultured Candidatus Saccharibacteria bacterium
CTAGACTTTACGAAGATTTCGGAATTCATGCCAATATCTTAATTATTTTCTAGACTCCGATAGGGTCTTTTTTATTTTGGATAAATTTTATAAGGAGAAGATGTAATTCTTTTTATCTGATGCTTTTCTAAGTATGGGCGAATCTCCTATTAATAGCTTGTACCTTAAATTTATGGATGCATAAAAAAATAGACACAGTTGTGTCTTTTTTATTTGTCTTTCTCATCTAGCAATCCTGATTTTAGCAAGTATTCATTTACATCTTGACCATAAAATTGGACTGAAGTAGATAAAGGAATACTAGGACTTAGATCGAATCGCTTAAAAAATGCACCTTGTCTCAAAATAAAACTTGGACCAGCTGAACCCGTGTATGAACAGACTGATTTCACAGTATAGTAGGGGTTAATTTCTGCTAACCGTTTGACCAACTGTATAAGTAATGGAGTTGCTCTACTGAGCCAATTCACACCATCACCAAAAATAGCGAACATTCCTTTTTTGAATTTCTCCTCATCTGATAGACACTCGTATAAAGTTCTTATACGTGAGTAACCAATGAGATAGGGATCTAAATCACCGCCCACATCTACGTGCCAACGTGAACCGTCTACAAAACTAAGTGATAGAAATGGTTGTGTGAAAAAGCCTCCGTAAGCTTTATCTAATGGTAATTCTTGCATACACCTCCGTTGGATTTAGAAACTGCTTGGAGTTATAAGATAATACCTTTAGTGAGTTGTGTCTAGTAAAATTTAGACCAGAAACTTCCGCCTGTTAAAACATGCAAGAGAATGGCAATAACACCGAAGCCAAGAATAATGCCTAAGGGGCCAGAAAACTTTTTACCCTTGCCTAGCATACTCAGCCCAATATAGATGGTTAAAATGGGTAAAAAATACTCTTTCTTCCAGAGTGCTAAATTTATATACCCTAACTTCTCAAGCAAGCTAGCCAGCCCAAAAAAAATTATTATAAGTCCTAGGAAATAACGACCTGCTGAATGATATTTTTTTACTGGGAACCCTGACATGCTAATGCCCTTTCTTGAAGAGAATTATTCCACCAATAAAAATTAATACTATAGGCCAAAAAAGTTCCCAGCGGAACAAATGAAATCCGGTTATGGAATTGAATAGAGCAAGAACACCAACTGCAATAATAACCAGAGCTACTATATTTCTTGTAGTATTTTGTTTTTCGGTTTCTCCGTGGGAATTCGTCGATGTATTTTGATTGATTCTCTCTTTGATATCTTCTGCAATTTTTTGGGCGTTATCCCCTACGGAATTTACGAACTCTTTTACGGTGTCAGAATTTACTTCATGGTTAGTACTACTTGTATGCGAGGTGGTAGATTTAGGCTCTTCTGGGATGATTATTGCTAAAATGATATATAACAATACTCCGCTACCACCAGCGAAGACTAAGGCGATAAATACTACTCTTACTAAAACGGTATCTACGTTAAAATACCTTGCTAGGCCAGTTGCTACACCGGCGATTATTTGACCTTCTTTTACTCTATATAGTTTTTTTGGTTCGTTCATATGTATAATTTACTTTGGTAGTAGTATAGATTTTGACTTACTTTGATGCAACTACTCTAATGTCGGTTATTGGGAAGAATATTTCCTCCATCTGCTCCGGAGGGGGCCCTTCCCCTCAAGTCGCATCTGGAGAAAATATTCTTCCCGATAACCTGCTATTATTAATTCTAATTAAAAGACAAATTCATGAGTTTCGGGGTTGAGCAACGGGGAAGGGGGAGGGTTTTGGTCACGGGAGGGAGGTCGCCGGTGGCTTTGGGGGTGACGAGGCTTTTTAGGGAAGCGGGTTATGTGGTTTTTGGTGCTGACTGTATTAAAAATACACTTGTTAGTTTTTCAAATAATATTTATGAGTATATAACTACTCCCCCACCCTCAACGGATTTAGTTGGTTATGAAAAGTTTATATGCAACTTAGTTAAGGAAAAAAACATAGATCTAATAGTGCCTGTGTGTGAAGAGGTTTTTTACTTAGCTAGCTTCAAGGACAGATTACCAGAAGGGTGCGCGATATTTTGTTCTACAATGGAGACTTTGAATTTATTACATAGTAAATTTACTTTTATAGAGTGTGCGAGATCTTTGGGTGTAAATACTCCGAAAACAATTCTTGTAGAAAGTGTGGGGCAGATGAGAGATGTTTTAAGCAGTACTACTCATGAGTTGTTTATTAAACCTGTTTATTCTAGATTTGGTGCTTATGCAAGAAAAGTGGATTCCACAAGCAATGTTTCCGGTCTGAATATAGGTCCAGACAATCCCTGGGTGGTTCAGGAATTTATAGCGGGAAAGGAATTCTGTTCTTATAGTTGTTTTCAAAATGGTGAAATATTAAATCATGTAACTTATAGTTCACCTTACCATCTAAATTTTGGGGCTCATTTTCTTTACCGTGCCGTTGAAAATAAAAACGTACTTCGTACTATAGAACTTATTGGCAAGAAACTTAATTTAACCGGGAATTTTGGCTTTGATTTCATAGAAAATGAGATGGGTAAATTATACCCGATTGAATGCAATCCAAGACCTACAAGTGGTATTAATTTATTTTTCGAAAAACCTAAAATTTTTGCTAACTCTATTTATACCGGAAAGAAAGGATTAATAATAGAAAAAACAAGCAAGTTTCCACAGATAAAGTTAATGATGATCTATTATTTGTTCGGAAAAGTAAGGAATATTAATGGTTTAAAGCTATGGCTAAATGATTTCATAAACGGTAAGGATGTTATCTTTAAAATCAATGACCCCTTACCAGCCATTATGCTTCCGTATATTTTTTTATACTTATTTATAAAGTCGATAAAATTTGGGGTCTCTCGTAAGGAAATGACAAGTGCGGGTATTAGATATGATGGACAAATAAAATAACCTCTTTTCTTTGAAAAGAGGTTGGGGGTAGGTATTGTGCCTACCTAGGGGGAAACCTTGGCGTTTGGTGACTTCGTTTTTTAGGAGGAGATTCATAAAGAGGAAAGGATAAAGCATTTCTGGATGCTTTTTGTAGACTCTCCAATTTTGAATTCTCTTTAAAATTGAGTTTAGTTTGTAGAAACGCTTGCGGGCTTCCAAACTAATTTCCTTTAGTTGCGCGGGGGTGAAGTTTTGTGGTTCGAAGGGAACGTCTCCGAAACGGAATGCTGGATCTAACCACCACTTTGGGTAGTAAAGCCTTCCTTCTTTTTCGAGTTTGTTGTAAAGCTTTGTACCGGGAAAGGGTACGAGATGGTTGAAGGCAGACATAAAGAGTCTATTTTTTATGGCGAGATCTACGGCGGAATTGAAGTCTGATTTCTGGTCATTATCATAACCGACAATAAATGCGCCGTAGATACTTATACCCTTTCTATGGAGTCTTTCGATAACATCACTATAGCTTCCTGCTTTAATATTTACTGGTTTGTCCATTTCCAAGAGAGTATTAGGATTGGTAGATTCAAAACCAATTAATAAACCTACGCATCCGCTTTTCTCGAGAAGTCTTAAAACCTCTTTATCTCTGACTACGTTTATTGTAGCCTGGGAAAACCAACGAATATTTAGAGGAATAAGCGCCTTTAGGACTTCTTTAGCGGTACGAATGTTGCCGATAAAGTTATCGTCTATGAAGAAGATATTTTTTGTGCGAAGGTTTTTTATTTCTTCGACAAGTTGGTCTATTGGTTTGCGCCAGAAATTTCCGCCGTTGACTGTGGTAATAGAACAGTAGTCGCAGGAAAGTGGGCATCCCCTACTTGTCTCAACACAGTGAATTCCGAAGTAGGCTTTTTTGCCGAAGATACTTCTGTCGGGGACAGCGAAACGCATTGGGAGAGATTTATCTCTTGAGTAAATTCTTTTTAGTTCTCCTTTGCGAGCGTCTTCCACAACTTCTTCCCAACAATCTTCGGCAGGACCTACAACAATAGTACTTGCGTACTGCTTTGCTTCTTCGGGAAGGAGTGTGGGGTGGTAACCACCTAAGACTACGGGAATACCTCGATTGTGATACATACGAGAAATTTCGTAGGCGCGTTTTGCGTTGTAGGTTTCGCAGGTTATTGCGACAAGGTCGGTTTTGTTGTTGAGCTCTATTGGTTCTAGCCTTTCATCGAAAAATGATACTTCAATGTCTTTGGGGGTAAGGCCAGCCAGTGTTGCTATGGCAAGCGGTTCCATTTGCCATGACTTGAGATACTTCCTGTTTGTGGGCATTCCGATCTGCGGAACTATAAAAGTTATGTGCATATTGCCTCCTATATATTTGCCTTCGGAGCCCTACCCGAAGGCGTGCTACGTAAACTGGCAAAGCCAGATTTACTACACCTGACCTTTTGTCTTTGGGTAGGGTTTAATTATCACAGAAATAAAAAATACTGCAATGTTATTGCAGTTTAGGTTGTTTTGAATACTGAAGACCAGATGCTACTAGGGTGAAGTTTCCGGGGTTTGATGTCTCCGAGTTTTTGACCGAGCTTGGTGCAGGTTTCTAGGTATAACTTTGAAGGATTACTACTCCCTTCGAGCTTAACCACTATTAGTTGCCCTAGCTGACCAAGTTTCCTAGCATAACCGTAGTGAAAACTCTCACGGAGTTTGATGTCTATTTCTGAAGCGAAGTTTTCAGGGAGAGCTTCGCTGGTCTTGATAAATAGACAATACCCGGTGCCGGTCGAGTTTGGAGAGACCATCCAAAATTCTGGTTCTATGCAGAGTTTCTTTAGATAGTCATCCAAAACTTTTACCAAAAAACCTTCGGAAAGTTTTTCACCAACCAGATCGACAACGGAATCCTCCTTACCAACGAATACCAGAGAAGGACACTGGTTATAAAACCCAGTAACTTTTACTCGATCTTTTGTTTGGTATCGATAGAGTCCCCCGCCGGTGGTTACAACTAAGGAATAGGTTTCACCTAGGGATAGTTCGTGAGCTAAGTAGTGCTTTCCCTCTTTCTCGAATTCGAAAAAGTGAGAGCCGAGAGAGAGAACCCCACCTTCGAAGTTGGGATGAGGAAAAGTTGAGAAACATTCGGTGGAAATTAGACCTTTGGGCTGGAATGACTTGAGTGATAATTCCCTTTGAAGCTCGAGGGCCGGATGCTTGGCGTTGGCGTCGGCCCATGCACTTACAAGAGCCAGGTTTGGCCAAAGAGCTTTTGCTAGAGTATAGGAATTTACATTCTCTCTTAGAAGAGGCACGACTTCGGAAGACCTTCTGTGACTGAAGCGAAGCTTCCTAAGGTAATATTCCCTAAGTGTTTTTGGGAGTTCTCCTGGGGGATTGATTGAACCTGACTTTAAGTCCTGGATAAGACTTTCTCTAAAGTCAGTTAATGCTTCGAGTAGAAGTTTTAGGAAGGTGGGATTCCATACGGAAATAAAAGTTAGGTCTTTGTGAGATAGCAGAAAAAGCAGAGTAAGGTAGCGAAAGTTTTCGATGTGGGGCACGTGAGTGACTTCACTTGGCACCGCCATAACTTTCTCTAGAATTACCCGAGAGAGTACCCCGAGATACTCCGTGTCTTTCTCGAAACCAATTGGGATTCCACCAGGGGTTAGACCTCTTGCCACTCTAGGACTTATGGACCAGTAGTGAGAACCTTTGCGGATTGCAGGGTAATCCCGATATAGCAGATATAACCAAGGTTTGATTCCCGCTTGGAATTCTTGTCTTAACTTAACCGTATATGGAATGTACTTACACGCAGAAACTGAACCACTTGTGGGTTCGAACAGCACAACACGCTCTGCGGTTAGTACACCCACTTCGTCCTTTAGCATTCGTGCGACATAGCTTTCTATATTCTCGTAGCTTAAAGGTGGCACACGGTCTTGATATTCCTTTACGGTTCGCAATTTTTGAAAATCATATTTGCGACCGAAAAGGGTTCCATGGTTTTTTGTTAGGGTTGAAAATAAAAGCCTCTGCTGGGATTCTTCAACAGAGGCAGTCTTTCTAATCCAATCTAAGTAAGCTGGGTAACAGCTTGCAAATATTGCAGAATGGGCTAATTTTTTCATAACGTTACACCAACGTCTTTTCGCCTAGAAGCCTCAATGAAGAACGTGTAAAGTTTTCGAGACTTACCTCTGCGACACAAACTAATTCATCTCCGTTCAGATACCCGGGGTTTTTCTCGAAGAAGAATTTTGCATAAGGGTCATCCCTATTGCATTCTGCTTCCTCTGAACGCGGCTTGAGTCTCTGTGCGGGAGATGGGAATTGGATTAACCCGGTTCTCTTTTTGTAGTGCTTCGGGTATTTGTATTTACCGAATGCATCTCTGACTTCCTTTAGCCTTGGATTCTCAGTTTTCGCAAAAGGGTTTGGATAAAACTCTTTGAAAAGGAAGGGAAGAATTCTAAAAGTTCTCCACCCTTTGCTTATGAGGGTCCAATAGACTGGGGTGTTATTTTCCGGGTCAATGTTCTGGTAGAAGTAGGACACAATCTCTTTAGCGAAACCAATATTGATTCGCTTATCTTTGCTAACGACAGTATCGCCGGAGAAAAGAGCAGTGCAAAATTGTTCGCCGACTAAAAAATCAAACATGACCAGTGTTGAGAAGCCTACTATCTCCCCTCCCTCACTTAAAATCATTACTTCATCTTTTTCTGCAAGGTCTTGATTGAATTCTTCCCAGTCCATACCAAGATAACACTCTTCCATGAGAGCAAACATTCGTCTTCTATCACTACTCGAGAGTGATGATGTGAGAATTCTCGCATGCTCGATTGCCATTTTCACTAACCTCCTATTTAATTTTTAAAGCGTTGCGATCTCTGGATATGGAACTAAAGTTTTTGGAAGAAAAATAACATCTTCCTCCCAGTAAACTCTGTAAAGCGTACTGGTGATCCTAAAGGCTTCCTGTGATTCGAAAATCCTTTCGATAGGACTACCTTTTGGACTCCCGGCAAGCAAATAATAATAACCCTGTTTTGAATTTAGCCGCAAGACCTCGGAAAGCAATACAGCCAAATCCGCCTCATATCCTTGTTTTAAACTAACAAAGCAGGCATAGAGAGTAGAAAATGAACCGCCGATCTTCGGTAATTCCGGCATTAGATTGAGTTTTGAACCTAAACTTGATAAAGGTGCTAAATAACGCAGGAACCCCTTGTAGCCAGTTACTATAGTTTGTTTGAAATGGGACTGATCCCACACTCCGAGCGTAGCGGTAATGTGACCGTCTCTGAACACCGCGAACAGATTTTCTGTAGAAAACCCTGGATAAAATTGTTCAGGTGACTTGAGAGAATCTAAACTCACTACAGCCGAATAATCATAGTAACGATTGAAGTCGTTAACTGCTTCGTATACTTGCCGGATGAGATAAGGCACTCTTCCGACCCTTACTATATTTAATCCTGTGGTATTATTTTTCCTCCAACGTCGTTTGTATAAAGGGATCATATGTGTTACTAACACACCCTGTTCTTCGTATGTTGGGAGCCCACAACGCTTACTAGTAAGCATTTCTTTTGCCCAGGAATTTTCATCTAAAATGGTCGTGTAGTAGAAAGGAACTTCTCCCTTTTTATGAAGATTTTTTAGGAAACGATATCCTCTGGCCAAAAGCGTTCCGCCTAAAATTTCTGGTAACCCTCTTAAAGCACTTAGGTACCCGATATTACCTGCCTTACCTGTCACATAGTTTTTTCGTATTGATCTTGCACCTACTCCTACCAACTTATTTTTATCGAGATCCCTAACGGCCACTACATCACTTGAGAGATTACCGGATTTCTCTGCAATGAAAAAATTTGGCTCTCTTCTAAATGATAGAGAAATATTGCCGGGCATTTCTGTTTGTCTCAAAATTCCCCTGAGATCTTCCTCGGAAAGTTCACTTGCGATTTCGAATTGATATTTAGACATTAATCTCCTCCTTGATATACAATTTTGCTAAACAAGAGATCTATTATATAGATTCTGGATAAAAAATAAAAATCCGCATAAGTTCTATGCGGATGAAAAGGCTTCAGGCCTCACTTGAAGATTACCCAGAGGCAATCCATCTTTCTCTCTCACTTCTCTATGAAGCAGATAGTTAATGATGAAATACCTTAAGGCTTTGCTCGGCGTAGTTAGGTTACCTGTCCGGTTGCCACTTCTTTTTGCAATACTTGCGTAGCGGTAGAAATGCTTTCTTGCCGCAATGCAGGCATCGTGAAGTTTTTCTGGTGTTAGAAATCTGGGTTCGAAAGGTGTTTGTCCAAAACGGTAGCTGGGATCCAGATACCATTCAGGGTCTTTCATCTGACCAGAATCTTCCAGCTCGGAGAAAAGCCTAGTGCCTGGGAACGGGATCATGTGATTGAAAGCAACCATAAATAGTTCCAGATCTTCCGCACTCCGAGCAGTTGCTAAGATGTCTTCCAGACTCTCGTCGTAACCAAATATGTAAGTTCCGTAAATACAGATGCCATGTTCATGTATCCGCTTTACGGATTCTTTCATTTCTTTGAGTAGTGGGATATTGAAGTCTTTACCAAAACTTCGAAGCGTTTTTTCGTTTACCGATTCGAAACCGATAAGGACCCCCATACAACCACTCTCTGACATGAACCTTAGAAGCTCTTTGTCTCGGGCCATAGTTAGCGTTCCTTGGCTAAACCAACGGATACGCAAATCTTTTAGCGCTATAAATAGCTCTTTGGCGTAGCGAGGATTACCGACAATGTTGTCGTCGATTAAGAAGACGTCACTACCGATACCCATCGACTGTGCCATACTGATGTCTTTCACTACTTCGGCTACTGGTCTGGGCCAGTAAGTAGCCTTAGTGGCTGCAGTAATACTGCAGAAGCCACAGGAATGAGGACATCCTCTACCTGTTTCGGCTAGTACTAAAGGCAGATAGTTTTTCTGCCTTAGTAGACCTTTGGGTTTTAAGTGCTTTCCGAGTATTGATCTCTCTGGCATGCCGAAAGTCACGGGATCGACCGCTGATCTTTCGTACCGCTTTGTTAGAAAGCCGAGGCGAGCGTCTTCTATGAGCCTTTGCCAGACTCCTTCTGCAAAACCTACTAATATGGCATCTGCGTGAAGACTGACTTCATCGGGCTTAAGCATGGCATGATAGCCACCCATGACAACCGGTATGCCTTGTTTCTTGTAGATAGCTGCTATTTCGTAAGCTCGCTTGGCGGTAAAGGTTTCGACAGTGATAGCAACCAGGTCGGTTGGATCTTCGAAGTTAATAAACTCGACGCGTTCGTCGTAGAATTTTACTTCAACATCGGCAGGAGTTTGACCCGCTAAGATGGGCATGGTAAGACTAGGCATTTGCCAAGTTCTTACATACTCTTTTAAGTTGGTTGGGTCTTTACGACCAACGTGCGGAACGATAAGCGTTATTTTAAATGAATCTCTCATCTAATCTCCATTTCACATCCATTTCTAATACACCGGGGTCCTGTCACTGCGTCACCTTAAGTAGTGCTCGGATGCACTGCGCGCTACTTAAGGGATCCGACTTGAGCAGGGACAGGCAAAGCCTGATCCCTTCAAGAGCTCGCCTCCGCGCCACCCCTCACTATGCTTAATTTCAATACTACTGGGACAGGAGCAGGGGGAGGGAGGTGGAGGGGGTTTCGCAGGTGGTCATCATTAGTTCTGGTAGTTTGTCAGCAAAGAACCTGTACGCCATATTGGCTGGCAGAACGTGCTTTAAAGCCATTACGGTGTGAAGCGCCGGTGAACCTAAGAACCTACGGGCTATGACAGGAAGACGATATGCCTCCCGCCAGAGCCACTGGTGACCTGCGAGCAGTTGGTCGGGTGTCATGGTATTGGGCTTAAAGACTACTTCTTGCGAGTTGTAATGTTGCCACCCAGAAACACCATCCATTAGCAAACGATTTTGACTCTTGAGCTTGTGGTAAAGGGCTGTCCCTGGGAAAGGCGTTACGATTGAAAATCGAGGTAGGTCGATTTTTGCACGATCCACGAATTCTAACGTTCTTTCAAAACAACTTTCGTCATCTCCGTCATGCCCTGAAACAAAACAACCATTAATTCCGATGCCTGCGCCGTGTAGACGCTTTACGTCTTCATAGTACTGGTCGGCTACATTAAGCTTGCCTTTACCCATCAGACGAAGAGTCTCTTGGTTTACTGATTCGAAACCAACGAGCAGACCGCGACAACCACTTTTACTCGCGAGATTGAGAAGTTCTTTATCTCGTGAGATTTCGATGGTCGCAAGACCTCCCCAAATGCGTTTCAAGGGAATGAGTTCTTTGTAGAGCTTCTTTAGGTACTCAGGATCTTCATTTGGCGACAGGTCGAGAAATAAGAAAGGACCTTTATCTAATTTTTCTATTTCTTCGATAACCTCACGCACTGGCCTTGACCAAAAACTACCCCAGGCGTTTGGGACTACACAGAAGTCACACTTCTGGTAGCAACCCCTGGTCGCTTGAATTGTGTTCATGGTAACGTAAGCGTTTTTCTTCAGCAGGTCACGACGTGGAATGGGCATGCCTTCGAATTTGAAAGGTTGCTCTTGGTCGTATCTGGTTTTCAGTTTCCCCGCTTTGAAATCCCGTAACGCTTGTGGCCATGTTCTTTCTGCGAACCCGGTGATAACCGAATCTGCATAATTCATTACTTCTGTTGGGCACAGAGTTGCATGGAGTCCGCCTATGATGGTTTTGATCCCCCTCTTGCGAAGCTTGGTAGAACTTTCGTACACATGGTATGAGATACCAGTTATACACGATAGACCAGCGACGTCGGCGTCGATTTTATCTAGGTCGACATCTTCGACTCCTTCGTCGTAGATGGTAATTTCGGCGTTCAATTCTTCTGGTACTAGAGCCGCGAGAGTAGGCAAAGTCAGGGGTGCATAACGAAGTGCTTTTTGGAAGATTCCGTTTTTCCCATGGACCTTACCATGCGACATAATGAGCGCAATTTTCATAGTTATTCTCCTTATTTTTGTGAAAAGTGCAATATTCCTCTAACTCAGAGATTATAAGCTTTAAGGGATAAATAAAAAAGTGCTTAGTTAGCACATCAAGTTGAAAGCATAAAACCATAAACAGAGCTTTACTAGGGTTACTAGTAATAACCCCACAACAACTCCTACGAGTCCAAACAATAGATAACCCAGGTATTGCTTGACCACCTCACGCAGAAGTTGATTTTCCATATGAGACCATGATAGATCGAAACCCATAAGTCCTCCTTTACTAGTACTAAATGTATGTATTTCCTCATAATTTTACAAGACTAATTTATACCTAGACGGGCGAGGATTTGTTTTTCTACCAGAGCTACGGGGGTGGAGTGCATTAGCCTTGAAGCCTCTAGGACTAACTCTTGTGGAATGGTCTCTTCCTTATTGAAGTTGAGATGCTTTGAAAGAAGGGTGTCGTGGTTTAGGGTTTGACCGGAGAAGGCTTGGGTAGTTCTACCATCTACCATTAGTCTTAGTAGGAAATTTCTTGCAGGTAAGCTAGTTAGGTCTTCTAGTGTGAAGGGTGAAAATTCTGGCAAGAGAATTTCCGCGTCTTCTGCACCGACCTGAAAAGAGAGAGTCGTGCCAACACTAGCAAGTACGGCTTTACGGACAGCTTCGGGTAACTGGGCAATGTATTGGTTAGTAACGTGTACAGCAAGGCCATATTTTCTGGATTCGGCTAACATAGAAAGAAACGTGTCGGTGGTAAAATTTTGGAATTCGTCTACGTATAAATAGAAGGGCACTCTTTCGCTCTCCCCCATTTGTGCCCTACTTAGAACGGCGGACTGAAGTTTGGCAAGAAGAACTAGACCTAAAAATTTACTAGTGAGTTCACCGAGCATGCCTTTGCTTAGGTCTACCAATAATATTTTTTCTTTATTTATAATTTCCTGGAAATTTATTGTGCTTTTGGTTTGACCTACTATGTTCCTACAGGTTTCCACTCCCATAAACTGGCCAAACTTTGAAGTAAAGTAATTTAACATTTCACTTCGGTGAAAATCTGACGTCTTAGACATCTGGGATTGCCAAAATTCCATAACGAGCGGATCTTTTATGAACTGTCGTTTATAGTTTTCAAACTTCTTGTCGGAAAAAAGCTTGGGAATTTCTAAAAGCGTCCCTCCGTTTGGGTCGGCCATTACTGTAAGTACACCGTTTCTTAACCAATGTTCGAACTGCGGGCCTATGATACCGGTTTTTTCAGGATCGAAAAGACGATAGAAAATATTAATGAGTTCACTCACCAAAAAACTACTACTTTCACCCGCGGAGACATCTAACAAATTTAAACCTACTGGAAATTTAGTATCTGCCGGTTTAATAACTACTACGTCTTCCAGTCTACCTTTTGGGATTCTGGAGAGAAGCCAGTTAATAGCATCCCCGTGAGGGTCTATGAAGCAGACTCCTTTGAAAGCTAGAATGTCTTGCAGGCACATTTGCAAAAATAGACTGGATTTTCCAGATCCAGTTTTACCTACCATATACATATGCCTTAATCTGTCTGATTCTTTGAAGCGTATGGGTGTAGTGGTGTTTCTGAAAATATTCTCGCCTATTAAAACTGTTTTTTCAGTCATTGTTTTTCATAAATATTTGTTCGAAATACTGCTGGGGCAAAACTCTTGTGTAGAGGGCTTTTTTTTCTTTTCTTTCTGCGTCCCCCTCTTCGATTGAATTAAGTTCTTCTATATGTGAAGCCATTCTAGCTTCTACTTTTTGTAGCCACTTCAAACTGACGTGAGGTTTTAACCTATTTATTGCGTTATGAAAATCTTTTTCGAGTTGTTCTTGAATTTTCATTAGTTAGGGTTTAATAAACTGTCTACCACGGCGGTTTCGCAGATTTTTTCTACTAATCTTTTTATCGGTCTTGCGCCAAAACGTGGGTCGGATTGTGAGATGACCACGGACTTTAATATTTCTGGGTCGACTTTAAATTTAATACCTTTGTTCTTGAACCTGTCTTCCATTCTAGTAATTTCTTTTAAAGCAATTTGAGTTAACGATTCTTCGCTTAGCCTTCTAAACACAACTAGCGAGTCGAAACGATTTAGAAATTCTGTTCTGAGAAATTTTTGTAGTTCTGGAATTATGCTAGTACTTATATACTCTTCGGTGTCGGGATCTTCTACACTTAATATTTCTTTTACTGCTAGGTTAGAGGTGGCTATAAAGATACATTGCGTAGCGTCTAGTACAGTACCCTGACTGGAAGTAAGACGTCCGTCATCTAACACTTGAAGAAAGATGTCGAAAATCTTGGGATGGGCTTTTTCTATTTCGTCTAAAAGTATTAATGAATGCGGATGAGCTTCGATGTGAGAGGTTAACTGTCCACCTGCATCGAACCCTATATAACCTGGTGGTGAACCTATGAGTCTTGCGACACTGTGTTCGGCGGAAAATTCGGACATATCTAGCCTTAGGAAACCCGCCCCTCCGTAAACCACTTCGGATATAGTTTTTGCAGTTTCGGTTTTACCTACACCGGAAGGACCAAGTAGAAGAAACGAAGCTAGCGGCCTTGAAGGATTTCTTAAACCCAATTTAGACCTTTGAATGAAGCCAGCAATTTCGGAAATTGCCTTGTCTTGCCCAAGTACACTGGACTTTAATACTTCAGGCAGGCTCTTTATGCGGGCAATATCTTCACTTGCGACCTTAGCCAGTGGCAAGTGAAGCTTGCTTGCTGTAATAAGCTCGATTGATTCGTGGGTTACTGTGCTCATTTTGAACGAATTGGGTTTCAGTTTTAGCTCTGTTACTGCTTCGTCTAAAAGAGCCATACCTGACTTTGGCTGTGGACCTAATCTAGCGAACCTCTCAGGCAGAGAGAGTGCTGCTTCTATGGCACTAGCTTCTACTATTATTTTTTCTGTTTGTAGTTTTCTAGCAGTATGAATTAGTACCGAATGTGAGTCTTTCCTGGGAAGAGGGTCTAAGTTTAGAATTTGGAAACGAGCAACTAAATGACTCTTATGTGTTTTTAGCCACTCTAATTCTTTGGGTTGCATAGCTAATATTAGAGAGGTATCTTCTAAATTTAGCAACGGTTTTATTAGACTATTCCAATTGGCAAGGGAATTTGGCTGTTCGTAAACCCATTCACCAAAACCGTCTAGAATAACTACTCCCCGGGTAAGAGATTCAAAAGCTCGCTGGTATGGACCTAAACCTGCTTCTCTTACCAAACCTATGCGAGATGCGAAGTTTGGCTCCAACATTACAACCGGAAGACCTACTTTCCAGCCGGTCCTGCTAATCCGTTCTGCTAAACCAAAAATAACCGAGCTTTTTCCTACCCCGCTTTCGGCAACCAATATTACATGCTTACCAAGTGTGCTTGAAATAACCCTAAGCAACCGTGAGACTTCCTCTTCCCTTCCGGTTATTTTTGGAAGTCTCCCGCTTTCGGCCTCTAGCCTTAAGTCGTAATATGTAAATTTTTCGAACTCTGTGGTCATTGTTTTAGGAACTTACTTCTGCTATTAAATTTGGATCTAGTGCCTGAGAGCTAACTGTAGCAAACGATTCTTGCTGAATGTCCCCTACTCCTGAAAATCTTCTCTGGAAATTTTCTTGTTTTTGAAAAACTCTCGGAGTGTTAGTTATTTTTTCTTTTTCTGATTTAACTTCTAGTATTTTTTTAGGTTTGTCTTCGACCTGGAGCGAAACAAAACTACTTGTGAATATTTCTTGAGTGACATCTTCTGAATTGGGAGATTTAATATCTTTATTGCTTTGAATTAATACCTCTTCTTTCTTAACAACTACTTCTTCTTTGAAGACTTGAGGAGGAAGATGAGGCTTTGCTTGTACCAATGTTTCTTTTATTGATATCGCCTTTGTTTGTGTTGGTGTTGTATTGGCCTCTGGAACTACTGTCTTAGGGATAACTTCTAGAATTAATTCTTTGGAAGGGATTTCAATTGGGGGTTCTGTTTCTTGGTCTAAAACATCTAGGATCCCATATTCTTCGTCTACTCTAGTGATATATTGTTCTGAGATTACTACTTCTTCAAAGATATGATCAGTGGCTTGCTGTTCTATGCTTTCAGTCTGTTCTTCAAAATCAATTGTTTGTGTTTCCGTCGATTCTGATGTTTCCAGCTCCACTATTTCTTCCATAACAACCTTAGGGGCTTCTCTCTTAGGTGCCGCATCTTCTATTTTTCTAGGCTCTTGCATTTTGACAGACTCTTCTAACTTAGCTACCTGAGGAATCTCTTCTGTGAGCATATCAGGGCCAATGACTACCTGATTCGGGATAGTCTCAATTGTCCTGATGACCTCTACGACTTCCTGTTTTAGAATTTGTGCGATATCCACTGCTGAATCTACTTTAGCTTCTGGTGTTTGATTTATAGAAGGGCTAACTTTTATAGAGACTTCTGTGGACTTGCTAGAGTCTTGGGTTTTTGGGGTTAATTCGACTGCTGGTTCTTGTGTGGCTACCACGACAGCTTCTGGTGTTTGGATATTTGGCCTTTGCTTAATAACTTCCTCTTTGGAATCGCTCTTTTCTTTGGTCACCATACTTTTTACCTCTTCTATACCCCCTGTTTCTTCTTCTACAACAGCTTTAATAGACTCTGCGGTTTGTGGTTGCGCAGATTCCTCTTTTTGGGAATGTACTTTTTCTACGATTTCTGGATATATATGTTTTTTTTCAACGGGAGTATCTTTCTTTGATGACTCAGTGCGGGGACTTATTGGTGCAACTTCTTTTAGTTCGACAGACTGAGTAATAATAGCTTGTTTTGCCTCTTGCTTAACCTCTGCTTTAACTTCTTCTCTAAGTACTTCCATTTTAATATAGGGGGCGACAATTGGCTTGGGTTCTTCTGTTTTTACAGACGGTATTTCTATTGGTTTTGGTTCTTCGAAAATTACCTGGATTAGTTTTTTCCAAACATGTTCCGGTTCATGACCTACTTCTGCTTTTGGCTTTTCTGTAAATATGTTTTTTACTGCTTCCACTGGATTTGCCTCCACAGGAGCGACTACCTCTTTTTCTTTATTGGTAAATACTGACACTAGACTTGAAACCGAAAAAAAACTTTCTGCTTTTTGTTCTGCTTGCAAAACCCTAGACTCCTCTGTTTTAAATAACTCGGTAATATTTAATGTTATCTGTTCTCTGTCTGTCTCTGAATCTGCCGTGTAGTCATCCTCGTTACCAAAACCGTATTCAAAATTTGGTTTTGGG
The DNA here is from genome assembly GCA_964434195.1 of uncultured Candidatus Saccharibacteria bacterium. Taxonomy (GTDB): domain Bacteria; phylum Patescibacteriota; class Doudnabacteria; order UBA920; family UBA920; genus CAYLIB01. The sequence continues at coordinate 16,223 of CAYSUI010000003.1, forward strand.
GTAGCTTTTAGTACATAACTTCTTACTTCCCCAGTGGCTCTATCGTATACCCATGCGGTGGCGTACTTCTCGTCTTCGGATTTTCTTAAGGCTAATCCTTCGGAGGTTAGTTCCCGGATAAGCGCGTTGTAATCTTCTTTACCACCGGGGTTAAAAGTCTTAAGTGTGGTGTTGTTGTGTTCATAGTGAATGTCGTCTGTTTCTTCGTCGTACCTTCCGCTGAAGTTCGAATCCGGAAGATGTAATATAGAGTACTCCTGACCGAGAGTGTTACCAGCTATGTTTACTATTTGGTCGGGTGTTTCCTGGGCTGAAGGTCTTTCAGGATTTATTTCTTCTGGCTTACGAAAGTCGTCAGGGTTAAATACAACACCTTCGGGGTTTTCGAGGTCTAGATTTTCTGCTTGAGTGGGTTGTGTTTCGGCGGTTTGCATTTAAAAAGCTTCTCGTTCCCGAGAAGCTTTTATTGAAAATCCTGCTCGGGAGATTAACTTCCCCAGCGACCCGACTTGTTCCGCGATAGGCGGACTTTACGGTTGCGGCACAGCTCCGGAATAGCAGGCTTAGAGTGAGATAATTCTTCTACTGCAATCTTAGATTATCGGTTGCAATCGGTGAAAAAATTTTTACCGTAATAGCCTTAATTACGCTAAAAATTTTTTCACCGATTTCGCTCGAAAATCTAAGATTTCGCTACCAAGATTATCTCACTCTAAGCCTTTACCGGAATTCCCTGGGTAAAGGTTTTTATTTTAATCTGTAATTCATAATAACAGTAAATACGAATCTGGGTAAACTCTGGTAATATTTAGTATATGAATATACGAAGTAATATTTGGAAGCTGTATGTTATTCAAGCATTAAGGTGGTTTTTGCTTTCGGTGCCTATTTTAGTGCCTTTTTACCAGAGCAATGGTCTCAGTGTGGGGAAAGTGCTAGTGCTTCAGGCTTGTTTTGGGATAGCACTCGCTATTCTCGAAATCCCTACAGGATTTATTGCAGATACTTATGGTAGAAAACTGGCTATAGTTTTAGGGATGTTAGTTTGGGCTTCTGCGTGGGGTTTTTATTCTATTTCTCATAGTTTTGAAAGTTTCCTTGTAGCAGAAATACTTTTGGCTTTGGGAACGGCTTTAATGTCTGGTGCGGACTCTGCAATGCTTTACGATACACTGGCGCAAATTGGCGAAACTGAAACTTACACTAAACGAGAAGGTCGAATGAATACTACTTGGAATTTAAGTGAAGGAACTGCGAGCGTGCTTGGTGGCTTTTTAGCTCTTGTTAGCCTTCGCTTCCCTCTTTATGTGCAAAGCTTAGTAGCGCTTTGTGCTGTACCGGTTGCACTTACTCTCATAGAACCGACCAGAAAGAAAATGGAAACTACTGCGGGTAAATTTAGAGCCCTTATAAAAACTATTAAATTTGGGTTAGTCGATAATGCCGAAATTAAGTGGCTGACTATTTATTCGGCAATAGTATCTTCTGCTGGTATTACTTTTATTTGGTTTATTCAACCAAGGTTAGAGGCTGCTGGAATAGCCATTGCTTGGTTTGGAATTATTTGGGCGGTACTTCAGTTTGCCTCAGCTATTACTTCTGCCAATGCGGAGAAAATAGAAAGAAAATTAGGAAGAAAACAAACTTTGATTTTATTAATGCCACTTCTTGCTATTAGTTTTTTTGGGTTGGCATATACTCCGGGTTTAGCTGGAATAGGAATAATGTTTATTCCCTACTTCGTAAGGGGGCTAAATATGCCGGTACTGCGAGACTATATAAATAAAAAGACACCGGAAGATATAAGAGCAACAATTCTCTCTTTGTCTGGGCTAATAATGCGCTTAGTCTTCGCCGTGGTTGGCCCGTTAATAGGTTACTTGAATGACCACTTTTCTTTTAGTTATGCTTTTGTGGTTGCTGGATCTATTTTTGGACTACTTTCTATGCTTACAATTTATAAAATGCATAGATATAGGATTTTATAACTTCCGGAATAAAAAAAGCCGACACGGTTGTGTCGGTTTTTAATATCCGTCTCGCATTATTTGTGAAAGACTGAAAAGCCTAATTGGTTCATATTGATCTTCTATTGCATGCCCGCATGGTGCACATAGAAGTTTATCACTTAGAACTTCGCCTTCCCAGGTTTCACTCTCAAGAAAATAGATCGCGCCGTCGGGTTGTTTTAGTAGCCCGAAACCTTCGAGATGCTCACAGGTTTTAAACCCTGTTTGCCTTCGAATGAATTCCATAGCTTCAGCTTCACTTAGCTTTCGTAATCGATCCCCCATATAGCACTCCTTGCTTTATTATTATGTAGTAGTAAAAAAGAGAGTTTAACTTAATAATCACCCAAAGTCAAGGAGTTAGACAATTATATGAAAATGAATTAGAATCGCTTGTGTTGCATAGGGCAACACATAAAACAGCTGGAGGTAAGCGACTCATGCGTAGACCCCCGTCACCTGGTATGGTGCGAAGTTATTTTGAACAGCAGAGAAACACTTACCATAATGAAGAGGAGGAATTAGCATTGGGAGTGGGTTGGTACGTAGACACAGAAGAGAGCGATGATTTAAGCAATCTTTTGTACACGAACCCAATCCTCTCTGAATTAATTTACGGAAAAGGTCGAGACTTTGCCGACAAATCTGGAGAGGTAATTCTGATTGTGGGTAGAAGGTCATATGGCAGAAATATAGTTCAAACCATAAATGGAAAATTTCCAAAAGTTAAAGTGAGTGCCAGGAACCGCTTAGGTGGGCTTATAAAAAAAGCTGCAAATGCGGAATATTTAGAACATGGTCACTACTTTATTGAGGGTATCGATATTTATGATAACCCGGATAACATACCAACAATGGAGGTTTTTGTTTGGTATGAAAGACCAGCGTTCGCATGGATAAGGAAGCCTAAAAGAGAATTGATTTGGTTGTATAAACCTGAACTAAGAACTTTTTTGGGAAATTATACAGACCAGACTTACAGACACGCATATGAACTTTGGTGCGACCAAGTGTAGAGATACACTGGTTTTTTTTTGAATTAAAAGCTATCTTAGTAAAGTCTGATGGAAAACTCTAAAATAATATTTATGCGAAATTGGTTTAGAAAACTTAAGAGGTGGCAAGTGGCGGTAATACTAGGACTCCTTGCGATAATTTTTATTTTTTGTACGAAAACTATACATGAATATAAAGGTATACACAGAGATGGGTTGTCTATAAGAAAGATGGTAAAAAGCCACTCAAGCGATATAAGACCCTGGATGACATTTGAATATGTAAATACGGTATTCAATATACCCTCTTCTTTCCTGGAACAAAATTTGTCTATTAATGACACTAGATACCCTAAACTAGTTATTTCGAATTTTGCAAAAGACAGAAAAATTTCGGAGAAAGAGGTTATTTCACAAATTAGAAATGCAGTCAGGGAATATAAAAGATCGGGGAAATAAATATGGATCTTTCAATAATTTCCTTAGATAATTTATTAGCTTATGTCCTTACGTATAAGTACTTAGCTATTTTTTTAATTACATACTCGGGGGCACTCCTTCTTCCTCTTCCTTCAGGGACCATGCTCATGGCCGCAACAGCATTTGCGGTCCAGGGATACATGGACCCTTGGTTGGTATTTATTGTGGGAGTCGCAGGAAATGTAGCGGGTGATAACAGCGGTTACTTTATAGCCAGAAGATTCGGAAGACCGGTTTTAGAAAAAATTGGCTTTAAGAGAATACTCTATTCCCCCAAGTTTACCGCAATGGAAAATAACTTTGAGAAGCACCCATTTATTACAATATTCATGAGTAGATTTCTTACTGCGGTTGCACCAACGGTAAATATTCTTACAGGGCTTGGGAAATATCCATATTACAAGTATCTCTTTTTTGAATTTTTTGGTGAAGTAGCGGAGGTTGGCATGAACTGTATAATTGGTTATATTTTTGGGAGTAACTGGGAGTATATACATTCCTTAACAGGAAATATAATATATATAATTGTGCTCGGAACTCTATTTAGCAGTATTATATGGGGATTTATTTTGAAAGGCGGTAAACGTGAAGCCAAAAATGCATAGTAAAATTGTAAATATACTTTCTATAGAAACCAGTTGTGATGAGACCGCGGCGGCTGTTCTTCAATGTGATCTTAAATCTAAAAACCCAAATTTCACTGTAGAATCCAGTGTAGTAAACTCACAAATTCAAAAACATTCTAAGTATGGTGGTGTGGTTCCTGAACTTGCCGCTCGCGCACACTTAGAGAATATTACTAGCGTAGTCGATAAAGCATTGTCTGATGCAAATATACAACTCTCAGATATTAATTACATAGCCCCTACTACAGGTCCTGGGTTAATAGCAAGTTTATTGGTAGGCACTGAATTCGCGAAGGGATTAGCTGTATCTACTGGTATCCGTATAGTACCTACAAATCATATGGAAGGGCACATGTATTCTGCTTTGGGACAAAAAATTGGAGATAAATTGGTTAATGTGGATGAAGTAAAATACCCCATTATGGCGCTTGTGGTTAGCGGTGGACATACAATGCTGGTAAACATTGAGTCTGAAATAAAATACAAAGTCATAGGAAATACTATAGATGATGCTGCCGGTGAAGCGTTTGATAAGGTTGCAAGAATGCTTAAACTCCCCTACCCAGGAGGACCTGAGATATCTAAACTAGCCCTTAAATCCCCGTCTACCAAAATAACTTTTCCTAGACCGCTTCTAAATAAAGATAACTTTGATTTTTCTTTTTCTGGACTAAAGACTTCTGTGTTATATTTTTTGAATGATAATAAGAAAGCTAATAAAGCTGAGATTGCTTTAGCTTTTGAGGAAGCTGTCTCTGATGTTCTAACTCAAAAAACCTTAAAAGCTGCTAAAAAATTTGGAGCCAAAACTATAACACTAACAGGTGGCGTATCTGCAAACAAAAGACTTCGGGACTCATTACGTAGCGCATGCGAGAAAAATACTTTTTATTTTCTTGTTCCGCCAATGGAATTATGTACTGATAACGCGGCCATGATTGGGATCGCTGCCTATATGAATTTGAGGAAAGGGATTAATTCCACTAAACCCGAAGATGTACGCGCTGACAGTGGCTGGGAAATCTACTAAATAAAAAAGCCAGTTAGATTAGAGCCAATTTTTAGGCATTAAAACCAACTGGGTACCCGGGGGCAGGAATTCAAATTTTATTACTTCTTGGGAATCAATAAAAATTATTCTTTTTTCCATATAATCCTCAAGAATTGTTTTTTCGGGTATTTGCGTATCGTAGATAGCTAAAGAAGGGCTGGTGAACGGATAACCCTCATTAGACTGTCCGCAAATCCTCACTTTAATCATTGCCATGGGTGGAAGTATGAAGTGCTCTTTCCCATCCAGAGAACGGAGTGATACCTTACCGCTCTTAGGATCTTTTGTCACCTTCATTCTTTCCATGTATTTAGGCAAACGGGGTTGCAGCATTCTATTTCCTCCTATCTTAAGTGACCGTATTAAAATATTAATACATTTTTAAAAAATTTGGTTGGGGAAAAATAAAAACCACTCTTTTGCCAAGAGTGGCATTTAACTACTGAGTATCTCCGCTGGGTCCGTATATTGAAGGTACCTGCCCACCCATAGGGCGAATATAGGTGGAGAGTTGTCCTCTGTGATGCACTAGGTCCATTAAAAGACCCATCATCATTATTGGTTTTTCTGTTTCCCACTCTACCTTCTCCCCCATCATCATTTTTGCATTTGACTCCCATACGTCATCTGGAAGGCTCTTAGCAACTTCAATCGATTCTTTTAATCCACTTATAAGAGCATCTTTTGCTGAATCAAAACTAGAGAATCCTGCCCAATCGACTGCAGAAAAATCTACTTTACCATCCTTCAGAATTCCAACGAAAGTAGAAGCTGAACCACCCATTCCAGCCAATACTTTTATAGCACTGTTACCCTTAGGATCGTCAGGGTGCACATAGTCTACTTTGTCTTTAGGTACAGCATTTACGAAACGTTCGAAGCGAGGAAGCTCGTCTTCTACCATTTTTATGAAAAATTCTTTTGAAGTCATATTTTCTTATTAATAATAAACGCCATACTTTAGTATAGCGTTTATTGGGTTGATGTGTTAACTAGTAAATTGTAGTACCTTGCTTGAAGGAATAGAAAGTTGTGGTATTTAGATCAACAATATCTTCTGCAGGAGCACCTAAATTGGTCCATGCAGGTGAAGTAATTGGACGACGTTTTCCATTTTCAAGTTTATAAATTCGCCCTTTTCCGTTCAGTCTTACGTAGAGGGTGCCGGTACGATTTAAATTGTACGATTCTATAACCTTAACATCTGAGAATTTAAAACCATTTGAATTAAGAGCAGCAGCAGAGGGAATAGGTATTAGCTTCCCTTTTGGGGTAACCATATACACCGTAGGATCCCCTTCAATCTTTACTACTCTAGTGGGGATCGCCGGACGAGTAGTCGTTTCAATACTATCGCCATCTTGCCCATTTTCTTTCTCTGATACTACCAAATTATATTCTGAACTAGTAAACCATCCGTTTGAGTCTTTTAAAGTTATTTTTATTTTGAATGTACCAGTAGCTTTAGGTGTACCTACTAACAAGATATCTAGCGGATGTCCAATTTTACAGTCGGGTAAAGGGCAATATAGAGGCACGGGGGCCGGCATTAACTGAAACCCTTCTGGGACCTCACCGGAGAGGCTCCAAGAATAAGGTTGCGTACCACCAGCACCAATAAATGTTGCTGAAAAATATCTACCCACGGTGCCTTTTAATTTGCTCGTTGTTGAAATACTTAATTCTTTTACAGGTGGTATCTTATTCGCATCGGCAATTGTAAATACTTCACTTTCGAAACTCTGTGAGTAGTTTGGGGAGATTCTAATATATTGCCTTCCAGTGAAAAAAGTATTTATGTCTGCTGGGATTTTCCATTCAAAGACACCAGTATTTTTAGCTTCGGTTGCGATTTGATAAGGAGCAAGAGCTATGCAATATGAGTTTAAACAACTGGCGTTGTTTAAAGTAATATTTACACTGGTCGAATTGGAAGTAGTCCCTGCATCCCAAACAATTTTGTTTGTTTGTCCGGTGTACCACACTTCTCCTGCCGAAGGTGATGACACTTTGGCTTTTGGGGGTTGTATGACTATGGCCGTAGTGGCACTTGGGAAAATTCCCAATAACATAGCGCTAAAAACAGTTAAAATTAGAAATTTTTTCATATAAATAATTGCTTAATACTTACGGATATAATATAACGCATAAATCACTAAAAGTGTTACAAAAAATACCTAGACAAGCTAGGCGTAGTAATTCTTCTGTTCTTTATGCGTGTTAATTTGATGGATTAAGTAACCCACCAAAACGACCACCAAAAAGGTGCTTAGTAGTAAAAGCGCAAACCCAACTGGGGGAATTATCTTCGACAATAGCGAGCAAAACACGGCCACTCCGATCCCTATTGCACTTATAACTCTAAGATCGCTTTTCCCATATTCAAGTAGGTGCTGCCAACCCGGACTCTTGTTGACTAGCGATTCAAAGGCTGAATACCAGATAACACTCATGATCATACTCATACTAAATCCCCCAGTGCCAATGAGTAGACTCAAGAGTGGGATAATTCCTGGTTTTTCAGTACTACCAATAGGGAATATCATTAAAGTATTGAAAAAAACAAACACTGAAGCAATACACCCCAGAAAAGAAACTACGCACTTTAACTTCAGGGTGGTAATGTCTTTACCCCTATTCTTAAACTCATCTGATGATAATGATTTTTCCTTCATATAAATCCCCCATTTTTACTTTGACTTCAACCTTCTAATTAGGTTATTATGCGCTTAAGAGCTAGTCGTAGCTGTCACTACGAATGACTATATAATAGCCAGGCTTCGGGAAGAAAGTCTATAGACCTTTAGAACCCGACGGCGTGTCCGTAAACACACAAAATTAAGCAAATTTACGTTGGTACCGCCAGAGATGGCACGTAGACACCCATTTTGAGGTGTTTTTAATTTTTATTAAACTCCTATGAACCAAGAATTACCAAAAGCATATGATGCATCTTCCGCAGAGGCGGATATTTACAAGAGGTGGGAAGAGTCTGGGTACTTCAACCCCGATAATTCCTCTAAAATAAGCGGAGATGCCGAGGGGTCCCCTCGGCCATATACCATTACTATGCCACCACCGAATGTGACTGGGGTTTTGCATATTGGGCATGCTTTGTTTTTAACTATTCAGGATATACTGATTCGCTTTAGAAGAATGCAGGGGTACAAAACTCTATGGATACCTGGTACGGATTCAGCTGCGATAGCTACACAAGCAAAAGTAGAAACTGATTTGTATAAAAAAGAAGGCAAAACAAGACACGACTTTTCTAGAGAAGAGTTTGTAAAAATGGTGAATGACTATGCGCTATCTTCTCAGGGTACAATTTTGTCACAAATTAAAAGAATGGGTGCTTCCACGGACTGGAGTAGGCTTTCTTATACTCTCGATGAACAGAAAGTATCAGCGGTAAATACTGCTTTTAAGAGAATGTATGAGGATGGTCTTATTTACCGTGGTAACCGACTTGTAAACTGGGACCCGAAATTACAAACAAATGTGAGCGACGATGAAATAGAATGGAAAGAAGAAACAACTAGTTTTTACTATTTGAAGTATGGACCATTTACCATTGGTACAGCTCGCCCAGAAACTAAGTTTGGAGATAAGTATGTAGTAATGCACCCCGAAGATGCTCGTTACGCTGAATACAAGCATGGACAACAAATAGAAGTTGAATGGATAAACGGCAAAGTTACTGCAACGATTATTAAAGATACAGCTGCAGACCCTGAATTTGGTACGGGTGTAATGACTATTACCCCAGCACATGACGCGGTGGACTATGAAATTGCCCAGAGACACGGTTTGGATATAGAGCAGATTATCGATCTTAAAGGTATATTACTCCCAATAGCAGGAGAACTTGCGGGCCAACACATTAAGAAAGCTAGACCAATGCTTATAGAAAAGCTACAAGCTAAAGGTTTAGTAGAAAAAATAGACGAGAATTATAACCACAGAATTGCTACTAATTCTCGTGGAGGTGGAATAATAGAACCTCAAATTCGTGAGCAATGGTTCATAGATGTAAATAAGCCATTTCGATTTAAAGGAGACGGGATACCAGGAATAAAAGATGGAGAATTAGTTAGCCTTAAACACTGCATGAGACATGTGGTGGAGAGTGGGCAGATTGAAATAATTCCTGATCACTTTAAGAAAATATATTTCCACTGGATAGATAACCTTAGGGATTGGTGTATTTCTAGACAAATATTATTTGGACACCAGATTCCTGCTTGGTACGACGAGCAAAAAAATATTCATTTACCAAAAGAGGTGGAGATTATTTTTGCTAGACACGGAGAGAGTGAGAGCAATGCTTCTGGAATTGCCTCCGGGGACACTCCCCTAACCAAAAAGGGTGAGGATCAGGCGAGAGAATTAGGAGAGAAATTAAAGGGTAGAGGTATTAAGAAAATTTATGCATCTAGCTTAATTCGATCTACTCAAACTGCTAAGATTGTTGCCGAAATTATAGGAATTAATGAAAATGATATAGTCTTTAACGATGATATGAGGGAGTTTGATAAAGGTGATGTAGGAAATTTAAGCCTTGAGGAGTGCCCCAACCCTTTTGCTGAAGCAGTAAAGAGAGGAACTGGTGAGAAATTAGAATCCTTAGAAGCTAGAGTTTTAAAATTCATAGAAACCTTAAAACAAGAGACGAAAGGCCCTATTCTTATTGCTGGCCACAACATTACAAATATAGTAATACAAGCGGTTCTAGAGGGTAAAAAGAAAGATGAATTTGTAGCGGCAAGAGAGAGGGTAGGAATAAGACCAAATGCTTCTGTTGTATCTTACTTTTTACTGAAAGAGCCTACGGGTGAAAACTTGATCCGCGATCCTGATACTTTAGACACTTGGTTTAGTTCAGGCCTTTGGACTTTTTCAACACTGGGTTGGCCTAATCAAACCATTGATCTTGAAACTTTCCATCCTACAGATGTATTAGAAACTGGCTACGATATTTTGTTTTTCTGGGTGGCACGTATGATACTTATGTCTACGTATCATTTGGGAGAAATACCTTTTAAGACTGTTTACCTTCATGGTTTAGTGCGTGACAAAGACAGGCAGAAAATGAGTAAGAGTAAGGGTAATATTATTGACCCTCTTGGAGTAATAGACACTTATGGGACTGATGCTCTTCGCTTTGCTTTGATATTTTCTACTTCCGCTGGAACAGATATACCACTGGCAGAAGACAAGATAAAAGGGATGAAGCATTTTGGAAACAAGATATGGAATATATCTCGCTTTATTATGGGTAGCGTAAATAAAACTGACTGGACTTGGGAAGCAAAGACAGATGCAGATAAAGAGATACTCTCTAAGCTTGACCAGACAATAGAAGCTGTAACCTCACACTTAGACGGATTCAGGCTTCATGAAGCTGCTCAAGAGATATATCAGTTTGCTTGGCATGAATTTGCGGACGTATATATAGAAGCGAGTAAGCAACAAATGCAGAATGCTGACTTGAGTGAAAATACACAAAAAGTATTAGTGCATGTACTAATTAACATTCTTAAATTACTGCATCCATTCATGCCGTTTGTTACTGAGTATATTTGGGGACTATTAAAAGAACGGGGGTTGGTAAAAAATGATCTTTTAATAATTCAAGAGTGGCCTAAAAATGAAAAATAAAAGTGTAATTGTAATACTTACAGACACTGAGGGGAACTTTATTCTTCAGGATAGGGACGATAAGCCGGGAATTATTAACCCTGGAGAGATAGCTCTATTTGGCGGGACAATAGAAAAAGGTGAAACTCCCCTACTGGCAACTGCCCGCGAACTGAGAGAAGAACTTGGAATTGAAATTGATAATTCGAGGGTTGAAGAATTTGATAAATTCTCTACTACGCACGATAATGGCGGAGAAAGAGATGTAACTGTTCTTGTATATAGAGACGTTGACGTAAATGAAACATGGCTTAAGGAAGGCAAAGGAATCGTAATAATACAGCCTGAGGAAATAGGAAAACTACCCCGACTAGGAAATAAAGCTCTTGAGATACTTCAAGACTATAATAAAAAAGTCCCTAGGACTTAGGGATATAAATTAATACAAATCTTCACTGAACAATTGACGGCCTTTGTAGCCGTCTTTGTTTTGTTGATACAATATATGAGTAAATTATGCATGACGAGAAACAAAATTTCGCTTTAATTTCTACTGAAGAGAGCTTAAAAATACTAGAGACTAGCAAAAATGGTCTTGATAAAACTGAAGTAGAGAAAAGAAGAAAACACTACGGAATAAATGAACTGGCCCAAGAAAAAGATGAGACTTTGTTTTTAGTTTTTTTGCGTCAATTCAAGGATCCTTTTATATATATGCTATTAGCAGCAGGTATTATAGTCGGGCTTCTTGGAGAGGTGACGGATACTTTAACCATTTTGGCGGTTTTGTTAGTGAATGCCGTAATCGGAAGTATCCAAGAAGGTAAAGCACAAAATACCTTAAAGGCTTTAAAGAAATTAGTGACTACTAATGCTACTGTAATTCGCGAAGGAATAGAAGAATCGGTGCAGGATATAGAACTAGTACCAGGAGACATACTTATACTTCGCGAGGGAGATAAAGTGAGCGCAGACGCTAGGCTACTAGACGGTAACCTTGGTGTTTCTGAGGCTGCTCTGACTGGTGAATCTATTTCGGTATTTAAGAATACACGAGTCTTGAAGGATGAAACTGAGATATTTGGACAGAGCAATATGGTTTTTAGAGGGACAGACATTACTTCTGGCTACGCGACTGCTGTAGTAACAGCAACTGGACTCAGGACTGAAATAGGAAAGATCACAAAGACCATACCATTAAATCAGACCGGAATTCCTTTGCAGAAACAGATAGAAGTTTTGTCCAGGAGGCTCCTCTGGTTCATTGGTATTTTTTCTGTTCTTTTATTTGTTATTGGTGAAATTCGTGGATTGGGTGCGGTTCTCATGTTCAAGGTGGCGGTATCGCTTGCGGTATCCATGATACCTGAGGGACTACCAGTTGCTATAACGCTTGTTCTGGCTGATGGCGTCTATAGAATGAGCAAACAAAATGCGCTTATTAGAAAACCTCGCGCTATTGAGTCTCTCGGAGAGACAACCGTGCTGGCGTGCGATAAAACAGGGACACTCACAAGAAATGAACTCCAAGTAGAGAAAGTTTTCTGTGGTGGTAGAGTTTTTACAGTGATTGGCGAAGGGTACTCTCCAGATGCTGAGATTACTTTTGAGGGTGACAAAATAAAAAATACCTTAGAACCTGAGCTTCAAAATAGTGCCGTGATAGCTGCACTATGTAATAAAGCTTCGGTAATATACGAGGAAAAAGAAAAGCGCTTTAGAGTATTAGGTGACCCTACAGAGGGAGCTTTGGTTGTATTTGGAAATAGACTTGGACTAACCAAACAAACGCTACTACCCCATACAAAAATACTAAGTGAAATTCCTTTCGACTATAAAAAAAGATTTCGAGCCGTTGCTGTTAAGATAGGAAACAGCAAATCACTTTTAGCGGTCGGCGCTAGCGAAGCAATTCTACCGCTTTGTGGTCTTGAGGCTTCTGAAAAGGAGATTATCCAAAGGACTATAAAAGAATTTTCTTCTTTGGGACTACGTGTACTAGCAGGAGCCTACAAGTCAGATGTAGAAGTTTTACCCAGTGGAGAACTACCTGAAATGGAATTCGCTTGCGTTTTTGGACTTTCTGATTCACTACACTCAGAGGTTCCTGAAATGGTTAGTAAACTAGAAAATGCTGGTATCGCGGTGGTACTGATTACAGGTGACAATAAAATAACAGCTGAAGCCATTGGGAGGAAAGCAGGTATTTTGAAAGGTGACGGTTTAGTTATGACGGGTGACGAGATATCGGAGTTGCCAACAAGCAAAATACATTCTCTACTCTCTAAAATAAAAGTTTTTGCGAGAATAACACCGGAACATAAACTCAAAATAATAGAACTTTATAGAAAGCGAGGAGATACAGTCGCAATGACTGGTGACGGTGTCAATGATGTCCCTGCTTTGGTGGATGCAGATCTGGGGGTTTCGATGGGGATTACCGGCACTTCTGTAGCAAAAGAAGCTTCGGATATGATACTCTTGGACGATAAATTAAGCTCTATAGTAGCAGCTGTAGAAGAAGGACGTAATATATTTAAAACTATTCAAAAGGTTTTGATGTATCTCTTTTCTACAAATGCTGGGGAGGCATTAACTATAACGCTTACGCTTATTCTGGGTCTTCCTATACCTCTCCTACCTGTTCAAATAATTTGGCTAAACTTTATAACCGACGGCTTTATGACAGTCGCATTAGGATTAGAGAAGAAAGAAGATAATCTACTGCTTAACAAGCCAAGAAACAAAGAAAAATTAATAGGCAGAAGTGAATTGAAACAAATCGCATTACATGCGATCGTAATAGCAATTGGCTCTGTACTGGTATTCAACTATTTTTATAAATCAGATTTAGTTCATGCATACAGTGTAACCCTCACTCTACTTTCAGTATTTCAATGGTTCAGAGCTTGGAGCAGCAGAGATAGAAACAAATCTATTTTTAGAACAAACCCTTTCGGCAATCCATGGTTGATTGGTGCTACTTTAATAGTGATTGGGCTTCAGGTTGCGGCGCTTTACACTCCTTTCTTCAACCGAATTTTAAAAACTACACCTATTAGTTTTAATGAGTGGGTTGCTATAATTCTTATTGCTTCTTCAATTATTTGGGTTGAAGAGATTAGAAAAGCTATTAACACCAACCGGAGACGATTGACTTAGCGGCATTTTTGGAATATACTGTTAGCTAAATTTCTAAAACTTTTTGGAGGGATCACATGAAGAAATACAGCTTGATTCTTTTTCTTCTTTTGTGTTTGCTTAATCCTGCTTGTAAACAAACCGCGCAAAGTACTGTTCAACAACAAACCCAAAATAATTTTAGCGATAAGAGCTGTGAATTGGAATATGAGGGCTCTGTCCGAAAGGAAGTGAAATTACGCCCTCCCGGACTCTCTTATGAAAAAGCGAATGACGGAAAGACACTGACCGTACCAGAATGGTTTAGTATGTTATGCGGAAGGAGATATGAATCGCTTCTAAGGGATAAATTTCCCCAAGATGCCGCACATGAGTCTGAGCATCTCTGGGTAAGAATCAGGGCTTATGTCCTTCTGGTAAAATCTGAGGAAGATAATGATTATCATATCCAGGTAGCCGCGAGACCCGAATGGTCTGTTAATAATCCTCAAATTATTATTGAGATACCCCCAGGAGCAAATTACTGTTTAGCTCGACAGAATTTTGAAGCCCTACTCATCGCCGATGGAGGAAAAGTTAGCAATAATAAGACAGGAGACAGAAAAACTCAAGTCTCTAAGCGTTACTTTTTCAAGAATCCCCCACTTGTTGAAATTAGTGGGTATCTTTTCTTGGATGCACACCACAGACGCCGAGATTCGGTAGATCTATGCAGATCTGATGGTGGCCGTGGCGTAAAGGGAAAAGAAGATGGACAGAAACTTCAAGATAGCCCGGTCCAGGGCCTTTGGGAAATACACCCAGTACTTGAGCTTACACCCGTTCAAAAAAAATAACCGAAGGTATTCACCTCTTCGGTTTTTTTATTTTGCTTAAAGCACCTCGTTCTCACACCCCCTCTATAAGTACAGCGGAATTCGCCAGAATAACTGATCTTGTTTCGTCTGACACAAAATTCGGTAATTTGATATGCAGTTCGTCCCTCTTTACCAATCTCAATTTATTGGTGACCTGTGGTTGATTAATCGAAACTAAGGTGATTGGTAAATTGCATAAATAAACCTTGAATGATCTTACTAACAGCGTATCCCCCCCTATCAACTCTACTTGAATAGGAAGCATGGTTCCATCTTCGTCGAATTTGATATGGATATTTATCGCCCAGTCGAATGCAGATTCGAAAGTATGCCAGACTAGACTAATTCTGAGACTGTTATCCCAATTGTTAGGTTGTATTAGGATGCCCCCTGCATCTCCAGCCAGACCATAGAACCCATGCTCAATAGGCATCTGGTTATACAGCCCTTGGTCCAATAGCCTGACTACTTCGGAATAGGCCCGAGCATGATCGAAAACTGGTCCTGTTGGGTAAGCAAGACTTTCGTCATACTTTCCACCGGTCTCAAAAGTACGGGCTTTACACGCCAGACGAAACGAATGGAAGCCTATCCAGAAGAATATACGGTCAAGATGCTCTAGAGTAGCATGATTACTGCAATATTCTAGAGGTAACTTGTATTCTGGCTGGTCTGAAATGAATCCATCACTATGAGATGTTATCCTTGAGACCTTTGAAACTTTGGTATTATAGCTTCTGTGCATTTTACCAATATCACTTAGCAGTTTGGAGTCACCACCTGACACTTCCCAGTCTTTTTTCGTCATGCCACCATCTTTTAGCGGAGCTTCTGTTGTCTCCAAGTAAACTCTGGTGCTCCAATCACATTCTGGAAGAATGGTTGTGCAGTCAATTATGAATTCCAGACAACCACCTCCTACCATAAAACTACATGCAATTTTTTCTCTATTTCCGCTTTCGCAGAGATACTGCTTGCAAGTAAATCTACCCGTAAAAAGAGCAAGAGTAATCTGTCTGTATAGCTCACCGAGAGGTAGGTGAGGGATAGGGTGTTTACGGGAAAGCTTAAAGTTTCTACCCAGAGATTTTTTCCTCGCTTTCTCAAACAACCTTTCGGCTGAATAATGTAATACAAACAGTACTTTTTGTATTTCCCATAGAGAAATGCCGTTATATTCTTTTTGAAACATAAAACTAACCTCCTTCTTGAACTTGGTGAAAAAAAGCATGTTAAGCTTTTTTGAATTACCTGTCAACAAAAAAACTCTCCCCGTGGGAGAGTTTTTTTACAACTTCTATTCGTTATCGCTAGATTCTTCTGAATCACTTACAGGGGCGCTTACTGGGACTGGGTCGCCACCTTCTTCACCTACTATGCTGACAATGTTTTCTAGATCTTCATTTATAGAGTGAATTTGGCGGTGCTTGAAACCAGTACCTGCTGGGATAAGCTTACCAATGATAACGTTTTCCTTTAGACCCTTTAGGAAGTCTGTCTTGCCTGTGACTGCGGCTTCGATAAGAACACGGGTGGTTTCTTGGAAGGAAGCAGCGGCTAGGAAGGAGTCAGTATTTAGCGAGATCTTAGTAATACCCATGAGGAGCTGTTCAGCATCTGCTGGTCTTAGCCCTTTAGCTACAAGCTTGTCGTTTACGTCTCTTAAGCGAGATTTGTCTACCATGTCCCCGACAATTAAGTTACTGTCTCCGGACTCGGTAACACGCATCTTGCTAAACATTTGTCTTACGATAACCTCTATGTGTTTATCGTGGATGTTTTGACCTTGGGAAGCGTAAATATCCTGTACTTCTTCAACTATGTACTTCTGACCGGCTTCGGTTCCTTGAAGAGCCATAATTTGAACTGGGTTTAAGTTACCTTCTGTGAGTCTTTGACCTTTGGTAACAAGATCACCTTCTTTTACCTGAAGAGTAAAGGCGGCTGGTACTACGTATTCACAGACAGAGTCTCCTTCGTGAATAACAGAAATTTTATCTTTCTCTACTTTCGCGATACCTGCGTTTTCTGCTTTAACTTGCTTACCTTCACCACTAATGAAGAGGGTTTCACCGACTGCAATGTGTTCACCATCTTTAATGGCTGAGTGAACACCACCGGTTATATGGTAAACATCTTTTTCGGCAGTTGCACCTTCGATGCGGATTATATATTCCTTATTGTTAGGTTTAGTAATGTAAGCAACACCGTCTATTTCTGCTAAAGTAGCTTGTCCCTTTGGTTCTCTAACTTCGAAGAGCTCTTCGACACGAGGAAGACCTTGGGTAATATCTTTTACAGATGCGGATCCACCAGTGTGGAAGGTACGCATTGTAAGCTGAGTACCAGGTTCACCGATTGCTTGTGCAGCTACGATACCAACAGCGGAACCAAGTTCTACCATTTTATTGAAACCAAGGTCGTAACCATAACAGAGCATACAGATACCACGGGTAAGGCGACACTTTAGAACGCTTCGGCACTTCATGGCCTCTATACCGCTATCGGCAATCATTTTTGCTTGCTCGTCATCTATACCTTGATTTCGTTCTACTATGACATTCCCCTCTTTGTCCTTAACGGTTTCAGCGGCGACACGACCGAATAAGCGTCTGTCGAATGCTTTGTTCATTTTTTCTGAATCTGCCAAAGTCACTACATCGTAATCGTCGGTTCCACAATCTTCTGCGTTGATAACTATATCTTGCGCAACGTCTACCAAACGTCTTGTAAGGTAACCTGCGTCAGCTGTCTTAAGAGCGGTGTCAGACATACCTTTACGTGAACCGTGAGTAGAGATGAAGTATTCGAGAATGCCTAATCCTTCTTTAAAGGAACCACGACAAGGAAGCTCAATAACAGCACCTGACGGGTTAACAACCAAGCCTTTCATACCGGACATCTGTGTGATTTGAGAAAGTGAACCACGAGCACCAGACATAAAGATATAGTTTACAGAACTATGTTCTTCTACTGTACCTTCGACATCCTTAGCGATTTTTTCACTGGTATTTGCCCAAATTTTGATAATTCTTCCTACACGTTCCTCTTCTGTGAGAAGACCTTCTCTGAACTGGTCGTAAGTTTGCTCTACTTCTATGTCTGCCTTCTCAAGCAAATCATATTTAGCATCTGGCACTCGAAGGTCGTCCATACCCCAAGAGATACCGGATTTCTTTATGTAGGTAAATCCTGTTCGCTTAATCTCGTCGATAAGATTAGCTGTAACGGTAGAACCATAAAGACGATATGCTTCACGGACCAAAGCCTGAAGTTTCTTCTTATCGAATCTCTCGTTTCTGAAACCCATTTCTGCTGGGATGATCTTGTTGAATATAAGACGCCCAACACAAGTTTCGATAAGTTCACCGGCTTCATTTCTAACTTTTATCTTGGCTTGAATATTGATAAAACCGTTATTGTAAGCAAGCACTGCTTCCTGTGTGTCGGAGAATACCTTACCTTCGCCCTTAAGACCTTCTCTCATGGTTGTGATGTAGTTACAACCCACGACTACGTCTTTATCTGGTGTCATAACTGGATCACCGCTAGCTGGCTTGAGCAAGTTATGTGCAGAAACCATGATTTCTTTTGCTTCTTTTTGTGCTAGGTCGGTTAGTGGAACGTGAACGGCCATTTGGTCACCATCGAAGTCAGCATTGAAAGCCGCACAAACCATTGGATGAAGCTGAATAGCTTTACCTTCTATGAGAACTGGTTGGAATGCTTGGAAACCAAGTCTGTGAAGGGTAGGAGCACGGTTAAGTAATACATAGTGATCTTTCGTTACCTCTTCTAGAATATCGTAAACCTCATTTCTCCCCTGCTCTATTAGACGGTTAGCACTACGAACATTGTGAGCGTACTCACGGGCAATAAGTTTGGAAATTACGAATGGCTTAAAGAGTTCGAGAGCCATTTTCTTTGGAAGACCGCACTGGTGAAGTTTGAGTTCAGGACCCACCACAATAACCGAACGACCTGAATAGTCGACACGTTTACCTAGTAAGTTCTGACGGAAACGACCCTGCTTACCCTTAAGCATATCTGCCAAAGATCTAAGTTTTCTCTTCTGACCAGTAGAAGCCGTAACTTCTTTTCCATGACGGATAGAGTTATCGATAAGTGCATCGACAGCTTCTTGAAGCATACGCTTCTCGTTTCTGGTAATAACCTCAGGAGAGTTGATCTCGAGAAGCTTCTTTAAACGATTGTTTCTATTTATTACTCTTCGGTACAAATCGTTAAGGTCGGAAGCTGCGAAACGTCCACCGTCCAACTGAACCATTGGCCTGAGGTCTGGTGGAATAACTGGAAGATTATACATAAGCATCCACTCTGGTCTAATACCTGAGTGAATGAAAGACTTAACGAGCTTTAGACGGCGAAGGGCCTTTTTAGCTGCCTGACCTTCGAGGTTTTTAAATTGGGCTTCGAGTTCTACTGCGAGTTCTTCAAGATTTATTTCTTCTAACAAACCCTTTAGGGCTTCTGCACCGATACCGGCTTTAAATACAGGACCATACTTAAGAGATAAATCTCTATAGGAAAGCTCGGAGATAACCTGGTATTTCTTGATAGATTTAAGTTCGCTTCTTGCTTGATCGCGAATACTTTCTAACGCGTCGACTTCCTTCTGCCAGAGATCTTTGAGTCTGGTTATTTCAGTGTCGATTTCTGCTGCGACTAGATCCTTATCTTTTTTACCAGTGGGGTCCTGCATGGAACTTCTGGTTTTGCCAATAAGGGACTCATAACGAACTTCGATTTCCTTTTTCTTTGACTTAAACTCTTGTTCGATTTGATCGAGAGTAGTTATTCTGGATTCTTCGTTTACAGCAGTAATAATATAGGAAGCGAAGTAGACTACTTTTTCCAGTTCCTGAACACCGAGGTCTAAAATAAGACCTAAGCGGGAAGGAACACCACGCAGGAACCAGATGTGCGCTACAGGTACCGCAAGCTTAATATGACCCATGCGTTCGCGACGAACGGATGACTTGGTAACTTCTACACCACATTTATCACACACTACACCTTTATAGCGAATACGCTTGTACTTACCACAGTAACATTCCCAGTCTTTAATAGGACCAAAAATCTTTTCGTCGAAAAGGCCATCTTTTTCTGGACGTTGGGTACGGTAGTTAATTGTTTCTGGTTTGGTGACTTCTCCGTGAGACCAAGCAAGTACCTGACTTGGACCGGCGAGTTTGATTTTTACACCTTTGAACTCTTCAGTTTGAGTTAACATACTATGTTGTGGACCCTAGACCACTTCTCAGTGAGTCTAGAGTCCTCTCCTTATGAATTAAATATTATTAGATTATTCGACCTTTATTAGTTATTTAGATTTCTTATCTTTTTTGCGTTTTTTATCCGCAGGGGTTGGTTCGTCCTCAAAGAGTATTGGGGGTGGTGGGACTGGAGTCTGAGCTGCTGCTTCTTCTTCGGTCATTGCGATGATCTTACCGTCTTCACCGATGAGCTCTACATCGAGCATAAGACTTTGAAGTTCTTTAATGAGCACGCGGAAGGATTCTGGGATATTCGGCTTCATTATAGTTTCACCTTTAACGATAGCTTCGTAAGTCTTGCTTCTACCTATAACGTCGTCGGATTTGATTGTAAGCATTTCTTGTAGTGTGTGCGCTGCACCATAACCTTCAAGCGCCCAAACTTCCATTTCTCCAAATCTTTGACCACCGAACTGAGCTTTACCTCCGAGAGGTTGCTGAGTAATAAGTGAGTATGGTCCGGTAGAACGTGCGTGCATCTTATCGTCTACTAAGTGGTGAAGCTTCATAATATAAGCAACACCAACTGTTACGGGTTCGTCGAACATTTCACCTGTCTTACCATCGTAGAGCCTAGATTTACCGGAGGAATGAATTTCGGCATCACCTAACAACTCTTTAATTTTAGACTCTGGAATACCATCTAGAACTGGAGTAGCGACTTTGATACCAAGTTTTCTTGCTGCCATACCAATATGGGTTTCCAAGATCTGACCGAGGTTCATACGACTCACAACACCGAGAGGGTTCAAAATAATATCAACTGGAGTACCGTCGGCTAGGAAAGGCATATCTTCTACAGCAACGATTCTGGAAATAACGCCTTTGTTTCCGTGTCGTCCTGCCATTTTGTCACCAACTTGGACTTTCCTTAGAACTGCTACTGATACTTGGATAGAGCGGATAACACCACTTGGAAGCTTGTCACCTGCTTCTCTTCTGAACTCACGAATGTTTACAACTTTACCGTATTCACCATGTGGAAGAGTAAGTGAGGTGTCTTTAACGTCGCGGGATTTCTCACCGAAGATTACACGGAGTAGCTTTTCTTCTGGAGTTAAGTCGGTTTCACCTTTCGGAGTAATTTTACCAACAAGTATATCCCCTGCTTTTACAGATGCTCCGATTCTAATAACACCGGATTCGTCTAAGTCTTTGAGTTTTTCTTCACCAACGTTTGGAATATCTCTGGTCACAACTTCAGGACCCAATTTGGTATCACGAACATCTATTTTAAAGTCTTCAATATGGATAGAGGAATAACGGTCGTCCTCAATGAGACGTTTTGAAATAAGAATAGCGTCTTCATAGTTACCACCTTCCCAAGACATGAAAGCTACAAGTACGTTCTGACCAAGCGCTAGCTCACCCTGCTCCATACTAGCTCCATCTGCAAGCATATCTCCGGCTCTGACCTTCTGGCCTTTGGTTACGCGTACAATTTGGTTTATACATGTACCACTGTTGGTACGAATGAATTTATTGAGTTTATACTCTTTCTTTTTACCTGCTTCATTAGTGACTACGATAAGATCACCAGATACAGCAGAAACTTCTCCATCCTCAACTGCGATTATCATCTGACCTGAGTCTCGAGCTGCCTTAGCTTCCATACCTGTTCCAACAATTGGAGCTTCTGGTCTTATACAAGAAACAGCCTGACGTTGCATGTTAGAACCCATGAGAGCACGGTTAGCATCGTCATGTTCTAAGAATGGAATTAAAGAAGTAGTAACGGAAATAATCTGTTTTGGGGATACATCGACAGCATCGATTTCATCTGTATCAGCAAGTGTAGGAGTACCATGAACACGAACACTAGCGCGTTTTTCTATGAAGTGTCCGTTATCGTCTATTTCGATGTTTGCTTGAGCAATAGTAAGTCTTTCTTCTTCGAATGCGTCGAGGTATTCGACTTTGTCTAAAACTTCCGGTCGAATTCTAATCTGGGTAATACCTTCTACACCGGCAAGACGCTTTGCTGCACCCTCAGAGATTTCGTCACCTGCTTCAACAATAATTTCGTCGTTATTGTCTTTTAGGGTAAAGACTGAAACCTCTCCGATTGCTGCCTTACCGTCGTTTTTAACGAATTTTTTAGTAAGCCTGTAAGGGGTCTCAATAAAACCGTAATCGTTAACACGAGCATAGGTTGCCAAGTGAGCTACAAGACCGATGTTTGGACCTTCAGGAGTAGTAATAGGACAAAGACGACCATAGTGAGAACGGTGAACGTCACGTACTTCAAAACCTGCGCGTTCACGTGAGAGACCACCAGGACCCATAGCGGATAGTCTTCTCTTGTGCTCAAGCTCAGCCAAAGGATTGGTTTGGTCCATGAACTGTGAAAGCTGTGAAGAAGAGAAAAATTCTTGCATAGCAGCTACTATAGGTCGAACGTGGATAAGCTGAGCTGGTGTTACGGTTTCGAGGTCGGCAAGAGACATACGGTCTTTTGCAATACGAACCATACGAGCAAGTCCAACGCGGTAACGAGATTGAATAAGCTCCCCTACTGCGCGCACGCGTCGGTTTGCTAAGTGGTCAATATCGTCTGCTCCGGACTGAGTATTATTTAAACGGATAACTTCTTTAATAACTGCTACTAAATCCTCTTTGGAAAGAAGGCGGG
The DNA here is from genome assembly GCA_964434195.1 of uncultured Candidatus Saccharibacteria bacterium. GTDB lineage: Bacteria > Patescibacteriota > Doudnabacteria > UBA920 > UBA920 > CAYLIB01. The sequence goes on from CAYSUI010000003.1 coordinate 38,951, forward strand.
ACTCATTTTCTTGGTCTATGTCTAAGCGCTGGTTGAATTTATAACGACCCACTTCGCTAAGGTCATACCTCTCGAAGTTAAAGAACATCGCTGTGATAAGTGAGCGAGCGTTATCTACTGTCGCAAGGTCACCAGGGCGAATTCTTTTGTACACTTCTTTAAAACCTTCGTCGGCGTTATGAGAAGCGTCTTTGTCTAATGTAGCTAAAATATATTTTGTGTCGGGGTCTGTGTCGACATCTTTGAATGCCTCAATTATTTCGGCATTCTCTGATAAACCAAAAACACGTAAGAGCGCTGTAACCGGAATACGTCTCTTGCGGTCGATCTTCACTCCAATTACTCCGGCGTTGTCGGTGTCGATTTCTAACCAAGCTCCGCGGTTTGGAATAATTTTTGCACCATACCAGTTTTTACCTCTCGCTGGTTCGGAAGAGAAAAATACACCTGGAGATTTTATAAGCTGATTAACGACAACACGCTCTACTCCATTGATTACGAATGTACCTCTTGGAGTCATGAGAGGGAAATCACCGAAATATACGTCTTGTGTTTTAGTTTTACCAGTTACCTTGTTAACTAATTTCGCTGATACATATAGAGGGGCTTCGTAGGTTGTATTGCGATCTCTCGCTGTAACCTCATCGTACTTTGGTTTATCGAAGAAATAATCACCAAAAAAAAGCTCAAGACTTTTTCCAGTAAAGTCCTTGATTGGATTTATTTCTTCTAGTAACTCTTTTAGACCTTTTTCGAAAAACCACTTATAGGAGTTGAGTTGAACTTCTATAAGGTTGGGCATTTCTGCCACTTCATGGAGTCTGGTGTAGAACTTGCGTGGATTACGCGAAGACCCTTGGACCAGCTCGAGACCCTTGATAGCCTTAGACATTTGCCTTTTCCCTGTCCTATGCAGCATTTAGCTTTAGAGGACTAAATTAATGGTTGGTTTAACTTGGTTTAAACCTAGCATTGTGGGATTGGGGGACAAAAGTCGTGTGCGTCGGGTAGCTAGTAGTTGATAAATAGGGCTTCTATAGACGGAAATGGGCCTTTTCCTTGAGTTTTGCACAAAAGAAAAAGGCCAATAAAATCTATTCGGAGAAACTATTTATTTTGCTAATTGAGAGTATATCCTGTCAAGTCCTGTTTGTCAAGTCATTTTGACTAGGTTTTGCTTATTTTTTAGGTATAAGATATAAAGGACTCAAGTGCCCAATTACAAATAGGAGGATTGCGGATGAAAAACTTAATTTTTTCGTTGGGGATGCTTTTGTTTAGCTTTCCTGCCCTAGCACAGACTGAGGCAACCATACCCAATAGAGTGGCGCAGGAGAATAATAACCTAACTGAAAAGCACGACCTTAAGACATTTACTTTACCCAAAACTACCGGAAACCCGTTTTTTCAACTGAACATTTTTCAGGGAAAAACCGTACCGTTCAATTACTACCCGGAAGAGCATCATGATTTTGGCCGGTTCTTCTCGGTTTCAGTTGCTCACCCTTATGTTATTTCAAATGACCCAATGGAATTGACTCGAGCCTATGACCGGCCAAAGACAAAACTGAATTTCAACATGAAAAACCTGCTTGGTCACCCCGAATGGATGAGGGGATTTAATATGTATCTGAGTCCTACCTTCAGACTTAGAGAAAGATCAAATAACCCATTCCGAAGAGACGAGGGTGCGAGATTTGGTTTTAGAATGACAATTATTAAACCCTACAGATCAAACTGACTGTAAGGGTTTTTTTATGTAAATACTTACCTTATACATGGGATTTCATATTTCACCTCATCTTCCGCGATTTTTTGTATTTTTTTCTTACACCGTCCCCCCTACGGACGCTTACAGAAAAAAATACAAAAGGATCACGAAATCTGACTTGAGCTGGGAACTGGCAAAGCCAGATTCCCATCAAGAGCTAGGCAAAATCTGAAATCGAACTGAACTAGTTGGAAATAGATGGATAATTACTTTAGACTAATTTTATGATTGCATACTTAAAAGGTAGAGTGCTTGAGAAAACTTTGGGGTATTTGATAGTGGAGAATTTTGGAATTGGGTACAAAGTTTTTACTATTCCGGAAATGATGGAGAAGAGAATTGGAGATGAGATTGAATTTTATACTTATATGAAAGTCAGCGATGACGGTCAGAGCCTATACGGACTCCCCTCTTTTGCGAGCTTGCAGTTTTTCGAACTCTTACTTACCGTTAGCGGTGTTGGTCCTAAATCTGCTCTTTCTATAATGAGCGCAGCAAATGTGCCTACTCTAGAATCTGCGATAGCGGGGCAGGACTCGGCGATGTTTACTAGGATGTCGGGAGTTGGTAAAAAAACGGCGGAGAGAATAATTCTGGAACTAAAAAGTAAAGTCGGAACTCTTAATGCCTCTGGTACTAATACCACTAGCGAAGTTTATGATGCACTTATTGCTTTGGGATATACAGCTAGAGAGGCTGCTTCCGCTTCTTCCAATATACCTACTGGGTTATCTACTAAAGAACAGATAAAGCACGCGCTTCAATATTTAAGAAAATAAAAAACCTGAACTGATTGGTTACTTACCAGCCTGCAGAGTTTCTAGCTCTTGCTGGTATTCTGATAACCGTTCTTTCAGGTGTGTGATTTGTCGCGTGATACGAAATATCTCTAACTGTCTAGCAAGACTAGTGTGAAAAATCTCCCCGGTAATGCTTTTACCTGTTTCGTAAAAAGCAATAATGTTTTCATGCCAGGCAATATGGTCTCTTAGAGTTTCCAGCCTCATATCAACACCGTAAGGCTTTGGTGTTTTTGAGTTTAGTTCATCAAACTCTGTTTGGTACTTTGCTAAGCCTTCCCTTTTTAAAACCAGTAGCCTTTGGTTTTTTATCAGAACATCTTCTGACAACTCGGTCTCTTGACTCTGTGCGTATTCTAACGACTTCTCGTAAGCTGCTAGGAGCTTATTCACCTTTTCAATATTATCTTGTAGATGATCAATTCGTAATTCTTCGTACATCCCTATCCTCCTTTTTTTCTATGTCTATACTATATTGATCTAAATTATCAAGTAGGGACTTATAAATCAATCTTGCGGGGGTCAAAATGAAACCGATTGAAATTGAGTACGCAAAAGATGAGTGGCTTTCGGCGATGACTCGGGGTTTGAATTACTTTCCCCAGAACAATCACATTGGACCACTTTTTACTTTTAAATGTCTACTAGAAGGTGACTATAATGACTGGTTGGTTTTTGAAAGATCTGTTCTAACACAGGATCAAGAAAGAAGATGGAGCATTCAAGCGACCCACCAGCACTTACATAACCGCTCGGCTAGAATTACCCCTGCGGGTTACGAGGCTTATAAGAACAGCCCAATATACGGTGAGATTATGGAGTCTGGGGGCTTTAAGGATTCAAAGCTTATACCAGATTCCAGGTTTTCCCAACTTTGGATTGGCCTTAGAGATGACACCGTGCTTACAGCCAACAGACTTGGGGCCTGGATTAAGAAGGGCAAAATTGGAGAGATCACCGGTTTCTCGACGGGCAAAAAACTTAAGCTAACTATGGGGATTGCCGTTGATAGGTTTGTTGGCCAAGGTAATAACGAACGTGTTGCTTTGGTAAAAGAAGCTGTGAATCTTTCACTGCAGGTGTTCAGCACTCCTGAAGGCTTGAAACTTAGCGATGACCACAAGCTCAGTAGGAGTAAGGATCCTGGAATAGATGACGAGGCTTTTGAAAAACTTAAAGAGAGGAATTTTGTAATTGAATTACATACTCTTGTGGAAAGTAGCTTATTTGAAGAATTCCCTAAACTTTCAAAAGTAGACATTTTGTCTCTATCCCAAGCACTTTTTTAACCCAAGTTTAGCTTGGGGTTTTTTATTATCTACTAGTCTCCCTCGCGGCCGCGATTTATGATAGTAGGTTTGTTTTTTAATTTAGGTTATTCTACTTGTATGTTGAAAAGCTTTTTACAATCTAAGGAGTGGGGGGAATTCCAAAAGAGTTTAGGTAGAGAAGTAATTTTCGAACCTTTTGTCGCAATAAAACATTCACTTAAAAGAGATTTTTATTACTGGTATGTGCCGAGAATCGCAGGAGTTGAAAGTAACAAGTTGCAAGTAACAATCGCAGACAACGAGAAGTGCGTCTTTATTCGAGTTGAACCACTGGATGTAGACGGTATTCCTAAAGGGGCGAGGAAGGTACGAAACGTGCAACCAGGGAAGACGCTCGTTTTAGATTTAGGGAAAAGCGAAGCGCAGCTCCTAGTTGAGATGCATAATAAAACTAGGTACAACATCCGCGTAGCGCAGAAACATGGTGTGAGAGTGGAGAGCATGAAAGACATAGACGCCGGATGTGAGCTTATTGCTGCAACAGCCGGACGGCAAGGTTACAAAGATTACGGTGAGGATTATTACAAAAAATTAATTAATTTTTTTTCTACTCTTCCAGATAGTGCACTGAAGACCTCTTTACTGGGTGCATACTACGAAGACCGACTTATTTCTTGCGGTTTATTTATAGATTACGAGGGTACGAGAACATACCTTTTTGGCGGATCAAGCGAATTGCATAAAAATATAATGGCGCCGTACTTAATGCACTGGACAGCAATACAGGAAGCTAAAAATGAGGGTGCCGGAGAATATGACTTTTGGGGAATAGAGACAGCGAGTGGCGAGACACCGGGTTTTGTGAGATTTAAGTTGGGTTTCGGGGGTAGACAAATTGAGTACCCGGGAGCATACGATATAGTCCTGAGACCAGTTTGGTATAATGTATATAAGATTTTGCGGATAATTAATAAATTGTTGAACTAAAATATGAAAGAAAAGTTTAAAATTTGTGTATCGGGCTCGGCTGTAGATAATTGCCCAACTGGGGCTTTTAAGAAGGCCTATGAGGTTGGTTACCAGATAGCCAAACAAGGAGCGATTCTACTTACCGGAGCCACAATTGGAATTCCAGAATGGGCAACGAGGGGTGCTAAGAAGGGAAAAGGAATGAGTATTGGGCTCTCCCCTGCTTCTACGAAGAGAGAGCACGTAAATACATATCGTCTACCTACTACTAATATGGATTTAATTATCTACACTGGGTTTGATTACTCTGGTAGAAACTTACTTCTTACCAGAAGCGCAGATGCTGTGATAGAAATTTGCGGAAGAGTAGGAACCTTGAATGAATTTACGATTGCTTTTGAAGATAAGAAACCTATAGGGGTACTTGAGGATACCGGTGGAACTTCTAGTGAAATACGCCATATCTTAGAGGTAAGTAAAAGAGGTCAAAAAGATGTATTCTTTGATACCGACCCTAAAAAATTAGTAGCCAAACTGCTAAAGGTGCTAAGAGAAAGAGATAGGGAAATAAATAGACACTCAAAACCTGAACTTAAAATATCGCTTGAATAAATGAAAAAGCTCTTCTGAGAAAGAAGAGCTTTTTTAATAAGAGAAACCAAGAACTTTACGTTCTTGGGAAGAGAAAAAAGACCACCGGTATCCGCCGAATTTTAGTCACCCACTAGGATTCACGATCTGAATCACTATGGATACCGGTGGGTTTATAATTCCCTTCTCCTCCCAGGACTTCCTGAGAGGGACTTATTATAGTCTTATATAAATATTATGCAAGTCTCTTGAAATTCATATAAACTATGAGTATGAAAAAACTTCTTAAAAAAGTACTCCCTGAGGGCTTAATTAAAAAAATGAGGCCTTTTTATCATGCGACTCAATCTTTAATAGCGAGCAGAAAATATGGGTTCCCTAGCAGCAAACTTATAGTAATAGGGGTTACGGGGACAGCTGGGAAATCTAGCACTGTGAATATATTGGCACATATTCTTAATTCCACCGGGAATAAGACAGGTTTTGTTACTACAACCAACTACTCATACGGCGAAGCTCCTGAACTAAATAAACACGGGCTTTCAATGCCAAATGAGTTCTTATTACAAAAACAACTGGCTTTAATGGTTGGGGAGGATTGCAAATATGCAATTATTGAAGCCACCTCTGAAGGCCTTGCTCAGAATAGACACCTAGGAATTAATTTTGATATAGCTTTGCTGACTAATTTATCACCTGCGCATATAGAGGCTCATGGGAGTTTTGAAAATTATAGAAATGCCAAGGGTAGACTTTTTCAGTCACTGGCAAAATACAAGCACAAAAAATTTATGAAGGAAAAATTAATTGGGGTAAATTTGGATGACCCAAATGCGGATTTCTTTTTAGATTTTAAAGCGGACAAATATTTCGGAGTTAGTACTAAAGAAGCTAGTAAATACCTCGGAAAAGTAAATATTTTTACAGTGGGTGAAGTGTCTAGTGATGTGAATAGAAGATTTAAACTACAAGATACTTATTTCTCTCTTAGCACGCCGGGTGAGTTTAGTGTTTATAACGCCATGCTTGCTATAGCTACCGCTAATATGCTTGGTGTTGAGCTTGAGGAAGCCGCTAGCGCTATGGAAAGCTTTAATGGTGTGCCAGGTAGGATGGAAGAAATTAGGAATGACCGCGGAATTCGGATAATAGTAGACTATGCTTGCGAGCCGAAACATTTTGAGGAGGTATTACCAAGTGTTAGGGAGAGTACTAGGGGCAAACTAATTCATGTTTTTGGATCTACCGGTGGCCATAGGGATGTTTCCAAGCGGTTTATTTTTGGTGAAATATCTGCTAAATTTGCGGACAATATTGTAATAACTAATGATGATGTATATAATAGCGACCCTATGGAAATCGCTACTAATATAGAGGCGGGGGTTGCTGAAGGCAAAGGTCAAAATTCAAAAGTTAAAAGTGTGGAGATAATACTCGACAGAAGAGAAGCAATAAAACATGCGTTAGAAATAGCGAAAGAGGGAGATACGGTTTTATTTACGGGTAAGGGTAGTGAACAGTTTTTGGTACTTCCAGGAGATAAAAGGATTGAGTGGGATGAGAGGGAGATAATACTAGAGATACTCAGGTTATCAAGTTCATAAAGTTTTTAAAGTTCATAAAGTAATCTCAATGATTTTATTTTTGGATACAACTATTTGGGGGAAGGTGGAATTTTCTTTAATTTCTGTTGAAGGGAAAATTATTAGAGAGCAAAATATCGCACTCCCCCACTCTGAAAGCAACACGATACTTAAGTTTTTATCGGAATTTTTGGGTGCAGAGAAAAATAACTTAACTAAAATTGTTTGTGCTTCGGGACCAGGATCTTTTACAGGCACTCGAGTTGGGGCGAGTTTAATACTAGGAATTTCCAAGGGTCTAAATATACCTTTTGTTTTTATTGACTCTAAAAAAGTACCAAATAATCGTGGTGAATTAATTAGAGTTCGACCGACAGGGAAAATTAGCGTAAAGTATAACAAACCAGCATTATAGTATTAGCTGAACTTGGAGGTATTTATGAAGGATAGGATTCACAAGGTCGGATATGTCCTATTAATAGCACTTCTTGCGAACTTAATATTCCTTGCAGTGTTTGGCAAAATATTTTTTTTATTCAATTGCGTCATAACGCTGATAGCCTTGCTGTTGATAGTAATTTTGGGATTTATTCAAAGCCTACCTTTGGGTAATAGAGCGCCCGAGAAACTTTCTAACCGACAATGGTTAGATGCAAATATACGTCAGCTCCATAACACATATGGGAGCACATGGATTGCAATTGCCGATGAACAAGTATTAGCAGCTGATAAAAGCAGAAGTAGACTAAAAGAGCACATAAGCAAAAGTCCCTATAAAGGAAAAGACGTACTCATTTATTTTTTGGAAAAGTGAGTACGTCTCTTTTATTTTGATTCAGATTTGAATCGCCACGAAACCAAAACTAGAAGGAATATAAGCCAAGCAAATAGTACCAAAAAATCTTTCCATATATCATTTAATGAAAAAGGATTGAGGAAGAGCGTTCTAAGTGAATGGGAAAAATATGTTATCGGTAAGATCTGAGCGATTATATTCAACGCCTTTGGCATCGATTCCACTGGGTAGAATGCACCTCCCAGAAAAGTCATTGGCAACCCAAAGAGAGCAGTGATTGGGGCGGCTACATCGTAGCTCTTAGCTAAAGTAGAAATAAATAAACCAACTAGCAAGAAGACAAGGCTACCTAAAATTACAAAAAACAGAATTGGGATAATATTTAGGTTTACATGCACATCGAAGAATATTACTCCAGCTAGGGTTAGTAATAAGACTTGCGCAAAAGCAATTATAGTACGAGCGGTTACCACGCTTAATACCAATGTAATTGGATTAATAGGGGTTACTAAAAACCTTTTCACAACCCCTTGTGCTCTTAAATCTACTAACCAATATGCCAGACCGTATATACCGTTCTGCATTATAGTAAGCGCAATTAAACCCGGGAGTAGAAACTCTGAATATGTAGTCGGAAGAGAAATAAACTTTTCTATTTTGAATAGAGAAAGAATTATATAGAAACCTAAGGGCATTACGAGTATCCAGAAGAGCGCTTGAGGATATCTATAGATCATTCTTAAATTTGTTTTGAAAAGTTGGATAAATGACATTTTAGATTTCGAATTCTTTACCGGTTAAATGTAGATAAACGTCTTCAAGAGTAGCTGTTTTTACTGTAAACGAGCTAAAAGGAACGTTTTCTCTTTTGAGCAGATCGACTATAGAACCTAAGCAGTCTAAGCTGCTTATTTCTAAAATAATTTTTGGATTGTTTGTGTGAACTTTTAACACCTGTGGAATAGATTTCCAAAAATCATCATTTAAGATACTTTGAGTTAGGAACGATACCTGGGTCGTACTAGCAAGATTGTTTATAAGATTCTTTGGTTCACTTACTGTAACTAATTTTCCTTTGTCCATAATAGCTACACGATCGCAAAGAAATTCTGCTTCTTCCATATAATGTGTTGTGAGGATTATGGTTACTCCCCTTTTTTGGATACCTTTTATGAGTTCCCAAAGATCTCTTCTTGCTCTTGGATCGAGACCGGTGGTGGGTTCGTCTAAAAACAATATTTCTGGGTCGTTTACTAATGAGGTGGCAATTGTGAATCTCTGCTTCTGTCCACCGGAAAGGTTTTTTACCACTTCTTCTGCTTTGTCTTCAAGCCCGACAAAATGAAGCATCTGCATTGGGTCAATTTTTTTATTGTAAATTGAAGCAAATAAGACCAAGAGCTCACTAAGTGTAATGCTGTGTAAATAACCGCTTTCCTGAAGTTGTACACCTATACGCTTTTTTATATCACCTGCCGATTTATTGATATCTAAACCTAATAAACTTACACTTCCCGCGCTTGCTTCCCTAAGGGTTTCCAGTATTTCTAAAGTAGTGGTCTTTCCTGCCCCATTAGGACCAAGAATACCAAATACTTCCCCTTTCATAACAGAGAAGGTGATTTTATTTAATGCTTTAAAGACTTTTTTGACACCAAAAATACTGTTTTTTTGGATGTACTCTTTTTCTAGGTCTAAAACTTCGATAACTTTTTCCATAGGGTTATTATAACCCGAAAATATTATTGACAAGCAAATAGACATTGGATAGTATGCATGGTCAATTGAATGCCCCAAAATTGGCTAAAAATTTCGAAGGAAGGAATACATATGAGAGAGCGACGTACAGATACTAAAGGACGTCGGAAAAATGCTAGACAATGGGGCGAAGACTCAAGTCAGCAAACCCCGAACCATCCACAATCTTTTTTGCTTTTGCAAACATTCATTTTTACCATGAAAACCCTCGAAGAGAATGCTGAGCTACATAAAAAACTCGAGGGTTTTGAAAAGTTGCGAGAGGAGAATGCTTCGTTAAGAGCTCAACTTTTTGAAAAATTAGACCATACTTTTACAAAAAGATTTGCCCTTTTTATTTTCTTTATCGCATTCGTTTTACCTGTACTGATAGGCGTAGGTTATGAGATCTTTCAGTATTCAATACATAACCTAAGTCCTACTCTGATACAGGCAACGACAAGATTGTTTAGTAAAATTACTCCATGAAAATGGAGCTTTTTTATTTCTTAATTTCCAGAATAGCCTTATACTCTAGTTATGAATGAAGAAGTTATTCAACAACAAAGTGAGAACCAAATAAATAAACAAAAAGAGAAGTTTATTTTTGGGGTATCTACCGCTGCCCATCAAGTAGAGGGCGGGAATACTAATGACTGGAGTGCGTGGGAACTTAAGAACGCTAATAGGTTAGCTAAAGAGTCTGCTCATAAGTTTGAAAAAGTGGTACCAGATTGGGAAGCGATAGAACCTGAAGCAACAGATCCTAAAAACTATATTTCTGGAAATGCGGCTGATCATTACAATAAATTTATAGAAGACATTGAGATTATGAAATCTCTTGGTGTTGATGCTTACCGTTTCTCTATTGAATGGTCCCGCATAGAACCCACAGAAGGTAAATGGGATGAAAGAGAAATACAGCATTACTTTGAAGTACTAGACAAGCTGAAAGAAGTGGGAATAACCCCCTGGGTAACTCTATGGCATAGAACGAACCCTTTATGGATTAGAGATATAGGTGACTGGTCAAATAGTAAAACAGTAGATTATTACTTAAGATTTGTAGAGAAGATGGTACAGACTTACCGGGGGAGAGTTAAGCACTGGATGACTCTAAATGAACCGATTATGAGCCTTGGCGGGGGTTACCTTACAGGTGAATATCCCCCAAATAAAAAGAACCCTATTACTGCGTATAAGGTACTGAAAAATTTTGCGATAGCGCATAATAAAGCGTACAAGCTTATACATACTTATCAGGAAGACGCCTTTGTGGGCATACCGCACGCTGGTTTTTATTTGGAAGCTTTCGAAGATAAATTAGTGAACAGACTTACGGTGAAGCTGGGCCACTATTTAGCTAATTGGTTGTTTCTAGACAAGCTCGTGGGTAATTTAGATTTCATAGGAGTACAGTATTATACCCGAGGGATAGTAGATTGGTTCAAACAAGTACCTGGTCCAGGCGAAAAAACAGATATGGGTTGGGAAGTCTATCCAATAGGCCTTAGAAAATTTATGGAGATAGCATGGAGAAGATACCATATACCAATGATAGTAACTGAGAATGGTGTGACTGATAGTAAAGATAGAATAAGAGCCAAAGCAATCGAGGATCACGTTAGTCAGATTATGAAGGCTAGAGAGGAAGGAATAGATGTGAGGGGATATTTTTATTGGTCCTTACTTGATAATCTTGAATGGGATAAAGGATTCTGGCCAAAGTTTGGACTAGTTGAGGTGGACAGAATTAATATGCATAGAACCGTTAGACCAAGCGCGCAAAAGTATAAGGAAATAATAAAAAAAATCCCTTAAAAGGAATTTGCGAAGCTTATTTTTGAAAGCTCTCTACATACTGACGAACTTTGAATAAAACGAAAACCGTGTATCCGGTTAGAGCAACAAGAGTGGCCCAGGGTATCCAGACTCTAGACCAGTATGTATTCACTCTGTACATAAGAAACCCAAGAGTAAACAGATAACATAGAGCCATTAAGCTATTGGTTAGTGGTGTAGAAAGTTTTCTTAAAGGATTAGTAAATTTTCTCTGCTCATAAGTGTTTACTAACTTTGCTCGCTTTTCTATACTTCTGATCTCTGCGGCGTTCTTGTGAATTGTGGTTTCAAGATGCATCCAGAATCCAACACCAGAGAAAAACGTTAGAATTGCGAGCAGTGAAAGCATTTGAGTGAAACGAACCAGATCAGCCGAATAAGGACTTAACACCCCTCCTGAAACAGAGACTAAGCAAGCCACTTGCCATACAATCTCTCCTAGAATTACGAATCCCATCATAACCATCCCAGTGAGGACGATAATGGGCATGTATGAGGCATTGGCAGTATCTGTTTCAAAGTTTAAATGATGATATGTTTCGAGTTCATATGGATCTAACATAAACAACCTCCTTTGGTGTTTGGAAGATAAGATTACTTTACGGTCTCTAACTTTGCAAACTTTGCAAATTCAGAAAATATCGGAGCTAGAGAATTTAAGAACCAAAAGAGCATTCTAAATTCTAGAATGCTCTTTTTATTTATTGGTATTTTTAGATTTGCTCAATTCTGTAAACAACTATAGAAATATTATCTCCTAGATCGCGTCCTCTTTGCTGAGAGTAGGCCTCCATTTCGTCTTTTGCTAGTCTACCGATACTTGTAAGAATTTTGGATGGGTCTTTTAAAGCACTTACTGAATCCCCTATCACTTTAAGTGAATCACCGGGATATGCTTCTCCTAGAAACTTATACAACCCATCAGAAGCTACTACAATGGTGTCCCCTATTTGTAGGCGTATACTTTTTCGGGTTAGCTCTGGGTTTTCCCCTGCAATAATAGCATTTGTAACCGCACCTACTTCATCTACCTCGTCGACACTTTCGTATAAAACACCACCTTCTCTGTTATAAACCACTAACTTTACGTCACCAGCTTGAATGTAATTTAAAGTTCCGTTTTCTATTTTCACACCGATCATACAGGCTGCCGGAGGTTCGGATCCATAGTATTCCATACTTAACGCCGCATCGGTAAGAGCGGTCACTGAATCCTTGTTCCCTTCTAGCCACTCATTAATTCCCCTTCCGGCTATCTCCGCCATTTTTTCGCCGTCTTCTCTACCACCCACACCATCTATTACACCGAAGCCGTTTTGCCTCAAATTAAGGACAGTTCGGTCCTGGTTTTCTTTGTATTTGCTCATACCTCCTATGTCTGAACAGGCTGCTATTGGGCCGTTTAACCCTGTGGATTTGTATGGAGACTCTACTGGATTTTTAATAAATGCCCCGCCTGGTAGATCCTCTTTTTCTGGTGACACTGGTAATTGCCCTTCTTTGGGACCATAGGATTTTAAAATTTGTTTGGCTATTTTTGTATATGTGTATTGCGAACCATATATGTCATTTAGAAATTCTTCCAGACTTGTTTCGTACTGTTTTAATTTTACCTCCTCTACTCTTCCACTGAGTTTCTCTAAAAATACATCTGCCACTTCCCTGGCTTGATTAGCAGTCGGGTATTTATTGAAGAACTCTTTGCACGCCTCTTGATCTATTTTATCCCTATCCTCCAAGAGTTCATTTATTAACCTTACTTGATCATCTTCCTCTTTACTGAATTTTTTGTCGTAATGGTTTTTATAAGCACCAAAGGTCAGAAAAGTTTTGTACTGTTTTCTTAAACCTTCGGTTTTAGACTCAAAATTTTTCCATAAAGCTATATAATTACCACTTTCTTGGGCCTTATCTAGCTCTTCGCTAACTTTAATGTTATTCACTAATTCCATGATGTGTTCTTCGGTGATACGCCCTGTACGAATTAAGTCCAATACATACTCAATATTATTACTATCTAGGCTCCAGTCAGGGTTATCTCTCGCTGATATCGCAAAAAACTGAGGATTATTCATTCGAAGGGCGGCGAGCAACTTCTGCTCCCTAAAACCCATGTGCTTTTGCTGAGGCTCCTTGGAAAAAACAGATTCGTATTCGTAAGGTTTCATACAATTTATATTATCAAGGAAAGACACAAAATGAAAAACCTCGGGGCAAGCCCACGAGGTATCGAATCTCATGTGTCATTCCCGAGAAGTCGGGAATCCATGCGCTTGAATCTCATGGATCCCCGCATGCGCGAGGATGACAACACAGCGGGGCAAGCCCCGGGGTATTAACCCTAACAGAGATAATAAAAAAAAGTAGCAGTTTGCTACTTTGTTAACTTAGAATCCTATTTAACCAGTCGATGTGGGCAGAAAAAAGATCTGCATGTACTTTAGGGACACTTGCGTCATGGGTACTAATACTCAGTACTTTCCAACAAGATTGAATCGTTGAATAAATGAGATGATGCTCATTATCCTGTGCTCGAAAAACCTGCGAACTTCCGAGGTCCATCTTTGGGAAGTATTTGGTGCCCACAAAGTTAACTCCAGAATCTGGAATAGGGAGACTGCCATTGGAATACCTTAGTATCGCATGTAGACTCTCGCCTAACATTTTGGCAATTATCTCCTCAGGAAGATCCGATCTTGATGGGAAACAACCAGGACTTACCAGTATTTGTGTAAACTCTGATAAAAATTGAGTTGCATTTTGAAATGCAGATTTTCTTACAGGTCCATAGTAATTTTCTTTTCCTATTTTTGTTAGGAACTCAAGGGTGTGATTGAGGCTCTGGGGTATGCGCAGTATAACCCTTGATTCTACTCCTTCTGAAACCTTCTGAAGCCTTGCGACCCAAAGTCCAGTCTCAAGTCTTATGGAGCTGTTAATTTCCATGCCTGGAAAAATACTTGGATTATTACAAACCGCATGGAGGGCCTGTAAGTAAAAAGGTGCCAGAGGTGTCAGTTGACCAGACAAGGAAATACCACCTTGAATTTGTGCTTCTTCAGAAATGGCATTAACTAAACCAGAGAAGGTATCGAAACTCTTTGTGCTTTCCCTACCCTGAGAAAAGAAAAAGTTGTTTTGTACGGAATTAAACCCTGTGACAAGATAACTCTTGCCAACTTTCAAAATACAACTAACCGAAGACTCGTCCTTATGAGCTACCAGGATGGCTGGTCCGCCATTATTACAAGTAGCGTTTAGAGACGCCTGAATTAGTTCACAGGCAGATAGGAAATCCCTTTCAGCATATGAGTATACTGTCTCTGCGCAATGATCTCCTCTTAACCAACAGTTTATTACTTCAGCAATAAACTTTGGAGATGCGTGTGAACTACTCCCAGCTATAGCTTTCATATCTTTAGAAAGCAATACTAGCGCTACACCACTCCCCGCCTGCTTGAGAACTAGATAATATTCAATTATTCCTTGCTTCTTCAGCGAACAAACTATTGAGTCTTTTATTTTACCAAATGGTGACTCTGTTATTTCGAAACCAGAAAGTGCTGGTGTAAACTTTTTGACTTTTTCCACCTGCATAATAAGCGCTAACACTAAGTTCTTTAGCATTTTTTCCTCCGTAATTCATGGTTTTTTCAAAAGAACATATTAAAGAAATATAACCATATTGTCTACTACTCCGAGCTTATTTCGTCTATAATGGTAGATATATGAAGGACTCAAAGTTTGTGCTTAAAAGCCCCTGGCCACCTGCCGGGGATCAACCTAAGGCAATAGAGGGATTAGTAAAGTCTATTAAGTCTGACAATAAACACCAGACTCTTCTTGGTGTTACTGGGAGTGGAAAGACTTTCACAATGTCTGCTGTAGTTAACGAGATACAAAGACCAACTTTGGTTATTTGCCACAATAAAACCTTAGCGGCGCAACTTGCTAGTGAATTTCAGGAATTTTTCCCTGATAATGCTGTTCATTATTTTGTTTCGTATTATGACTACTACCAGCCTGAGGCTTATATCCCCCGCTCAGATACCTTTATAGAAAAAGAAACTCAAATTAACGAAGAGATAGACCGCCTTAGAAATGCGGCGACACAGAGTTTGCTTTCTAGAAGAGATGTCCTAATAGTCGCGTCTGTATCGTGTATTTATGGCTTGGGTAACCCGGGCGATTACGAAAACCTTTCTTTCGACTTAGAAGTTGGAAAGAGTTTTAGACGAGATAAATTGCTTAGAAGACTGACCGACTTACAGTTCGGTAGGAATGACTATGAATTAAAGCGCGGTACTTTTAGAATTCAAGGAGATACATTAGAAATAAATTTAGCTTCAGAAGATACGGTTGTTAGGGTAAGTTTTTTTGGTGATGAAATAGAGAAAATTGAAAGACGAGACATGCTCACGGGAGATATATTGGATGAGATGAATAAAATAACTGTTTTCCCTGCCAAACATTTTGTGGCTTCGGAAGAGAAAGTACATGAAGCGATTGAAAAAATAAGAGCAGAATTAAGAGATAGACTTAAAGAGCTAAAAAAGCAGGGAAAAATTTTAGAAGCTGCTAGGTTGGAACAAAGAACAAATTTCGATATAGAAATGCTATCTAACACTGGTTTTGTAGCGGGTATTGAAAACTACTCTAGACATATTGATGGCAGAAATGCAGGCGATCCCCCATCGACCCTTATTGATTATTTTCCGGATGACTTTATTTTGTTTGTTGATGAATCCCACCAAACAATCCCGCAAATAAACGGCATGTATAATGGCGACAGAGCTAGAAAAACAACATTGGTAGATTATGGTTTTAGACTCCCTTCGGCATTAGATAATAGACCACTTACTTTTACTGAGTTTGAGGGAAAAATTACTCAAGTGGTATATGTATCGGCAACTCCGGCAGCTTATGAGATTAGAAAATCTCTTGAAGAAAATGAGATTGTGAAGAATAGAGAATTTAGAATAAAGAATAAAGAAAAGAAACAGAAAACAGTTCCTACTTCTACTGTTGTGGAGCAAATTATAAGACCGACTGGGTTAGTTGACCCAACAATAGAAATAAAACCTATTGAACATCAGGTTGATGATCTGCTTGAACAGATTAAAGAGCGAGTCTCTAAGAATGAAAGGGTTCTAGTTACGACCCTGACTAAGAAAATGTCTGAAGAACTAACTGAGTATTTGAAAGAGTCCAATATAAAAGTCCAGTATTTGCATTCGGAAGTTGAAACCTTCGATAGACTGGAGATTCTAAGAGATTTAAGACTCGGCGTATTTGATGTAGTAGTGGGAATTAACTTGCTTAGAGAAGGGTTGGACTTACCAGAAGTTTCTTTAGTGGCAATTCTGGATGCAGACAAGGAGGGATTTCTTAGAAGCGAAACAGCATTTATGCAAATTATAGGAAGGGCTGCTAGGCATATAAACGGTCACGTAATAATGTACGCAGATAGAATGACGCGCAGTATGGAGGCGGCTATTAAGGAAACCGAAAGAAGAAGGAATATTCAGATAGCATACAACAAGAAGCATGGAATTACTCCGAAGACTATCATAAAGAAAATTCAAGAAAACAGACTCGCTGGGTCTAAGGTGGAATACGACAAAGCAGTGGACCCAGATAAGCCGATAGACGTTTCTAGGATGGATGAGAAAGAGTTTAAATTTTATACAGAAGAACTTAAGGACCAAATGGAAATGGCGGCGAAGAATTTGGAATTTGAACTTGCGGCAAGATTAAGAGATAAACTGGGTGAAATAAAAAAACTGAGAAAGATTGGGAAATAGATCTCACACTGTATTTAGTGAGGGATAAAAAATAGCAGAGCTTGGCTCTGCTTTTTTATATGTTGCTAAATAACTCTTGGGACGGCGACAAGTATCGCTGGAGACAGCGAATACTCCATTGACTTGCGGAGTAGCGTGGCCCAAAGAGAGTCGTAGTCATCGTGGGTAGTAACGTCTACCGGCATATTGCTCTTTGAGCGAGTAAATACGATGGATGTTCCATCTGCCAAATTCAGATGACAGTATGGGAGACCTTCTGTTATTTCGAACTTTGCGTCTTCGGTCTCAAGCCCTAGCCAAAAAATGTCCCAGGCGGAGTCTTCACCAAAGCCGCGGAGGCAGATTTTTTTTCCCCCAGGATTTAGTCCTCTATCTACATCTACGACCAGATTCTTGCAGTTCACTAAAACTTTCCTACCACCGTGCGTTAAGAGAACTTTGTGTAAGTTTGAAATGAGTTGCATTGCATTCTCCTTCTTCGATTTTTTTGAAAAAAGTAAATTTAATAATACAATATTTTTTACTTTTAGTCAATATAGCAACGAGTATAAATATTTTAAATATTGACAGAATAAATAATTTATGCTTAAATATATACTTACGCTAATAATCCATTTTGAATTTACGGAGGTAGATTATGAGATTGTTTTTGAAGGAAAATATTTTGGCTGATTTGGAAGAGGCCAGCAGTAAGCTAGCAACTCTCCCTTTTAACGAAGCGACCAAAGCTGATCGAGATAACCTGGAGAGTTGGATACGTAGACTCGAAAGGGTTTTGGCCTTTGCCGAACTACCTGATGAGGGCAGAGTGTCTGATACACTCCGCGGGGCTGGTTTTTCCGCTGACCCCAAAGTTTATGGACTCGACGGAGATATTGATAAGTACCTGAACCATTCTCGGATGTACGAGGTGTCTTTCATTATCCAGCCCATGCCCTACGAGGGGGAGCACGCAATTTTGTGCTTTTACCGAAGCGATCATGGCACCCTGGTGGTCAGGGTTGGAATGCGCTATCCGGCGCGTCAAGTGTGGGCGGCTGTGAATGACGAAGATGCGCTAGCGGAGCACAGGATTGAGCCGTTTGTGATTCACCGTAGGGTGGTGGGATTAAATAACTTCGCCATTCGAAGTTTACCGGTATTTATGCCCAGAGACGGCGAGGGAAGTAAACTACCACCTGGTGAAATCGCTCAGCGAGTGAGCGCATTCCTCTATCGAAAAAACGTGAAGATTGAGGACGGATTCGTCCGCACCGAAGATCCTTCGTTCTTGCAGGTGTGTGGAATGATCCTCGATGACTGGTGGAAACAATAGTACACACTTTTAACCCAAATTTTATTTGGGGATTTTTTTTAAATAGGAATAAATCTACTAAAATGAATATTTATTGTTATTGACTAGCGTACTAAAAATAAGTATAATGACTAGTTTTAATCTGATTTTTCTGCCATTTGGCAAACATATTAGGAGGACGAGAAGATATGCGAAGAATATTTTGCACTGCGGTAGTGTTTGCGCTTTTCTGTTCCGTCCGCTTCCTCCCGGAAGCGAACGCAATCGAGCACACATATAACTGGACAGCTGGCGTAGGTGGAAACTATGCCTTCGTAAAGAAAGGTTTTGAAAAAGAGGTTTCTGCTAGTGGCTGGAAGCCCACAACAACCGTGACCATTCCAAAGATCCACACCCTAAGGTTTCGCGAGTGTGGTCAAAATGGCAACAGTCTTGGGTTTGCTTGTAAGGCTGTTATAAAGGTTAAAAGTAGGTGTGATGAGGCTGAGGAGTTTAAGGCCTGGTATAGCTCCAGTAAGGAGTTCGGAGAAGCTCAGTATATGGAGCTTGGCAAAGGCTTGGCTAAAAAATTCCTGGAGAGGTTTCATAATCAAAAGAGTCAATGCAGATAGCGTTGGCTCTGTTTTTTTTATTGGAAATGGTGTAGGATATGGCTGGTTTTGTTTTTTCAAGAATGCAAGGAGGAATATGGGATATAAATTGTTCATGAAGCTTGTAGATTACGATGACAAGACTTTTTTAACATCACCCGTTGCTTATGGTGATGCTTCCGTGACATTTGTTTCCGGAGAGTGGTCGAGTGGGGCTCCTTTCCTAGAACGGTATGGTTACGGAATTACTTACTTTGATACCGTTGAAGAGGCTGTGAAATATGCTGAGTTAGTAATACCCAGAACCTCAGCAAATGATTTCGAGGTGTGGAGAGTTGAGTTACAGGAAGCAGTTAAAAACTTACCAAAACCTCTTTCTTTGACCGATGCGTCTCTGGGGATGATTCAGGAGAGTAGATCAAACTGGTTCCCGGGAACGAGAATGAGCAAAAGAGTTAAACCTGTTAAAAGGATAAGACTCTTTAAAGGAAATAACCTAGTGAGGGATTTGATATGAAGGAAATTATCTGCACAATTCTTTTGGCGGTTTGGTGTTTATTGGGTTCATATGCCAATAGCCAAAGCGCTGAGATGCTTGTAAATATGTCCAAAAAATTTGACCGTACCGAAGTGGTGGTAAGCGATGTTCAAAGCTCAAAGGGCATTATAAAAGTAATAGTTGGAGATGCGCAGAAAGCAATATTTTTCTCTCCTCAGCATCCGCAAGCTGAAATGTTTAAGGAAATAGAAAAAGATATCTCCCAACAAAAACCCGTAAAAGTGAGGCTGGATTACTACTACGGTTATGACTCTAGTAGCTATGCGGTTGGGTCGAACTTGAAATTTACAAGGATCACGACTGAATAGTTTCAGGCATACCGAGCAGTTCGCAAACCATTGGTGCGACATTTGAAAGTCCGCCTTTTTTTATTGGATAATTTTTTAAAGTTATGAAAATAGGAATTGGGTTACTTGTGTGAGCGGTGTGTTTCCCGCCTTCGTGGATTACTTTTTCTGCGTTGCCGTGATCGGCTGTTATTACCAATACTCCCCCACCCTCCCCCACAACGTCATAGAGCCTTTTGAGTTCTTTGTCTAGAACCTCGATGGCTTTAACTGTAGCTTCGAAATTTCCTGTGTGACCAACCATGTCTGCATTGGCGTAGTTAATAAATAAAAAGTTAGTACCTTTTTTTATGTATTCAATTGCCTTATCTGTAATTTCTTTAGCTTTCATTTCTGGAGCTTGGTCGTGAGTGGCAATATCTTTTCTGCTTTCTACTAAAACCCATTCTTCGCCGGGTGATTTGGTTTCGTTGCCTCCATTTAAAAAATATGTGGCGTGGGCGTATTTTTCGGTTTCGGCGATGTGAACTTGGGTTAGGCCTGCATGAGAAATTTTTGTAGAAAGTGTATCATTTAATTTTTCTGGAGGAAATGCAATTAGAACCTCTTTAAACTTTTCATCGTATTCTGTAAGATTTGCAATTTCTAAGTTGTATTCCTGTTTTCGATTTAGAACGCGACTGACAATTTGCCTCATTCTATCGGGTCGGAAATTAAAAAAGAATATAGCGTCGTTTTGTTCTATACCGATTGTCTTTCCTTCTGCATCTTTAATAATATGTGGTTCAAAGTGCTCGTCGCTGAGTCCCTGTGCGTAAAGCTCCCTTGATAACTGAGAGGGTTTCTTAAATTCGCAGACGTTGCCCTTACAGTGGAAAATTGCGTCCTCGACTTTTTGTATTCGTTCCCAGTTGTTATCGCGATCCATGGCATAATATCGGCCTTGTACACTAGCTATTGCCCCTACGCCTTCTTTTTCTAAAAAGTTTTCTAACTCTTCTAAATACTCGTGTCCACTTTGAGGAGGCAAGTCTCGTCCATCGGTGAAGGCGTGAATAGCAATTTTAGTAATACCTAGTTTCTTAAATGCGATAACTAAAGCGTGTAGGTGTTCCTGATGGGAATGCACTCCCCCAGGACTAACCATACCCGCAAGATGCAAAATGGAGTTATTATTTAAAACATGCTCAGCTATTTTCTTTACCGCCTTATTTTCTTCGAGTTCATTATTTTCTATTGCTTTAGTTATCCTGACTAGATCTTGATACAAAACCTTACCTGCACCAATAGTCATATGACCAACTTCACTGGAACCTATTTGCCCCTCGGGAAGACCCACGGCTTCCCCACTAGCCTCTAGGGGGCCCCATGAATAATTATTTTTTATGTAATCAAAAAATGGGGTTTTTGCTTGGGCAATAGCATTACCCTGGATTTCTTCGCTATATCCGAAACCATCTAATATAACTAGAACAACATTTTTATATTTCATGACTCTTGATATTTTTTAGGTTTTAATTTATAGTTTATGCGTCGCAGTCAAAAGTTCTTTATTACTAAATTTTATAAGCTTAAGCACATAAATGCCAAATACTAAAACAGCCAAGAAGGCCATGCGCCAGTCTGAGAGACGCCGAGTAACAAACCTTAAGACCAAAAATAAACTAAAAGTCGCGGTTAAGACAGTACGCAAAAATATAGATGCCAAGAATTCTGCAACTATAGCAGAAGATCTTAAAAAGGCTTTCTCTGCTCTAGACAAAGCTGCAAAGAAAGGTGTCATTCATAAGAATACCGCTGATCGTAAAAAAAGCAGACTAGCAAAGGCTATAGCCAGGATTAAATAGTCACATAAAAAACACCGAGCAAATTTGCTCGGTGTTTTCTTTTCAAAAAAAATAACCCTAATATGAGTTACTATACTTTTTGAGATATTAGAACTAAATACTCTTCTGGTTTGGTCCACTCTGAAAATACTAAGATTCCTTCTTTTACCTGGTTAATAATAGTCGTAAGGAGTTCTTTTTCTTCTTTAATTTGGCAATTAAGTAAATACAACTCTGCATCTTTTACGAATGAAATAGATGCCGCGGTTTTACCTAATTCCCACTCAAAACCAGATGGCGGTACAACTCCTGTCTTTTTCTTCATAATCCTCCTAGATAGCTGAATTTTAAACTAATATATACTATAAAACATTCCGGCCAAATAAAAAATCACCGTTGCTGGTGAATTCTACTTTACGATCGGCGTATTACTAGCAAGCCTTGCCCAGAAACCTTCTTCCCCGGCGAATAGGAGCTCACCCTTTTCGAAACGCTTACCTGACTTTCCTTTTCCTATTGATACAGCATTGTCTGTGAACACCGAGTTAAGCCTAAGCTTGTAGGCTTTTCTGTCTTTCTGACTTTCTGCACTTTCAATACTGTAACCCAGAAAAGAATAACCGGTAAGCTCTGACGGGTCATAGAAGTAAACCTGAATATAGAGTGGTTCCAGTTTGTTTACTGGTTCAGGTTTTTCTTGGGGTTCCATCTTGAAGTTTCGAACAATAGACGGCTCTCCTGGAGAAAGGGTATTTTTTACATCTTCCTCTAGCAGTTCGTATACCGCTTTATCTATCTCGGTAACTTTCCCTTCTTTATTTACCCAGGAGTAGATAATTTCCGGTTTCAATTTTTCTTTTACCCAGATCCCGCACCAAGCTGGTTTGTAGTAAGGAAAGCTAGGTGTCGACTGCGTGGTTAGACCCCAGTCAACTGAGTCTTCCTCGGCGAGCGAAGTATACTGCTGCTTTGTGACTCGAAATTTTCCAACTTCCGGCGCAAGTTTAATTTCTTTTTCTTGCTCGATTCCCATTTTTTCTTTGATGACGCGAATGGGGTTTATGGTTTTACTCACACCCTCTTTTACATCTTCAATATTTCTTTCGAAAAAATCCTTAAGGACTGTAGTAATTGGAATCGTATCGGCCGCTAAAACGATTTCGTATTTTTCTTCCTTACGTATCTCGACAACTTGCTCGAGGTCGGGTTTTGTTACCCCTGCACTCGCTTTTTCGATATAAGTAAGAATTTCTTTTTGATGACCTAGGCACCACAAAGCACCCAAGACTATAGCTATGAACGCCAAGCATCTGAGAATAAAGTTCATACTTCCCTCCACATATATATTTTCTGTTTGAATTAATAGGCAATTGTATATAGAAGTCTGAGTGGTGTCAAAAATAAAAAAAGCGCAAAATTTTGCGCAATTATTCTTTCTTCACCCTAAGAAGCCTTGCCATAAGAACACCTCGGTCTGCAATCTTTGTTGGTAACTCAATATATTCGATATCGCCTGAATTATGTCTTAGACCAAGAAAAACCTTATGACCTACCACATAATTTATGTCACTTGATCTGTATTCGTAATTGAATTGTTTGTCTAATTCGATTACTCTCGAGGGCATTTCTACTACCACTGGCTTATTTTGGTAAATCCATAACTGAACCGGTTGAGAATATTCGGGCCAGGTACTTGTAAGCGTAATGGAAAAAAAATTACCGGACTCGTCTAACTTCACAGTATAATCGAAGCTCTTCTGGTAAATTTGCTTGGGCTCGACTTGGTCTTCTACTCCCTTAAAATTTACTTGTGGGGGTTTAGTTTCTGGGCTACTTATAAAGCTTGCCTCAGAGACTTGTTTGCTTTCTGAATCAGTCGACGAATTAGCTATTAAATTGAAGAAACTTCCGACGATTACGAGAATGAAAACAATAACTAAAATCGCCCTATTTCTACCATGTATGTAGGCTTCTTCTTTTTCTGCTTCTGCTTTTTCCTGTGCTTTAGAAGCAAGATATCTACTATATTGCTCATGTTTTAGGGCTTTTTGCCGCAATTCAGCTGCTGTTTCTTGTCTCCTCATTTAGGCCTCCGGGAAAAAATATAAAATCTATAAGAACTGACAATACCATAAAATCTAGATAAAAGCAAGGGAAATAAAAAGAGTAGGTTTTTATACCTACTCGCGGGGCCTCAGGGGCACCTTATTTTCTGCTTCTTGAGGTTTGGCCTCAACCTGAAAAGATACAGACCCACAGTCACCTACCTTATCCTCTGTTCCTTCCAGGAAGAACAGGTCTTCTCCGCAGACGTTTCTTTCCACAAGACCCCTATCACTCCCCCAGGAGTTTCCTCCCAAGTGGGGTCGGAGCTTCACGCTTCCGGCTAGTATCCTTAAAGCAATTGGAGATGCTGCACCTCCACCTGTAATTTGTTTTGGCATTGGTGAGTTGTCTGTCTTACCGAGCCAAACTACAACCACAAGGTTGGGAGAGAATACAATAAACCAAGCGTCTTTGTTATCCTGCGTTGTACCTGACTTACCGGCTTTCAAACCTGTATAGAATGCGGCAGACACTGCGCCAGTGCCGCCGGGCTTGAGTGGCCCTTCTAGGAGATGGCACATAAGCTCGGCTTCATCGGGGTTAATGGTCTGAACTCCGGCATAGGGAAACTCCTTCCTTTCGCCGTTGGTGAGATGCACTGCGGTTCGAATTAGTTGCGCGTTGGGCAACTTACCTCCGCTCGGGAACATAGAGTAGGCGCGCGCAACTTGGACGACACTAAACAAGTTTGTACCGAGTGCGTTACTTAGTACAATAGTCGGCTTGCCGTTTTGCATAGGCCACTTAAATACATCTTTGGTGATGTTGTAAGTACCTTTTGCAACACCGGGCTGATTAAAGAGTTCTACCGTTACCGGGTTTTTACTCTTTGAGATTGCGGTTTGTATCGAGACAAGCTGACCAGAATAAGTGTCGCCGTAGTTTCCTGGACTGTACACCTGACCATTTTCCAACTCGAAGGTTTTTGGTTCGTCCATAAACCTACTCGCTGGGTTCCAGTCGGGAATACCATCGCCGTTGTTGTCTTCTCGAAGTGCAGCAGTGTAGACGAATGGCTTAAAAGCCGAGCCTAGTTGTCGCTGCATAGTGAAGGGTAGATTGTACGGAACTTTTTGGAAGCCCGTACCTGCAGCTGCCAGAACTTCGCCAGTTTGCGGTCTCATAACAACAACCGCAACATCTGTTCCCGCTGGGCGATTCTTAATTTCCTGCACAACCAACCTTTGAATATCTGGGTCGATTGTGGTTTCGAACCTGAATTCTCGAGCGTCGAGTTTTGCTTCTTTTGCTCTGGCCGCGACTGCGCCGGCTACGTATGGAGCGGCGTCGGCGTCGAAACTTCCAGAGGTTTCTCTGTCAGTTTTTTCGCCCATTGCCTTCACATATTCGCCTTCGCTCACCCAACCGAGTTCTTTAAGTCTTTCTAAGACCCGATTGCGACGTTTGGTGCCTTCGGTTACAAAATTAGCTTTTTTTTCTGATTCGGTAAGTGCTCGCGGAGCGAACCTTCCGGGACTGCTAATGGCTCCTGCCAAGTGCGCGGCCTCCGCCCAGCTTAACTGCTTGAGGTCTTTGCGGAAATAAACGAATGCAGCTTGGCGTAAACCTTCGATGCACTGGCCTCCCCAGTTGCCCATGTAGATGTTATTCCCATAGGCTTCGAAGATTTGTTGTTTGGAGTAATAGCCTTCCCAAGCCAGGGCGATTTCTGCCTCGGTGATTTTTCGGCCATACGTTTTATCAGCCTTGCTAAGCCCTCCAACTTTCAGAACAGTTACGAGTTGCTGGGTAAGAGTGCTAGCGCCGGACTGCCTTCCACCGCCAGCATTCCTTAACAGGGCAGCGATTATTCTAGTCGGAGAGACACCGAAATGCTTTTCAAAATCAGCATCCTCTATTGCCAACACTGCCAAATAGACTAGATTGCTATAATCCGCAAATGCAGCAGGGTGTACCAAGCAACCTTCCTCGGTAGGAACAGCTTGGTTAATATACCTGTACTCCTCGGGATTATAACCCCCGTTTTCTTTGTTTGGGGCAGCGAAAATACCAGCCCCAAAACTTCGATCTATGAGTGGAACTTTGGCGACAATTTCTTTGTTCTTCTGGTAATCATTTCCAAAAATTACTCCGAGAACTATTAGCATTAGCACCACGAGCCCCAGGATGACTAATAGGATTGTTTTCCATTTTTCTTTCAGAAAATCCATTATGCTCCTCCCTTATGAACTAAAAAAGATTGCAAGTAGAATATGCAATTAAATAAAAAAAACAGACTTTTGTCAAGCCTGATAGTGAATCTTTTATGAGACTCCTTCAAATTATCTTGGGTTAAACATGGGAGCGACTTCATTGGTTATCTTTAAAACCCTCTGAACATGCAAAATGCTATCGTTATCCGTTCCTCTTTGAAATGAAGGACCGTTCACGTAATTTTTGAATGCTGACCATTTGGGGTCATTTTCAGGTGGGTAGATAAAGTCCCTAATTGTTGTGGCTCGTGGTGCTTTCGACATTGCGTTCACGAGAGCACTGGGCCCTGCTTTCCAACCTAACAGCGCAAGATCTTGGGCTTGGGCCCAAGTTAGGGTTGGATACCTGCGTTTTACTCCACTGGCTATTTCACTCAAGTAGCACGAGGCAAAGAAAGCAGCTTGGTAGAAGTTTCTACGATCGAAGTAAGGTTTGTTGTTTGCATTATAGAATGCATAACCTTTCAACTCAGCTAGTCCACCGTATTTCGACACCATACCTTCCCAGGTACCACCGAGGAATTGGAAACAGCCTTGTGCGCTAGTCCCCATCCTGTTACCTATCATACAATTACCGGTGGATTCCTGAACCATGGTTGCGGTTAGATGCGCTGGGGAAACTTTTAATCTACCAGTAGCTAGACTTGCGTCTTTACTCGCCTGAGCAAGAGCATCTTCGGGTTTATATGGACCCAAAAGAAAATCTACTCGTTTTAATGCGACCGCTGCCTTAGTTCCTTTCGGAACAGCTCTGCTTCCGACGAGTGCTTCTTGGTTACTTGGAGCTGGTGAGGTTTGGGATTGCCGCGTGGACACTTGGCTTGATTCAGAACCACTGGATCGTGATGTTTCTTTATTGCCCCATCCGCCAAATTTTGAATTTGACCTTGTACTGGTTGGAGTTGGAGTGGGTTTAGCAGGTGTATTTTTTCTGATAATAACCTGCTGAGAAAACCCACTAACCGGATAAAAAAAGATTATGAAAAATAAAAAGACTTTTTTGCCGTTCATCTAACCTCCTTGAACTGCTTTGGTTTTTATAAAATGAAAGTAAAAAGTAACATGTGACTGTTTAGGTGTCAATTGACACTTAGCTTAATATTGGTTATTAATAAACATTCTTTCTCATACAAAAAAACGGAGGTAAAAAAATATGAAGAACACTTGGTTGATAATTTTTCTGGCCCTGACTCTAACAGTTTTCGCGGTAGCACAAACCCAGAATAATAAGTTTGGTAGTGTGACCAGGACTAAGGAGTCGGAGCAAGGAAAAGCAACACCGACACCAAAAGCGATTCTGACACCGCAGAAGCCCAAAGTAAAAGCGAATACTGGAAGTGAGTCGAATGCTAGGAATGGGAACAATCCCTCATCGATGACGAATCCAAACCCAAATGGAGGTGGTGTAAAACTTTTGCCCAGGTCTACCCCTACTCCCACTCCTACTCCTTCAAGAGAGAATGTTGGAGCCGTGCCGACACCCACTCCGACACCAAACCCTACGCCGGCAATTAAAAAAGTAGCAACCCCCACACCAACACCTACACCCGCACCAGTGACGGACTACACACCAGTATGGCAAAAGTTTGCGACAGAAGCAGAAGTCAGAAGCCACAATGTTCTAACAATTGGTAACGGTATTATTACCTCTTACCAAAAAAATAACGAACATGTTGCCGAAGATACGCTGAGGTCGAGTGGATGTCCTGATACGGATCTTAGGTGCACTTATTTGGCCAGTTACCTGATTAAGAAGTCACTGAATTCGACAACCAGGAAATTTGCTGATAAACAGGTAAATAAATTCTTGGACCGATTCACTAAACGAGAAGCACCTAAAAGTATGGGACTATCTTGTGTGAACTGTGAAACGGAATTTAGAAACCTTCAGGTGGCAGCTTCTATTTCCCTGACCCTTGACCCTAACAGTAAAAGAAGTAAAAAAATCATGAACCAATTGGGGTACTTTTATACCATGAGGTTTGTTGATTCTAACGGTAAGACCACTCGGGAACCGAATTTACTGAGTGCCAGCGAATGCCTGCTTTCAGGGGATGATGAGAAAACTTTTCAGATCGTCAGGCTCGAGAAAAATTTCAAAATTGCGGAAATAAAATAGCACACTTACGTGTGCGTTTTTTTATGGACAATCGCTCTTGAACAGACTCCCTAAAAATCCACACCGTTTTTTTGCCTGTTCTCGAATTTTTCGATTGGGTTCTGTGATGACTACTCGCTGACAGTAGGCATCGCTCCTGACCCACTGTCCTTGATACCGAATGTACCAATGACGGTCAGTACTAATGACACAGCCAGTATCTGGCTCTGATGCAACATCGCTCTGGTTAATTGGCGCTGGTTCGGGTGAAGGAGAAGTGGGGGCTGGGCTTCTGTTTATGAAACCTTTTTTTGCACTCTCCTCATGTTTTCTAGGTTCGTTCTTTGGTAACGACTGGGGTTGTAATGGGGGCTCTGCATATACCCAACGTGGTCGTTTCGCGGGTTTTAGATTGGGAGTAGGCGCGGTTATGGGTCTAGTAAATATTACCGTTTCCACAACTTTACTTGAACTCACTTTGTTATACCTAGAAACGTTATTCCTCGAAACAACCATAAGCTTTTGTTGCTTTTTTGACTTAGGAGAAACTTCCTTTTTTTCGATTGGAGGCTTCCCCAGGTCTGGGGTGTCTTCACTCCCCAAAACCACACTGGCTTCTGTGCTATCCATTTCTGGAGTAGCTGAAACCATGGGTGATGGCTCTGGTGAAGGTGTAATGCTTTCTGTATTCACGATTTTTGCTTGGTCGCTGGATATGGGAGGCAAATGTGGCTCATTTTGACTCGCGCAACCTGCGAACACTAAAACCGTGGCCACTAAAATGAGTGTGGTTAATTGTTTCATTATTCTCCTTCTTTTTGTGTGTGGAGTTCAGGGATAAAAAATGTACATGTTTTTTAGTGAGCAGTCAATATTTTATTGACACTAATACATTTTTACGTTATTAATATACATTCGTTCTAATAGTAAATCTTTATTTGGAGGAACAGATGAATTTCATTAATTACAGGAAAAGTTTCTTTTCGTTGACTGTTGTTTGTGTTGTAACTTTTGGAATTTTGGCCCAGGAAAAACCTAAATCCAGTGGGGGGGTAAATAAATTTGGAACCATTAAATACGAGAAGGCGACGCAAAGCCCTAAGCCAAAACCGACGCCGGTGAAAATAATAAAAGCTAATCCTTTAGGTTCGGAAAGCAATCCCAGGGGGCCGATAAACAAACCAACACCGTCGCCTACCCCTACACCAACACCCAAACCGTCGCCTACCCCTACACCAACACCCAAACCCACACCGTCACCAACGCCAATTCTCAACGATGAAAATGGTTCGACTAATAGAGTCAGGGTCGCGGGTACGAATCCATGGACTAAAAATGCTACAAACCAAGAATTTTCTCTAGTAACAAAGTGCGAAGATGTAAATTACAAGTGTCTCTTTTTGGCAAGCTTTTTGATATCGAATATCCAAAATGAGTTCACTAAAAAATTTGCAGAAGAACAGCTCAAAAAATTCTATGACGAGCGTACGCCAATTCAGGAACCTAAAAGAGCTGGCGAAAATTACACTTTGTCGGAAGAAAAAATTCGTGAGATTGAAGTAGCATTAAGTACCTCCTACTTGCTAGATTCGGAGAGTGTTAGAACTAAAAACTTAATGGAACAACTTGGATTTCTGTTAAGTATGAAAGTAGTGGATAATGAAGGGAATGTTACCCGCGAACCAGACTTAGTGGGTGCGAGTAAGGCACTTAAGCTTTCCGGAAACACCACTTTCTACAACCTGGTGATGCTTGAAATTGCCAAAAGCGTAGTCGAAAAGGATAAATAAAATCCCACACTAAAACTTTAGTATGGGATTGCGCACACTCACGGAGTGTGTTTTTTTATAAGTCGTTTTGGCGACAACTTTTTTTGAATAAGCCGCCTTTCCAGAATCCGCATTTCTTTTTCTTGCGAATTTTTTCTTCATTGATAACCGCAGCATTGTCGGTCACACCGGCGGCTTTGGCACATAGATTGTCGTTACGAATTTGTTGACCGTCTCTTATGATGTACCAATGATTGTCGACACCGAGACGACAAGTCTCCGCGATATTTTTTAATCGTTCCTCATGATAGTCGCGGTCTACCGTAGCAGAAACAACTTCGTTTGGGTTCAAAGCCGGTTGAGCAACCACAACCAAAGGCGTTGGGGTTACCGATGCACGCCCACTTAGCTGTGGCTCTGCTGGAACTGAGGGGTCTATGCCAGCGTTGCCGCTTACTGAGCCAAGTGTGTCCGGGATGTCTCCGGACTTTGGGGTGTTCTTTGTCACTGGGGTCCCTGTAGCCGCAGCCAAACTTGGTATATGCGGCTCGTTCTCGGTTGACTTGCCTCGACATGAAGCCAAAGCAAGGGCCATAAAAATCAAAAAGAAAAGTTTAGCAAACTTTGTCTTCATATCTTCCCTCCATTTTGGTCTAAAGTTTCTGAATTAGTAAGAAGTTGGAATGTACAATAATTTAACCTAATGGTCAATAGCTTTATTGACATAGAAGTGTGTTTTTCATTAGAATCACAAGTTCGGAAGTTTGTGCTTCTGAATACATAGAGTTGTGAGAAGCACGACTCCTCACCGAATTCAAAACTAAATTCAAGATGGAGGAATTTTTTATGAATTTGAAATTTCCGAAAATGGATTTTTTCAAAAATATTTCCTGGTTTAGGAAAAAGGACAGGGTAACAGATTCTGAGCCAAGACCACCTTCGAAACCAATGAAAGAAAAACTGAAAGATTTTCCGTGGAAAAAAGCATTAATAATAACCGCGGTCACGATGGTTGTTATTTTTGTACCTCCTTGGATTTATTATCTTTCTAGGGCTTCTGAGTTGGAACCTGAGGTGCAGAGCGCCCAGAACACCATTAATGACTTGCGTGGGGTTAGAATTGAAACTCAAGTGGAAGGCGAAGATGGAAAGCCCGTAGTTGAATACGTGGCTACCTCCACTTCTAAAGCCATGAGGGATGAGAAGAATAACCCGCGGTCGAATGTCCGTATGGAGTATAGATACTTCGCGGATATTGATCCTGAATTTCTCACTAGCGTAATTGCTGTTGAAGATGCTAACAGGTCGCGGTTCTACCATATTGGGGTTGACCCAAGGGGTGTGGGACGGTCTTTACAGCAACTTTTCAATAAGCATATCCGCGGAAAGCAGAATGAAAGAGTGGGTGGCGGTTCGACGCTCGAGATGCAGATCATGAAGTCTCTCTATCTAAAGAAGGAGAAGACCTTTGATCGGAAAACCGACCAAATGATTATGGCCTACCTTACTTTCAAAAACTATGATGAAATGGTTATCCAAGAGATGTATTTCAACATTGTTTATTTGGGAAATTCGGAGGGTCATAGACTTTGGGGGTTTGAGAGCGCGTCTCGTTCGGTGTTTGGCACCAGCATTAGCGATAAGCACAAAGACCAATGGGCTTATCTTATAGCGACCCTTCCCGCACCGGAGTGCTTGGGCTACTTCCAGTCTAAGTCTTGTCCTGGTGGGACCGACTGGAAAGCCGAGACACTCAAGCGCTACAACATGGTACTTGGGAAGATGCTTGGAGCTGGGGTAATTAGTCCCGAAGAGCATGAAGCATTCAAAGATAACCTGCCTATGATTGGTTCTGTAACTAAAGATAGCGACGCACAGTCGGTACCATTCTTTACGGAACAGACTAAGAAGCAGGTAATGAATAAATATCCGACCGAACAACTTGGTCGGATTGCTGCTGAGTCTAAGATTGACCCTAAACTCACCCAACTGGCCAGGAATGCTCTTCAAGAGACCCTTGAGCCACTGCAGAAACAAGTTGATAATTCACTAATTTTGGTAGTAACTACTCCGGGTGGCAAGAAAACAATTGCCGCTAGGGGTAGGGTGGATATTGAAAAGTTGCTGAAGAAAGCTACGGTGGCGGAAGGGGCAACCGTGACTCTGGTAATGACCACTAGCCAAAAAGTATTAGCAACAGGCAAGGAGAATATTCAAACACTTTTGCCCAAGCTACTACTCGATGGGGCGGTGGTGATTCTCGATTCAGCAAGCGGAGTGCCAATTGTCTATGTTGGCGGCTCCAACTACGGCATTGGACCTGGTCAGTCTCAACTGGACAGAGTGACCGATGGAGCAGATGCGATTGGTTCTATAAAAAAGATCCCAATGGCAATTGCGGCTATCGGAACCAAGGAAGTGACCGCAGCTAGCTACTTCCCTAACCAACCGGTAATCCCGTGTCGAAGTGGACAAGCTCAGTGTGAACCGTGGCCTAAGAACTTTCATAATTCACCATATGGAGGCGACATGCCTCTGTGGGATGTAATTAGAAAGTCCATGAATGCCCCGGCTGCGCATCTAGCAATGAAACGAGTGGACGGGAGCACTATCTTGTTCCAGTCGTTTGAGTTCACTGAAGTACTAGGGATTCCTTTTCCCGACGTAAAGACACTTTCCCCTACTTACGCGCTGGGTATTGAGGCCCTTAGACCTATTCAGGTCGCAGAGCTCGGTGCACTTATTGCGAACGATGGAATTGAATGGACACCCAGGAGATTCTGGGTTTCGCTTAAGAAAGATGGTGTGAAGGTAGATGAAGTTGTTAAGAAGTTTAAGCCAAATGAAGAATACCAACAGGCTGTAGTAGCTGTCCGCGAAATTATGCGCTTGGTCGCAAGACCGGGTGGCACTGCGGGTAGACTCGCTACCACATTTAAAGCTGATCCTTTTCTTTCGACTCAGCTTGCTTGCAAGACTGGTTCGAGCAGACGGACTGGCTGGTTAATGTGCTCTTGGCCGAAACACTCCATGGCAATTCGAATTGGCTTCGACGAAGACTTTGGGAAAACGGAACTTACTGGTGGAGGCTCTGCACTGCTAGTGGCCGAAAAACTCCTGCCTGCTATGAAAAAAGCGAGGCCGGATTTGTTCGACACACAGTGGAAGAGTCCTTCTGAGTATGGTCTTGTTCCTTGCTCTTCTGGAGGTACGGTTGTTTGGCTCTTACCAGGCACAGAGGGGAAGGCTCCTGGTTGCGGTGAAATATCTGCACCTAGTGAACCCCAAATAGCCGAAAAACTAACAAAAGAGAAGAATAACAAGCCTTCAGATGCAGAAACCCGTGCTCCTAATGGAGCGGAGAGCATAGCCGGAAAGAAACCCGAAGGGGTTAAACTACAAGCAAGGAAATAACCCAATATAACCTGATTAAGTTCAGGTTTTTTTATTTGCCCCCAGGTAGTTGACAGAATGGGCGATAATCGGTATTCTCGAGTGTCCTCCCAGTGGGAGAGACTATCAAAACAGATGGAGGTATTTAAGATGACTGATGAGACTTTGGATCCGATCAATCCCACTGGAGCTGAGCTGAAAACTGTTGTGGTTCAGGGGAACGGTCGGTCGGCGGCAAGTGAATCTGGAACCCATGTGCATCGTATGCCGATTAACAGCACTACGATGGGAGCGGAGGCTACACAGCCTTCCTCAATGGTGCAGGTAGCGAGGTTCGGCTTGGTGACGGCGACACTAGTGTTGGCTTTTTTTGCTTACAAGAGTGGGACCGTTGTTATGTACGTTGCTGCGGGTTTGCTTCTGGTGGCGACTGCGGTCACGTTTTTTCTGACCCGCAGCAAAACGGAAGCGAGCATTGTGGGTAAAACTCAACCGGGAGTTGGTACAGTGAAACCGAAAGGCGGATCGAAGTGGAGCCGTACTTACTGGGTTGAAACCTACGAGAAGAACCCCTCAAAAATTGGGGACATGCTTAAAGGGCTAGTGAAAACTTGTTCTTTCTGGATATGTCTAATTTGGGGACTTCTGTGGTTTGCACCACTGATGATTTACACCAACGGTCGTACTCGTACCATTCTGGTACTTTTCGATGGCGGACAAGGGTTCTTAATTCCCTTGATCATACTGGGGTGCTTTGCGGGAATCTCTATGGTTCTCCACAAAAAAGGAATCCTTGTCCCGGATAAGGTACGTGATCCGCAGACTGGACAAATAGTTTCGGACTACAAACCTACGGTTTTCCGAACTGGAATGTTGATTACTGCGGTACTTCTGATCTGTGCATGGTTTCCATCTACGATTAAAAAAATCTACGATGATAAACAGGTTGTACAGATTAGAAAACTAACAGGGATATCGGGACTATGGAATAAAAATTCCCACTCGTTCTATACCCCTCCGGAGACATACGGACCGAGACCAACGTTTGGTGAATACATTTACTTCCTAAAGCTTGAGCCTTATGACGTAAATATGAAGAGCGTGGGTCTTTCGCGGTATGAAACCGCTTGCAAGATGTACGGGCACCCTGAGGTACCGAGAACTTGTTTTATACGAGTTCCTCGTTTGCAGATTACAATTGATCTGCAAGGACTCGTGGAACTTAACAACAAGAACCATCGGGTGAAGGACCTTCGCGAGGAGGAACTTTTCAGAATTGGAGTGATCCTCCAACATCTTGCGAACGTTAAGAAGCAACTCCATTTAAAGAGTACAGGGGAGGAGCAGGATGAACTGCTTGACAACTGGTTCGCGAAGGCGATTCAAGCGGCTAGAAACACCCCGTTTGGCAACGTTTCGGGACTTTCTAAACCGTTCGATTTGCCAGTACATGTTATAAGTGTTCATCCGGATTCGGAGATAAACATCATCAACAACGGTAACGGCAATGAGCAACCCGCTCAGACCGAACAACCGCCACCGAATGATGGTGATCCACCGGTACAAGAAAAACCGAAAGACGTTCCTTAATGGAATACACAGGACCTAGTCCTGTTTTTTTATTAAAAATCTCCTATATAAAAAATCCCGATTTTAGTCGGGTTTTAAAATGGTGTCGAAGTCGGGCTTGGGTGGGTGCGGATCTGGTTCAAGATACATTGTGAACTCTACTTGTTCATCTATTACCCAAACCTCGCCTTCCTCTCTGGCATTGTTAAAATTTCCTGAGAGAGATAGAGCCTCTCTTGGAATAACCAGCCAACCGTTTTGCTGGTCGGGTTTTAGGGTAAGAACATTACCCCTAATTCTATCCGACTTGTTCACATCACCTTCTGCTATTTCAAACTTTTCTTCATCGTTTATAAAGACTCGGTTCCGAGAAAGCAAATAGCCTAGGTCCAAATGAACATTCCCCAGTAGCTTACAGAGCTCTCTTGTCTCTGGGTGCCTATAACCGCAGACAGCACTCCATGGGTCATATAAGCAGTCACCAAGTCCGAGCAATTGAGTTGGCTCATAGTCAGAATTTGCGTCGAACGCATATTCGAATTCTATACCTTCGATCTTTTTGAACTCTGTGTAGACTAAATGCTGACACACTTGCTTCTCTACCAAAGACTTCCAATTGGCACAGAAGTAAACTTTTTCTTTACCGTCTGCTAACCAGATTTGGGTAGGGACTCCAGAACCGTTTGAATTCCTGAGATGCATTATCCCTGCGGGCTCACCTCTTTCTCGCTTTAGGACGTAACGGTGAAAACCACCCCAAGGGATATCACCGTCGAATAGGAATTCCACTGCCCAATATGTGACCTTCAAGCGTGAATCAAAATTAGGGGCGGCTTGAGGAACTTTTAGGAGCGGGGTGTTAAGTAAAATTCCTCTTGCCTCCCTTAAAACTAAAGAACTGTTTGGCATTTCTACCATATTTCTCACTCCTTGTGTATTTTGCTTTGGACTAGTGCTTGCGTTGGCAAAAACTAGACCTGAAAACATAGCATAAGCGCTATTTTTAGGCAATAAAAAACCCACACTTGATTCTTAGTGTGGGATATAATTATGGCGCATCTACAGGATCGTCCATGGGTAAGCTTGAAAATCTAACTGATTTTAGTGGACAAGTGGCACAGGTGCGTTTTTTTACTTCAATGTGGAGATGCGGTCCTGTGACCCTACTCCCAGTAGCTCCAACGGTGGCGATATAATCCCCTTCTTTTATTACATCACCAACTTGTAAGGGAACCCATAACTTAGTAACAGGATTCCACTTTGCGGCGGGTTTGTTGAAATGACAATAAGTGAATTGCCAGCGAGAGTTTTCAAAAATTAATCCATTGCCACAGCGACTGATTCTTCCCCTACCATCTCTCAGGGGAACTATTCTTTTTACCTCGCCGCTGTCTACTGCTTTTATAGGGGTACCTATTTTGGCTCCGAGGTCGATGGCGCTGGTTCTCCCACCATATTTTCTTTCATGAGCAGCTTCCCCATGGGTAACCGGCGCACCAGGGAGTGGGTTTGTAAAAGTCCCATCTCCAGTCCTTGAAGTATTTCTACTCGTAGGAGCTGATGAAACGGCGAGACGACGAATTTCAGCGATTATTCCGTTTTCGACTTCGGCGTCGGACTTAACTACCCATTTACCGAATCTATTTGAAGAACCAGGTTCCTGTGGCTTAGAATTACCTCCGCCATTTTTGGTGGGACCGACGACTCTAACCGATTGCGAGAATGCCTGGCTAAATATTAGGGCTAAACCTAAGCAGGTTGCAGTTAGTTTTCTCACCTATTCACCCTCCTTTTTAGAATATATTGCGTAAAATAATTAATAAACTTAGCAGAGGCGGGGGGGAGTGTCAAACCCCACTGCTAAATATTTTTGACAACAAAGCAATTTTTCTTTATACATAAAGGCTTAATCTATTGAAGATTTTGCAAAACCATAGTGGAGGAAAGCTAATGTATTTAACAAAAATGGACAGAGCCAACCTGGGCGCAGCTAGCAGCGCGGCCGCGAAGGCTATCTTTGCAGATTCAGATGAGTTATCTTTGGGTCTTGCTGAGGCGTTCCCTCAGTTAAGACAATATGACCCTGAATATGACTTTGACGTGTTTGGTAACCACCAGCGTTTTGTGGTGAATGCTAGACTCTCAAACGAAGAATTGGCGCTTATGGCTCCTAAACAAGCCGAGAGACAAGAAGCCGATATTGATCGCTTCCTGTACGTTAAACGAAGACTGCGTGGGGTGGCTGAGTCCGGACTTCAGTCGGTACTTCTTCCTAATATAGAACTACCAAGATTGTTTATGGCGACACCGGTTATGTATACCAGCATGCCAACATTCAAGCGAAACGGTGAACCGGTTGCGCCCGATATTATGGGACTAGCTTCGCTGTTACCTACTGAGCAATGGCAATTGGGCGTGCAGGTTTTCAATGGTCCGAACTCCCGTAATATTTCCGAGTATCAGGGAGACACCATAGGAACAGAAACCACTCGTACACTTGCTCATGCAACACGCACATTCGATATGGTAACTCTTGCTACGAATTATTTTCACGAGCTGGATATGCGAAGAGTACCGGACTATGACCCTTTTATCTTGGGAACAATTTTTGGATTCCCATTTACGTTCTTGCTCGGCCGGTTTTCGGACGAACCGCTGGAGCACGTTGATTCCATGACTCACCGGACCATTGAGTTCCTGAGGCAATCAGGATCCCGCTTGGCGCAGAGGGGTTCGAGGCGTGACTTGCTATACATGACCGGGCAGTTTGTAACAAACCGAGGACAGGTACTGTGGGATACCATTCGTGCCATGGTCCAATCCCACGAACATGGTTCGCTGTTTGAATGGTTCAATACGGCGAGTTTACGACTACCTGAAGTATCTCGCTCGCAGCGAATGTTTTTACCCCAAACTAACTAAATAGTTTGGGATTTTTTTATTGACAATAGATGAGGAATATGTTAAACAAATATTTCATTTCTAAATGTTTTTAGCAGAAGAAGGAGGAAAGGATTGATAAAGTTTTCTTTATTATTGGGTATTAGCCTGTTTTTTTGTTGCCCTGAGGTAATGGCGCAAAAAAGAGCGAGTTGTGGAAGTAATTCCAAAGAATTCAATTCGCGTCCTTTTAAGACAATGCTTGTTCCAAAGGATAAAGTGGAGTCGACCATACGGCGATTGCCTTATGAGGAACAGGAAGATGCCCGAGCGAGAATAAGAGATGGTTGGCAACTGGGAGTAATCCGAGCTACGGTACATGCCACAGCATACCACCAGACTGGCAACCGAACCTCTACTCTCGTAAAGCCTGAGCAGAAACTAGGAGTAGCCGCGAACTTCCATTATTTCCCGCTCGCAACTTTTATTTACATCCCTGAAGTGGGCTGGCGTCATGTCAACGACAAGGGGGGTCCTGCTGTACAGGGTTGGGAAATTGATATTTTCTTTACCTGTACGAAGGAGAGTTGTAAGTGTAGAAAATTTGGGAACAAGCACTACAAGGATCTGGTAGTTTTATTTCCAAGTAGACAGTATTGCCCTAGTGATACTGCTGTCTTTGAAAAACAATTACCACAGAAAACAAAGAACATGCAAAATTCAGGTAAAACTGTAGCGGTTAGTAGCATAAACTAATTAACCAATACAAAAACCGACCACGGGGTCGGTCTTTTTTTCTATCTTTTATTTATTAAATTTACAATGAGCTTTACCATGGTGTCTTTCTGAGCTGGACTACTCTCTGCTACTAATAAAGCGAGCGCTGCGAGGGCTGTGTCGTTTATTTTTCTTTCGCCCCTCTTGTTGTAGAGATAATTATTTTCTACTAGGTAGAGCAGGAACAGCAACGAACCGATTCTTTTGTTACCGTCGGCGAAGGGATGGTCTTTTATAGTGAAATACAGAATGTGGGCTGCGCGTTCTTCTATGCTTTCGTAAAGGGGTTTGCTTTGGAAAGTTTGTTCGACGTTTCCGAGAAGTGCTTTAAGTTTGAATTCGACTTCCCTACCGAATAGCTGACTCGCTTCCCTATTTTTAATGAGCCGGGATTTGAATTGCTCGATGGATTTTTTTACTTTTTCGTAATTTAATTTATACGAAATTTTTTTAGTGACGTTTTCTATAGCGAGACTATCTTCGTCGTACTTATTTAGCAGGACCCAAGTATTGGCGTAGTCGGTAATTATTTTAAGTAAGTCTTTTTCATAACCGTCTATGCGGTTAGTCTCGAGTGCGTTTTGGAAAAGTTTTATGGTGCTTTCCAGTTCTTTAAGTTTTACTTCTTGGCGTTCTTTAAGACGGTCGGCATTAACTATGTAGCCTTTTAGAATGTAGTCGCGGAGTTTCTGGGTTGCCCAAATACGGAACTGGGTGCCACGCTTGGACTTTACCCTGTAGCCAACGGAGATAATGACGTCGAGATTATAAAATGTAGTAGGTCTATTTATACTTATACCGGAATTTCCGGTATTGGCTTGTTTAAGCGAAGTTTTTTCACGCGAAAGCTCCCCTTCTTTAAAAATATTACTTATGTGCTCGTTTATAGTATTAACGTCTTTCTGGAATAATTCAGCCATTTGTGCGGGCGACAACCAGACAGATTCGTTTGCAAGATTTACTTTAATAGTGGGACCGTTCGAATCTTTATAAATTACTATTTCACCTTTTGGCTGTTCTTTTATTTCTCGCATGTTTTTATTTGCTAGATAATCTTTAAATATATACTATACGTTCGTTCACCTTATTGCAAGGGCTAGTTATCCACAAAAAAGATAGAAAGTAGATTCTCGGCTATTGTGTGTTTTTTTCGATCGTTGCTAAAAGATCTCGCAGATCATTTGCGGTTGCTTGTTCAGCAGAGATGATTTGTTCCTGGGTTGCTCCTAGCGAAGGAATGTCACTCGGGGACCAAAGGACGAAAATATTTTTAGTATATGACGCTCCGGGTCTAAATGTATCTCTTCGACCGGCGAACTTGTTCACTACTTCGGAAGACATGACTTTTCTTATCTTTGCACTTTGCATAATCAAACTTTCTGCCAATGGCACTTTAGTTAAACCGATTTCTCCTGGGTACTTTGCATGCGGAAGTACGAGTAAATTCACATCTCTTGGGTTATAACCAGATTCTTTAATTATGTGTTCGGCAGGTAGCTGGTCTAGTCCCCCATCTGTATGGAACTCATTGCCCACTTCTTTTGTGTTTTTTGTTAAACCTGGAATGGTCATGGAGGCTTCTAGCACTTGCCAGAATTTTTCTTCGGACATTTCTTTTACCGAATGACTTACTAACTCCCCTGTCTTGGAATTGGTTGTCATTATATATGTACCGTGAGGCGTACTCCTTAGCTCTTCAAATTTTATTGGATAAGGTCCATATTTTAATGTCTCCATTAAACCATGTATATCTACTGTTTCATTTGGTGAAGAAATTAATTTTCGCTCTTCAAAGAATCTCCTCCCTGAACCATGCAAAGTGCGTGCTCATGAGACAAATTCTTCATATTTTTT
Organism: uncultured Candidatus Saccharibacteria bacterium; assembly: GCA_964434195.1. Classification (GTDB taxonomy): domain Bacteria; phylum Patescibacteriota; class Doudnabacteria; order UBA920; family UBA920; genus CAYLIB01. Next base: position 79,330 of record CAYSUI010000003.1, read on the forward strand.
TTACCAATTTCTAAACTATCTTTTGATGTGGCATAGGATCCTATAGCTGCACCTGTAGATTGCCCGTAGATTATATCTACTGCAACATCTAGCCCATGCTCAAACAAAACTTCCATTTGTGCAGCACCAATGGCCCCAGATGCCCCACCACCACTTATTAAAATTATTGTTCGGACCTGAGAAAGCCACTTGGGACACCTTTAATGTGACAAGTTATGCTTGGCAAAATTTTTACTTAAAGACCCCTCGCATAGTTTATAGCTAAATGAAATTTAGACCTACATTAATCATCGTATAATTTAAAGTTGTGGTATCTATGCACTTTATATGATCTTCTATAGAAAAATTAATGCCTGCACTTATATACAAAAGAGATGAATCTATTTTTTAGTAAGGGTTTAAGAAATGCTCCGATAAATAAAAATAGAGAGGAATATATCCTACCGATATTCAACTCTCTAAAATTTAGACTATTTCTTGAAACTCAGATACGGTAAGGCGGAGGTATTTTGGGTCGTCTATGTAGATACCTACCTCGGCCCACTGGGCTTCGGTGACGGCGGTGTATTCTTTTGTGGGCATGATACCGGGATGATCTCCGCGCGGGTCTATCCACCGTGTGGCGGCTTGGCCGTCGGTTTTTCTGCGCCAGCGGAGATATCTGACCGCTTCGACTCGGTACTTTCGCTGTGGGTCGCCGGGAGCAGCGAAACGAACCACTTCGTAGGTTCCGTCTCCCTGATCCACAATAATAGTGGTTTCATAGCGTTTTTTCCGCGCGGTCTCGACGCGAGTCTCAAGATCGGCCGGTGGCTCGGTGAGGATAAGTTCAATTACCGAACCCCCTCCCCAACCGCGTCTGTCCGGACCTTCGCAGACTTTGACGTGTACACACCGGGAGCCGAAGATTTTTTGGAATTCAACCTTGAGGCTTGATTTGGCTTTCGCCGAATCCACTAACCCCCAGCCACCACTGGCTTTTATGAATGTACTAGCTTTATTCGAACGTCCCTGTTGGAACGTGCCGTGGTTGTGCAGGCGGAGAAGGACCACTTCCTCTTTTGTCATCCTCTCCGGTATTGGTGCCGGTGGCAGATCCACCTGGTTCCAGCCGCCAGGAATTTTTTCTATTGCACCTCCGGTCCAGCGACGAAGGACTGGCGTCTCACCCCAACCGCACTGTGGGCAGTTGTTCGGGAATACCTTTTCGTGCCAGAGCTTAGTCATACGGAACGCGAGTTTGTAGTCACAGAATTCAGCGGGGCGAATTTGTTCGCCTGGATTGTAGCGGTAGCCGCAACCCGAGCAAAGGATTACGAGATAAGGTTCTTCTCCAGCGTTTTCGTCAGGACGGACCACCGGAAGCCAACCTTTTTTTGTTTTTTCCCAAAGGTCGCGTTTGACCGTGCGGGTGAGTGTATCGCGCTCGAAACACACGAATTTCGAGTCTGGGTACTTACCTCCGTACTTCGAAAAAAAATCGAGTTCGTCTTGGACTTCCACGTAGTACTCATTTGCGAACCCGAAACCCGAGCGATACCCGTCCTCACCCGGAACCTTACTGCTGAAACTCTTGAAAAATACTGCACTTAACTTTGCCATATTCATACTGTCTCCTTATTGTTGATGTTGTTGATTTTGAATTCTTTATTTAAATAGATGATTACCTTCCCCTACTTAAATAAAGGGGGGTGACAAAGATTGACTTCGTCACCTCCGAAAGACTTACAGTTTTGAAGCAATGTTAATGCCATAGGTTTTTTCGACCTCGGCAATTTTTTCGCACTGCGCAAGCGTTAGGCCTGCTTTCGGGATGAAAGATTCTACTTCGGGATGTTCGTCTCGTTTCGATTCTTTCTTCCAAGAGAAATACATCTCACCTGCCTCGCCGTCCACGAAATCCCACTCGTACCTACCTTCTGCCTTGCGGGGTCGGCAGTAGTTGCGATCAGCCTCGCGCTCGGTACCGTCGGCACGTAGAACATAACCACCGCTCCAGCCGCCCTCACAGTAGACCTCGAGTTGCAAGTAGATCTCGCCAGCCCTGTGACGCTCGATGAGTGGGTCGAGGGAGTCCATGAGCGCGTCGTACTCCGCGACTTTCGCTAGAAATGCGTCGCGGAGTCCCCACTGATCTTCGACCGGCAGCTCGGCGAACTTCTTGCCTTGCTGTTCCTCCACAAAATTTTGCAGACTGCTACGCTGTCCCCAATTGAGGAAGTCGTAGCGGCCGTCGTTTTCGTAGAGGTCGAACAGGTCGTCCCAGGCTTCGGCGAGCAACGTGGCGATGGGCGCGTCGATTGGGTTTTCCGGCTCATGGTCCCACCAGGTGAACCACTCGCCTTCGAGTTGTTCGAATTCGCCACCGATGAGTTCGGCGTCTTCACGCGACATGACGAAGTGAAACTTGTCGTCGTACATGATTCGGCCGTGCGGTACGTGTTTTAGGCCTGGGTGGTTCTCGATGACTACCCAGGGTCCCGCGAACGAGCGGAGCGGCATGAGTGCTAGGATTTCATCCGTCAAACTTTCGGCAAACTTACTTACTTCGTCTGAGTCTGGAAACTCGAACGAAGCAATTTCCTTCTTCACCCAGCCGAGGATTTGCCGGCGAACCCCTTCGCGGGAAAAGTCTTCGTGTACGTCGAAGATTCGACTATGTACGTTGGTTTTCCCGAGACCTTTTTCGTGATCCTCGCGGCCAAGCAACAGCTCGCAATCGTATTTGACGACCACGGCCGGATGGCGCTCGCTCCACGTTCTTGTGCTTGTGGTAAAGCCGCACAGCTCGTCACTGTCGCGGCCGTTCCACTCCGATACTTCCTCGCTATAGTAGAACGTCCACACCTCGGCCCTCACTTCGAACTTGCGCTCGCCTGCGAGTTGCGTGAGCTGCGGCAGCGCGCTCCAGGTTTTCACTTGGGTGATAAGCGCGTCCGCCTCGGCTTCGAAGCCGCCCTGAGCGGAAGCTTCAACTTTGGGGTATAGCCCGAAAGTTTTACCCCAAATTTCTTTTCCACCTTGAAGAACTTTCCAGCGCTGACTCACCCGCTCTGGTTGCTTGACCCAGCCGCGAGTTTGCAATTTCGGAGGATCAAAGGTAATTGGCGCTTCGAGTTCGAAACTGAGTTGCTCGTCGCATGACCTAACCTTGAATTCCCATCGCAGACGGATTTTAGCTTCGGCCAATTTCTCCTCCATAACTGTTGGCCAGACATTTTTCATGCTGTCCCAGCCTTTTCGTTCGCTCACCACTTCATGCACGCCCAGATCAATTTTAGGAACCCAGCCGCGGCCGTTGATTTCGATTCTGACTTTTTGAATGACCCGATAGACGGGGCCATTCTCTAAGTCTGCGGAAACAAATTCGGCTCTGGGATTCTCTCCGCTGACGCTGACCGCGTACAGCAGCTCAAATCCGCCGCCGATATTGCCGCTACCGCCACTGATTGGAAGTGTGGCGCCGATGAGCGCCAGGACTTCCGTCGGGTTTTGCTCGAAGCGAAGTTTTTCGGATTCTTGCTTCGCGAGAATTTCCTGGCGGTTTTTTTCTTCCGCCTCAACCCTCTGCTTTTCGGCTTCGAGCTGTTTGTTGTGTTCCTCGAAGGTCTGAGCGCTCGTTGCGCTCCAACCTTTGTCGGTTTGCTCGGTGGAAATGACCCAAATCATTTTTCTCGCCAGATCTGATCCGGCGGGAACTTGGGGTGAGAAGGATTTACGGTGAATGAAAAACTTTTTTCCGCCGTACTGAAAAAAACCGAACCCTTTATCCGAGAACCACGTTGAAATCGTTGCCTCAAACTGTTGGTACATTAGTTGCCCCCTAAATATTTTCAAAGTTATTACCAATTTTAGAAATTCGATAGTTCTGCTCTGTTGCAGGTATTAAATTTCCAAAAAAGGCGGGGAGTACTTTATTCTCTCCTCTTACTGTTCTGTATAAGGAATTGAATGTGAGCATTTTATTTTGAGTTTAAGCGTTAGTATACTATAAATTTATATAAATGTCAATAATATTGATACAAAATTATATATTTTGTAATATATATAAATAAAAATAAGCTTTCTATGCTTGTTTTTATAAGTTATTTTGTAACAAATGTGTTTACAAAAATTATAGAGTGTGATATAATTACATTAGAATATCGATTAAATCTCATAGATTCCCGAATGATTTCGGGAATAACACAGGAGCAAATTAATACTATGAATATTCCACACAACCATACTTATTTTGAACATCTTACCCTTGCTGGACTTACTTCTCAGCAGGCTTTGGTGTATGAGTCTTTACTTAGGGGTGGAGCTCGGGCGGCGAGTAAAGTTGCAAATGATACACATTTAGAAAGGGTTATTGCGTACCGTGTGCTCGACCAGCTTTTAGAAATGGGATTGGTAAATAAAAAGGACGACCCGGGTAAAGTGGCGCGTTTTGAAGCGGCGCATCCCAGCCGTATTCAGGAGCTTATTGAACAAAGAGAAAAAGATGCACGGACTGCAAAAGAGTCTTTTGCTTCGGTGCTTTCTTCTCTTTCTTCTGAGTACAGCTTGTCGGTTGGGAAACCTTCGGTGCAATTTTTTGAAGGACTGGAAGGAATTCGTACGGTGGCATTCGATAACTTAACTGCAAGAGGCGAGATACTCGCCTACCTCGACATGTCGGTTATTCAGGCGCATCTAAAAGACCTTAACGATGAGTATGTTAAGGTCAGAAGACGACTTAAAATAAAGAAACGAAATTTAGTTAATGATACTCCGGAAAACCGCGTGTATTTAGCAGACTACCACCGTGATATTACAGATATTCGCTTAGTAGACCGTGCTCACTCCCCCATGCAGTTTAAGAGCATGCTTCAGATTTACGACAACAAAATTAGCTATATGACTTTTGAAAAAAACAAATACATTGGAGTTATTATTGAAGACGCGCATATCGCAGAACTACATAGACAGCTGTATGAATTTACTTGGGAGAAAGCACGGGCATTATAAAACCCCGCGCTAGGCGGGGCGTGGTGCATCGGGTGGAATTTCTAGCTCTACTCTTGGTTCGCCGGTTTCTAAAGTAAAATGTCGTCCTTCTCTGAAACCCATTTTTATATATTTAGGAAGCATAGGTTGATTGGGACTGGTTATGCTTCTTATTTTTATATTTCTTTTTCGTTCATCGGTAAGTGTTTGGCTCAAAAATAACTCACCCACTTTTTCTTTCTGATAGCTTTTGCGTACATTAAACCCACCGGCATATATACTCTTTACCTCTCCGTCTTCGCCGCGCTCGTCTATATAATAGACTCCGGCGACTATTATTTCTTTGTCCTTTAATACCGCGAGCTTTGCTTTGGGGTTATTTTTGAGCTCATTAAATTTACGGTTTAGTTCTTCGATATACTCACTTGAAGTTTTTTCTTCCCCTTCTTTTGTTATCCAATTTTCTGTGTTTATTTCTATGAGAGCCTGGATATTTTCTGGTGGTATATTGTTTCCGTAGTCAGATTCAATAGTTAGAGTCTTTATTTTATGAAGTGAAAAATCTGGATCGCTTTCTAGAGCGGCACGAATGGTTTGTGTGGTTAGCAGTGCGTCTGCGTTAATATGTGCAAGCTCTTTGGGTGATTGCTCGCTAGTTACATATGAAAGACTTATGCCTGTACCCTGATTACCGAGGACACGAGCTGCACGGTGTATAAGGTTTTGCTTTGCTAATGTACTTACTGCTCCTTTTTTGACATCTTCTGCCTGAAACGATTCCTCCACAAAGGTGTCGACTTTTTCGGCGTTGTCTAGAATTGCGTTAAACGTAGACATTAATTCGGATACTGCGCGAATGTCTCTTACGTTGCGGGTGAGTGAAACAAGCGTTAGGGCGTAGTCTTCACTTACTTCGGCTACAGAAAACCCACTTAATAACTCTACCTGAGTTTGTTCGGGCAGCCTTTGTATTCCGGAACGGAGCTGTGCTGTTGCACCTGTTGGGTATTCTGCGTATTTCTGCAAAAATTTTGCTAAAGGAACTTTTGCGCGGTCTGGTATTTTGTAGGCTGTACTAATATTTAGTACAGCGTCTATATATTCTGTTTCTTTCCCTTCTTGGTATTCTAAAGATTCTGTTTCTGAAGGGACATAAGAGTCGTGTGGGTTATGTCCGGGAGTATGGAATTCAAGCATAAGTTTTATATTATAGAAATAGTATAGCGAAGAGTAGGAAGATATTAAAAAAGCGCAGCGGGTTAACACTGCGCTTGTTTAATTTTCGCTACTTCCGGATTCTGGGCTCAATTATGTTAAGCGCACAAGAGGAAGCTTAACGTTGGTACGTAGCTTGATCAACCGGGAAAGCCCGACTCTGATTCGCAAGCTCTTAAAAACTTGGGAAGCTTCCTTCAGGAGCAAAACCATTTCTATTTTCTGGTACTATAAATTCTCCTAACATTTATAGATTTTGATTTCCATGACTTTACGGGTTGCACCTGTCATGGGCGGTTTAGAGCATTGTACTCCCTTTTCTAGATTCTGTTTAGAATCCAGGAAAGGGAGCGCGAAAGAAAATTCTTTCGCGGCCAATGTTTATAGCACATTGGCAAAGCGTAAAAATCATTCGGCAACGTCATATTTCCACATCGGGATTATGACGTAGTTGCCGCCCCAACGCTTGTTAGCAAAGTCAAATGCGTGACGGGCTTTGTGCCCGTCTTTGAAGGTCGATCTTACGACCAACCTTGTCATTAATTCTTCTATTGATTCCCAATCCCCTCTGGGGACCAGAAAGAATTCTCCGCAGCGAGTGGAAATGCTACTGAGAGCGTAGGCGCAGTTGAGTTGCGCCTCGAGGCACTCTTTGTGCCCTAGTGCTTCACAACCCAAACCACACTTGGTGGCCAAGGTTGTCATTTTTTTAAGCCACTCCATAGTTTCCTCGAATCTGTATGCCATAAATCCTCCTGTGCCGTTTTAAGCCCGGCAGGCTTTTATATAACTGTCCTGGCGTTCGCCAGAAAGCGGAGTTTCCTCCTCTTGAAAGAAAACTATTTTTCTGCCCAGAGGAGGAAGCTACCTTTCGGACCAATTTATATGAGCTTAAAAACTAATCCTTATTTGTTTTTATTTGAAAGATCAGTATACCTGAAATTAACATATTTGTCAATATATTACTGATATTATTACTTATTATTATATATTCTCTCTAATTTATTTGGCTTATACGTATAGGTAACTGTCAGTTTTAACTTGACAATTTTTTATTTTTGGCATATAATTTAGATATGTTTGAATCACTTTTAGGAAAAATCGGGCTCAGTGAAAAAGAAGCGCAGATTTATGAATTATTGGTTTCTGTTGGACCGAGCAATATTAAAAGTATTCTTTTTCATACCAAGCTTAAACGTGGGAATGCGTATTACTTGCTGGATAATTTGAAAGCTTTGGAACTTGTTGAACAAACACTTGTGCGCGGTCGTACTGTTTTTTCTGCGCGGAACCCGGAGCAATTGGAACTATTGTTGGCAAAACAAAAAACCGAAGTTGCTAAGGCGGAAGAGGAACTTCGTGGATCACTCCCCCACTTGCGCACTCTCTTTCAGACCGCTGCGCATAAACCTGGTGTTCGATTTTATGAAGGCATTGAAGGTATTAAAGCAATTCACCGGGAAATGCTTTCGGAGCGAAAAGAAATTTTAGCGTATGTATTTTTAAAAAAAGAATGGGACAATGTTTTGGGTAACGATTTTTGGAAATGGTATTACCAGGAACGAATTAAAAACAATATAAGTGTACGGGCAATTGCCGTAGACTCACCAGAAGGGAGAGACTACAAAGCGAAAGATGCAAAAGAGCAAAGAGAAACCCGTTTGGTAAATGCGAAGGAATACCCTATTTCTATTGAAAAAAATGTTGTAGGGAACAAAGTGGCGTTTTTGAGCTTAAAACCAGATGAACAAGTGGGTGTGTTAGTGGAGAACACTGCGATAGCAGAGACAGAGCGAGCAATTTTTGAACTTTGCTGGAAACAAATACGACCACAGTAATGTGGTCGTATTTTTTATTGCTCCTTACCTACTCTGCCGTAACGGTAACGCACCTCTTCTGGAGTTAAATGTTTGGGCACTTGCCCTTTGGTTCCCGGCTTTCTTGCACTCACCACCAGTTCTTTTACTTCTAACTGTTCCATGCCGTCTACTCCTGGTGTTGTTACCAGATATGTGTCTATTTGCACATCTACAAAACCGGTTGCTCGAAGAAGATTAGCTATTTCGCGGCGACCGGGGAAAAATCTGGGAGTAGAGTCGGATGTTTCTACTGTATTTGCAACACCAGGCGCAGTGGATGTTTCGTCTCGAATAGTTCCGTATGGTTCTTGTGGGTGTTCGTTGTGGTATGCGGCGAGCGATTTTGCGTAGGTACCTACTGTACGGTCTGGAATTTCTATGGTTATGAGCCCACCCTCGCACAGAAGGAAGAATGCTTCGCGTAAAACTTTTCTTTGGTTATCTTGTGTACCGGCGTCGCAAAAAGTGTGCCAATCGAAGGAAACCATTTCGAAGGGATTATTAAAGAAGAATTCTTTACCAAACTTTGCATTACTCAAATCTTCTTTTGCACCGCTTCCAAATAGGTTATTTGCATTTACTAAACCATCGGATTGTTTTTGTCTTAAACCCTCAAAGGTGTCTTCCCTAAGGTCTAGCATGTTACCTTTTATAGGAATTAAATTTGCTTTTAGGATGGTGAGATCGGTGATGATTTGTTCTTTCTGTATTATTCTTTGATTTACTAGCTCAACTAAAGGTGAGGATGGGTCACCTTTTTCGTATTTGGCAATTTCTTCTTCTAAGCGACTGTAAACTTTTTTTAATTGTTCCTCGGATAGATCTATACCAACAATTTTTTTTCCGAGAATTACCATAATAGAATCTATCCTGGCCTCACCGATGCCGACATCGAGGACTAGACGCGGGTGCCTGTCGCCTATTGTAAGTTCATCTGGTACCCATGCCCCTGAAAGTGCTTTTAATTTATGGCGAATTGCTTCGGTAGTGCTTGCAGTTTTACCTTCCCAAACTCTTAGGTCCGAATTATTGTAGAGGTTTGCCTGTTTGTCGCTTAGCGCTTTCCCTTCCATGAAATCGGGCTTGTTCTCCTCTGTATACTTAAGTTCTTTTGCTATGAGTAGGCAACTTGCTATTTCTTGGCTGGTGCTTGCGTGTAGGAAATAATCAAAATAATCTCGTTCATATGACGGTAGCCCACCTTCGACATGCAGAATAATTATTGGCAGTGGTTTATTCTGTAGTTTGGCGGAAACTAACAGTTTATGTATTTCATCTGCAGCTTGTCGGTGGTTGCTAAAATCTTCCTGACTTGTATAGGAGAGAGTATAGGTTTTGTTTGGGTCAAGTTCGAAAGTACTAACGTCTAACTCTTTATTTGGTATGGACTCTATGCTTAAAGTTACATTCGCAACTTGACTCGCTTCGGGAGTGGAATATTTGTCTAGAAGTTTAATACCTTGCTCTTTGAACGACTCAGCACTATTTGAGAGTGAGAGAAAATTTATGAGTGTTGATTCTAACTCTTTTAACTGCATTAAAAGTTGTTCTGGTGAAGTTAACTTAATATATGTGTCCCCTATTACAATTGTTACCGACTCTTTTCTTTCAACACTGGCGAGTGTTTGTGTTAAAGTCTCTGAATATTTTTTTAGTGCTTTAACAATTTGCTCGGTCCACAATTCTAGACCTTGTATGCGTGTTGCATACATTTCTAATTTAGTAGTTACTTCACTGATAGCGACGTCGCAGTTTACAATAGACTCCTCTATATTACTGCGAAAAGTTGATTCGAGTTGTTCCCCTTCCGGGGACTGGTGCGTTTCTTGTTCGATTCTTTTCATAGAGGAAGTATATGGGAGAGTGAAATTTTGGACAAAAAATAAAAAAAGAAGGGGATGTTTTGTGATCCCCTTTGAGTGTTTTTCAAGTGAGGTCTATTTCGACCTCCTCGAAGTCCTCTTGGTCATCGTAGAAAACGTGACCGTAAATTGTTAAGCCTTCGATTTTGGTAATGTTGGCGTAAAGTCTATCGGGATGGTTTATCCAATCCCATGCACCGGATTCAACAGACCTTACTACTAGTAAATATTTTATAACAGATTCTCTGTCTTTTTCCGTAATACTAGTGGGGACGTCTATCCCCTCTCTTTGTTCGGTTTCACCCACGGCTTTTTTTATTGCTTTGAGAGGAATTTTCTTTAACTTCTTTTCGAAGTTTTCCACCTCTCCTTCCTTAGCGGTTTTTTGGGCGAGGAGTTTTTTGTATTTTTTTGGATTCATTAGACTCAACCGACAGAAGTCGGAGCAAAACCTAATCTCCTCAGGACCGCCTATTAGCACATATCCTCCAGGGTCGTTTGTGCAATTTGGGTAGGCGGCGCAATAAACTTTGAGCCCGCATTCCAATTCTTTAAGATATTTAAGAATTTTTTGGTTGTGCTCCTGATGCTCTGGAGCACCCATGTCCCGATATCCGCAGGCGAGACAGAGGTTTGGATCTGTACCCATGCGCTTAATAAAATCTGTTCTATACTTTGAATTTTCTGGCTGAGCAGCTACTGCTACCCAAAAAAGTTGCTGATGAGTTAATTCCATTTTTTTCTCCTTAAAATTTTTGGCCGAGCTTTTTTACTGGCCGGGTTTTTGGTTTTCCCTAGGGCGCGTGCCCTTGGGAGTATTGATTTTGGTTTAGCGGGTGGAAGGAAGGGGTTCCCTACAGTCGTTAAAACAAAATGGCTTGCTTGGAATTTCTATACATAGAGAACCCCTGGGCAAACCATTTACTTACTGAGTTCTCTCTAAACTCTTTGCTTGAATCTCATGGATTCCCGACCTGCGTCAGGAAATGACAGGAGAGGTTTTAGAATTTGTTTAAAGCTCAGTATACAGTATTTTATGAAAAATGTCAATAGTATTTCACATAATTAAGCCTTATTTGTGTGTGTATAATAAAAATAAGTGTTTTCTACTTATTATTATTTACTTATTTTGTGAAGATGGCTTCACAAAATTATCTTATTGTGCTATAATTAGTGTAGTAAAGGTCAAAATTCTTAAGATTCCCAATGAAGTTGGGAAATACAAATAATATTAGCCATGAACATTCCTCAAAATTTTTCACATCATAATACCCTCCTCCTTTCTGGACTTAGCGTTGAACAGGCTTTGGTGTATGAAGCCCTGCTTATACATGGACAGATGCCGGCTTCTAAAATTAGTGTAAAAATTCCAGTAGAAAGAACACTGGTATATAAAATTCTGGAGCGATTACTAGAGATAGGCCTGGTTATTAAAAAAGATGAACCTGGTAAAGTGGCGGTGTTTGAAGCTTCGCATCCAATTAAACTGAAGGAGTGGGCGGAGAAAAAAGCAGAACTTGCAAAGGTAGCAGAGCAAGCGGTTTCTGGTTCTCTTGAGAAAATGAATATCGACTTTAATTTAGCCACGGGGCGTCCAGGGGTTAGGTTTTTTGAAGGGAAGGAAGGAATAATTCAGGCGTATGAGTTCTTACTCGAAAACGCTAAGACGGTTGTGAGTTTTGAAGAAAAAGGCGATATGGATGCTTACTTTAGAGACTATGTTGATATCTATATAAAAAAGCGAGTGAAACGCGGAATAAAATCGCGCACCATCTCCCCTTCTGTAAACAGGGTAAACAAAACAGACCCCAAGCTACTGCTTGAAGTTAAGACACTACCACTAGAGAAATTTCCATTTAGGATGGATATTAAAATTTTTGACCGGTACGTACTACAAACTAGTTTTCAGAAAGAACATCCGGTAGCAATTCTAATAGATAACCAAGAAATTGCAGACAACTACCGGATACTATTTGAAACGTTTTGGAAAATGATTGTTTAAAAAACTCCCCTTAGGGGAGTTTTAAATTTCATTTACACTGTACTGTACTGAAACTAGAGTTTGCCTAGCTTCTTCTTTAGAGGAGGCGTTTTTGGTTAGGTAGACGGCTAGCGGGATTGTTTTTTCTACTTCTTTGCCTTCGAAACCAGGGCCGGTGACTATGAGAAATTCGAACGTGTCGTTTGGAAATTTTTCTTGTAATACTTTTTTTACAGCTTCTATTTCTGTATGGCGGTAACCTTTACCGTAGAGTTCGCGGAAGGCGTCGCTTATATAGACACCACCATCTTGCAGTTTTTCGGCGACCGTAGCGAGATGCTCCACGTAATTTGCGCCTTCTATGTAGACATCTGAGCGAATAGCCATAACTCCGGCCAGGCTTTCTTTCTTTAAACGCTTCAAGTTGCTGAAGTCGCCGATTACTACACCTTCTGGGAATGCATTTATGTGCGTGTATAGATCTTGGTGTTTTGTTTGTGAATTTAGATAGTGATACGGTGACTGTGCAATTTTATTTAGCGCGTTAGCAAGATGGGTTATGTCGATTTTATTTGGGAAGCGTACTGTATCCCCTTCTACAATTGCCCCCTCGCTACTAGGAATGGCGGTTACTCCTTTGAGTTTGGTTTTAAGTTTAGCCCATTCTACTTTAAGTGTGTTTATGTCTTTTGCAAGATATTCGAGTGTTTCGGAATCGTACTGAATATGGTCTTTGGCAAGCCCACCTGACTCGACCATGAGTGCTTTTGTGAGCGTATCGATAAGTAGCGCCCTATCTTCCTCATTCAATGGCGAGTTTAGGTCTGCTTCAAGTTTTTCTATATCTAAAAAGGATCCAATAATGGGCTCGAGATCGAAAAAGACTTTATTACCTATGGCGATGTCTTGAAATTCACTAAGCCGGCTGCGTGCTCGATCTTCTTTGCCTCGTCCACTCCCAGGCCCTAGCTCTAGTAGCACACCACCATTGGTACGTGTTGCTACTTTGTTTAAAAACTTTTCTGCGTCTACACCAAAACGAATATTACTTTCTTTAAGCCCTCTGGAAATTTCCCAAAATATTGCAGGCTTTGGAGCTAGAAACCCTTTTTCTGCCAGCATCCTTATATACAGAGCTTTATTTATCCCCTCCAGCATTTCTTGTTGGATTACCTTTTGGGAAGCAGCCCATTCTGCTGGATCGATATCTGCTTTTGGACTTTCGAAAGCTCTAGCAATTTGTTCGAAGGTGCCACGTTTATAGAGTTCGCTTGCGCTCGTCTGCCCTAAAAGGTTTCCGAAGTTTCGTGCTATTTGACCAGCATTATCTGGTTGCGCTTCGAGTTTTGCCTGGAGGTCTTTAAGCGCAAAGTCGCTTTCTGCTAGTAGTGCTTTTGCAACATCGGTATAAGAGAGAGATGTGAATCCTTTTTGCTCTAGCTCTCGCAGAACTTCATTCGTTTTCCCGTGCACTGCTTCCACATGGTTTGCATAGCCTTCGAAAAGCGTGGTTTGGAGGGAAGGTTTGTGTTTTGTTTTTTCTAAAATGTCTAGGACTACGTCTATATATCTTTCATCTGCTCGGGCGCAGAAGAACACAGTGGCAAGTTCTGTGGGAAACTTTGAATCTCCAATGGCTTTTAAGACTTGGTGAAATTTCTCTTTCGTAAGCGCGTTGTTGACCCGAAGCAACTCTACTTGCACGTGCGGGGGGTAATGTTTCGACTGGTATAACTAGCGAGTTTTCCAGAAAACTTCTGTATTCAAGACTCATGAGGTACTGATATTCGTATTCAGCACCTTTTTCTGCGCCTGCTGGTGCGAGTAAATTTTGTAAGACCTCACTGCTTACGGGTTTTGCTTTCTTCAACTTACCTTGTGCGAATGCGGCATACTCGTTGGTTGCTAATATTTCGTCTAATACTACAGGGTGGAGCTTTTCCCAGCCGTTAATTCTGCTTAGGTCGAAGAAAAATGTCCGTTTTTCCTGCTCTAAATGTTTATGGAATTCATGAATTAGAAGTTTAGTTTCGAGTTTCCAGTTAAGCGGGGTGTGTTCGGTGTATTCGTCTATTTCTCTTTGGAGGGCATTATAAATGTATTCATCGTCTGTGTGATTTTGCTTAATGCATGCAGATTTAATTGTTTCTGTCTCGTTCGAACTTGGTTTTGTGTACACACGGAAGAGTTTACCATTCTTATATTCCCCCACTAGAGAGTCTGTTAGCGCAATGCATGCATCGGCTGAATCTCTTCCCTCTTCCGAGTACAGACCTAACGCCAGACGATTGTTCGACGACTCAATGAGTCTTGCAAATGCATATTCTGTACTTGCTTCGGAACCACCGGGTAGGCCGGTTTCTGTTGTTTTGCGAGTGTGTTCGTAGTCGAGTATATGCCTGTAGAGTAAATCGTTTTTACATACTGCTTTGGCTTCCTGGGCAAACTCGCGCATTTGCTCTGAAAGCGCAAAAACAGCGGGCTCGGGTTCGTATATGTTTGGGTTTACGTATAGGTTTTGAAGAGTAATGAGCTGGCGTTTGGCTGCGTCGAGAATTTTGTGGAGTACTATATTTCCTTTTCGGTCATTTTTTCCTGCGAGGTACAGTAGTTTTCCTTTAGTGGGATTATCTAGTACATCTTGTAAATCTAACTCTTCGGCGAATTCTGGATCCATTTCCAAACTTTCCCGATACTGATCTAATTCCCCTAACAAGGTTAGTGTTTCGATATTTAAGTGAATCTCATTAATGCTGTACCGATATAGAGCTTGTTCTATTTGATAAACTTTATGGTGCGGTTCGTTGTCGTTTTTTATGTACTCTACAATAGAGTTAATTATTGTTTTTGCTCTTTGTCCGGAGGGAGAATTTAGGAGTTCGGAGATTAAAGAACGTAGATTGGTTTCGTTTACCTCTAGTTGTTCGGTGGGTTCGGCATACAAAAAAGAATCGAGCGCTAATTGCTCTTGGTGTTTTTGTTGTTCGAGTGTTTTTGGTTCTTTGAAGTCTCGTGCTTGGGTTTCTTGTTCCCCAAACATTATTGCTTCTTCTGGACGCCTGCTCATATATATAAGTATACGGTATTAGGTTGTTCTTTTTAGATTAACTAATTAGTTAAATAAAAAGAGGCTGCAAGTTTTTGCTTGCAGCCGGTTGGGGTCTTTTTCATTACCCCATAGGAATTTTACGATAAGTCCCCTGCTCGCACATCCCCAGCATGCGAATGTCCTCGCTTGTTACCGACCCCACCTCAGCTTCGGTGGATTGCGGAATTTCGATTGATTCGAATGTTGCGAAACCTTGGGCTTCACCCAAGACTGCACCCTGACCTACGATGAACGTAGGTCTTTCAGGGCCGCCAATAACTTTGAGGTCAAAGGCGTCTTGGAACTGGGATAGATGGATCTGGAGGTCCGCCACCCAAAAACGCAACTCTTGGCTTTCGCGAAGATTCACACTCAAAACGTGCATCCCCGAGAAAGCCTGCAAAATCCAGGTCAGCAGAATCTGTTTCCCACAACCTTGTGCTTGGTCTCCTTCGGGCGTAAACGAAACGTATTGATACATATAACCTCTCCTTTATAGTTATGCGACTTGCAAGTCACGGTTGAAAATTTGATGTTGATTTTGGCGGGGAAGGAAATTTGTTTAATTTACTTTCCTGCGAAAACCAGGGAGTTTGATTTTGAATTAGTGGTGGAATATACTAAGAAGATTTAATAGAAGAATGTATGGATATCGATTTTAAACCTTTAATTGAATATTTAGACGAAAAATTTGGAGAAAGCGATAAACGTTTTGAAGCTATCGAGGGACGACTTACTAATTTAGAGACTGCGGTAGCTAACCTAGCAGCGCAGGTGAAGACTTACCATGAAGAAATGATCATTCTTACTCACCGCGTAGAACGGAATTAAAAGTGGATGAGAGAAGTGAGTGAAAAATTAGGGATTCCAGTACCGTTTTAGAAACCGCTGTAAGGCGGTTTTTGTTTTTTCTTCTTCTAAACCCATAAGTGAATTATGGGTTTGGAAAAAGGTGGGAGGTGCTTGTAGCAGAGCTCCCATTAGAATTCAGTGGTAGGTCTCGGTAGTCAGGATCCCGAGCTTCCGCAATACTGGAGAGGCTAACATTTCCCCGTAATACTCCGTAACACCGCAGGTGACACCGAGTTCTCTAAATGACTGATGAAGTCGCTTACCGAAATTTATCTGAATCTCGACACCTGCAACGGTGCCGGAGTACTTGAACTTGGCATTGGAAAGCGACACGCCGGCGGGCTTGATGTGGTACGCAATAACTTCAGCCAACGCGTCCACCAACGACTCGACATGTAGCCGAGCCCATTTCTCCAGGTCCTTGATTGGGGTGTTTTCCCTGGCACATGGCAGGCCTTTCCACAGGGTGTTCCATGCCATGATTGCCTCAAAAGCCTCATGAATCGTTATTGATCTGCGGGTGTACCGGTCTGCACCCTCTTCAACGTCCAATTCCAGAGAGGGTCCGCACCCTTCTACTCGTTCCACCATAACTTTTACTCCTAGCATTTTACCTCCTTGCGCTTTCGCGCGGTTGAAAATTGTTGATGTTGATTTTGGCGGGGAAATAAACT
>CAYSUI010000004.1:0-91317 GCA_964434195.1 uncultured Candidatus Saccharibacteria bacterium
AAAAGTCTTTTTATTACATAGATAAGTCGTATGGGATCGGGTTAATCCTTCTCCGGATTGACTCCGGAGTAGGTGCTAATCTCGGTAAAGTCGCAGATAGTACCAAGCGAAGTAAGTATTGGTGCCAGGGCTATGGCAACAATACGCACGCAGCTTGGTACGCATGATACTCAATCGGGGTCCCCATATGACTTGATAACTTAAAAAGTAATAAAAAGATTTGAAAAGTCTTTTTATTACATAGATAAGTCATATGGGGTAAAGTCGCAGATAGTACCAAGCGAAGTAAGTATTGGTGCCAGGGCTATGGCAACAATACGCACGCAGCTTGGTACGCTGCGACTGGAGCCGTTGCGCGGAATTGAACCGCGGACCTACTCCTTACCATGGAGTTGCTCTACCAACTGAGCTACAACGGCAAATTGCATTTGTTCACCTCGTAAAACAAACCAAAAATAAACTAAAACAACGATCTTATCACGACCCAGCGAAAAAAATCACTAGATACTTATACATTATTAACACATTTGGATTTTTCTATCAACTAACTCTCCATTCCTTACTTTCTAAGCTCAAATCTTGCTAATGCGTCCTTATATTTCTGGTTACCAGGCTCGATATTAACACATTTACGAATTGACTCTAAAGCCTTGTCATGATTCCCCAAGGCCTCATATGCTAAAGCGAGATTAAAATATCGATTTGGTTGGGTTGAGTCAAGCGCAACCGATTTTTCGTAAGCTTCTACAGACTGAGAAAACTCTTTTAAATGAAAATGAACGAACCCAAGACGACCATATAAAGCAGAATCACCTGGTGACATTTTAGAAAGATATAAAAAGACATCTTTCGCTTCTAAATATGACTTATTATCAAGATAATACAACCCCAATCCCCTGTAGTGCTCTAAATTCTTTGGTTCGTGTTTAATTTTATCTAAAAAATAACTTTCATCATTCCGGATTTCCATAACCCCTAATTCACTAGCCGGTAGAATAATTGGCTGAGGATCTGTATTTGGTGTCCTCTTAAGCATTTTTTTTAGCTTATACCCTGTTCTCTGACCCGGACGTACATCCTTGGCTTCAAGAAAAAAATGCCATATCCTCTGTCTCCAAAAACCAAAGAGCGTAGCTAAACCCGATGGATGATTCATAACTACGCCCTTTTTCTCTAAATTATCGGACGAACCAATTCCATCTACTCTATTTTCTTCTACTGCATCTGGCAAATGCCTTAGGACAATTATTATTATCCCTAAGACTGCGATGAAAAATATAGTTATGGAAACTGCTTCAAATCCCACAATCGATAAACCTATTATTATTTATATTTAAGTCCGCTGACTTAATTTCACACTAGTCACCAAGTACAAACCTAGCAAATCTTCTCACAAAAACATTTTCTCCCATTTTTGCTACCTGACTCGCTACAAAGTCGGAAATTTTCATAGAGGGATCTTTTACGTAAGGTTGATCCATAAGACAAACTTCCTCAAAATATTTTTCAAGTTTTCCTGAAAGCATCTTTTCTGCCACTTCTGCTGGTTTTCCTACTGTAGATTCCTTATAGATTTCTTTCTCTTTCTCTATAACCTCTGGAGGAACCTGCTCCCTGTTCAAATATAGCGGATTACTTGCTGCAACATGCAAAGCAATCTCTTTTGCTAAATTTTTAAAATCATCTGTTCTTGCAACGAAATCTGTCTCACAATTTATTTCTACCAATACACCAATTCTTCCACCACCATGGATATAACTTTCGATAATCCCCTCTTTTGCAACACGATCAGCTTTTTTACCAAGCTTTACAATACCCTTTTTTCTAAGTATTTCTATTGCTTTTTCCTTATCACCAGAAGCTTCAGACAAAGCGTCTTTAACATCTAAAATTCCAGCTCCTGTTGCTTCTCTAATTTCTTTTATTAATTCTGCGCTCATTTTTTACAATAAAATTAATATAAACACACTTACTCCTAATATCTATTTCAAAGTCTAATTCATTATACCAATAAGAACTATTTCTTATCCTGTGGAATGGTAGAAGTATTTACCATTTTAGACCTACCTTCTAAATAACTATCAGCCATTATTTGAGTAACAAACTCTATAGCCTTAGTCGCGTCATCATTACAAGGTATTAACACATCAATCATAGCAGGGTTAGTATTTGTGTCGGCCATACCGAATACTTTCACTTTAGATTTCCTTGCTTCTTTAACAGCTGTTTCATCATGATTTGCATCAACAACAAAAATAGCTTCAGGCAATCTTCTCATATCTTTTATACCCTCAAACAAATTTCCCAATTTTTCCAACTCACGATTAATCATGAGTCTTTCCTTCTTTGTGTATTGTTCTTCAAAATCAGAACTTCCAACCAATTCCTGAAGTTTCTCCATTTTTCTAATGGTTTTTTGGATAGTTTTAAAATTTGTAAAAGTACCACCAAGCCATCTTACACTCACATAAGGAATTTTTGCTTCCTCGGCAACCTTCTTAACCACATTCTTAGCTTGTCTTTTTGTACCTACAAAAAGTATTGTCCCACCACTAGCACCTAAATCAAAAACCTCTTTGGCAGCACGCTCCAAAGCTTTCTTGGTCTTCTCTAGATCCAAAATATGGATATTATTCCTTACAGTATAAATGTAAGGTTTCATTTTCGGATTCCACCTAGATTTGGTGTGACCAAAATGAGCACCGCTTTTCAGCAGTTCAACTAAACTAAACTCTTTCATTTTTAATCCTTTCTTATTGTAGACTGTTGTCTACAAACTTCTGCACTGCACCCTGACTAATTCTCTTAGTCGAGAGGATTATCGCAATGCATGCAAAATTAATAAATACCTGCAAAGTTTAACATCAATTGACACTTTTGGCAAGATTCAGTAAAATACACTGTAACTAAAAAGCAAATCCCTATGAAAGCCAATATTCATCCTATTTATAATACTAATATAAAGGTCAGCTGTGCCTGCGGAAGCGTCTTTGAAACCGGCTCAACCGAAAAAGAACTTCAAACCGAAATCTGCAAAGAATGCCATCCTTTTTACACTGGTAAACAAAAACTTGTTGATACAACCGGTTTAGTAGACCGCTTTAACAAACGAAGAGCCCAGAGCGAAAGCCTGAAAGCATCTACTGTAGTAAAAAAAGCACGAAAACCACGCTCTAAAGCATAAGAAACCCAAAAAGGGACCCTTTGCACCCGCAAAGGGTCCCTTTTATGGTAATATTTCACTATGAAAACCGCTTACTTAAAAATACTTGAAGAATACGACCAGCTAACTGACGCACTAGCAAAAGCAAGTTCAGTTGATTTAGCTAAGCTCGGAAAAAAACAATCAGAATTACTCCCAGCTTACGAAAAAATTACAGAATTAAGGAAATTAGAAAATCAAATCAAAGAAAACACTGAACTAGCAGAAAGCAGCGAAGGTGATTTGAAAGAAATGGCTTTAGAAGAAATAAAAGCACTAGAAGTAAAAATTATGGAACTAGACGAATCCATAACCCAAGAACTAATTCCTAAAGACCCTCAAGACCCTAAAGATTGCATAGTTGAAATCAGAGCTGGGGCAGGTGGTGATGAGTCTAGCCTCTTTGCTGCCGAAATGTATCGTGCTTATACAAAGTTCGCAGAAAGCCTAAAACTTCGTACCCATGTTATTTCTAGTCACAAAAGTGAAGTCGGAGGTTTTAAGGAAGTAATTTTTGAAATCACAGGAAACAATAGAGATTCAGCCCCCTACGGCACTTTTAAATACGAGTCTGGAGTACACAGAGTTCAACGCGTCCCAGAAACCGAAAAATCTGGCAGAGTCCACACCTCAACAATCACAATTGCTGTCATGCCTGAACTCGAAGAATCCGATTACGAAATAAATCCTAAAGACCTTAATATAGAAGCCACAACCTCTTCTGGTCACGGCGGACAAAGTGTTAACACCACATATTCAGCCATTCGCATCACCCACATACCAACAGGCATTACTGCACAATGTCAGGACGAAAGATCTCAAGCACAAAATAGAGAAAAAGCTCTTGCGGTTATTAGGGCCCGTGTTTCTAGTTATTACCGTGAAATTGAAGAAAAAAAATTAACTGACGCTCGCAGAAACCAAATTGGAACTGGAGACAGAAGCGAAAAAATTCGCACTTATAACTTCCCACAAGATAGAGTTACCGACCATCGTATTAACGAAAACTTCACTCAGATCAACTTAATTATGGAAGGACAATTCTCACCCATAACCAATGCGCTCAAAAAAGCAGAGAGCGAATTAAAAAGAGACGCCTTAAACACCTAAACTTGACCATTCGGGAAGCTCAAATTAAATATAAGCAAATAGAAATAGATATCCTCCTTGAACATGTCCTAAAAAAACCCAAGGAGTTTATTTTTAGCAACCCAAACAAAAAGCTTTCCCCATCCCAAAAATTAAAGATCGATAAACTTGCAAAACAAAGAATCAAGGGAATACCTATTGCCTACATCGTAGGTTACAAATATTTCTATGGAAAAAAATTCCAAGTAACAAAAGACACGCTTATCCCTAGACCCGAAACCGAACAACTCATAGATCTAAGCGTTGCTACAATACACACTTCAGATCATATAAAAAGTATTTTAGATTTAGGTACAGGCAGTGGATGTATCGCAATCACACTATCTAGTATTTTCGGAAACAGTCAAAAAAAGTTAAATTTCTCAGCCAGCGATGTTTCTTTAAAGGCGCTAAATATAGCAAAAAAGAATTCCAAATTACACAAACAAAAAATTAAGTTTTATAAATCTAATCTGCTCTCCAACATAGACAACAAATTCGATATAATCGTAGCAAATCTACCTTACGTGCCACTTAAAAATTATAAAAAATTAATACAAAATTTGAAGTATGAACCAAAAATTGCCCTCACAGATAACACAAACAATGCCGGTCTATATGAAAAACTGATTAAATCAGCAACAAAACATCTAAACGATAAAGCTGTAATATTATTAGAAATAGACCCATCTACTACGCAATATATTTCTAAATACGTAAAAAAACACCTTCCCAATAGCCTTATTACCTTTTATCAAGATCTCTCCAAAAGAGCACGCTTCGCTGAAATTAAACTAATTTAAGATACTTGTTAAATCTTAAATAAAATATTATATTAGGATTTCTATTTTTGAAGGAGAAAAAATGATTACAATAGAAGCCCCTAACCTCAAGACATTGTTTCGCATCGGTATCTTATACCTATTCACAAGTCTATCTATTTGGTATATATGCCACTGGTATATAAGCTTAAATAACGAAATAAATGACCATTTAGGCTTTCTAAAACTACAACCGGACCAACGGGCCTGGTTAATGGGTTTTACAACTATTTATTACATTACCTGCGCATATACCTTTATACTTCAAAAAGGAATGTTCTTCACCTGGATAGGCCTAATTTTTAGCAACATCTATACCGCTAAATTCATAGACGCTTATTTCTACTATGCAAAACCCCCAATGGTAGACACCCCCACCGAATTCATAACAACCGGGATGGTAATTAGTGTGGTTTCAGGGTTAATAGTATTTAGCTCAATGCTTCTTTGCGACAACCTGGCTAATTATATTCTCGATCGAACCTACCTAAGAAACAAAGCAGATAAAATCTGCTTTTTTATTCTAGGTTTCTTTTAAATCTTTCAAAATCTTGAACCCCATGAACTCTTACCCTGGGAACTTTAAATAAATTTTCAGGATCAACATACACACCAAAACTCACAGTTAAAGCCATTACAAAACCAGCTTTTTTAGCCTCCTCAATATATAAACCTGTAAAGTGACCGTAAGGATAAATAAGTATGCGGGATGTAATCCCTAAATTATCATATAAATCTTTACGGGATTGGGTTAAATTTTTATATATATAATCAGTTGAATACTTAGAACTTGCACCATCAAAATGACTCTCCGTATGAGATACAATTTCCATTCCCAAATTTTGCGCCTGTTTAATCTCTGCCCATGTCGCATACTCAGAAGTCCCAACAAACCCAGTTATAATCCCAAACGATCCGGTATATTCATATTTTTTTAATATTGGAACCGCATAACTAAAAACATCTGCATAACCATCGTCAAAAGTAAATACAATCGGCTTCTTTGGTAGATTTATTTTCTTCTGAGACGCCTGGTAAACTTCAAGTAAACTTAACGATACATACCCATTGTCTTTTAACCATTTCACCTGTTTTTCAAAATCCTCAGGACTAACAGTTAAATCCCGTCTCAATGCATCAGCATTCTCTGGCAACGGCCCAACATGATGATACATAAGAATAGGCACCTTAATTGAATTAACCGATAGTCTAGGAGGTAAAGACTTTCTCTCACTTGGTCTGTATTCTGGACTCAGAGGATCCCCTATATTATTTTTACTTTCCACAACATTAGATACTACCTTTGTTCTTTTATCTTCCAGGTACTCTTTTACAAAATAAATATCTAAAACAGTAAAAATTATCAAAATTAAAAAAAGCACTCCCACTATTCCCCGAAAATTTTTTAACTTATGCTTTTTCATCACGTTTAAACCATTATAACTAAAAAACTCCCACGGTATCTAGTACTTAACCAGAAATTCCGAGGGAGTTTTATTTTATCCTATTGTTCTGAAGGCGCAGAACCAGCTTCTTCTTTCGGTTCTTCCTTTATTCCTTCAACCTGACTTACATCACCCACTTCTTTAGATAACTCTGCTTCTACATCTCTAGGAGGTGAAACTTTTACTACCAGCTCTTCCGCATCCCCTAAAATTTTTACTCCAGCAGGAGCCTTTATATTAGAAACAAGAATCGAATCCTCAAAAGTTTTCAAAGCGCTAATATCGACTTCGATACTATGTGGTAAATCTTTAGGTAAACATTCAACTTCTACAGCATCTAACTGCTTCATTAATGTTCCACCCAATGCCTTAATTGCCAAAGACTCACCAACGAAATCCAAAATAACATTCGCAGTTAAAGTCTGGTTCATGTCGACTTCCAAGAAATCAGCATGAATCGGCATATGAGTTACTGGATCTCTTTGCAAGTCGTGAATAAGTACATTTTTTGCACTACCATCAGCAAATTGTAGTTCTACAATAGTACTTTCACCAGCTTTTCTGAGTACTTTTTCAAACTCATTCTGAGCAGCCGAAATACTTACTCCTTGCTTCTTGTTACCGTAAACAATGCCCAAAATATGGCCATTTTTACGAATATTCTTCGGGGATGTCTTTTCATCCCTAGTTTCTACTTTTAGCAGTAATTTTTCCATATATCACTAAATAATATAAATACCGATAAATTCTAACAAAAACCCCAAAAAAAAGCAAGAAAAAAAAACGGTGCCAGTGACACCGTGTACTTATACGAAAGCTTGATGCAGCAACCCTAAATACTGCTCTACCCCACCAGGTGCATAACCTACGGCTACTTTATGTTCGCTTAACGAATCGAATTCAATGTCCATTTCACCAAATCGAGCCTCTTCACCAGGACGATGCGGTACATCTACTATCCTGATAGGTGTAGGCGTGTAGATAAGATCCGGCTCTCCAATCGAGTCGCAGTAGAGTTTTGCGGTGAGCGCGAAATCATGTACCCAAAGCATTTCCGGAGAACCGCCTGGCTTAATGCGCGGGAGCACCGCGTTGTCATACCAAACCTGACTAAGTTCAGTAATAATATTGGCGCGTTCTGATCTGGGCAAAAATTCACGAAAATCATCGTTCGTATTGAATCCTACCGCAGGATTCCGAGTGGAATCGGACGTAATCAAGTATTTAGGAAAGCCTGATCCAACCGCGAACTGATACGTTGCTTCAGTATCACCATGAGCGTTAAATTGCTGCTTTTGGTTTCTGATACCACCGAAATCCATAAGCTTGACCGTGCCCAACGATCCTAGCATTGCGTAAGCTTTGATTATCTTAGCTTGGAGTGCCCGGTTAGCGCCGAACAGTTCCTTATAACCTGTTAACGGCCCTCCAGCAAGAAGCGGAAAGTCAGGACCGGATATCAGCATATCAGCAAGATCTGAGAGCGGAAGGAGCACTTTCTTACCCAATGCAACTTTATCATCAAATTTATACACACCCGGAATATCATCAAATTTTTCCCATTCCTTGAGATGTACATGTTCTGGGACTAAGCTTGCTCGGGCTATACCCCCGTTATAAATTCTGACGTTTCCAAAACCCATACGGCTCACAAACGCATGCATACGGGCAGCATTTATAAACTGAACTTGTTCGGAAAACTCCAAATCAAACCTACTTTCTCCCTTCACCGGATTTGGATAGGTGGGCCTGCCCGTAAGTACGAAAAATATTTCAGTCTTCGGAAACAGCGCCGCAACCCCAGCGAGCTGAGCTGGATTGTCAAAATCCGTATTATCATTCAAAACAACAATTCTGGGTATGTACCCCATATCATATCCTCCTAAATGGAAAAATCTCGTTCTAGCCTAATATGAACTAGACAAGAAAATACTGGCTATGTTGATACAAAATTATGAAATCGGTTTCCCGTTGACCATAACCCCCCATCAACACCTACTGCGAAAGTACCCACAGCAGATTGCCCAAAAAGCAACTTCTGTTTATAGCATATTTATTAATTGTTGTCAACCAAAAACTGAATAAAAAACTATTTCTTAAGTGAGTTGTTTTTAATAACTAATTTGTGGTAATTTCGGAAGCAACCTCTTCGATTTAAAGAAAAACCACCCTATTACAACAAAAGTTGCCATCGGCGAAATCCATGCGGGTACGTGGAGCCCAAAAGCGTCACATAACATAACTGTACCCAAAACAAGAATTGAATACATTGCGCCATTTTTCAAAAAAACATATTTTTTTACACGCTCAATATTTCCAATAGTAAGTTGTCTAACAACTACTGCACCCAAGCCATTTCCTAAGACAATTAAAGGTACAGAAAGCGTAAAAGCAAAAGCACCCAAAACACCGTCTATAGAAAAAGTAGAATCTATAACTTCTAAATATAATATTTTACTGAGATCGGACATTCCCGAACCCTTCAATTGCGCTTCTTGTTTTTCCGCATTCTCTTTAAAGCCATGAGTAATAAAAAACGCGGTCGAACCAACAACAGCTCCAAATGCCATAACCGGATTTATTTTTATGGCCGCCCAAACAAGCACGGAAAGAAAAACAGAGACCACAGCATAGAACCAAACACCTTGCGAGTGTATAAATTTTTCACCCGGTAACCCAAAGTTTTTGGGTTCTAAAAACAACCAATGAAAAAATAAAAAAACTAGAAAAGTACCACCACCTGCTAAAAGTATCGGCGCAGATTTCTCTATTGCTTCAAGAACATGCCTGTCTCCACTAAATGTTGCAGTAATTGCCTCAACAGGCCCCAACCCCGGAATAGATAACCAAACTATTAACCATGGCAAAATTCCTCTAATAACGAATACTGCGAAAAAAATTCCCCAAACCAAAAACCATTTTCGTGCCTTAGCCCCCATTCCACTCAGCACCTCTGCGTTTATAACGGCATTGTCGACACTGCTCACAGTCTCAAACAATGCTAAACCTAACACAGTTAAAGCACCAGATAAAAACCCCATAAATTTTTATTAAGCAGTTTTCTTTACAGAAAGTAGTTTAACGAAGTCACCTTTAAATTCACTCAAATTTTTATGAACTTGAATACAATCGTTTAAGCTCAAAGGTTCTAGCTTGCTAAATTTTGCCGAATCTTGAGAAGTTAAATCTGTAATCATTCCAACACTAAAGACTTCAGGTCCATTTATATCTATGTTAAACATAACCGAACTAGTACATTTCTGACAGTCTGAATGAATTAGAATTTGAGCACTGTTCTCTGATTCTGTTTGCTTAGATTCAATAATCTTAGTGTTATCCAAGTTATATTTAAATCCACAAACCGGGCACCTGAGTACCCCACCCAACCAGACCAGTACCTTCTTAAAATTCATAGGTTTCATATTCTTCACAATAAATAAATTTAAAAAGTAATTTCCTAAACTATACCACTTAAACCCCCACAACACAAACACGAACTTGTACCCAAAATCAATCGAAGGATGGGGGAAAAGGGGTGAATTTTCATTAGGTCCTCCTACGCACCCGGATGCACGGGTGCTGGGTCGAGGGAGCATCCCTTTCTCTCTGGACGGGCTCAGCCCGATCCTGAGAGAAAGGGATTCGCTTCTCGGATTTCATTCAAACTCACCCCTTTTCCCCCGTCCCAAAGTTCTGTTTAAAAATAATTAAAATGATTTTCAAAAGACATCGGAACAGCTCGATTTCAGATTTTGAGATGAGATTTTAAGAAACGTTCAGTCAGAGTTCGATTTCAGATTTTGAGTGGATTTTTTTCGATTTTCGAGAAGTGAGCGGAGGCGTCCGCGGGGGGACGGTGTAGCGAGCCTCGGAGAAAATCGGAAAAAAACCGCCAAAATATGGAATCCCGTCAAAACAAGTATACCAATCTAGAAGCGAAGCGACCTAGACTGCATGACAACATTCTGTACAATGCCGAGGCAAATATACGAAACCAATAAGGCACTCCCACCATAACTCATAAAAGGGAGAGGGATTCCTGTAACTGGCATGATCCCCATGTTCATCCCTATATTTATTATTATCTGCACAAAAAATACACACAGTACTCCCATTGTTAAATATCTGCCCAAATAATCTTTAGATTTCTGCATAATAGTATAGAGCCTATATATCATAAATATATAAAACCCTAAGAGCACACTTGAGCCAAAATATCCTATTTCTTCCGCAGCTGATGCAAAAACAAAATCCGTTTGTCTTTCCGGTAAAAATTTCAACTGACTCTGAAGACCCTTACCTAACCCCCTCCCAAATAGCTGACCACTACCCACAGCAATTGTCGCTTGCTTAACATTGTAACCTTTACCTTTGGGGTCTAAATCTGGATTTAGAAAAACCTCAACTCGCAGTCTTTGGTAATCATGCAATAAAAACTCCCACGAAAATCCAGATATAATCAAAAACGAAACTAACAAAGCGATAATATATTTTTTACTTATAGGTGATAATAAAATCATCCCTCCCCACACACTAGCTAATACCAAAGAAGATCCCAAATCAGGCTCCAATAGTACCAACACAAAAGGTATTGCCGTCATGACAAGTGTCATTAGCATATGCTTCCAAGAATTCACCAAAGCCTGTCTTAGACCAAACCATCTTGCCAAAACAATAACTAAGATTACTTTGGCAAATTCTGCCGGTTGCAATTGGAAAAATCCGAAATCTATCCACCTAGAACTCCCTCTAATATCCCTAGCAAAAAACAAGACATAAATTAAGACAATAATAATTACCGGATACGCTATTCGGTTCATTTTGGAAAGACTATGGTAGTTATAAAATGCGAACACAAAAAACAAAATTAACCCTACCGATGCAAATAATAACTGTTTCCAAAAAATCGTCATTGACGGATTAGACAACGAAGTCGCATACAAAACTGCTAGCCCCAATGCTTGGACAAGCAACATCACCACAAACAGTGGCACGTCAAAATAAGTTAAATTACGAAAAAAGCTAAGCATGATTATTTGTTCCGATAAACAGTAGACAATCGAAGATTTTCTGGATCTAACACATTTGTATCAGCCTTTGTTTCCACGCGGTAAAGCCCAGCTGTACTACCAGCAGGCCAAACGATATGATATGCCCTTCTCTCAAATGGCTTCATGCTATTTTCTGTACGACTACTAACTGCAATCAATTTATTAGAAGCGTCAAACAGATATACTTTTAACAAAACTTTTTTCAAAGCAAAAGGACTCCCATTATATACGGTCCCCTCTATCCCCACTCCCCCACTTCCGTTATTTACGATCTCTGGTGTGGGTGTTTGGAAATCTACTTTTGGTATATTCAAACGTTTTTGAAAATGAGGGTTATCTGCATTAATTTTTGCATCTACTATTGCACTAGTGGTTTCGATCCTTGGTACAACAACATCATATTCTCCATTAGGTAAAATATGATAGGTATCTGTAGCTGTATAAATGAGAGAACCTGCGCTATCATAAAAGTCCACCCTTACCGGACTACTCCCTACAGCAATGTCTAAATTAGGATTTTTAATTACCGCTCTAGCAGAATAAATGCTATTCGTTACCCTAAACACTTCGACTGGCGATATTGTTAATGGTGATGCCAACACAGTACTAGGTTTTGAGCTTAATCTCAATGACTTATATACAGTGTCAAAATACGCAATTGATATATACTTAGATAATGCGTATACGGGTACTATGCCTATTAAAAACACTAAAAAAAGAATTCTGCCCCACTTAGTAAACTGCATAAAAGCATACCCAGTCTCATATACCGATTTCTCTACCTGATATTTCGCTTTTTCTTTTATCAAAGATTCCATATATCCAAAGTATATCAAACTTCTCATGAATTTCACTCATTTACATTGCCACACCCACTACTCGTTATTAGATGGCCTAAGCAAACCTGAACCCTTAGTAGAAAAAGCAAAAAACCTTGGAATGACTGCTCTTAGCATAACTGACCACGGAGTGCTTTATGGTGCTGTCGAATTTTACAACCTATGTCATGATGCGGGCATAAAACCCATAATAGGAATGGAAAGTTATGTAGCCCCACGAACCCGTTTCGATAAAGAAGGCAAAATCGATAGCGATTATTACCATCTAACCCTACTCGCAAAAAATTACACAGGTTATCAAAACCTTCTTATGTTAGCCAGCCTTTCTCACACCGAAGGTTTTTACTATAAACCCAGAGTAGACAAGGAGCTACTTCAAAAATACCACGAGGGTATTATTGCTCTATCTGGTTGCCCAAGAGGAGAAATCGGTAGGAAATTACAGACAAGCACGAAAGAAGGTGAGAAAGCCTTAGAAGAATATTTAAACATTTTTGGTAAAGAAAATTTCTATATCGAACTCCAGCGCACCAGTGCAAACCCTGATCCAGAGTTAGCAAAAATATTCGACTCAATGGCCGAGTTAGCCAAAAGAAAAAATATACCCGTAGTCGCCACTCAAGACTCTCACTATATAGACAAAGAGGACGCCGAAGCTCAAGACATTATGGTCTGTATAGGAATTGGAAAAACAGTAAACGATCCAAACAGATTGGACATGCGTCAGCATGACCTATCGCTCAGGTCCCCGCAGGAAATGATAAATCTTTTTAAAGATATTCCCGAAGCAATCGAAAATACTAACAAGATTGCTGAAATGTGCAATCTCGAAATTCCAATTAACCAAAGATACTTCCCTAAGGTAAAACTTCCAGAAGGAAAAAGCGCAGAGGAACACCTCACGGATACAGTTCACGAAAAATCTTACGCTAAATACGGAAAAGACGGAAGCATTCCTGAAGAAATACTCACTCGAATAGACTATGAGCTAGATATTATTTGCAAAAAAGGATTCGCACCGTACTTTCTAATGGTCGCAGATATTGTTCATGGCTCACACGAAATAGGTGCAATTACAAACACAAGGGGATCTGCTGCTGGTAGCATTGTTGGTTATATACTCGAAATAACCAATGTAGACCCACTCTACTACGAACTTCCTTTCGAACGCTTTTTAACTATGCACCGACCCACCCCACCCGATATTGACCTCGATATTTCTGACGTAAAAAGAGACGATGCAATTCGCTACATCACAGAAAGCTATGGTAAAGACAAGGTTGCTCAAATTATTACATTTGGAACAATGATGGCAAGAGCAGCAGTAAGAGACGTAGGTCGAGCACTAGGTGTCGCATACGGAAAATGCGACCGCATTGCCAAAATGATCCCAATCGGTAAACAAGGTTTCCATATGACCTTGGACAAAGCTATCGAAATGTCAGCCGAGCTAAAAGAAGTCTATAAAAGAGATCCCGAAACTACAAAAATAATCGACATCGCAAGGCGTTTAGAAGGCTGTTGTAGACACGCCTCTATTCACGCTGCTGGAATTATCATTACTCCGGTTCCTCTTACCGACATTGTTCCTTTGCAAAAAGAACCTGACGGAGAAAGAATGATTACCCAATACGATATGTATTCACTCGATGTGAACGCTAAGGGTAACGCTATCGGTGCAATCAAGATGGATTTGCTCGGAATTAGAAACTTAAGCATTCTAGAGCTTGCGGTTAATTTAGTAGAAAAAAGACACGGGAAAAAAATAGATATCTATAATCTCCCCCACCCAGATAAAGCTACTTTTGAATTACTTTCAAAAGGTTTGACCTTTGGTGTCTTTCAACTTGGGTCAGGTGGTATGACTCGCTACCTAAAAGAGCTTAGACCTACAAATATTTTCGACCTCTCAGCAATGATCGCCCTTTATCGTCCTGGCCCCCTCCAATTCATTCCTCAATTCATAGCAAGAAAACATGACCCAAAACTTATAACTTACCTAGACCCTTCTTTGGAAAAAATACTTCAAAGAACTTATGGAATTTTAGTTTATCAAGATGACCTTTTAACCATCGCCCACGACCTAGCTGGTTACTCCTGGGAAGAAGTAGATAAATTTAGAAAAGCTGTAGGAAAAAAAGACGTGGAGGTTATGGCAAAAGAGAGAGGTAAATTTATAGATGGTTGCGTAAAAACTGTAGGGTGGAGTAAAAATAAAGCCGAAGAAGTATGGGCATGGATAGAACCCTTTGCCGCATATGGTTTCAATAAAAGCCATTCTGCAAGCTACGCTGTTGTTTCTTATCAGACTGCTTACATGAAAGCTAACTTTCCTGTTGAATTTATGGCTTCTGTTATGACCTGTGAAAGCGGCAATGAAGATAAAATTTATGCCGCAGTAGAAGAATGTAAGAATTTAAAAATTACAGTACTCCCACCAGACGTAAATGAATCCTTCGGAGATTTTACAGTAGTAGATGAACACACTATTCGTTTTGGTCTAAATGCTATAAAAAACTTAGGTAGTGATGTCGTAGAACAAATTATTAAACTAAGATCAGAAACAAAAGAAAAAGTCCCATTTAAAACTCTCGAAGATTTTCTAATTAAATGCCATACCAAGAACTTAAATAAAAAATCATACGAAGCCTTGGTAAAAGGAGGTGCATTAGATAGATTTGGCGAGAGAGGAAACCTAATTTTCAACACAGAGAGAGTTCTAGATTTTCTAAGAGAGCATTTTAAAATTAAAACAGATGGACAAAATTCTTTATTTGGTAAATCTTTTCAAATTGGAAAGCTCAAACTAGAACCCTCCGGAGAAATATCCGAGCAAGAAAAACTTACCTGGGAGAAAGAACACCTGGGAATGTACGTAACTTCACATCCCCTAAAAAATTACAAAAAAGTTTTGAGTAATTTCGGTTCCATAAACGCACTTCAGGACGTACCCCTCGGAGCGAGTGTTCACCTCGGGGGCATGATTTCAAAAATGAAAAAAATGCTAACCAAAAAAAATGATCCTATGGCAATTTTTACCCTAGAGGATTTAACTGGAAGCATGGAAGTCATAGTTTTTCCAAAAACC
Source organism: uncultured Candidatus Saccharibacteria bacterium (assembly GCA_964434195.1). Taxonomy (GTDB): domain Bacteria; phylum Patescibacteriota; class Doudnabacteria; order UBA920; family UBA920; genus CAYLIB01. The sequence goes on from CAYSUI010000004.1 coordinate 15,575, forward strand.
ATGGCTCAAGTAGTCACATTGCTTGAAGTTGATAGAGTAATTGAACTAACCGGAAAACTTAACGACAAAGACGAAGAACTTAAAATAATCGCAGATTCAATAAAAATTCTCCCAAGCGACGAAATATATCAGATGGCCTTAAGCGAGATGGAAAAAGAAAAACAAGTCCATATTCACATCTCCAAAAACGGAACCAAAGAGACACTGAATTCAATCAAAGAAATACTTACCAAATTCCCTGGTAACGCTGAAGTGGTGTTAGATATAACAACCGAAGAAGGTGTTAAAAAAATCAAAACCCACACGAAAGTTTCAATTTCTATGGACCTTATAGATCAATTAACCGCTTTAAAAGAAGTAAGCATGGTTGGGGAAAAATAGGAAGCAAACATTGACATAATTCAAAAAAAAGTGTAATATAATGGGGCTAGAAAGGCATAACCTCTTCTGTGAATTCACTGAATAGGTTTCCCAATAGCCCTGTAATGCACATTTTAAAATTAGGTTTTCAAGTGGTTTCCTAGTAGTAAGAAATACTTTCTTTTTTATTGCCAGGAAACCACTTGCCGGAAAAGCTTCGGCGAGCGCAACCTGCACGCAAGTGCAGGCATCCCGGTTGCACAACCGACCCAAAGACAGGTTTCCTTGCTATGGTAGAGAAAAAGTTTACACCAGAGCAAGTCTTTGGGTAAGTAACTATATCCGTCAGAACATGCTAACTAAGTAATGCGCGTTCTGGCACCTCGGAGTCTGCTGCCCCCCCCTTATTTTTACTCGGCAAGCAAGACTCCTAGTCGAGGAGCGGTAGCAGCAAGAACCCAATGCCCTTGGTTCAACTACCGCTCCTCTGGGGCAAAAAGCAATTCGGCGTCTATTGAGAAGGGCTAATTTGCTTGCCCCAAGCAGCCGCTCAATTAGACGTAGTCAAAAACCTAATGTGCTCACAGGAAAAGCCGACTCGAAATATATCGGGCCGGCTTTTTCTCTTGTTTGACTTCCCTAAGCCAAACTCTTAATATTCCAATATATTTATCACTAAGACCCGACTACCACTCGGCGAGCGATTACAAATTTAATAAAATAGCTAACTGGGTTGGAACCGTCTGGTCAACAACTAGACCCCAGAATTTATTTACCATACTTTTGGTAATTAAATTCTGGGTTTTATTTTTTATTAACATCTAAAATTAGACTATGCAAAACGAAATACTCCAAAATAAAAGACATTCACTCGCCCATCTCTTAGCCGCAGCAGTAATGGAATTATGGCCCAACACAAAACGTGCCATCGGCCCCGCTATCGACAACGGATTTTATTTTGACTTCGAATTTAAAGAACCTATAAACGAAAAGGATTTAGAAAAAATCGAAAAGAAAATGAGAGAAATATCCAAAAGCTGGACAACATTTGAAAGACACGAACTTACAGCTGAGGAAGCCAAAAAAGAGTACCCCAATAATCCATACAAACACGAACTGATAAACGAGTTTACAAAAAACGGAGAAAAGGTAAGCTTTTATAAATCCGGTGAGTACTGGGATCTTTGCAAAGGTGGTCACACTGAGAACTTTAAAGACATAGTACCGAGTAGTTGGAAATTAGATAAGATCACTGGTGCATACTGGCGGGGCAATGCCGAAAACACTATGCTCACTCGCATCTATGGCTTAGCTTTCGAAACCAAAACTGAACTCGAAGATTATCTAAAAATGATCGAGGAAGCAAAAAAAAGAGACCATAAAAAACTAGGCCCCGCCCTAGACCTTTTCACTTTCTCAGAATTGGTTGGTCCTGGCCTCCCGCTTTGGACACCTAAAGGCACCTTAGTAAGAAGCTTACTGGACGACTTCGTCTGGTCACTCAGAAAAGCTAAAGGTTACGAGAAAGTAGAAATCCCCCATATCACGAAAAAAGACCTCTACGAAACCAGTGGTCATTGGGACAAATTCAAAGACGAATTATTCCGTATAAAAACTAGAGAAGGGCACGAATTTGCTATGAAACCCATGAATTGCCCTCACCACACGCAGATCTACGCCAGAAAACCACATTCGTACAAGCAACTTCCTGTTAGATTCGCAAATACAACTGTATGTTATAGAGACGAACAAACCGGTGAACTCTCAGGATTATCCAGAGTAAGAGCATTCGCACAAGACGACGCCCATGTCTTCTGTAGAAATACTCAGGTCAAAAAAGAAATGGAAGCGGTTTGGGACATTATAGAAAGTTTTTATACTAGCTTCGGATTCAAATTAGAAGTAAGACTCTCTTTTCACGACCCTGAACAAAAGGAAAAATATTTAGGCTCTAGTGAAAACTGGGAATTCGCAGAATCACAACTTAAAAAATTAGTCGAGGATAGAAAAGCTAACGCTGAAATAGTCCCCGGTGAGGCAGCATTTTATGGTCCTAAAATAGATTTTCTAGCCCATGACTCCATAGGAAGACGCTGGCAAGTAGCAACAATCCAAATGGACATGAATATGCCAGAACGTTTCAATTTAAATTGTATTAACGAAGAAGGAAAAGAAGAGAGGGTCGTAATGATACATGCAGCAATAATGGGTTCGATAGAAAGATTTCTATCCATATTCATTGAACATTCAGCCGGCAACTTCCCACTTTGGCTTGCCCCAGTCCAACTTGCAATCCTACCCATCTCTGACAAATTCAATAACTACGCCAAACAAGCAAAAGAGGAGCTAGAACAACACCTAAAAAACCTCAGAATCGAAATTGACGACAGAAGCGAATCTATAGGCAAAAAAATTCGCGAATCAACTATCTCAAAAATCCCCTACCAAATAATAGTTGGCGAAAAAGAAGAACAAAACCACACTCTATCTGTCCGCGCAAGAAATGGCGAAGATTTAGGTACTAAAGGAATACCAGAATTCGCTAAACACTTGCAATCAGAAATTGAAAGCAAATCTAACTAAACTTAAAAAACAGCATGGATCACCTTGCTGTTTTTTAAATAGTGTAGTATTTTCTACCACGCAATTTCTCAGGGAGATAGTCTTTATCGGAATACATCTCGTATCCAGATCCATATCCAATATCTTTCATAAATTTTGTGGGAGCATTTCTTAACTCGAAAGGCACCTCAAGATTACCTAAATTCTGCACATCCTCTTTTGCACGAAGATAAGAATCATAAACCTTACGGCTTTTAGGTGAAAGAGAAAGATAAACAACCCCTTCGGCTAAATTTATCCCACATTCAGGATAACCAATAATACTACAAGCCTGAAACACAGCATTCGCAACACCAAGAGCACCCGGATCTGCCATACCTATATCTTCTGAAGCAAATACAACCATTCTTCTAGCAATAAATAAGGGATCTTCTGCTGCCTCTATCATTCTATTCAAATAGTATAAAGCAGCATCTACTTGACTTGCCCGCATGCTTTTAATAAAAGCAGAGATTATATTGTAATGCTCTTCACCTTTCTTATCGTACCTTAGAATGCTCGACTGAAGACTTCTTTTTAAATTTTCAAGCGTAACCTCAGAATACAATTTACCAACATTTTCCAAAATACCTATAGCTTGTCTAGCATCTCCACCTGATTGACCTACTAGCAAATTAATTGCTTCCTCTTCTATAGGTATTCCGGTGCTCAAAATAATACCCCTCAAAGATTCTGTACCTAGCTGTTTTAGCGTAAAAACTCTGCACCTAGATAGCAAAGCCGGTATCACTTCAAAACTAGGATTTTCTGTAGTAGCGCCTATTAAATAAATTTGGCCGGATTCCACGAAAGGAAGCAAAAAATCTTGTTGAGCCTTGTTAAACCTATGTATCTCATCTAAAAACAATATTTTTGTTTTTCCTAAAAAAGTAGGCAAGTCTAAAATCTGCCTCACCTGATCCTTACCCGCGGATACGGCCGACAAAGTAAACATTTCTGCCCCAACGGATTTTGCGTAAATCTTCGCCAAAGTCGTCTTACCAGTACCAGGAGGTCCCCACAAAATAAAACTAAAAATATGTTTTTCTAAAATAGCTTTACGAATTGGCCCATCCTCACCCACCAAATGCTCCTGCCCAAAGTACTTATCCAGTGCTAATGGTCTAATTCTATTTGCTAATGGTTCCATAAATTATTGTTTACTAATTTTCTACCATGATTCTTCTAGGTATACCTTTGTACACCTAAATATACCATACTCATAAAATAAAAAACATAGCACTTTTCCACATGCTATGCTAGGTCATCATAATAATCCTGAGCCGCTTTTTTAAGCTCATCAATCCCTGTAGGACCGTCACCTTTCCCAGCTACGAAAAACGGACCAGGTGTTTTTCTGACTCCCAAAGCTGTCGATTTCTTTTTAACACCTTCCTTCTTTTTACTTTTAGGATCACCACTCACCCCCTCAACTAATTCCTGAAACATTGAGCCACAGGGAAAAATTTGAATATCAACCTCAGTAAACATAAAAGGATCATCGGGCAGCGGCTCCAAAACAATCTCATAATCAGGAATATCCGAAAAAGACAAATTGAAAATCTTAGCTTTGATCCTGTGAAGCCTTGTATATATACACAAAGCTTTCCGTATTCGAGTATCCAAATAAATATAAACCTCAATCCCTTCCCTATTTGAAAAATTTTCCTCCGTATTTTTTTTGCAAGGGACAATTATTTTTTTTGTCTGATTATCTACCAATGTCTCTACCACACGAAACATTCTAGGCTTTCTTTTTTTATTATTTTGATCCTGCATTGCGTCCTCCTCGCAAACTTGTGGGAAACCATAAACTTGTCGGAAAACTATAACAATTCTAGGGTATCCATTTTTGGGAGAAAAAACAATAGTCAAACAATTTACCAAAAATAAAAAAAGATGGATCAAAACTTCCACCTTGCTGGTATAACCAGAATACCACTTTCTGTTTTTATAGGTACGGGAACTGGTCGTTTTCCAGACTGCAGGCGAACAATCGCCTCATCAAAATCCAGCGTACCTTCAGGGTAATATCCACCACCCAGGACTGTCCCTGGTGGTACACATACCCCCTCACCAAGAATTACCTTTTTCAGAACAGAACCTGTCCCTATCTGGCAATTTCTTAGGGTCACTACCGTTTCCAGAGTGCTTTTGTCAAAGACTCTTGTACCCGGACTCAAAACAGAATTATAAAGCTCAGTATCTTGGGCCAAAATGACACCTGCTCCAAGTAAACTAGCCTCACAAATAGCAGCGTCCAGCTTCACAGGACCAGGATAGACATTCCCAGGCACTCCGCGGTAAATCGGCCATTTTTCATTATACAAATTGAAATGCCTTCCACCTTTCACCGCTAGTAATTTTTGTACTTCGAGATAAGTCTCATGAGTTCCTGCATCAAACCAGAAACCCTGCTGGAAATCAGCAGAATTATCAATAATATTACTAGCAATATCGTAGCCAAGCACTTCCTTCTGCCCTATCAACCACTGTATGCCGGTATTACTCAAATTTGGTCCAGGATCAGCATCGGCTATATGGGCTATCATCTCAATGTATGCTTGCTTGTCCATGCAGTAAATTGCAGTATTCGCACAAGTTTGAGTTGGATCAAATGAATCAGGATAAGGATTTTCTGGTTTTTCAGCCATAGATTCAACCAGACCACTCTCCGACAACTTTACTACTCCCAATTTTTTCCTTGCCTCTTCAATCCCAACTTTCTTATACACCAGTGTCGCATGAGCACCTACTTTAAACATTTCATCAAAAACTTGTTCAAAATCCAGTGCCCAAATCTGGTCTGCATTGAGCAAAATCACATAGTCAATTCCATCTAACTCCAGAAACTCATGCACCCGTCTTAGAGCATGTTGGTCAGACAAAAACTGATCTTGTTGATAGAAAGGCATGCGGACTGAACCGAACTCTCCTCTACCCGATGCAAAAATTGCTGGATATGAATTAACATGCTCGGTAATCACATGCGGTAAATGCTGAGCGATCAGCACTATTTTACCAAACCCAGAATTCAACAAGGAAGATATTGGAAAATCGAGCATCACATAGTCTGCTCCAACAGGCACAGCAGGTTTCGGAACACTGGCTGTAATTGGCCAGAGTCTATTCCCTTCACCACCACCAATAATAATCCCAAGTGTATTCTTGAAATTCGGTTTCGGTCTTTTCATTTTTCCTCCAAAATATAGACTAAACTTAATAGCGCTAACTCAAGTTAGCGCCGGTGACAATTATATACATTTTTTACATTCTCTGTAAACTAGCCAATTATCTCTTTTAACCACTCCCACCTAAGTGGAAGCTTAATAGCATGATCTTTCGCAAACCAAGCAACATCTAATAATTCATCATTCAAGCCTGTCAAATCGCCCCCTACTATCCTAACTTCAAATAAATGAATATCAATCTGTTTATCGTTTTCAGAAAAAGGACCTTTGTACTCCAACCCACTTACAGTCCGCACTAGCAATGGTTTTACAATTTCCACCTCGTAACCAGTTTCTTCCTTCGTCTCTCTTACACAGGCGATATCAGGTGTCTCACCTGGATCTACATGCCCACCAGGAAAACACCACAACCCATAAGGCTGTCTCCCGCCTTCCTGGACAAGTAGAACCCTCCCGTCTCTCTCCAAATAAGCAAAACTTACTGGTACATTACCTGACATATTCTTTAAACCCCTTCTTGCCTAACCTCGTTTGTTTTCTTAAATTTAACACTAAACACCGGCTCATATGGATTTTTGTCTTCATCCTCTACACTCACGGTTTCACCAGACATTAGCTTATTAATGGCTAAATCAGCTAGCAATTCTTTATCTGCCTGCACATCCTTTTTTAAAGCCTCTAATTTTGCTAAGTCATTTCCCAATTCAGCCTTAACCTCTTCCTCTATTTGCTGCTTTCTGAGCTTAAAACCACGCAGTTTCTCTAAAACATCTCGATATTCCGAAGAGGACTCGAGTGAATCCTTGTACATATTAGTTATTTGTTTCTGTTCACGCTTAGTTGCGCGCATTCTTTGGAAAACGTCTTGTAAATTTTGCATCTAAATATGATTTGTTTTTACTCTTAATACTGAGTGTTAATACAAAGAAAATTATAGCACATACTTGACTCATCCATAATAAAAAAGGCATAATCTATAATCTTACGCGGTAAAAACCAAACACGAGGAACCCCCGATGAAATCAAAATGGTTTATTGTAACGTGCTTACTTTTATGCGCTCTTACCCCACAAATTAGCGCACGCCCCAAATTAACCGCTAGACAAAAAATTCAAAAACTAGAGAAAAAACTCACTCACGCGTACAACGAAATCAGATATCTAGAAAACAGAATCGATCAGATAGTCTTAAAGGAAACCGAACTTGAAACCCAGTTAATGGGTATAAAAAGCAATAAAGATTCTTTTAAGAAAAAACATACGCTAAATGACCTGGAAGAATCCGTATACTCCTTAGGGGTTCAGACTAGAAGGTTAATAGTCTTGGGGATTCTACTTTATCTCACATGCGGGCTTACATTCTTCTATGCTTGGCGTAAATCTATTTTAAACAACTCAAAAAAACAACAAGTACATTGACTACTTGTTTTTTTATTTTCTATATCTTAAGTAAGAATTCTAGGCCCACTTTTTGTTATAGCAATTGTGTGTTCAAAATGTGCGGCCCTACCACCATCATCTGTCCTAATTGTCCATCCATCTCTATCTACGTAAATCCTCGGACTCTTTTCGCACACCATTGGCTCAATGGCTAAAACCATACCATCTAATAGCTCAGGTCCTGTCCCTGGACGACCGTAACAAGGCACAGCAGGATCTTCATGCACCTGATAACCTACCCCATGACCAACCAGCTCTCTTACCACACTGAACCCTGAATCTTTTGCGGTTTCAAATATGACAGCCGATATATCGCCTATTCTATTTCCCACCCTAGCCTGATCGATTGCCTTACCAAGAGCTTCTTGTGTAGTTAAAACCAACTCTCTCACACGATCTTTCACCTTCCCAACCATAACGGTAATCGCTGTATCTGTATATAGACCTTTATATTCCATTCCGATATCCAAACCCAATATATCGCCTTCCTTCAAAATCACTTTTTCAGAAGGGATTCCATGCACCACAACATCGTTTAAAGAAGTACATAGCGCTGCTGGAAATGGATTATTTCGTGGTCCATAGCCCAAAAAACTCGGCCTACCTCCACAGGCTTCTATTTCTTTCCAAGCAATCTTATTCAACTCGTAAGTAGAAACTCCAGGAACAGATTTCTCAGAAAGCATGTTTAAAATACTCCTCATTATTTTACCTCCCTCACCTATAATATTTATCTCTTCTGGAGTTTTAATAAACCCTTGTTTGCCTGGCATACAAAATAATACCTCTAAGGTTATTTAGAGGTATTTTTAACTTTTTCTAAATATTTATCAATAGTCAAAAAAATTCGTTGTTTTACTTCAGTCTTATTACCTAAACCACTTACCTTTTTAAATTGGTACTGTTGTTTAAAAAAATCGATAACCTGAGAGACATTCGTCCGATAATAAGCTACTCTATTTTTTAACGCCTCGACAGAATCATCTGCCCTTTTCCCAAATTTACCTTCAAAATACCCAACTCTTTTATGCATCCGAGTTATGGTTTCTTTGGTAGGAATACTCAAATAAATTACTATGGGATTACTTCTTCCCTGCTCTTTGAGTAATTTACTTACAAGCTTAGCTTCACCGAGCATTTTAGGATGACCATCAAACAATATCCCCTTTTCCTTTGGACACTCACTAATTTTATCTCTCAATATTTGTCTTACAATTTGCGTAGGAGACAAATTACCCTTATCAGTGTTCTGTTTTAAAACTTCATCTACCTGCTTATCTTTTGACCTCAGAACAGTCAATTCTTTACCCATGTCAAAATCATACAGGTCATACTTTCTAGTTAAAAAACTAGCCTGAGTAGCTTTCCCAGCAGCTGGGTCCCCTATCAGTATTATGTTAATTGGATTCTTTGTCTTCTCTTCCTTCAAGTGCGTAATTTATTTGTTCAGTAACCATTTCGATTTCAGGTGAACCGTCAATCGTAATAAAAGTAGTTTTCTCTCTTAAAAAATCCAAAACCGGAACTGTTTGTTTCTCATACATGGACAATCTCATCTCTATACTCTCTTTATTATCATCCACACGACCTTCTTTTTCTGCCCTAAGTAACAACCTTTTAATCGATTCTTCCTTAGGTAAATCTATAAAAATGGTCACCATTTTCTGCTTATTGTTTTTCTCCAAAAACGACAACAAATGCACAGCCTGTCCCAACTGCCTAGGCACACCATCAAATACCAAACCCTTCTCACTCATTAAACCTGGAAGCTTCTCATCCAATATTTCTAAGATCACCTGGTCAGGAACCAAAATACCTGCATCTAACAGCACTTTTATCTTTTTACCCAATACAGAATTTTCTTTCCCAATTTCTCTTAAAATTCCACCCATCTCCCAAAAATAAAAACCAAGCTTGGTGGCTAGCAGCCGAGCTTGCGTCCCCTTCCCACTCCCTTGAGGTCCTATAAAAAAAATCACATCAAACTTCATCTCCCCGATAATAAGCCATCCCCCCATTTTTTGCAACACTTATCTCTCCTGAAAAAAGTACGCATTGCAGATTTTGGTTCAGATTGCACGATCTTTTTCGATTTTTTTACGCAAGCGTCCGTGACGGGACGATGGAGTAAAAAAATCCAAAAAATCGTGCGAGCTGGAGCAAAATATGCGATGCCATAGCCACAAAACACAAAACCAAAGGAAAAGGCTGCATGTGGGGTTCATGCAGCCAAAGTGTTGTGTGTGTACTTATGTTGAGCACAATTTTTTTCTTATTGTCGATTATGAGATCAGGTCACGACCCCCTTCAGCCGTGCCCAGATCGCGAAAGAAATAACCAAGGATTGGACTCCTCGCGCAGTATTCCCTCACACTGGCCCAAATCCTGCTTGTTGCTGGCTCATCTCTGGTAATCCGGTAAGCATCCTCAGTTTTCAGGTACGCCTTTCTGTCACGCACCCACGAACGCCATAGAGCTAAATCGTTCTGGACTTGTGGATCACTCTCACGAGTAGCGGTATGATATGCGATCGCAGCTTCCAGGAAGTCTGCTTCGGTGTAGTCAAGATAGGCATCGTTTACTGCAAACCAGGCCCTAGGATAAGGATCGACATCGCTTGCTTCCCGCATAACATATTCACCCGCCGTATGATCACTCACAATTCCATTCTCCTTAAGGTAATCATGAATTCGATCATTAATCTTCAAAGGATTTGTATCAGGGGTTAGCCCATCTGAGGTTTGGGCCTCAGGTTTCTCGATTCTGTCTTTGGACTTGATCTCGTCCGAAATGAACTTGTAGAAGCAACTTTTGGGGTTGCTCAGGAATTCAGGATTAGTTTCGACCCGGTTCTTGCGGGCAATCAGGAGCATCATCTCACGAGCCATTTTAGCAAACACGAGATTTGCAGTCTTTAAAGTCTCGAAGTCGCTTTCAAGCGAGCCACTCGCAACCAGAGTCTGGTTGCCGTCAAAGGATTCTTTCCAGGCGCGAAATGTAACGCGCACCGGTGTAAACTGCACAGGCATCTTCTTCTCGGGTGCAAAGCCGGTAGCCTTGCGGAACTCGCTCATAACTTTCTTAGCAGTAGGCAGGTCCTTTTTACGACCGAAACGCTTGGGCTTCTCAGGGAAACCAAGGTACAACAGAAGGTCGTAGGGACGCATCATCGCCAATTCCTCGTCCGCCTCACCTACACTGAAAACCTCAGGGTATTCGGTTTCCAACCAAGAAATATATTCAGGATTGGACTGCGATCTGGTAAGCGAGAACTCGATACCTGTTTCCAGGTCGAACTCCACGAAAGTCGTTTCCGTACTCGGCGCATAAGGCGTCTTATACTGACGACCACTCGGTGTAATACCGGGTTTCGAATTCGGTGAATAAACTTTCCCGCGCTTACTTTGCGCGACATTCACCAAATGGTTCGCGAGCATCTTATTGTTCCGAAACCCTTCGTCGTAAATGAAGTAAAACGAATCATGCTCCAAATCGAACTCTTTCTGTGTCCGGTTAGCCGAATTAATAAGCGCTGGCCCGAATTTTCGGACCAAAGAATAACTGGCGACAGACAGACCACCAATAACTACCGAAGCAGGTAAAGCTACCTGCGGCCAAGGCAAACTCTTGAAAGTTTCCCAAGCATCAACGACCTGTTTCGTAGCAGTGGGATCAGCCAGAAGAAATAATTCTTTGCTCAACATATCGATACCTCCGTAAATCTCAATCTTTGTTTTTGATGACTACTTTTTTGCTAGAAAAACTCTTTAGCGTCCTATAAAGCCTTCTAACACGTTCACGCAAGCTTATCCGTGAACGTTTTAAATCATTGAAATCTTGAAGTTAAACCACAAAAATTGCCTTTTGGCACCTTTCTGTTACTGGCTAAACCTAATAAAGACTTCCGCTGACTATACCTAGTATAGAAAGGATTGTCAAATAATTTCTCAAGAACAAATATTCGATTCTTATTGACAGAAACCCAAATTTTCCGTATTATCACGAATTCAATTTAACACCTGAGGAGGTAATAATGATGTTCTCAAAACTACGACTTTTTTTCCTAATTCTGATACTGGCAACCACACTTCAAATTGCAATTACTTCACCCAGTATTATCACAAACCAAGTCGATTTATTTTTCAAGCTCTATCAAGCAGAGAAGGAAAAGTCTCTCATTGCTGAATTAAGAAAAAAAGAGAAAGAAAGAGCAGAACAGGAAAGAATCCCAACAGACCAGACAAAACCCATTCTACTACCCTCACCATCGCCTACCCCCATAACAGCAACCTTATCCATAAACTTCCCCATTACTTCTGGTAGCTTGGAAAATACCTTCGTCGGTAACCTAATCTCTCGTATTCCATCTGATAAAATCAGCCACTGCGAAGGGATTACCAATTTCACCCTAAATGGATCACAATACGAAGCCTTCCCTTCTGACGAGAACACAATTCTCAGAAGAAAGCGATTCGAACACAATCCTGAATACGAAACTTTAATAATATCTGGTGAAGGGAAAATTCTGAAACGTATTAAGTTTGAGACTAACCCTGAAACTCCTATTAGCGTCACCATATTCAGTCCAAGAAAAAAAGGTGAGCCACCTCAAGTGAATACATCTTTTAACTCTCAATTCTCCTATGTAGGATTTAGGGTAAAAATTTCTGAACCACGGAAAATCTTCCTAAACTACTCTGGTATTGAAATTACAAGTTTCCTATTGGATGATATCGAAAGCTGGCTTTTGGAAAAATCCAATCCTAACAAATGGGAAACAAGCCTAAATCCAACTATCAAAGATTATAAAAAACGCAGATAAAAAATCTGCGATATTTTTTTGAAAAAAAATTAACCCTATCCAGGGTTTTCTGCAGCAAGTTCTATCTCATTCCCATGAACCGACGTTGGTTCCACGACTTGAGAAGCAACTGTTATATTATCCTGCGGGAAAGCCATACCTTCATCGACTAGCATAGACCAGGAAACTATCGGGATCCCATCCGACGTCTCTAAACCTGAAAAATTTGGCTCAGAATAAAATGCTAGCTGGACATTTTCTACTTGTACCTGACTCAGCTTATCAGCGTATACATAAGCATAAACCTGAGAAAATGCTAGCTTCAAATCTCTAATCAACCAAATCAACAAATTTATCAATGGTCTAAATATTGGGGCCAAAGTTTCTAAATACAACTCATTAATTGACTGTGCCAACGAAATTTTTTCATGAATGAATTCTTGTTGTGGACTTTTCAATTTCTCAAGAACTGTAATCATCTGCTCTTCCGTGTATTGATGATCACAAATTCCACAATATAAAGAATAATATAGAATTTCACCTTTCTTATTCACGATCCGAGTAATTATCACTTGAAGATTTGGCCACAAATACTGACTCTTATGACCATAGGGACATTCAGGTTTTGACCTAGATTTCCAGTACCTTACTTTACAAGCAGAACATGCCCCATTAAGCTCATTTAAATGTATATTTACACCGCATTTACAAACTGCTTTTTCTTCCATTTTTTCCTCCATAAAATTTCCGGTCTCAAATCTCTTAAATATAGCGTTTTATGATATAATGGTCTAGTCTGAAAAATACAAGTACCTAGAGAAACAAAAAACCAAAATTCACGTGCATTCTATTTTTTTTGAAATTACACTAGCGTTAATTTTAGCCGGAGCAATCGCGGTAATTGTTAGTTTTTTTAAACAACCCAGCATTCTCGCATATATACTTACCGGTCTAATACTTGGCCCACTTGGTCTCTCCAAACTTTCTGAAGGAGACTCTCTTAAAGGCTTATCTGAAATAGGTGTGACACTTTTACTATTTATGGTGGGCTTAGAGCTAGACGTAACAGAACTAAAAAAAATCGGAAAAACAGCAAGTATCGCAGGAGTGCTACAAATCCTAGTCACGACTTTACTCGGGTTTACCATAGCCAAATTCCTAGGATTTGATTCACTTAAGAGCATCTACTTAGGTCTTGCTCTCACTTTCTCTTCCACAATAATTGTAGTTAAACTGCTTTCAGAGAAAAAAGACCTACAGTCTCTTTATGGAAAATTAGCTGTAGGCATATTTGTTATACAAGATATCGTAGCAATCTTTATTCTCGTATTCCTACAAGGATTAAACAGCACCGCAGGCAACTTACCTCTAAACTTTCTTTACACACTAATAAAGTTAATTTGCTTACTTTTAATAATTTACCTCCATAGTAAATTTATTTTTCCATTAGTCCTAAAAACTGTAAGCAAATCACAGGAACTTCTTCTAGTTTTTTCTCTTGCCTGGGCTCTCGGCTTTGCTGCCTTAACGGCGTTACCATTAGTGGGTTTCAACCTAGCAATTGGAGGATTTCTGGCTGGGGTAGCTCTCGCAAACACAGCAGTTCACTATGAGATAAGCGCTAAGATAACCCCACTCAGAGATTTCTTTATAATGTTGTTCTTTATAGTACTTGGTTCCCAATTAATATTCAGTGGTTGGCAAAATGTCGTTATACCTAGTATTACTTTTTCAACTTTCGTTCTTATTGGTAACCCTATAATCGTACTAGTAATACTGGCTTTGCTAGGTTTTAAACCCAGAACTGCATTTTTCACCGGATTCACTGTCGGCCAAATTTCCGAATTTAGTTTAATCCTTGCCACTTTAGGACTTAGCCTTAACCACATAACCCAAAATGAGTTAAGCATAATTACCTTCACCGGAATTGCCACTATCGCTATTTCTTCTTATCTAATCCTTCACACTCGTCAAATCTACGAAAAAACGAAACACCTAATTTCATGGCTGGATTTTAAAAAAGGTTCTGCGGAAAAAAACCTAAAAAGATCAGTCTTAAAAAATCACTTTATACTAATCGGCGCCCACCGTCTTGGTAGTAGAGTCATAGAATCGCTCTCTCATTTAAAAACAGAATTTGTAGTTATAGATTTCAATCCAGACATAATAGAAAAACTAGAAGCCAAAGGATTTAACGCCATATGCGGCGACATAACCGATCCTTATATTCAAGACCTTGCTAATATTAAAAAGGCTAAATTAATTATCTCCACCTTACCGAATATGTTCGACACACTTTCCCTAATTGAAGCAATTGAAGCAACAAATTCTAAAGCTAAATTCATAGTCACAGCTAGAGACGAAGCAGAAGCCTTAAAACTATACGAACACCAAGCAGACTACGTCTTACTCCCCCACTTTATTGGCGCAGACCACTTAAAACAAATTCTAGAAAATAAAAACACCAATACAAACCTAAAACACCTGAAAGTAAGACACGTAAAACAACTAGCGCACGTAAGTTAGTATGGGAAGACAAAAAAACACCTGTTATACTACACAGGTGTTTTTTATAACTGTTATGTGTATGATATAATCATACTAAGTAATATATTCTTATCTCGATATTAATCGAACATCGTATGAACTATTTAAAATCTTTACCCAAAAGCTCCAAACATAAAAAAAAGAAAGTTAGTCTTACCACTTCACGCGTAGAAATTGAAGACCCAACGGAAAGCGCAGAAGACCCACGTGACCCTTGGAGAATTTTTAGAATTATGACGGAATTCGTAATGGGCTTCGATTTTCTTAAACAATTTACCAAAGCCGCTACTATATTCGGATCAGCCAGATTCGACGAAAATCACCCCTCCTACAAAGAAACCCAAAAACTTGCTTCCATGCTTAGCAATGAAGGTTTTGCCATCATGACAGGGGGAGGCCCTGGTATTATGGAAGCCGCAAATCGAGGTGCAAACGATGCCGGTGGTCACTCTGTTGGTATCTCCATAAAAATCCCAACCGAACAAGGCACAAACCAATACGCAAACAAGTCCACTGAATACAAATACTTTTTTACCAGAAAAGTAATGCTTGTCTACGCCTCACAAATGTACGTGTTTTTCCCAGGTGGATTTGGTACTCTAGATGAACTTTTCGAACTTGTAACCCTTGTTAAAACTCATAAAATCCAACCAGTCCCAATTATTTTAGTAGATAAAAAATTCTGGACTCCCCTCCTAGCTTGGATAGATGAAACCCTAGTAAAGCAGTATAATACTGTTACCGAAGCCGAAACTGAGTACTACATATTAGTAGATACCCCTGAAGAGGCAATGGGTAAAATTAAAGAACTGCTAAACCACGATGATAAAACTATTCAACACCCTGGGAAGGAAACTAGAACAGCTAAGTCCAATTCAAAAAAACGAAGTTAGTCTCTACACCTGCGGACCCACTGTTTACGATTTTGCTCACATAGGCAACCTACGTACTTACATCTTCGAAGACCTACTAAGAAGAACTCTCGAATACAACAGCCTAAAAGTTACCCACGCGATGAACATAACCGACGTGGGTCATTTAGTTGGCGACGGCGACGACGGTGAAGATAAAATGGAAAAAGGTGCTAAAAGAGAAGGCAAACACCCTCTTGAGATAGCCAAGTTCTACGAAAGTAAATTTTTCGAAGACGCTAGTAAATTAAACATACTTCCCCCACACAAACTCCTCCGCGCAACAGAATCTATAACCGAGCAAATAGAAATTATTAAACTTCTCGAAGAAAAAGGTTTCACCTACCAGGACGAGTATGCTATATACTTCGACACTAGCAAACTACAAGACTATGGAAAGCTAAGTGGGCAGAACCTAAGCGAAAAAAAAGTTGGAGCTAGGGAAGAAGTAGTAATAGACGAAAAAAAGAAAAATCCCCAGGACTTCGTGCTCTGGTTTTTCCTCAAAGGTAAATTCGAAAACCATATACTAAAATGGCCTTCCCCATGGGGTGAAGGTTTTCCCGGTTGGCACATAGAATGCTCTGCTATTAGCAAAAAACTCCTAGGTCAACCATTCGACATTCACTGTGGTGGTGTAGACCACATTGGCACTCACCACACCAACGAAATCGCCCAAAGCGAGGCGGCTTTCGGTACACCTCTCTGCAATATATGGATGCATGGTGAATTCCTGCTCATAAACGGTGGTCGAATGGGTAAAAGCGAAGGCAATTTAAAAACAATAGACTCGCTTAGAGAAACCGGTTTCAACCCTCTTGTTTACCGTTACCTCTGCTTAACAGCTCACTACAGAACCCAACTAAACTTCACCGAAGAAAATTTAAAAGCCAGCGAAACGGCATTAAATAGACTCTACGAGTTCACAAAAAACATTACCCCAGCAGCAGTTGGCCTAGAAGAATATGAAACCGAATTCCTAAAACTCATTAACGAAGACCTAAATCTCCCAGGAGCACTCGCCCTTACTTGGAAAATGCTTGCAACCGACCACCCAAAAGAAAATAAACTAAAAACACTACTTAAATTCGATCAAGTCTTCGGATTGTCTTTAAATAACCCACCAGTTGATGAATTTACAATCCCAGAAAAAATTGCACAGCTCTTAGAACAAAGAGAAACAGCAAAAAAAGATAAAGATTTCGAAACCTCAGACAAACTAAGGCAAGAAATAGAAACCCAAGGCTGGGTTCTAATGGACACCCCCGAAGGACAAAAAGTTAAGAAAAAATAAAAAAACACGTTTTCCGTGTTTTAGCTTATTCCCATAAGCTTCATAAGAAGTTCGTAGTTGCCTCTGACTTTTTCAGGTCTCGGTAATCTGAATTTGGAAGATCCTGAAATCTTGTAAAACTGAATCGGCGCAGTATGGTATTTGGCGTTGCCATTTTCCATTTCAATTTCCGGCTCTCCTTTGAACATAAAAGCATTCGCCTCTGGAGGCGCTATCCTCTTAATCTCTTTCATGTCGAACCGGAAGAACACGTAATGCCCACCAATTTCAGTTCTAAAAACCTGAACCTCACCAACCGGGGTTATGTCCTCGATTAAATACTCTGGTGTGTAAGTACTCATTGAATCACCCTTCTTGCCGTAATGAGTAAAATACCGCCCAGCATATTCCATAACCTGATAAAACCCAAAAGGCTTCTCATTTGCAGGTTCAAGCAGACTCTCCCAGTTCTGCTCGATCAAACCCTCAACATCATCAGGTCCAGGGTGAATATTTTGGAATCTCTCAGGAGTATTAACACCCACAAACCGAGTTCCATCATTCCAGGAGTGGCAACTAACGTCGGTCACAAGCGACCTATGTTGTTCATGGTTCATAGACTGTAGTTGTCCTATAGAGAGCAGGTTAGCAAATGCCAGACCCGGCTCAGCAATCCGGTCAAAAAACCTATACAAAGGTCCGTCCTTTATGGATATTAGAAACGGGTCTGAATATGGTTTCGCAAACTCTCTATGCATCGCCCGTCGCCTTACGCAGTACTCTTCATGACCAGCAAGCCCGTAGCGATTTTCTGGATCTTTCTGAGATTCTTCAGCGTGCCACTTTCTAGCATACTCAAGGTGAAAATCTAAATACTCCTTGTACCAACCACCAAGCCTCGCCCGGACCATTGGGTCGCACTCTGCCTCAGAATAACGAAGGATCGAAAGAAAAGAAAACTCGTAGCGATCCAGGTATTCCTCCAAATCGACCACATAAACTTTCCCATAAAAACCATCTTCCAATTTCCTGAACTCGTCGAGTGTAATGCGCCCTCCCTCGACTCTCGTGTTTTTAGCTTGGTAACTGTGTGCATAGGCTTTCATTATTCCGGTCTTATCCGCCATTGGACCAACCCCATGAGCAACAATCGCAATTAGCCTACCACCCTTACTCCTTCCAACAAATTCAGAAGAGTTAGTAGTAAAGTATCGCACCCAAGGCGTGCTATCTAAACCAGTCGCAAGTCTTGCTCGAATAATATCGGGCAAAGTAGCAACTCTACCTTCGTTACCTGCAAATTTCTTTGCATCCTCATAGGAGGGAACAAATCCATCACCATGGTAAAAAGCCATCGCTTGAGGCTTCTCTAACTCGCTATTTTTCCTCGTATTCATTTTTAACCTTTCCTTTTTCTGGTTTCAGGTTCATACACCCACAGGCCGAATTGCCTGCGGAACCCATTTTATATCACAAACCGCACTATTTTTCAAATACCCCGATACCACCTAACTATGTTAAAATACTCAAACCTATGACTACAAAATCAACACCAAATATAGATAGAATTCCCCCGCAAAACCTAGAGGCCGAAAAATCGGTCCTTGGCTGTTTACTGCTCGACCGCGACGGTATTATTAAAATCGCCGATATCTTAATTTCAGACGACTTTTACGACCACCGTCACAAACTTATTTTCGAGGCTATTTTAAGGCTCTATCAAAAAAACTCACCAATAGACATCCTTACTGTCTCTTCTGCCCTAGAAGACGTTAAATCACTCGATAGGGCTGGTGGCACCTCTTATATAGCTGAACTCGGCAGCGTAGTACCAAATAGCGCTCACATTGTCCACTACGCTGGCATCGTGCGTAAAAAAGGTACCCTTAGAAGGCTCATTAATTCTGCTTCCGAAATAACACATCTCGCCTACGAAGAGGAAGGCGAAGTAGAAACTATTCTCGACCAAGCTGAGCAAAAACTATACGGGGTCACCCAAAAACATCTTAAACAAAATTTTATCTCTATCTCAGATGTCCTTCACGAAACTTTCGAAAGAATAGACGAACTACACAGAGACAAAGGCAAATTCCGTGGTCTACCCACAGGTTACGTAGACATGGACAATATCCTTGGCGGTTTTCAAAAATCCGACCTTATTATACTCGCTGCCCGTCCTAGTATGGGTAAAACCTCTTTCGCATTGGAAATTATTAAAAACATTTCCACACAGGCCAAAATCCCTACCGCCATTTTCTCTCTCGAAATGAGCAAAGATCAATTAGTAGACAGACTTCTTTCATCTGAATCAGATGTTAATCTTTGGAAAATTCGTACTGGTAATTTAAACGAAGAAGATTTCGAAAAAATAGGAGTTGCTATGGGTCGGCTAGGAGAAGCGCAAATTTTCATTGACGACGCTGCTGGTAGCAACATTATGGAAGTAAGAACCAAAGCTCGTAGATTACAACAGGAACATGGTATAGGAATGGTAGTTATCGACTACCTTCAACTCATGTCAGGCCACAATACCGACAACCGCGTACAAGAAGTTAGCGAAATTTCCAGGTCTCTTAAAATACTCGCTCGTGAACTTAATGTTCCAGTCTTAGCTTTATCTCAGTTATCTCGAAGCGTTGAACAACGCCCAGACAAAGTACCACAACTTTCAGACCTCAGAGAATCAGGTTCAATCGAACAAGATGCAGACGTCGTTATGTTTATTTACCGAGAAGATATGTATAAAGGAGCAGATAGTAAACGTCCTCATATTGCTGAAATACACATTAAAAAACATCGTAACGGACCGACCGGACAAGTAGACTTATACTTTGACAATGAAAAAACAGCATTCAAAAACCTTGCAAAACAATTCGACACTCGCCCCCAAACTGTAATGCAATCGGTAAATAGCACAGAAGAAGATTTTAATTAATTAAAATAAAAAATATAGAATAACGAATGACGAAGACTCATAAATAATCACTCCCATTCTTCATTCTCTATTCGTCATTCACCCCCATGCAACTCCCTAAATCTCTTGAAAAACTAATCACAGAATTCAGCAAACTTCCAGGCATCGGACCCAAGTCAGCCCAGAGGTTAGCTTTCTATATGCTTAAAAGAGATTTGTATGAGGTAAATCAACTATCTGAAGCGGTAAAAAATGTAAGAAACGATATCACCTTCTGCTCTTTGTGCCACAATATGGACGACGCAAACCCATGCAATACATGCACAGACCAAAACCGAAATAAAAGCATAATCTGTATCGTGGAAGAACCTATGGATGCATTGGCACTCGATAAAACAGGTGCCTATAAAGGCTTATTTCACATCCTTGGTGGTGTTTTAAACCCAATGGAAGGTATTGGTCCAGAAAAACTTAATATCAACTCTCTATTGAACCGCGTCCAAAATTCTACGGAACCGATCGAAGAAATAATTATAGCTACAAACCCCACACTCGAAGGCGAAACCACAGCCATGCATCTTACTAAAATCCTCGCCCCCACAGGCATAACAGTCACCCGAATAGCTCGTGGACTTCCTATGGGAGGAGTTCTCGAATATGCAGACGAAATTACTCTTTCCCGCGCACTCGAAGGAAGAAGAAATATATAAAAAAACTCCGCTTAAATGAAGCGGAGTTTTTTTATATTTTTACAATTTCTATTTCAGTATATGCTTGTCTGTGACCAATTTTCTTACGGTACTTACTTTTTGCCTTATACTTAAGAACTTCTACTTTCTTGCCTCTACCCTGTTTTAAAACTTTTGCAGTTATAACAGCTCCGGTAATATAAGGCTTTCCTACGCTGTATTTACCACCGTCTTCAGTAAACAGAACTTTATCCAAAGAAATAGATTCACCAACCGCTTGGTCGATCTTTTCTATTTGTACCTTGTCCCCTTCTTTAACCAGATACTGCTTACCACCTATTTCAAATATTGCGCTCATCTCTAAATAAATTAAATAATTTCTCTTATTTTCTTAACTCTTATTTTAAGAGTTCTAAACTATAGTGCAGAAACTATTTTAGCTAAAACTGACAAAAAAGTCAAAATTCCCCCATTTAGCTTGACTATAGCAATAAATCTGCGTAAAATTGTCAAAAGGTTTAGTTAATAAAAAACCAGCACAAAATCCTGATATTTTGTGAATTTTATCGTTTTGAGGAGGAATTGTGAATACTTCAATCCTGGCCTTTTCCATTTTGGCCCTAATAACAATGACCGTTGGCGCGATCCGATATCGCCCGATTATCGCTTATTCTATAAAATCCTACCTGATTCCAACTTCGCGTCAGTACCAAGCCCGCATTAATGGTACTCGCTATCGGGAAGTGGGTTACAAACTGTAGCTTTTTAAAAAGCTATTTTTTTTTAAGCTCTTTTCTTCTATAAACATAAGCTACTAAAACACCTAAAGCAACCATTACAAAGACTAATACTACCAAAGCAACCAGTTTTCCTAAACTCTGCAAAAAAACAGCAAAAAATCCAAACACAGCAGATATTAACCAAAGTACGTAAACTGCCTGTCTCTGATTCAAACCAATATCTAGTAATCTGAAATGCAAATGCTTCCTATCGCCCACAAAAGGACTTACCCCAGACTGAATTCTCCTAAATATTGCCCAAGCTACATCTAAAATTGGAATTCCCATGACCAAAAGCGCAGTCGCAATTTTACCTCCTAAAATTATCGAAATTACTCCGAGCAAAAATCCTATTAGAGTACTACCCCCCTCTCCTAAAAATATACTTGCAGGGTTAAAATTATAAAACAAAAAACCTAAGCAAGCTCCAGCTAAAAGAATAGCTAAACTTGCCGTAATCGGCTGATTAACTCTTGGTGTTAACGAAAGAAAAAACAGGGTAAGCGCAGCTATAACCCCAATCCCGCTAACCAAACCATCCATCCCATCTAATATCTTGGTTGTATAAGTCATGCCCATTAACCACACAAATGTAAAAATTGCCGAAATTGGTACACCTAAAATATCATCTCCAAAATATAATATCCCACCAAAAGGATTAGTTATAAATTTAATCCCCACTCCTATCCCAAAACCCACACATAACAAACTAGCGACAGCAGGAAATATCCAAGACCATTTAGCGCTTAGTGTATAAATGTCATCCAAAATACCTCCAATACTCAAAATTAGAATAGAAAGTACAATAGCAACAAAAAATTTCAAAGGCACGATTCGAAAATCTATATCTCCAAAATACAGAAAAAAAGAAAGCCCAATCACAAATGTAAGAGCCACTGAAATCCCTCCCAGTAGCGGCGTTGGCCTCTTATGAATTTTCCTATCCGATACAGGTATATCTAACGCTTTATATTTATATGCCAATTTCCTCACAATAGGCACTAAATATACCGATATAAATGTAGACAGAACCAATAAAACAAAATACCTCATACGTTTTCTTCTCCAACACTCTGCATTTCTTTCATATCTAAACCAGTGGTAACTCCCTTCCTTGTTTTAGGGGTTACCCAAAACTCAAGATATTTCCCAAGCATTAATCGGGTTTGTGCTTCTATCGCTGGTAGACTGCCAAACACAAGCGAAACTATGGGAACCAAAAACCATTGCAGATACATCATTACACTCCTACTTCTGCCATATTTTTTTGGTCTAGGTGGTAATAGGATTAAATTAATGTAAACACTAAAAATTAAAAAGAATGTTGCAATGGTCATAAGGGTCTTTGTTGTCTTCGGTAAATTGAACGCAACCACACTCGAGGTAAAATCCTGACCCCCAACAAAAAGCGGTAACCACCCTAAAGTTGAAATTAAGATACTAGCCGTAGCCCAGTTAAAATCACCTTCAACATACTGCCAAAGCTTATACATCCTATCGAAAAAAGGAGCTTTACTGGTGATTAATTTAGGGACCAGATGAGGATAATATTCAACATTATAAGCCCAACGTCTTTTCTGTTTGTATTGATTCACTAATGTTTGCCAAAAACTATCAGCCAAACAAGTGTCTAAAGATATCGGAATAAATAAAGGCACTACCTGGTAATCACCTTTGTAATGCAAATAACATTGCCAGAAAATATACCCATCTTCATTCACTATATCTTTTTTCCACATTCCCACCTCAAGAAGAGTAAGTAACGGCATAGAATGCGATGAAAAAGTCCTAAGCCTGTCCGGCCTACTAGATTCAGTAAATTGCCAAAAAGAATTCGACACAGATACAACCCGAATGAAAGCCGGACTATCCCATATATTATTATTATAAATAGCTATAGGCTGATAACTTCTCCTATATCTTTTCTCTGTAAGCACAAACTCGTACGCAACTCTTGCAAAATACTCTGGGTGCACTATGGTGTCGCTATCGAAATTCGAAATTATCACATTCTCTTTCGAAATTTTTAATTTATCTAATTCACTTAAAATAGACAAAACCGCAAAGCTCGCATTTGCACTTTTACCTTTTATCTCTCCAGGTAACCCATCAGGGTGCCTCGTTATGAATACCTTATAAAATCCATCACTATATTTTTCTTTTATCTGTTCAGCAATCTTAAGCGCAGACTCCCCGACTCTCTCTTCATTTGCCAGAAGGAGTATTAAATTCTCTCTACTATAATTCGTATTTACGAGTGCGGAAACAGTAGAATCTAAAACCTCAAAAGATTCATCTACAAAAGGAATAATTATCAAATGATAAATATTTCTATAATCAGGTATCTCAACTTTACTTTCTATTAACTTATTTATCCTAGAAATTTCTTTTCTTATAAAAAATCTTTCAACTCTTTTCCCACTCAAATCGAGCTTACCTTGTAATTCTGCAGCTAATTCTTTTAAATCTATCGTTAAATTTAATAATTTCCGCCAATCAATTTTGACAACAACTCTAAATATCCTATAACTCGACATCAAATGAAATGCCGTATTTATCGCCTTCAAAACCCAGTAGAGGTCGAAACAAATAATAAACAAAGCTGCCGCAACCGGTTTTAAAAAGGATAAAGCGATAGCTGATACAAATACAACCCAAAACGACAAACCAGGAAGAATTTCCCAAAACCTCTCCCTAGTAGTTCTTTTTCTATAACTCATACAGAGTCAAATCTAATTAGTTAATACTTAACAAAAACATATAAGCGACAAAAAGCACAATACTTACCAATAAAGTAGTATATATCGACACCTCTGCTAAAAAGTCTTGTTTAGATCTTCTTAGAAAAACATACATTATTGTGTTAAATACAAGTATAAAAAAACCGATTATCGGGATTTTATAATTATTTGAAGCATCACCAAAATATTCTGCTCCTACAATTACATTGTAATGTAAAACTACCGATCTAGAGGATTTTCCCTGGGCAACTATAATTGCCAATGTTATAATATTAATAACAAAGGTTGCTAACCAAACTATAAAAATACGATATTTAAGCATACCTACATAGTTTAATCAAAATCACTATTTCCGTAAAACAAACAAATTGACAAAAAATCAAAAAATTGCATTCCTTCTGATACTTTTTCTGGCTATTTTTTTCAGAACTTTTCAACTAATCAAGTACGAAAAGTCTCCTCTGAATCCTACTAGCACAAAAACAATTCAGGCAGATATGCCTGGCGGTCTATTTCCTGACGAAGCAGCAAATGGTTTAGATATTATCTCAATGGAACAAGGCCAATTACAGCCTTTCTACGAGCGAGGAAACGGACGAGAAGCACTTTTTTTCTACATGATATGGGCTATGGTAAAAATATTTGGGTTTGGTGTTTGGCAACACCACCTTACATCAGCCCTGATCGGTATCATAGCTTGTATTGGAACATTCTTCCTTTCTAGGGTTTTATTTAATTTATATGAGGATAAAAACAAAAGCACTAACATTGCCCTGCTTAGTTTTTTTCTAATCTCAACTAGCTCATGGCACACTGTGCTTTCAAGAACAGCATTCAGGGCTAATCTCATTCCCCTCTTTGCAACTTTTACTTTTTATTTCCTAATTAAAAGCTGGAATTCAGAAACTCTTAAGAAAAAACTAATTTACTCAACTCTACTAGGCGCTACTTTTGCCTTAGGTTTCTACACCTATATCGCTTACCGAATTCTTGTACCAATTCTATTCTTTGCCGTACTCTGGCCCCTTTTAAATTATTTTTGGCATAACAGAAAACTTTCAGCAATCAAATTTGATTGGATAAAACAACTAAGCTTAGCGATTATTGCATTTATTATCTTTATATTTCCACTCGCCCATTATTTTTACACCCATCCAGGTAGTTTTATTGGAAGAAGCGGACAAGTCAGTGTTTTTAATCCCGAACTCAACAATGGTAATCTTATAGGTACCGTACTTGAAGTTGGTAAAGAAAGCTTTCTCGCTTATTTTACCAATGGAGACCTTAATTACAGACACAACGTCTCAGGTCAACCTTTCCTGTCCCCGCTAGTTTCTCCTTTTTTTGCATTCGGTCTAATAACTTCCCTACTCTTAGCCTTATATTATTTCTTTAGACCGGAAAAATATAAAATTTATTGGCCACACTTTCTAATGATAGGCTGGTTCTTTGGAATGCTTATACCTGTAATAACCACTGCCGAAGGTATTCCGCACGGCCTACGAAGTATCGGGACTATTCCAGCCGTATTTATTATTTCGGCTTTTGGAATTATCCAAGTGACAGAAATTATAAAAAAACTCATAAGATACAAACTTGAGCTTTTACAAGGTTATGCCAAAAGCCTGAGTATCTATAAAGGCGAACCTGTTAGATGGTGGGTATGCAAATCTTTCGGCATCATACTTGCTTCACTTTTCTTTATTGGAGTTCCATTAGAAACATATTCAAACTACTTCGTAATCGCTTATAACGATCCATCAAATTTTTATTCATTCAGATCTGACCTTACAGTAGTTTCTGATTACCTTAAAATATACGGTGACAAAAAAACTACTTACTTAGTCCTTGATAAATTTTCAGTACAGACTCCCGACTACCTTACCGTAGTAGATCCGAAAAACTTAGAGTCCAATCCAAAAAATCGACCCTATACACAAGTAGACCCAGAGCAAATACAGAATCTCGAAAAACTCCACACCATTAAAACTGGTGACCAAATAGTATTTACACAATCAAGTATCTACGATATAAAACGCTTCAAAGAAGCCTACCCTAATTATCGACTCACCTACGAGCAAAGGAATAAATTCGGACAAGCGGTAATAGCAGTTTATGTTAAATAAAAAATACCGTTTACACGGTTACACCTTTTCCACAAGCCTATTTTGAAATTCCACTAACTTACCAAACAGATCCTTATGTATCATAACGTGTTCAGGATGAACACCGTTACCAAATACAACCCCCTCCTCAGATTCAGGTAAGTTGCACCGAATCGATAGTATCGACTGCAACTCTCTAATACACTGCTTCTTTAGCTTATCGGAAACTCCATTGTTGGGTGAATTACCAAACCTTTCCAAGACACCAAAGGCTTCCAATTGGCTATAAACCAAATAAACTTGATTACCAACGAGAACCATACCCTGACCCTGACAAGAGCACTCATAGTATCTGAATTCCATCAAAAACCTCCTTTTTAGCTTTAAGACCTAATTTAGAATCAAACAATAAATAATAATACCACACACCCAAGATATGAAAAAACACTTAGGTATAATATCTACCCTAACTGTTGGTTTAATAATCAGACTCATAAACCTAACAGGAATAAGCTTATGGCACGACGAGGCCTTCTCAGCACTTCTAATTAAATACTCATTCCCTGAGATGATTTACAGGATCGGATTAGACGTTCACCCTCCGATGTATTATATCTTTCTTCGTTTTTGGAGCTATGCTTTCGGAGATTCTTTGGGGTCACTCAGAGGATTTTCTGTTTTTTTTGGAGTAGCTCTAATTTTAGTTGTTTACCTCTTAGTCAAAGAAATTTTTGAAGAAAAAAGGTACGCTATTTTAGCAAGTGCCTTAACAGCCTTAAATCCATTCCAAATCGCTTACGTAACTGAAGCCAGAATGTATACAATGGGTGCCTTCTTTGGGGTACTTTCCGCGCTCTTCCTAGTAAAAGCCTTAAAGCTCGAAACACTAAGATCTAAAAACAAGGGTCTAGAAAAAAACGCTGGCAGAAGAATTCTCTATTATTTATCCTTTTCTGCTTCTATTAGCATAATTATCTTAACTCACTACTACTTATTATTTACTGCACTCGCGCTTCTTGGTTACGCATTCCTTTATACCGCATACCTATACAGACTTAAAATAAAAAACTACGCTTCCCTACTCCTGAGCTATATCTTTATTGTTTTAGCTTTTTCAGCATACATACCAACCTTCATGTATCAATTCAGACAAGTTGGAGCTGGCTACTGGATCCCTCCTATAGATAGGTGGAGCATACCCAGCACTCTTTGGACCCTTGTTGTCGGCATTGGAATAGATATTAATAAATCCAGAAGCCAAATATTAGTTAGTATAATTACAATTCTAGTAATTTGGCTGATTTTCAATTACCTTAGAAAATACAATCAACCAGAGAAATGGTTAATTCTACTTTCTTTCTTAGCCCCTTTTATTGGAAGTTTATTATTTGCCCTACTCGCATACCTCAAAGGTTCAAGTAGCTCCGTATATTTAGTTAGATATTTTCTATACTCTTCGCCATTTCTTATTATCATGATGGTCGGAGCAGTCTATAAATTAAAATTAGATAAAGTAAAATACACAATCCTAACCCTCTACGCAATTCTCTGCCTCTTCAGCGTTTACCATTTCTGGAACGAAACCAAAGTAATAGAAAGACCCGGTATGTCCGCGGCAGCAAAATACCTTAAGGCCAATGCAACAAAAGAGGATGTAATAATCATCGGCTCTAGCTTTGAATTCTTTAATTACAAATATTATAATTCACGACCTAATCTCAATACCGGCCTAACCCCAAAACTATACAGCGGAGGCACAAGAGATATTCGCCAACTCCCTCATTTTGCAGGGACCGCAATTCTAACCAACGAGGATTTACTTCCCGAATTCAGCAGCTTAACAAAAGGAAAGACGGTCTGGTTACTTTGGACAAACGGCTTCGGAGGAAGTAAACCAGAAACCCCAGCAAACTTTGCTCAAGTAAACGAAGAAATTCATTATCCTGATATAAAACCCTATTTAGGTACAAATATCTACATCACTCAATATAAAATAAAATAACCCCGTAAGGGGTTATTTTATAACTGTACCTTTATATTTTTTTCCAAGAATTATATTAGATAAATTCTTTAAATCATTACCGTTAGCAATAATTACATTTAAACTATTTTTACTAGCAAACTGAGAAGCTATAGGATCGAATGGTACATGAGCACCTGGTATCCATTTATTGCCTACTAATTTTATATAATCTTTCCAAGTAATCTCTTTAATTAGGTTTGCATCGGAATGCATATTGGGATCTTTATCATACAAATAGTCAATATTACTCAAATTAACTATATAATCTGAACCATACATCTTAGCAAGCCTTACAGCATCATCATCACTACTTCTCCCTGGCATCCAACCACCTGCTATTAAAAATTTCTCTTTGAAATTTATTTTCTTGTTTGGATCTATCACAATACTTGAATGAGCCTCAGCCCCTAAACTCAATCTTAAATACTCAGCATTTAACCTAGTAGCATAAATACCCATCCAATCCAAATAACTAGGATTAGTTATTCTTAATTTTCTTAATGAATGTTGGTATTGCCTACAAACTACACCTCCTCCGGTAATAATAACAAACCGGTTCCCCTGTTTTGCCTGCCTTTTTAAAAAAATCAATAACTTCTTTACAAATTCTGTATTTGGACCATTATCGCCTGAAAACAATGACCCACCAAGTGACAAAACAAATAATTTGTTCATATTAATGCTAACTTATTAATTTTCTCCTCTTACTTTCGTTTGGAGATGAGGGGGAAGACTATCTAAATTTTCGTTTATCTCACTTCCAGGTAAAGTCGGCACCTTTGGAGCCTCAACCTGAGCGCAGATAGACGTTAAATCACACAAAAATGCCCTATTCTCATATCGCATATCAATATAATAGAGCTGCTTGCGCTTGTCGAGAGGGCGTTTGTCTATAACCAATTCCGCTCTTGCCATTATCTCAGGCAAGTTTGTTTTAGTATCAAGATAAATTTTAAACCCACCAGGGATCTTACTAGGATCAGAATCAACCCAGCGCGTATAAACAACAACCTCACCCGGCCCCAAATCTTCATTAATTAAAATAACTCTTGGGTCAGCACCAGTCGTCAATTCATCTTGAGATTTTGAATTAACCCCTTTAACCAAAAAATCAAAACTATTCCCAGACGGCGGGAAGTAAAGATTTTTTATCTTATTAATATTTTCAAATTCTGCATACTCAATGTCAGGCTTACCTTCTTTTTCCGCCCCTTGCCACCATATCCTAATCTCAGAACCTGTATTCTCAAAAAAACTAGCCGGGTTCTCTGATAATTTTTTATAAAACTGTGAGTCATCAAAATAAATATAAGTACCGGTTTTATTACCGACTAAAAATTTAGATTTACGAAAATCCGCATTAATTACCAACGTACGCGGAAAAACTTTTTTTAACTCAACATTATTACGAACTTCTATTATATTTTCTAATAAAACTTTTCTTAAATCTTTCTTCCCTAAAACTAATAAATTACTCCGAGGAACACCTAAGTAACCTCTTCCCTCTAAAAATTTCTGAACCTCAACTTTCACCCGCTCTCTCTCTGGTTCACTCCCTCCATTTATTTCAATTTTATCTATAGAAAAAAACGTTGAAAAATATAATAAATATAATGCAAAACAAGCTATAGCAAACAAAATAAAAATAGATACAAAACCAATAATTCCTATTTTTTGAACATACCTAAAAAAAGGTTTATCAGAAAGAACCCTGGTTTTCCTCTTATATCCCCTAGCCTCTATTAATTTCCCTGTAAATTCCCTAGTTTGGTATCTAACTTTAGTGTCTTTAACGTTTTTAGCTCTTAACAAATTCATAACCCCTCCAATTAATTCCTTAACCACTTCCCATACTGCCTACATAAAACATCACTCGCCACCACTTCGTCGGACAACAATTCCTTAGAAATTTTCTCCATTCTCATTCCCTGAGAACCTTTAACCAAAATGATATCCTGCGCTGTTATTTCTTCTTGAAGAAAATAAATTGCACTGAAAATATCCCTGTATATCCTTACTTTCTCTTGTGGAAACCCTTTCTCCATTGCCCCCTGCGCAATAAGCTTTGCTCTTTCACCCACAGTGACCAGTATGTCTACATTTCCACCAATACTCATATGCCCAATTTCTTTATGCTTATCATCCGATATACTACCAAGCTCTAACATATCTCCCAGCACAGCAATCCTCCTTCTTGGAGAAAAACTAGATAACAGCTCTAACGCGGCTCTAACTGATACAGGGGAAGCATTATAGCTATCGTCTAACAACACAGAACCATTTTTGCCAGGTAGAGGATTCATCCTCCCGACTTCTGGGGTGTAATCCAATAGACTATCCTGAAGCGCAGACACGCTAATACCGCAAATCAACCCTACAGCCGCTGCTGCAGTAGTTGCTAATATATGCGCTTCTCCTATAGAAGGTATTTGTACAGAGAATTCATTATCGGCATATCCATACACAATAACTGTATGAACCTCTGGCTCAAGTACGGTTTTACTCGCCAAAACCCTAATATCGGCCAAAACAGCACGTCCATACGAGTATACTTTTGCCTTAGTTTTATTCTTCTGTCTACTGGCAATTAAATTATCGGCATTGACAATTAAAACACCCTCACTACTCAAAGCCTCCGCAAGCTTACCCTTCTCAGTTTCTATACCTGTTGGACTCTCAAATTGCGCATAATGATTTTCGGCAATACTAGTAATAACCCCTATGTCAGGCTTAACAATATCCAATAAATTATCCATATCTCCCGGTTTATCTATTCCCATTTCTAAAACCAAAACTTTAGGAAAATCTACCGGGTATAGCCAAACAAATAGTCCTTTTAATAAAACAAATAACCAACCAAAAACATTTTTACCCTTAGGGTCCTCCCCTATTATAGTTAATGGTAAACCTAATTCATTATTGTAATTCTTATTACTCGAGCGCACACTCATACTAGAAGAGAGCACCAGTGAAATTGCTTTCCTGGCGCTTGTCTTACCTACACTACCCGTTATTCCTACAACAATTGGTTTGTATTTTATTATTATCTTTTTGGCTATAAAAGATAGTAAATATTGTAATATTTGTTTCATTTAATCTCTTACTATTATAGCTCGATTGCAAATTTTGATTGCAGATTAGTCGATTTTCGAGCACTTCGACGGAAGGACTCCCTGAATAGACATGCTACTAATTTTTTGGTTTTATTACTTCGAATCCTGTCCATTTTCTAAGTACTTCGGGTACTATTACACTACCATCTTGTTGTTGATACGTTTCTAAAATTGGAATTAATATTCTAGGACTAGCAACTGCTGTGTTATTAAGCGTATAAACATATCGTATTTTTCCTGAAGAATCCTTATATCGAATACCTAAACGTCTACTTTGCCAATCTGTTAAACTGCTATCACTATGCGTTTCACCATAACTTGCCCTAGAAGGCATCCAAGTCTCTATGTCATACATTTTATACTTTCCAGCACCCATATCTCCTGTGCACACATGTATTACACGATAAGGAAGTTTTAAATCCTGTAATATCTCTTCTGCAACCTCTCGTAAATTTTCCAACCACTGATCAGCCTCATTAATGTCTGCCTTACACAAAACAACCTGTTCAACTTTCTGGAATTCATGAATTCTGTAAATACCCCTTGTATCCTTACCATAACTCCCTACCTCGCTCCTAAAACAAGACGAAACACCCGCAAGTTTAATTGGCAAATCTTTTTCTTCTAGCACTTGATCCTGATAATACGCAAGTAAACTGGGCTCACTTGTCCCTGCTAAAAAAGTAGGCTCCTCTTCAGAAAACTTTCCATTCTTCACTGAGCCACTACTAGCTACCTGATAAATCTCATCTCTACCTGTTGGAAAATGTCCACTACCTAACAATGCCGATTCTCTCACTAAAACAGGTGGCACCATCAAAGTGAACTCTCTCTTTCTCAATTTTTCCAATGCCAAACTTACCAATGCTTGCTGAATTAAGACAGCCTCGTTTTTTAAATAATACCCCCTAAATCCAGATGTTTTTACACCAGCTTCAGTATCTATAATATCCAAACTCTTACCCAATTCCACATGGTCCTTTATTGGGAAATTATATACAGAAGGTACTTTTGCAACATTTTCAGTATCTTTAGGATCTACAACCCCAAGAGGAGGTGACCAGTACTTCCATGGAATATTCTCTGCATCGCTTTTCCCAACTGGGGTTTCAGGAGCGGGAATATTTGGCACTAAATACATCAGATATTCAAACCTTTCAGTAACTGTTCTAAGTTTTTCTTTTAGCTCACTCTGCCTAAAGTCTACCTCTTTCATCTCAAGCAGCTTTACCTTCTTTTCCTCCGCAGACAAATTAGGTAACTCTTTAGAAACATTATTTTTTGTAGCTGCTAATTCTTCAACTTCTACTAGCAAAGTCCTTCTTTCAGAGTCTACATCCAATAATTCATCCAAACTCAAATCAACTCTTTTGTCGATTATTGCTTTCTTAACCTTCTCAACATTTTCACGAATATATTTTATATCAAGCATATTTTTATAGGTAATTAAGAATATAAAGAGAATCCAGAAGTTATCTCTGAAACCTTTTTCTTAGATCCAAAAACTAAAACTCCTAATAATTCTATATCTTTAAATTCCTTTGTGTTTATTTCTTTCATTACTTTTTTATCATCGCTGGAATTTATCATTTCTCTAGTAAAAACTTCTGTATGCAATTTTAATTCAACTGCTTTTTCCAATAACTCACCAAGCTCACCTCCCGAATTAGCGCTCTTTATCATAATTGCATGACTAGTATTCATTTTTACATCTTTTCCGTCCTTAGAGTGGGTAGAGTCAGAATAAAACAATTTCTTACCCATTCTTGCCCCGTAGGCAGCATTTAAATGTGCGACCGTATTTAACTCTTGCCATTTTTCTAAATTGGATGAATTATTAACCACCACTACAGCCAAAGAAGTTTCTTTCTCATTTTTTTGAACACTTCCAGAATCTTCCTCTTTCATCAAAGGAAAAATCTGTGTTTCTCTTACAGATTTGTCCATGAGCAAAGCAAACAATCTCTCACTTACACCAAATCCGGCTGCTGGTGGCATACCGTATTCCATAGCTTCTACATAACCCTCATCAAACATCTGAGCTTCACTATCACCAGCTTCTCTTAACTTAGCTTGTTCAGCAAATCTCTGTCTCTGGTCTATTGGATCATTTAATTCCCCAAATCCTTTACCCAATTCAGTACCATAGGCAACAACCTGTGCCCTCAAAACAAGCTTTGGATTCTTTGGGTCCTTCTTAGCCAAAGGCTCTAGCTCAATAGGTTGATCTATCAAGAAAAATGGCTTGTCTCCAGGAATTTGTTTTCTAAATTTTTTAAAAATTACATCTATAAGCCTGCCTCTCTGAGCAAAATCTTCATACAGAATTGAATTTGAATCTGCATAACCTTTTAAATCTTCATCTGAACAACTAAGCAAATCCAAGCCAGTATATTCTTTGAATACCTGTACATAACTAACCCTAGGCCACTCTCCACTCCAGTCCACAGTTTTCCCTCTAGAGGTTATTATCAGCGTCCCAAAGGTCTCTTTTATTACGTACTGATACATTTCCTGCCAAAATTTCAAAAGCCCTTCAAAGTCCCCATATGCCCAGTAAAACTCCATTTGCGTGTAATCTTGCAAATGCTCGGTAGAGATACCTTCATTTCTAAAAATTCTCCCTATTTCAAATACTTTCTCGTACCCTGCCACTAACATTTTCTTCAAAGGCAATTCAAGTGAAATTCGTAAATAAAAATCACGATCAAGTGCATTGTGGTGCGTGATGAATGGGTCCGCTTCTGCACCTCCAGGTATACCTTCTAAAATTGGCATCTCTACTTCCAAAAACCCTCTTTGTTCTAAAAAAGTTCTAAATGCTTGCCAAAATTTATTCTTCTTAACGAATATCTCTTTAACCTCAGGATCAAGTAAAATATCCAGATATCTTTTTCTTAGTTTTAGTTCGGTATCCTCAATCCCAAAATGCTCGCTCGGCAAAGGCAATATAGCTTTTGCTAGCATACGGAAAGCTGTAACTTGCAAAGTCTTTTCACCAGTTTTAGTTAGAAACAACTTACCAGTAAATTCAGCAAAGTCACCTATATCAAAATGCTTTTTGAAAAATCTTAATTCATCAATACCAACAAACTCATCCTTAAGCAAAACCTGAATTCGAGCAGTCCCGTCTTCGACATGTGCAAAAAAGATCTTTCCCATATCACGCTCAGATCTAATTCTGCCAACTATAATAATTTCTGCTTCTGTAAGCTCAGAAAATCTTTCTAAAACTTCTTTATTACTGTGTGTTCTATTAACCGAAGAAGGATATGCGTATATACCCTGCGTTTCCAGGTCGGCAATTTTATCTTTTCGTATTTGAACAATGTCTTGCAGTCTGTCTTGCATAAAAAAATTATAAATATTTCATTTATTTTAACAGATAATCCACAGTATTGACAAAAATAAAAAAATTCAGTGAAATAAAAAATCTTTTTGTCAAACCCATAACCCTAACAGGAGGTTAGAATGCCAACTATTGTATTCATTGCAATGCTAATTGCTTTGGTAATTTTGCATGAGCTCGAACATGCAAAAGAAATGCGTAAAAGGGGAGTGGAAATTCAAAGCGCAGGCTTTGAAATACCCATAATCACACTTTTCACAATACATAAACCCTGGTTCTTCTCGGGAATCCCTTTCAAATTTAGCCCTTTTCCCTACCTTGCGTACGTCTTACCCAGTGAAAAGGGAATCGAGACAATTAAAAAACTCCCCTACCGTGATATGGCAATGATCTACGGCGCAGGCCCATGGGGAAGTTTTTTCTACCCATTACCGATCCTAATGGTTATTTCCATTTTCCAGCAAGAATTTATGATGGCGCTATTATATGCTGCGCTAATACCCGCTCTCTGGTTCGGCAAAAACATATTTTGCAAATACGGCGTACTGATAATAGGATCAATCTTCACCGTTCTATTTGCGGTGTATATCTACAAAACCGGTTTAAGCAATCTAGTTTCTGCTGACGCAGGCCACAGTACGCCTGCAAACATAAACAGAGCAACGGAAAAAATGACAGTGATAACAGCCATTGCAGGTGCATGCGATGCATCATTTTGTCTGGCTGCACTTAACTGCATCCTATCAATACCACTCGACGGTGGGAGAGTTTTCAAGGCCTTCTTACATGCAATAAATAGCCCTAAATGGATAACGGTAACACTAAGCACTATCCCCGCTTTTCTGATTATTTCATTTTTATTAATGAACATAGGCTCAGACCTAATTGGAACAATTAAATGGTTTATGAGCCGCTAAACCAAACGTGTCTTATCAACACGTTTTTTTATTTCAAAGCACAATTGACACGAAAAGCGGTAATAAAGTAAATCCTAAAACTAAGCGGGTGAAGCCATCACAAAATAACCGGAAGAGAAAAATTCGGATTAATCTCATAGCGAGCACAAAAAATGAATGCCAATTAGGTCTTACAAGTAGCAAGCTACCCGGAAAACTCGGTCAACACCTTTCAGTAAACAAATTCAATAAAACGCACCACTCGAAAGTGATGCGTCTTCATTTTCTAAGCTATTTCTACTATCTCATACTCCATAGGACCAGCTGGTGCTTGAACTGTAAATTTATCTCCGAGTTTTTTCCCTAAAAGAGACTTCCCTACCAAAGACTCATTAGAAATTTTACCTTCTCCAGGATTAGCTTCATTACTTCCAACGATACTATAAGTTCTTTTTTGATCGTTTACCTTTACAGTTACGGTTGAACCTATCGTTACGGTATTGTGCTGAGTAGCAGCTGTAATTATTTCAGCATTCTTAATCATCTCCTCTATCTCTTGAATCCTACCTTCTATAAAAGATTGCTCTTCTCTCGCTTGTGCATAATCAGCATTTTCAGACAAATCACCATGAGCCGCTGCCTCTCTAATTCTTTCTATGACTTCTTTACGTTTCTCATTTATAAGAAACTTCAACTCTTCATTTAATTTTGCCAGACCCTCATGGGTCAATAAATACTTTTTGCTCATTTATAATATTGAAAAATAATGCCCTAACTATACCAAAAACCCTTGTCCAAGTCAATGTTCTTTTCTTAATTTGGCTCGATTCCAAATTTTAAGAGCAGTTTCACCGATTTTCGAGTACGACCCTGGGGTGTCTATGATTAGGACCATTAAGGGACGCGCAAAGAAAATCGCTGAAAATGCGCCAAAATATTCAACCCCTCACTTTACAAATTAATCCTAGCTCCCGCCTGCTACCTTTAAAACATTTTTATACAACATAGCCACAGTCACAGGCCCAACCCCACCAGGTACCGGGGAAACAAAACTGGCAACTTTAGAAACACTATCTGTATCTATGTCCCCGACTATTTGACCAGCAGACTCAGCTGTACCTGCATCTATTACTATAGCCCCCTGCTTTATCATCTCACCCGTAATAAATTTAGGCTTCCCTGTCCCACTAATAATAACGTCTGCTTCCTTTATTTTCTCATTCGGATTCTCAGAAGAAGTATCTAATACCGTATACGGAAGCCCTCTTAGCTCCAACAATCTAGCAACAGGCCTGCCTACTAACTGACCTTTTCCTATTACCAATATATTCTTTTTCTCTAACGCAACACCTGTACTGTTCAAAATTTCCATAACTGCTGCTGCAGTCGGCGGTGTCAAAATGAAATTATTATTAGAATAAAACAACTCACTACCCTGACTACTCACAACATCAACATCTAAACCAATTGGCAAAGCGCTTAATACCAAACTCGTATCTATGCCTTTAGGTAATGGTAACTGAACAATTATCCCCGATACCTTGGCAAGATGAGACAATCTTTCTAATTCATTTATTATTTTATTAACATCCGAATCTGCTGGTAGCTTACTAACTATGAATTCTACGCCGATCCTCTGGGCAACTTTTTGCTTTACTCCTACGTACTGCATACTTACTGGATCTTCGCCGACTACTAAGTCTGCAAACACAGGTATAAAAGGGAGATTTTTTACCTTTTTGGTCAAGTCATTATATATAGCTTCTGCAATTTTTACCCCATCAATTAACATAATAGTAGCTCTTAAAGTTAATAAAATTTGTAAAGTTCATAAAGTTAAACTCAAAAAAATACTTTCTACTTTATAAACTTCATACACGCTACTTTCGGTAGCGGTGTTCTGCCCACCATGCCAATACCTTATTCGCAATCGGCACCGCAGCAGCATTACCTTCCCCACCTGCCTCTACTAATACAGTAACAACTATCTGAGGATTTTCATATGGCGCATAAGCAGTAAACCAAGCATGTGTTTTTTTAGGATCACTCCCATCAAACTGAGATGTTCCTGTTTTACCTGCACTGGTAATTGGGAGACTTAGTAATTGCCTACCAGAACCATAAAGAACTGTCTCTCTCATCCCCCCTTGCACTATAGCCAAATTTTTATCACTTCCCACTTTAGGAATAAGTACCTGCTCTTTACTCTCAAAAACCACTTTACCAGAGCCGTCCTTAACCGAATTTAACAGTCTAGGCTTCATTCCGACTCCGTTATTTGCAATTGTAGCAGTCCAAGAAGCAACCTGCAGAGGAGTCACAAGCATATCACCCTGTCCTATACCTACGTGATATGTATCTCCTAAATACCACCTCGAAAGTATATTATCTCCTGCAAAATATTTTGCTTTCCAATCAGGATCAGCGACCACACCACTTTTCTCTCCTGGAATATCTATACCAGTAGGTTTACCTAAATAAAATTTTCTATACCATTTTGAAAGCTTCTCTATACCCAAAGGGGTTACAGGGGAACTTGGATGACCGCCTGTAACCACATAAAAGTAAATATCACTAGAGACAGCGATTGCTTTTGCAACATTTACAGGACCCAAACCATCTCTTTTCCAACCTACGAAGTCATAAGAAATAGCCGGATTATACTGGTTAGGAATCACCAATTTTCCATTATCGACTACAATCGTATTTTCTTTTACGCTTCCCTCCTCAAGTGCTGCTAGGCCAACCATAGGTTTTACAGTCGAACCTGGTGGATAAATACCTGCTACCACACGGTTAAACAATGGTAAATTTTTATCCTCTAACAAATTCCTATAATCCTGATTAGAAATCCCTCTTGAGAATAAATTTGTGTTATATCCAGGTAAACTCAAAAATGCCAACACCTCACCATTTCTCGGATCCATTGCGACCACAGCTCCTTTAGTGCCAGCTATCCCTACTGAAAAATATTTATATATTTCATCCTGCAGGTCTTTATCTATATTTAGTACTAGAGTATTCCCAACCTTAGGCTCAACTTCACCTATCACTTTCATCAATTTACCAGTAGCATCTACTTCTATCTCTTGTCTACCATTTTGCCCCTTCAAAAATCTCTCATACTGACTCTCAATTCCGCTTTTACCTACAACATCAGAGAGCTCATACCCTTGCCCAAACTTTCCCAACTCACTCTCAGAAATTATACTTGTATAACCTAACAAATGAGAATATATCTGCGGTTCTACGTAATCCCTAACAGGGACAGTTATTATGGTGATACCAGGAAAATTTGCAGCTTTTGTTTCAAAAAGAATTCTATCCTTTTCATCTAAATTAGCTTTGATAAGTATTGGTTGAAAAGACTTTCTATTAGCATTTTGTATAGTTTTTGTAATCTCGGCACTATCCAATTTCAACGTTGAAGCAAGCGATTCTATAGTCTGCGATAAACCTTCCTGTGGTAAGTCGAATGGAATCGCAACTAAATTAAAACTTGCTCCATTATAAGTGAGATTGCTACCATACCTATCAACTATCAAGCCCCTTGGTGCAGGCAAGCTCAACTTGCGGGTTCTATTCCCTTCGGCACGATTCGAAAGAGATTCGCCTTTTACAACTTGTAAATAAGATAACCTTGCGAATAATAAAACAAAACCCAAAACAATAACCGGTTTCAGCCATTTTATATCTAAAGCCGTATCCGCTTGTGAAGACTGTTCATCAACGTCACTATTAGAATCCGCAATAGCCTCGTCCCACTCTAAACCCTTACCATGTTTAATTTCCGTACTTGGACGGTCGTCAAATGGATTATGTAGTTTTCTAACTTTTCTTATCATAATTCTAAAGCAACCTTCTACTATGCCTCAGCTTAGTGATAATATTATTGACATTGTTCTCTAAAAAATATATTGGAAAAAGCAAGATTAAGTTACATATTAACCTAATAAAAATTTCTTTAAGTGTGGGAAATCCAAGCCCTATAGCCCCACCAATCTTTAACCAATAAAACACCTGATTATATAAGTATACCCAAAAAGGCAAAACAATAGTAACCGAAGAAACTGACAGTAAAAGATAACCAATAGGATTTTGATTAAAAATTACCTTATCAAATATCAACCTAATTAAAAATACTAAAAGGATATATGCTAAAAGGTAAGTTCCTGGGAAGGCATTTACCGTAAAATCCATATAAACACCTGCTAAAACGGCGAAAAAATAATAACCCTCCTCATTATTAGTTACCAATACCAACAAAAACAATAAGAGTAAATCATGCATTCCAAAAAATGGTAAATAGGTAAACATACCAAAATTTAGACCTAACAATACAATAATTACTAAAATGTATAAAAAATATCTCAATATTATTACTTAACAATAAAAACATAATTAAGTGT
The DNA here is from genome assembly GCA_964434195.1 of uncultured Candidatus Saccharibacteria bacterium. Lineage (GTDB taxonomy): Bacteria > Patescibacteriota > Doudnabacteria > UBA920 > UBA920 > CAYLIB01. Next base: position 55,716 of record CAYSUI010000004.1, read on the forward strand.
TCTGAAAACTAATGGACTAATTACAGTAGTTTTTTTGAACAATTCATTATCTTGAGTAATCACTTTATCAACCTCGCCAATTACTAATCCTGCTGGAATCAAACTATTAACACCTGCCGTAACAACTAGATCTCCTTTATTAAAATCACTTGTCTGAGAAAGTGACTCAAATACTAATCCTGAAGCAAAAGAACCTCTTACCAACCCTAGACTACCGCTTCTGGAAATTTTACCATCTATAGTACTGTTCGGATTTGTTACAAACTCTGCAGTACTAGTCTGATTACCAACATATATTAATCTCCCAGCTACATGAGAATTTGATAACACAGCCATCCCCTGACTTAACCCCTTATTTTTACCACAGTTAATTACAAAAGTATTCGTTATACCTTGAGGATCATAAGACAATACCGTACATCTAATTAGCTCATATTTACTCGCTTTAGCAAAACCCAATTCAGATAACAATAGCTGATTCTCACTCCGGAGCTGATCAACAGACACAACCTGTTGCTCTAATTCCTTTATCCTTTCACTCAATCTGACATTTTCGTTTGCTATTTCTTTTAATGCCGAGACAGTTGAAAAAAAATCCCTTATTGGACCGACTATCCCCCTTAACACGTATGTGACAGGTTTTGGAGCCTCTAACATAATTCTTTTAATTGGATCAACAAAACCCTTTGTTTGAAGAAATACAAATACGGCAGATATTGTTAAAATTGCAAAAAATACCCCAAACGCTCTTGTATAAATAAATCTCATAATTTTATTGCCTCAAACTCTTATCAAATTGCGTTGGAAGCAATACATCTTTCAGAGCCTCTAAGTCCTCTACTACCACACCCGTACCCCTAACCACACAAGTCAAAGGGTCATCAGCAACAGTGACCGGAATTTGCGTTGCTTCAGAAATAAGTCTATCCAACCCACGAAGACCCGCACCCCCTCCAGCCAAAACGATACCTTTGTGCATAATGTCGGAAATAATTTCTGGAGGGATCTCCTCTACCACATCTTTGATTGTATTAACAATCATTTTAACAGATGGAGCCAAACTCTCCCTGACATCCGCATCACTTACCTGTAATTCCTTAGGCAAGCCAGACACCAAATCCCTCCCTCGCATATTTACAAAAATAGTTTCAGGAATCGGATAAGCACTCCCAGCTTTTATTTTCATCTCCTCTGCTGTTCTCTCGCCAATAACTAAACCCATACGCTCTCTAGCGTACTGTATAATATTTTCATTCATCTTATCGCCTGCGACCCTTAGACTTCTAGCTATCACCACGCCACCCAAACTAATAACCGCTATCTCAGTCGTCCCACCACCAATATCTACTATCATCGAACCTTGCGCATCCTGCACCGGAAGCCTAGCCCCAATTGCAGCAGCCATTGGCTCTTCTATCAAATAAGCCTGACGTGCACCTGCATTTTGAGCAGCATCTTGAACTGCCCTTTTTTCTACCTCTGTTACACCTGATGGAATGCCTATTACTACCCTAGGTCTTCTTAAAAAAGTATAAGTTTTATTATGCACCTTATCTATAAAATACCTAAGCATTTGTTCTGTTATTTCAAAATCAGAAATAACCCCATCTACTAGAGGTCTCGTAGCAACTATATGCGTTGGGGTTCTACCTACCATTCTCTGTGCCTCGCTACCTATAGCTACTATCTGTTTTGTTCTCTGATTAATAGCTACAACCGAAGGCTCATTGATAACAATACCCTTGCCTTTTACATAGACAAGAGTATTTGCAGTACCAAGATCTATACCTATATCCTTCGAAAATTGTTTAAACAAAAACTCAAACACGATTGTAAATTTAAAAGTCAAAAATCAAAAGTCAAAATTGTAATTCAAAATTCAAAAGTAAATACCAAATTTTGAGTTTTTACTTTAAATTTTGAATTTTTATTTTTGAATTTTGAATTACCTAACTGTTCCTGAAATAACTGACGAGCGTACTCAAAGGTTCCAATACGCCATCTTTCTCATCTCGTCTCTTAATTTCCACACTATCCTTCTCAAGACTTCTATTTGAAACAACTACCCTATAGGGAATACCAACCAAATCGCTGTCAGCAAATTTTTCTCCTGCTGTCACCCCCTCCCGATCGTCATACAAAACTTCTACCCCTGCCTCAAGCAAATCTCTATATATCGCATCAGCCTTATCCTTTACACCCTCACCTTTACCTGAAACATAAACCAAATGAACCCTAAATGGGGCGATACTTTCAGGCCACACAATCCCCTTTTCATCGTTATGCATTTCGACAACAGCAGCCATAGTTCTCCCAATTCCAATACCATAACAACCCATATAATAAGGTTTTTCCTCGCCATCTATATCTGTAAAAACAGCACCCTTCATTAAGTTCGAATAATGATACCCCAATTGAAATATATTACCGACTTCTATACCCTTCTTTTCTTCATATACACCCCCATCCTCTGAGCTAGCACCTGGGTAAGCCATCGCCACATCGGCAACCATGTCGCAAGTAAAATCTCTACCATAATTTACATTTATCGTATCTGTAGTTTCTGTTTTTTGACCTCCAATCAAATTTCTTGCTTCTAATAAAACAATATCAGCTACTGTAAATACATTTGGATAACCCCATGAATGCACATAACCAGATTTGGTTCCCAATTTTTCTAAATCCTCGTCTGTAGCATCCTCTAACTGCCCTACCGCTTTTAAAACTTGTTCTAATTTGGTTTTATTTACCTCCAAATCTCCGGTAAGAGTTACTACCACAATTTGACCACTTTTACTATTTTTATAAACGACGTTCTTTAAAAAATGATTCTTAGTCTTTCGGTAATGCTTTTCATTTTCTTCCATATTCCTTACCCAGTCAGGTTGCTCAATAACTTCTATTGGTAATAAATCCTGACTTTTATTAGCAGGATTCCTAACAAATGTTGCCACATCCTCATGCGCTGCAGTACCTTTTTCAGTTACAAAATACCTACTCTCACCACTGTCTGACTCTACAATAAACTCATGACAATATTCGCCACCAATATATCCATTATCAGCCAACACAGTGTCTGTTTTAAGCCCTAATCTGTGAAAAATCCTCGAATAGACTTCTTTCATTTTTTCATACTCTTCACCAAAATCCTCTTCACCTCTATGAAAAGAATACCCATCTTTCATAATAAATTCTCTCACCCGAAGTAACCCACCTCGTGCCCTTAATTCATCTCTAAATTTAGGTGAAAATTGGTATATATGAAAAGGTAAATCCTTATAACTCATTGTAAATTTTCTGACCAGATCCACAAACATCTCCTCAGCCGTTCCCCCTAAAGCGAATTTCCCGCCTCTTCTATCTTCCACTTGCATAAGCTCGAAGCCTGTAGTGTTTGTTCTATTAGTTTCCTTCCACAGTTCCAATGGATGCAAAATAGGTGAAAGCATTTCTTGTGCACCACTTTTATCCATCTCTTCTTTTACAATGCCCATTATTTTCTCTAAGACCCTCATACCTATAGGCAAATAATAATACCTCCCAGCTACAGATTCACGAATAAAACCAGCTTGTTTTAGCAAACGAGCTGAAATAATTGTGTCTTCCGCCGAAAAAGTTTTACTTGTTTTTAAAAAATATCTACTCTGTCTCATAAAATTGTATTTGTTCTTTTGCAGTTATTTTATAGCTTTTCCGAATCTGGCTCTGCCATGTTCGGAAAAAACGACGGAAAGGAGAAGCCATGAAGAGGAAAACCGTGTTTTCCTTTTCATAGTTTTTAAAAGAATCCCTTAATGTCTTTAATTGTTACTACTAACATCAAAAGAAGTAGTAATGAAAAACCAATCACATTCGCGTACTGTTCCATTTTCTGATTATTTTTTTTACCTCTAACTTTTTCAATAAGCAGAAATAAAACCCTACCACCATCAAGCGCCGGAAAAGGAAAACTGTTCAACACACCTAAGTTTAAAGATAAAAATGCGGTAAATTGCAACAAATATATAACTCCTAGCCCTGCAACTTCTCCTGTTAACTGAGCAATCTTTACTGGTCCCCCTACACTAGACAAACCATGCCCACTAGTTATCAAATCATATAAACCATAAAATATGTTTCTAATTTGAATCCCTGTAGTAGTGACTCCTTCATAAAATGCATACGGAAATGGATATTTTAACTTACCAACAGAAACCATACTTATACCCACCGACCCCTGTCCTTCAACAGGTTTTTCAATAGACTTTACTGATATACCTTCTTTTTTACCGCCCCTATTAATTTCAAAGCTAAATTCTTTCCCTCTATTTTTTCTTATATACTCTTGGACATCTTCAACAACTGTAAAGGGTTTACCATCAATACTTACAATTACATCATTCGGCTTTAAGCCAGCTTTAAAGGCTGGAGAATCAGGATCCACCTCAAGAATATTAGTTTTAACGTCACTCAATTTAGCATACTTAGGTATTTTTACTGTTTCATCTATCCCAACCGGCAAACCAACCATATATCCAATAGAAATCAAAACCCAAGCCAATATAAAATTCATTGCGACACCCGCAAGCAAGGTAACAAGTCGCGGCATAAAAGCTTTGCTTGTAAAACTCCCTGGAATTTCAGCAGCATCATTATTCTCACCCAATATCTTAACGAATCCACCTAAGGGAATCAGGTTAAAAGAATATACCACAGCATCCTTATTAACCTCCTTAGGGTGACCAAATAAAAATTTAAATTTTCCATCAATCCTCTGAACGCCAAAAAGCCTAGGAGGAAAACCGAAGCCAAACTCTTCAACTTTCATTCCACTTTTTTTTGCAGCTATAAAATGGCCAAACTCATGCACCAGCACAAGGATAGCCAAAATAACAATAAACAATAAAGCCGTAGACAGCATACTTTTTTATACAGTTAATAAATCTTTTTCTTTCTCAGTAGATATTTGCTTAATTAATTCATTTTGCTTATCTACAACGTCTTGTAATTTCTTTTGAGCATGAGAGAAATCATCTTCAGAAATTTCCGCATTTTCCTTAGCCTTCTTCAAGGCTTTCAATATCTCTTCTCTAACCTGTCTTATCCCAATCCTAGCCTGTTCAGTCATCTGTCCTAAAACTTTAACCATTTCTTTACGACGCTCTTCGGTTAAAGCAGGTACTGTTATTCTAATAACATTCCCATCATTAGAAGGATTGAGCCCTAAATTCGCCTGCTGTATACCCTTCTCTATAGCCTGCATACTCCCTTTGTCCCACGGACTAATCGTTAGAGTCTTGGCATCACTTACCGTAACACTTGCCACATGGTCCAATGGCATTTCACTACCATAAACCTCGACTTTGACCGTTCCAAGCAACCCAGTCGAAGCCCTCCCGGTCCTAAGCCCATTAATTTCATGTTCAAAATGCCCCAAAACCTTCTCAAACTCCTCTTTCTTCGAATTTATTATTGTATCAATCATTATTATCTTTTTAAATTTTCAAATTCTAGCGAGCGAAGCAATGCTAGTTCGTAATCAAAAGCAACTCGTTGTTTTTGAGAGGGACAACATGGCAGTCGTAGTGGAAGGTTTATGGAGCCCCAAGCGAATAAACCTGTAACGAGGAATGCCATGATTGGCCCGAAGTGACAGGACCCCGTAGCATGCCGATAGGCATATGACACCCAAACAAACTATTCAGTAAATATCCCCGCATATACTATCTGCGGTAATTCTCTATCTACTAAAATATAGTTAATAAACCCTGAAGTAACAATACCCTGGGTCTGAAAAGATACCCCACCATCCAAAGTCTTATAAATTGTACTCCCTGCGCTTAAATAAACTATTTTAGGGTTAGAATGAGCGAAAGCTACTGCCCTAAATTGGATATCCCCTCTTTGTATAGGAACGTTCAATTTAACCCAAGTTTTTCCACCAGTAATCGTTTTAAATACACCTTTATCCGTGGTTACATACATTTCCGCTGGATCACTGTCATTAACAGCAAACTGACTAAATATAGAAGCCCCATCTGTGGAGTTTAAATATAACCCAGAAGCATCCCCACTTTTATGAAGTATCGGTGCTGTTAATTCAGTAAAGTTTACTCCTCCGTCTGTAGAGACAAACACACCTTTAGTTCTCAAAACCACAAACATTGCTCCATTCGACCAGCTAATTCTATTAATCCTATCTTCAAAATTCCTTACCAGTACCCAATTTCTACCTCCATCAAAACTCTTTACCAAGTTACCGGACGAAAGACCAATTGTAATTTCGCTTACATTTGAGGGATTTATCGTTACCGCACGAACAGCATTATTGGGAGCTTCCTCACTATACATTTCTTCCCATGTCTTACCAGAATCCAAACTTCTTAAAAGCTTACCGTGATCTACCCCGAAACCTGCCGCGTATATAATTTGTTCATCTGTGGGACTAACTGCAACGTCATACACCGCTATACGCCCAAGCACCTGCTTCCATGAACCTGCCGAATCCTCAGATTTATATAAACCACCTGTATAACTTCCTGCATATATAACCTCGCGTTTATTATTTGCAAAAGTTAACACGGAAAAGGAATAGTCAGATAAAGTAGCCTTTTCATTACCAGAAATTACGTTTGTTGCTGACCAATCTGCCCCACCATTCGAGGTTCGGATTAATCCCGCCGGTCTCGTACTAACAAAAGGATTACACCCTGCAGCCAAAGTCGTAAGTAATCCCAAGGTTATTAAATTTTTCCAATTAAATTTCATAATTTTTAAAGCAAAACTCCTTGTAAAATTAATTTTTTATTCATATTAGTTTGTGTTCGTTTTATCGCCTCTAACATCTTTCTCACCCTTTCCACCGAAGAAACATCTACCAACTCTTCTTTAAGTAAACCCAATGTTATTTCTATAACACACCTTATATCCTCACCTTCCAACATTGATAACCTATTTAAGAGTATTAATCTTTCAAACAAACCTTTTTTCAGAACCGAGACCATCTCTTTTGCTGCAGGAAGGTATATTTTTTCATACTTTATATCCTGTACCATCTGCATTAATCGTGAAAACGAACCTTGGCAAGCTAATATATTCTCGGGTAACACTTTAATACCCTTACTTTCTGCTAACTCATTCAATTCCAATCTATTTAATCTCGAAAAACTTAATGGTATGCATCTTGAGATTATGGTCTTTGGAATATTATAGGTATGAGAAACCAAAAAAAACACAGTCCCATTTGCCGGCTCTTCTAAAGTCTTTAACATTATGTTCATATTAGCCGTACTTATACTATCTACATTATCAATTAAAACAAAGGTATTATTTAGTTCAACCGAAGCAAATCTCGTACTGGCTAAAAAAGAACGCAATGTATCCATAGAACCTTCATTCTCTCCATCTAACAACAACAAATCAGGATGCTCCCCAAAATTCTTTCCTGTTAAGTTTCTTACATACTCTCTAAACAAAGTCGATTTACCAACACCTTTAGGTCCAATACCTAAATAAGCATTAGAAAATCGCCTAGTCTTTTCTATTTTCGAAAAAAGACTCTTAATATAATCATGACCAACTGTATTCCACTCAATATTCATCTATGGAGAAACCTCCAACGAACCTTTTGTGCCATCATGCTTATTAGAAAAATCAAATTTTCCAGTTCTCTGAAACATTAACTCAAATCTCTCTCCTCGCTTTATATCTTTACCGGAATCCAACTGAGGAAAATCTACAAGATTATTATTTGTAACCCAAAGAGCTTCACTGGCACTATTTTCAAACCATACTATATCGCCCTTAGATAATCTTAAACTAGGTGGATTAAAACTGTTTCCATCAAAAGTAACTCTAAAAACCTGTGCAGATCCACCGCCTATATCTTCCTCTGAACTAAATCTCCCCTGTATCTCCTTATCTGCAACATTTGCGGCATTCTGCCCACCTGGACCATTCTCAACGCCTCCTTTCATAGCATCCAAGTTTGTATCGGTTTTTTGCTGACTTGGGTCTGTGTCATTATTTCCCTTTATTTCCCTGTTATTTATGTTTCTAGTATCATCCCCCTTATAATCTTCCAAACTACCGCTATTTTTCCGCATAATTAAAAGACCTGCTAAAATCAGTATAATTACCAATATTACGAATAAAATAGAGTATTTTCTTTTCATTGCTCCCTTTATTATACAATAAATTACGTATGATTAAAAAACTAAAATTTATTGGCTTAGCCATAGTAGGCCCAACCTCAAGTGGTAAGAGCGAACTTGCGGTTACATTGGCAAAATTATTAGACACTGAAATACTCTCAGTTGATTCTAGACAAATATACAAGGGAATGGATATTGGCTCAGGAAAAGTGAGCCCCCTAATTAAAACTAATCATAGCGGGTCATCCTCGCGGAAGTTGGGATCTAAACTACCCATATCATACTTATACAAAAATATCCCCCACTACGGAATTAACCTTTTCTCCCCAAAAAAACAATTCTCCGCAGCGGAATTCAAAAATTATGCTAAAAAAATAATCGATAAAATAACTGAGCGAAATAAAATCCCTATACTTTGTGGCGGTACCATGCACTGGATAGACGCTATCATATACAATCAAACCTTCCCAAATGTCCCCCCAAATCCAAAGCTAAGAAAGATTTTAGAAAAGGAAACTACTGAAAATTTAATACTAAAACTTTCAAAATTAGACCCAGCAAGAGCTAATACCATAGACACACAAAACAGAAGAAGGCTCATTAGGGCCTTAGAAATTGTAATCACTAGTGGAAACCCAGTCCCCACAAGAGACAAATCACAAACAAGCAACTATCTTTGGATAGGACTAAATCCAAAACCAGAAGACCTCAAAAATAAAATATCAAAAAGACTTGAAACTAGAATACAAGAAGGATTACTAGATGAAATACAAAATTTACACAACAAAGGCCTAAGTTGGAAAAAATTAATAAATTTTGGTTTAGAGTATAAACACGGCAGTCTATTTCTCCAAAAAAAAATTGATTATGAAAATTTCGTAAGCAATCTAACAACGGATATCCTACATTATGCCAAACGACAAATGACCTGGTGGAAAAGAAACAAAGAAATCCACTGGTTCCAAACTGCCGAGGAAGCTTTAAATTTCATTGACAGAACCCACCCACACTGGCACCATAACAAAGACGAAATTTCACACCGAGACTAAACATGAATTCCAAACGTCATGCGCCAACGAATTACATATTTTGTATGTAGTTTCGTCGATTTTTGAGTACGGCCCTGAAGCGACCGTGATTGGGAAAAAGCGAAGTATTTATGAAAGGATCCGGCATGCCGGTCCTGGAATAAAGACTATTCCCTACGGTGAAAGGGCGTACGGAAAAAACGGCGAAAATACACAAAATATGCGATCCCGTCGCTTTTGCAAAAACTCTAGGAGGGAATATGGCATACTGCGCCGATCTTCCTTTGGAAGTTATCAAAAAAATCCAAAAAAACTTCCAAATTTCACTACACTACGACTTACTTAGTAACTATCTTCAAGAAGCGTGTGCCCTTAAAAGCATACTTTCTTTAGAAGAAAAACTTCGAAATATAGACAACCTCGTTATGAATTATTTCCTAAATCACCCTTCCTTAAAGGAAGGACAAAGTGATGAAAACAACCCGGAAATTTATTTCAAAAAAAATGTAGCGGCTGTCTATTTCCTGCTCGCTGTAGTAAGCGGAGTAGTAGATAATTTTGCGGTAGATGAAATGCTTATCAAACACCCTGATAATACCGCAACTAAAAACTATTATTTCCTCAGCTTGAACCGCAGAAAGGGTTCAAGGCAAAGAATCGAGCACCCACAGAACAGAGTCGCCCAAAAAATGGGAAGAAAAGATCTAGAAAGCGAAGTCCCCAATTTAACCTCTTCCTCTACGATCCTTTCCTATCCATTTCCTATCAACGCGTAAATATCACGCGTTCTTTTTAATTTTTTCTAGATAACTCCTTGCCCCATATAGACCCCCAAAGTCTCCCAGCTTAGCTTTAATAATCTTTGGCAAGGATGGATATATAGTATTTATTTTTTTCAAATGTTTTTCAATTCCTGAGATGCTTAACTGAGCATTAATCACCACTCCGCCGCCAATAACCACTAAGTCTGGTCTCCAATGTAAAATTAAATTGTACAGTCCCATTGCCACTAGACTCTCTTCTAAATCCCAAAACTTTCTATCTTTAATAGTAGATGGAATTTTTCCCGTATTTTTAAAAATAGCTGAACCCGAAACCAACTCTTCCCAAGTTTTATTTTTTTTGTTTTCTACCAATAAAACTTGCTTACCGGGTTCAAAATTTAAATAGCTTTCAGAAGGTTTTCCTTCAACAAATCTTTTCGCACCTACCCCCGTACTTATAGTAACATAGGCAACTACCCTGGTATTATCTAAGCGCAATTTTTCGATTTCACCTAATCCAATCATAGTGCAGTCATTTTCTAAATAAACATCGCAATTGAATTCTTTTTTAAGAATATTCAATAAATTTCTATTTTCATAATTTGGCAGATTAACTGATCTTTCTATCTTACCCTCTACAGAAATAACCCCTGCTAACCCTCCCGCTACTGCTGTTAAAAACCCACCTGATATTATGGTTTTAATTTCTCCAACCAATTTTCTAGTCGCTTCATCAAACTTTTTCGGCGTTTTGAAAACCACAGGCTTTAACGGTAGGCTTTCATTATCATAAGCTGCAATTCTCGTAGTCGTTCCCCCAATATCAAATACTGCTTTCATAAATACTTTTTAATTATTAAACTCATGCTTTGCTGTCTCAAGTAAACTAGAATCATTATTCTTCTCATTCATCCAATACCACCACTCTACACCCCATAAATAATGCCTTTCAAACCCACTCTTACGAGCATAGCTTATGTTGTCCGAAAGCATTTCGGCATTCATTAATTCCTTCTGTCTTGGTATTGGCGTAAGCAGTACGTCAGTTGCAAACCAGGGTTCTGCTTGAAGCTCAACACCATATATATTTGTTTGCCCAACGAAAGCATTAAGCATCCCAGCTTTTAACCTAAAGAATAATGGTGGTAAATGGTATGAGTAATATCCAATCTTAGGATTATGCACAACCCTGTACATCGTAGTTCCAAAATAATCTGCACCAGATTTTGCAGTAGGTATCCACCTACCCAGCTCTCCACTATCAGTAACTATTATCTTTCTATTATCCTCACCTCTTACCCATCCAATTTCCTCCGACAATTGTTCAGTGTTTATTTTGGGACAATCCGGACCAAAACCAAATATTGGCTCATTTTCCACTTGCCAAAATTCCACTGAAGCATAGCTTTTAAAATGTCTAACCGACTCCACAATATAATTCTTAAGCAAATTCTTTTGCTCCTCACCAGAGAGCGATTTAACCCATACAGGAACATGGCACTCCGGCCACCTAGGCTGTTTTTTTCCAACAACTAAAATCACTTTCGCGTCATTCTGACTAGCTATTTGTAATTGATAATCTAAATCTGAAAAATCAAAAACCCCTCTCTGCCTTTCGACGTCATCCCAATAAATAGGGAGTCTGAGATACTTGGGTTTTAGATCCGTAAATACATCTGAATAGATTTTCTTCCAATCCATACCTAAATAGGTAACATGCCTCGACGAAAAATTAATACCTAAATCAGATTTTTCAACCGGATCAAATTGAGAATACAAAAAAATTAAAAATCCAAAAATACCCAAAAACAAAATCCCAATTATTAAATACAATTTTCTTATTTTATTTTTGTTTTTCATTTTCCAAAAAATAGTTTTATTTAGTTAAAAGAATTAATCCGATCGTTATAAACCCTATTGCTATCAATTTCTGAATTAATATAGCCAAAGTTATTTTTTCTTTTAAAATTCTTGGGAAGTAAATAGTTAAAAAACTAGTAAGTAAAAGCAAAAATACATACTGCGTCCCTTGCATAGCCTTTACCAAAGTTACTGAACCTATACTAATTGCGTAATTCTCCATAAGACCACCAACTCCGCCTGTTACCTTAGAGCCATAAAATAATAGCTTGCTTCCCGAACTTGCTTTCTCCCCCGTACTAAAAACATGTTGTCTATTTGCTTTTGGAATTAAAAATGCCAAAGCCATTAGCCCCATCCCAAACCTAGACCAAACAAGCCCTGTTAAAAATCCAGAATCGTTATATACAAATTTGGTAAAAACAAACGATATTGAAAAAAACACAGCTGCCAACAGTGAAGAGGCCAAAGCTTGGGGATGAAATTCACCCCTAGCCTCATCCTTTTTGAGTGAAATTAAAACAGCTCCAAAAACTAAAAATACAAAAGCTATATATTGATACTCGGTCAACCTTTCTCCCAAAACAAAGTAAGCCAAAACTAAAGTAAACATTGGTATAAAACCTCCTTCTATAGGCAAAACCCTAGAGATACTAGTTGCCTGAATAGCACTATACAAAAAATATAGAGCTACAGAAAACGCCGCACCGCCAACAAGTGAAAAAAATATCCCTAACCCACTGGGTATATGTACTCCGAATGGTATAAGCAATAATACAAACAACGAAGTGACTCCTGTATAAAAAGCGTAGACCACGGGATGCCTCACGGTCTTACTAAGCATAAACTTGTCCACCACACCATTAACCGCATTAAACAAGTACGCTACTATGGCTAATAATACCCAATTATCCATTTGATTTGATTAACTGCTTATAAGCTTTAGCACTCTCCCTCATCTTTCTTTCTTGTGTTAAATAGTCCACCTGAATAAGTCCAAACCTAGGACCATATCCGTCATGCCACTCGTAGTTATCAAGTAAAGACCAATACAAATACCCCCTAACATCCACTCCTTCTTTCTTAGCTTTCATAACTGATTCGACGTGTTCTGTAATAAATCTTCCCCGCATATTATCCTCAGAATCCGCTATACCATTTTCTGTTATATATATAGGTAATTTAAATTTTTTTAGTTTTATCAGTAAAAAATACAACCCAGGAGGATATGTTCTCCAACCCATATCCGATTTTGGCACATTTTTATTTTCGACTTTTATCCCTTTTAACGATAATCTAAGTGTATTTGTAAAATAATAATTCAATCCTATAAAGTCGGACCTTTTTCTAACCATATAAAGTAGCAAATCATTCCCCAAAAAGTTAGCCACAGAACAAACGAAGTTATCAAAAAAATTACTTACTTGATTTGGTTCATAATAAACATTATTTTTTACAATGCCTACTGGTAAATCCGATTTTATTCTTTTCACTTCTGTAAAAACCTTATTATGAACTTTTACCAATTTTAATAAATATCTCAAAGCTACCAAAGGATTTTTTTTAAAAGGAGGGTGAACACCTCTTATATAAGAAAGAAGGGCGTGAACCTCTGGTTCATTAATCGTACATAAAAAATCTATTTCATCACCCAACTCTTTCACCACCAATCCCGAAAAATTTACAAAACTATCCACAACTGACTTGTTTAAAAACCCACCTTTCTTTGCCGCCCAAAGTGGTAAAGAGAAATGATGTAAAGTTAGAAATCTTCTAAACCCCTTAATTCTCAAATCTATTAATACCTCAGAATAATGTTTTATCTGAGCAATATCATAAACCCCTTCTTCAGGTTCTATTCTAGCCCACTCTATCGAAACCCTCATAGCATTAAGGCCAATTTCTCTAGCCAGAGAAAAATCTTCTGAAAACCTCTTGTAATGCTCGCAGGCTTTCCCCGATTTAGGTATTTTGCCCATCTGTTCAAAATACCACCAATCGCTATGAATATTATCCCCCTCTGTCTGATGAGCCGAGATGGCAGCTCCCCATAAAAAATTATCTTTAGGTATTTCCATACAACCTAATTATAAACTACTCATAAATATTTAACTCAATTAAATTTGACAAAAGTTTGAATAAATTGAATAATAAAAAATCTTGTAGCCATCAAAACGATCAGAAATTCTGATTTGTTACTTTAAAGGAGGGATCTATGACGAATACCAACTTCTATCCTTTTACGGTGGAGCTAAGCTCTCCCAGCATAGCCATAAAAACAGAAAAAACAGTACAGGGTATTAACTTAAAATCACTCTCAGCCGACCTAATCATAAAAGGTCTAAAGAGAATGTTCGGTGAGGTAACTAAAAACAATCCCATTTCTGAAATATCCGGTGGAGTTTTCGTACATGAATACGAAAATAACTCACACATAATCCTTTTCGTTAGAAAAGACCATTCAGATATGGACCTTGAAACTGCGCTCATCATGGACGAGGCTTTTAAAAAAGAATACGATTTACCAAAGAATTTAACTCCCAAACTATGTCTTCAAGCTAAGTTTAAATCGGAATTTTTCGAAAACCTTCCCCCTCGTTATTCGGTAACACTATCATCGGACTCCGAAGACCCTGACACTGAAGAGGCAGTTCGAAAAATCATCAAAGAAGAGCTAAGACGGGAATTGCCAGCATTCGAATGTAAACTTGAGGCTAAGCCCAAACAGAAAAAAAATCGAAGTATTATTTTGGGTAACGTGTATTTATTCCAAACCACCTCAATAACGCTCAAATTACATACGAACAAAGAAGATAAGTTACAAGCCGTATTTGAATATAATTTATTCGAATCAGACTTGGAACAGCTTTTCCCAACACCCAAAATCGAAAGAGGACACGCAAGCACCAAAGGGATCCTTTTAATTCTGCCTGAAAACCGAATGGCTTTAGTAAGATTAGCCTATTTGGAAGAGTACGCGCTTCCATATTTCCTTGAAGATTTAGTAAAAAAAATTAAGTCCCAAATGGAAACAAAAGGTAAATTTTCTTACCTAGCTACAGAAATAAGATTCCAATCAAAAATCACAGATAATAATATTAAAACGTCTCTGGTAATCCTCTACCCCGAAGGTTGTGGGGATTTAGAGAGACTTAATTCAGTCAAACAAGAATTATCAGAAGGATTAGGATCTTACGGGCATAAAGTCTACCTAAAAGAAGAACCGCGAACTAATTAGATCGCGGTCTTTTTTTCATCCAATTTTTGTCTAAGTATCCCATTAACCAATTCAGGATTACCTTTTCCTGCCAAAGCTTTCATACTTTGACCCACTAGAAACCCAAAACTCTTTTGCTGTCCCGCCAAATAATCTTCTACGGCTTTGGCATTTTCAATTAAGACTTTATCAATAACAATGGAGATTTCACCTTCATCACTCGTTTGTACTAAACCTAAATCCATAACTATAGAATCCGGTTCCCCACCTTTATCAAACATAACCCTTAGTACCTCTTTCCCAGCGGATTTAGAAATCTTACCTTTCTCAATTAAAACCACCATTTCAGCCAAATTCTCTGGAGAAAGCTTACTCTCAAAAGGATTCATCTGGCTTGCATTCAGAAGAGCAGAAAAATCTTGCAAACACCAGTTCGCACACTGCTTGGTAAGCTTTTTCATAACTTCGTCACCAGCCAACCCCTCATCCTTTACCCACAGACTCAGTTCAGAAATCGTATTTTCAAAAAATTCATTTAATTCTTTCCATGCAATTAAGTTATCAATATCAGCATCTGGTAAAGAAAACTCATCTCTAAACCGTTTCCTTTTTTCACTAGGTAATTCTGGTAGATTATTTTTCAAATTTTCGACATAATCTCTAGAAAAATACAAAATTGGTAAGTCTGGGTCAGGAAAATACCTATAATCATTAGCCTCTTCTTTGCTTCGTTGTTCTACCGTAAAGCCACCCTTCTCATTCCACCCCATTGTAACCTGACGGGGCTGACCGCCTTCTTTTAGTATTTCTGTTTGTCTACTTACTTCAAAATTAATTGCTGCTTCAGCAAATTTAAAAGAATTTATATTTTTTACTTCTACTTTATATTTAGGTAGACTCGTTTCACCAGGCTTGCGCACCGAAATATTTGGCTCACATCTCATAGTCCCCTTCTCCATATCAGCACTTCCAGCACCTACATACCTAACAATATTCTGAAGTTCTTGTAAAAAAATCCTGGCTTCCAAAGCAGATTCAATGTCAGGTTCAGTAACAATCTCGAGAAGTGGAGCACCTGCTCTATTGTAATCAACCAAACTATAAGACAGGCCTTCAGGATGTACATTTTTTCCTGCATCTTCTTCTAAATGCGCTCTAGTAATACCAATCCTCTTCTTCTTACCCTCCACCTCGATCTCTACCCAGCCATTTTTTGCAATTGGCTCATCGTACTGGGATATTTGATAACCTTTCGGTAAATCAGGATAAAAATAATGCTTCCTATCAAATTTAGAATATTCTGGTATTTCACAATTCAAAGCTAAACCTAAAGCAACACCTAGCTTTACCGCCTCCTCATTTAATACAGGCAGACTACCTGGTTGACCAGTTACAATTTCATCTATATTAGTATTAGGTTCTTTTTCATCCGGGTTATTTGCTGCAGGACTAAACATTTTTGTCTTCGTCTTAAGCTGCACATGAATTTCGCAACCAACTACTGTCCTATAAGTATTTAAATCTTCATTATTCGTCATTCTTTATTCGTTATTCTATAATCGGATGTCTTTTATGATGATCCGTAGCATCTTGGTAAGCAACACCGGCATTAAATAACAACTGCTCGCTCCACTGTGGTCCAATTAACTGCAAACCTACCGGCATATCATTCGTTTGGTCAGAACCCGTGGTTGGTTTACTAAATCCACAAGGCATAGAGATACCAGGCAATCCTGCAAGACTTGAAGGAATATTTAGCTGATCTGCAATATAACCAAACAACGGATTATCTTTTGCTTCTCCAATAGGCAAAGCCACATTAGGGGTGGAAGCACATGCTAGAATATCTACTTTTTTAAAGACATCTATAAATTCATTTAAAATAAGCCTTCTTACCTTCTGCGCTTTTTTATAATAAGCATCGTAATAACCAGCAGATAACACATAAGTACCCGTCATCACTCTTCTCTTAGCTTCATCTCCGAATCCTTCTTCCCTAGACCTCGCATACACTTCAGCTAGACTACTTGCATTCTGGGTAACATGACCATATCGTATCCCGTCATATCGCATCAAATTAGAAGAAACTTCACTTGGACAAATTATGGCATATACTAATGAACCATATTTAGTTAAAGGTAAGCTCACTGGGACGATTTCTGCTCCTAACTCTCTGTATTTTTCTATTCCAGCCTCAATAGCTCTTCTAACTCCATCTTCCATACCTTCAACAAAGTACTCCTCAGGGACACCTATTTTTACTCCCTTAACATTTGTATCAATTCTATTAAAATAATCAGCCGCTTCAACACTTCCAGTCGTTGAATCTCTCTCATCCTTACCCGAAATAACACTTGCAAGCATGGCTAAATCACGAACAGAATTTCCTATAACACCAATACTATCCAACGAAGAAGCCATAGCAATTACACCATAACGACTAACCCTTCCATAAGTAGGTTTCCAACCAGATGTACCAGTAAGACTAGCTGGCTGACGAATACTACCTCCCGTTTCCGTAGCAAGTGACCATGGTGCTATACCTGCAGAAACAGCAGAAGAAGATCCCCCTGATGACCCTCCTGGATTACGATTTAAATCCCAAGGGTTTCGACTAGGTCCAAAAGCTGATGTTTCCGTACTCGAACCATGAGCAAATTCATCTAAATTTGTCTTCCCCAATAACACACCGTACTGCTCCTTAACTTTAGTAACCGCAGTTGCATCATAAGGAGCAATATAATTTTCCAAAATTTTTGAAGATGCTGTAGTTCTTATCCCCCGTGTTAAAAATAAATCTTTTGCCGCATAAGGAATACCACATAAAAGCGGGTTATCACCGGGAGCAGCAATATATGCATCAGCTCGTTTAGCATCTTCCCGAGCTTCATCGCCAGAAATTGTTAAGTAAGCATTCAGCTTAGGATTAATGCTTTCTATACGCTTCAAAAAATACTCAGTAAGCTCTAGTGAACTAACCTTCTTTTCGTCCAATAACTTCCTCAACTCAGATAATTCTAAATATTCAAAGTTTTCCATACTATAAAATAGCCTTTACCTTCACTAGTCCGTCTTTTGTCTCTGGAGTATTAGTAAATAAAACTTCTCTAGTTATTAATTTCTCTATTTCGTCTTTTCTAAACACGTTCTCTAAGCCAGTAACTGTCGAGAGCACCTCAACTCCTTCAGTATCCACCTTCTTTAGCTCTTCAACATATTCAAGAACCGAAGAAAGTTCTCCCGAAAACTTAACCAACTCAGCCTCCGCAAGCTCTATCCGAGCCAATTCCCCTATTTTTTTAGTTTCTTCTATAGTAAGCATAAAGAGTCTTTTGCCGAATATGCTTTTTGAACCAAAATGCATACATTCGAGCAGATTGATTCAAAAAATTTTTCAGCGTAATGATTTAATTACGGTTAAAAATTTTTTGGAGCAAGATGCCGAAAATACGCATTTTGAGCAAAAATGATATTCGGCAACAGACTCTAACATATTATATACAAAAAGACCCTCTTGTTAAAGGGTCTTTTTGTATGTTTTTCTGAGATCAAACGTTATAGCTTCTCCAGGGTCCGGCTTTGCCATGTCCTGAAGAAAACAGCGGAAAGGGTGGGTAATGGGGAGAACTCTTGATGGGAATCAGGGTTTCCCTGTTCCCAAGCTCAAGTCGGAAAACCATGTTTTCCTTACCATAGTTTTTTAGCTCCCCGGCGGAATCTCTATAAACTTTACTCCATCACCACTACCCCTAATGAACGTCTTAAGTCCAGTGTCTATATCTTTCGTTCCGTTTGGAGGAGTATTTTTAGGATACGTAATAGTAGCCTTATTTCCATAATAGAAAGTATCTCCGTTCTCATTAGGACCAACAGTTGTTATAGCTTCAAACTGTAGTTGCCAAATACCACCAATAGGCAAAGTCCCATTTCTTAAACTAATCCTTAAACCACCAGACACATCCTGGTATTGACACTGTGGTGCTGTGGCAGAGGCAGCCGACCATACCGGAAACTGAGTACAATTATTTCCTTGAATTTTTACTCTCCAGCTATTCCCATTCTTTTTTAAATGAGTCAGCTTGGTATCATCTATCAACACATATCTACCAGGGGCTGCACCAGCTACAAGAGGAGCCGAACCGTTGTTGCAAATATTCATCAAGAACACAATTGGTTGATCTATTCTCGCCTTAAGGTCTAATCTAGTAAAATTAGGATCACATGGATTCTGAGTAGCAAAAGGATTTACTACTCCATCAACCGAAAGAATTCTCTTGTTAGATGTATCAAGTTTTGGCTCACAACCACTCCAACCAACTGACACAGTATTCGATCTGCTAGACTCAATATTTGTCGTACTAATGGCTGAAATTTGATAGTTGTTACTTGAAAGAGGTGTTGCGTCTTGGTAACTGAATTGTGTTGCAGGAACCTCTGTTATTTGAGCATTATTTCTATAAATCCTAAATCTACTCAAAGTAATAGTTCCACCATAATTCCAGTTTATTGTTATACCAGCACATGTTGTCGAAGTTCCGGTAATAGCAGGTGCGTTAGGTGTACAAGAAAGTAAATCTATAGGATTATTACTTGCTGAAACCCTAACGGACTCTAGAGCCCCCTGAAAAGAGGACACCGCGTATCTATTTCCTGTTGCAGAAGGTGCAGGGTCTTCAAATCTGTAATCCACTACAGAAGCATTGCTTACAGATACATTAGCAATAGGTTGCCAAACACTTGTAGATGAATTCCATCTATATACCCTGTAGGATGTTGGCGCTATTCCACTACTTGGTCTTTTCCAATCTATAAATATTTTTCCGCAAGTCGCATTATTTGCCAAGACTGACTCTGGTGGATTAGAAGCACATACTACTAATGGTACTGGATTATTACTTGCTTGAGTTCTTGCTGACTCCACCACACCCTGAAGGGAAGTAACCGCATAAGTATTCTGAGCACTTGGGGACGGATCATCAAGAGAATAACTTACCTGCGCTGAGTTTGTTACGTTTACCGTAGCACCCATTTGTACCCAACTCGAACCATTAAATTTATATACTTTATAACCTGTTGGAGCTAATCCTGTACTAGGCTTTTGCCATCTTACTGTAATTTTCCCACAGGCAGAATTGTCCCCACTAACATTTACAGGTTGATTAGAACCACTTGGGGTAACATTTATCGTTGTTGAAACTGGTGAAGAATAATACAAGGAATTTCTAAAAGATACACCACAAGCTACTGTAAATATCCTACTTCCTGCTGGCATACTTCCCGTAGCATACGTACCCCCAGCAACCCCTGATGTTAGAGTGTTAAATTTTGGCCCCGGCCAAGCACCAGTTCCTGCAGTTCCATTACAGTAGAAACCATTTGTTGGTACGAATGCGGTTGTCCAAGTTAGGTTAGATGATTGTATATCCGTTACACTGGCAGGCGAAGCAGTAAATGCTGTCACCCTTGGTCTACCATAGAGTGTTAATACCAAATTATTCTGTTTATCTGAAATCCCTGGGGTTCCAGACATAAAGTTAATCGATCTATTATTGGTAGGGGTATTATTAGGGTTTAAAGGAGCCAACGTATCTCTCGCATTTACTCTCAGATATCTAGTTTGATTACAAGCAATAGTAATAGTCTGACCTCTAAGCACAAAATTTCCTGGACTCGTTTCCTCATAATATCCAAATTCAGCACCGGTAACTCCATTCAAATTAAGTGGTTTTAGTTGCACACCATTCGTTACCGCTGCCCCACTACAATTCGTTAACTGAATCCTATACTGATGAATCATCGGACTACCAACTGTATTATCAGAAGGATTAGTATTATCATCCTGCATCACAGATCCGATTATGGAATCGAATTGTAAATTGTAGTTAGTAACCGCCCCTACTACTATTTGAGCTATACACGGTGCGCCATTGGCTCTTCTAGAAAATAGGGGTGTTGAGTAAAGGGAATCAGCAGAAATATTATAAACACCAGCACCTCTACCAGACATATCAACAGAAAGATTATAGGCGTAGTTTGCGGAGGTCATATTTACTGTCCTAGGATTAGGACTAAACAAATTCACACCAGATGCGTCAGTTATGGTAGTAGTTACTGGTTTATTAAATCCATTTACCGGCAAAACAGTGAAGTTCATATTTACAATTGTATTTGCAGGCAGAGCACTCCCAACCAAAGTCAAATTTGCGGGACTAGGACATGCAATTGTGAAATCCGAAACAGAAATACTAGCCGGGGAGGAAGTAATTCCCTGATACGTAGCGCGAACTGTTGCAGATCCCACATTACCTGCCTGACCTGTGTTTCCCAGCATGGTTATATTTCCTGTAGATGCAAAACTGGAAGAAGCAGTAACAACCGCTGTTGATCCATTCGAGTAAGTCGCTACAGCGCTAAAACTTTGAGTCTGACCAACAACCAATTGAATACTATTCGGGAAAATATCCACCCTAGTTAAAGTCGGTCCTACAACTGTATTTACCACTATCGGAACAGTACAAGACTGATTCACACCAGACCTACTCATATTCACTTGTAAATTATAAGTCCCAGCTTGAATTGAATTATTTATTCCAACCGAAAGTATAGTCGAATAACTATTGCTCGACCCTAAGGTCCCACTCAAAGGATTTAAACTAGGTCGTGGTGAAGGCCCACTTACAAAAGCAGCAGTAAAATTAACACTTCCTCCGCTCGCTGGCGATACCGAAATTGGGACAGACAAAGTCTGAGTATTATTATTCACTGTACTCAAACTGTTTGGACAATTAGCAGTAAAAGGCACACTATTTACATTAAGTAATGCCATAGCTGTTCTACTAACGGTTGTAGAATCAGGATAACTTTCAGTATAAGTCGCTTGAATTCTTGCAGCCGTTGAAGTAGTTGCTATACCCGTTGCGACATTTCTACTACTCCCACTTCCCATAGTCGCAAACGCACCGTCTAACGACACATAACTCGCACCAGAAGACAACGTAACTGTCTCAGGAGCTCTTCCATTTGTAAAAGTGGCAGTTAGAGTATAGGGCTGATTAGCGCCTACATTTATCGTTGAATTTGCAGGTGAAATAGTTAAAGTATCAAGCTTCCCAATAGGTGCGACACCGTTCACATTTACCGTAACCGAGGCAACGGTAGAAGGTGCGTTTGCCCAACCGAAACACTGAATACTAAAAACTTTCTGACCAGAGGTTAACCCAGTTATATTTTGTGAATATGTCTGACCGTGAATAGAATCTTTTGTTCCTGACCATGCACCAGACGCACTACACGCTTGAACATTCTTAGTATTTAAAGGTGACCACCTAATAACCAATGGGTCAGTTGCATTTATTGTAATAGGACCTGCTGAATTATTAGCAGTTATATTTACACTCGGTCTTTCATAAACCCACAAACCAGTATCCACGAAATTTGTAAATCCATTGGCCGTACCACTCACCCTTAAACCAATATCTGCATAAGGACCATCAGGTAAAGATAACGGTGAAGCATTAGGTCCGGGACTTACAGTCAATATTGCCTGATTATCCCCAGGTGTACACGGAACAGTCGTTCTTGAAAAATTAAACCCGATATCGCTTATAGGCCTATTGGCTACAACATTATTTAAATTTACCGAACTAACCCCACCCGAACAATTCGTAATACTTACAACAAATACGCCTGTAGCAGAAGCGCCTCGTATAATGTCCAACCCTGCCCCAGGAGAAATAGAAATATCAAAACGTGGATTTAAAGGAGGTGGTGGTGCAGTAACCAATCTAGTAGCGACATACATAGAGCTAACGTTGGCATCTTGATCTAGCATAAAATCTATACCAGTAATCACCCTCCCAGCCGGAGCCCTAGCTACCCTTTGCAAACTACCAACATTCCCATAACCATACTCATTGCAAGTTCCGTCATATTGACTACCCCAACCAAAAACCTGTTTAGTTTGCAAGTTCATATACTCTTGGTAATAACACTCCTGCGCAGGATTTCCTGCAGTACTACCAATACCCCCACTCGTATTTGCTCCCCATATCCAACCTGTAACCACATGCCCCGTAGGAACCTTCTGATTACCGTACTGACTAAATCCACGTAGAATATTATCATACGGAGAACCTTCATACTGAACCATCAACCTGTTTCTTGCACCCGGAGCATTGGCACAGTAATCAAACTGATTATAATCATTTTGCGAAAAATCTACTGTACCATCAGGATTTACTGGGGCTGTAGAAATCCCGATCATACACCTTCGATCATCAGAACCATAACCAATAGCGGTCAAAGCATGCCCATCAGGAACTATTTGAAAACTCCCCCCTTGTGAAGGCAATCCCGAGGAGCACTCATTTCCGTTACCTATTGCACCGTTACTCGTATACAATAAACCTTTTTGAATTGTTCCATTAACTCCCGAATCAGGGGAACCACAATAACTTACCGCATAAGTTTCCTTCGTCACCACGAAGAATAAACCAAATAATAAAAATACAAACAAAAATAGTACCAAAGATAGATGCTGTATTTTCAGAATTTCTAATTTTAACTTAAATTCGTTCATAGTTTAATTGGTTTTTCTTTTAAGATTTAGGTGCTTGCACAACGGTTATATTTACATTAACCGACTTATCTTCTACTACATTATTTACCGTTATGATCATATTCAATGAATCCTTAATTGCACTAATAGCAACTACATTCGTATCTTTGTGGGTCGCGGATATCTTCCAACCAGAATTTTTAAAATAATCAGTAAATATCTTTTCGTTCTGTTCTAAACTTTGTGCGCTCCTATAACTACGAGTTGACTGAAAATTCCCGACATCCGAAATAGAATTATAATTTTGTTCTACAATAGCATCTTTCTCCACAGGAAAATCAGCAGGAAATTTATCAGGAAGAGCCTCCACTGGAAGCTCTTGCTTATTTACAGCGTGTTTATCCGGTACAACAATTTTATTTGAATCTCCTACATTAGATCTGTTAGTTGTCTTCATCGAATACTTAAAAGCAAGTATTACTAAAGTAACCAACACCAGAAAACCTATTAGCCAATAAAATTTATTTCTTCCAATATTCCCTTGTTCCATTTTTTTATGTCTTAGTTTATGTCTTAGTTTTTTAAACATTTATTTTTAGAAATTAACCTCTTTTATCTCAGGGTTTAGTCCTACTCTAAAATGTACAAAGTTGGAAGAAACAGATTTAGCAACAACTCCGGAAAGCTTAACATCCCCATAAGCATAGGCATAGAAATCAGATTGTGTAGAACCGGAAGGAATAGCTGTAATTGCATCAAATGTTATATACCAGCTACTACCAGCATTTAATGTAGCTGCCCCAAAGTCCCAAACGAATGGATTTGCAGGTGTGCCAGCACCGGTAGGTGTAGGAGTACTCTGCAACGAACATCCACCACAAGATACTGCGAAGTTCCACCCACCTGTCGGTTGAGCTAAATTAGATAGCTTAATAGCAGCAGACACAGCAGTCGCACTTGAAATACCGCTATTGCAAATATTTACTCTATATCTAACCACTGCACCTACCAAATATTCTTTTCTTCCAACTGATGGGTTATTTATAGGATCAGGTACTGCATTACAATTTGCAGGAGTATTCACTGAAACACTGTCCACTGTTGGTACATCCAAATCAGAGTTTGTCAAAGTTGGAGGACAAGGACTTGGTACTGGAGCTATAGGGTTACTAGGAGGAGGCGTAGCTCCTACTTTATTACCTACCTTTATACCACTACCGTAATCTGCATAAGCAGCAACATAATAACTATTAGATGCAGCAGTTGTATAGAAAGTACTGCTAGTAGTACCACCCACAACTGTCTGTATAGAAGCCCCAGACGGAGAAGTATATAAATAGTATCCTTGAGCCCCAGCTACTGTATTCCAAGCAATCTTTATCTGACCACAAGGAGTAGGATTACCTGAAGGATCTGTACTAGAATTATAAGTTTTAATATTAGTTGGATCACCTGGTGTTACTAAAATTGCCCTATTAGCATTACCACTACCACCAGGCCCCGTACATGTAACTGTATATGTAGAATCTGCAGTAACATTAGAGTCATTTATACTACCAGCCGTTGGTTGACTATTCCATGGACCATGACCAGCAAGACTGCTCGTTATCCCACAGCTTGTTGCATTAGTCGAAGACCAAGTTACTGTAGTACTACCGTTATACAAAATACTTGAACCTGCTGTAGGTGCCGAAATAGTTACCGTAGGTGCAGGAGTAGCTACCACAGTTATAGAACTAGTTGCATTTCCACTACCGCTAGGACCATTACAAGCAACGGTATATGTAGTATCTGCAGTCACATTATTATCAGTTATGCTTCCCGCTGTTGGCTGACTATTCCATGGACCATGACCAGCAACAGAACTAGAAACATTACATCCATTTACATTTGCATTGGTTGATGTCCAAGAAACCGTCACATTGCTACCGGTAGAAACAGTAGAACCGTTAGCTGGTGCTGTTATAGTAACAGCTGGAGGAGGCGTTGCGGCATTAACAATTAAAGTCAAAACAGCGCTATCTTTATCGTTATTTGCATATGTACCTGCATATCTAGCTCTAATTTGGAAAGTATACGTACCAGCCGGAGTTGTAGAACTTACACCAACCCTAATATAACCATTTGCCGTCGCGCCAATTCCAGGTGTCAGTGTTTGAATATCCGAACACACATTAGACGCATTACAGTAACTCACTGTTGGCTTACTAGCACCTAACAAACCAGACCATGTTTCATTTACCAACAAGAACTTAACCGGTTGATTAAATTGGTTCCTCGAAGTAACAGACATAGAATAAACAGCTGTGTCACCCTGTGTTTTTGTTTGGCTTAATGTACTAACTGAGTATAAATAATCATTTATTCTAAAATTGGTATCACGCAATCCACAACCGTAGGCATGATTACCCGTAGTATCATCCACCCAAACCCAATCACCAGTGGACCCAAAAATAGTTTCTTGCGCTCCAGTCCCGTAGTTTGTTGGGCGAAGTAGGTTACCATTCACCAAATCCCAATTACCAGAACTACCCGAAGTAGTGAAAGTACCTCCGCTAAAATGAGGCTCTGGGCTAAGCTGAGCAGCATCTCCGATAGTTACATTCTTGATATTTGCAGGAGGCACAGCTGTAGAACTAGAGATTCCTATATAGTAATTCGAGGAATTATAAGGAGGGTTATTATAATCCGGGCAAGCGTAAAAATCCGTAAAGTTTAAAGTAAACGTAATCTTTGTAGAGCTCGCATTCGGAATCGCTATTTCAGTACTACTATATGGAACAGACACTGACTGAGGCTGCTCACCAGGTGGAGTTACACCTGTAAAGGTTAAGCTTCCGGGGATAGCTGTAACAGTAACTCGATACTGCCAGTTTGTTGCGTAACTAAAACTTACAGGGGCATCAGCATTAGTACTATCGGTACAAAAAGTCCTTACCAGCGGAGATGTTTGACAATTCGCTCCGCCAATTTGTCTATGCTCTATTCGGTAAGACAAGCCAGGGTACAACGAAGCCAAAGAATCGGTTTGAATTACACCATTCAAACTCCATTGTATAAACACATTATTTGGTGAAGCCGTAACGGTAACAAAAGCAGTCCCAATACCCTGGAAACCACCGAATCCTGTACAAGTCAAGTCAAACCGAACCGTACCAGCCGCATTAAGCGGACCTCGAGTTTCTCCAGGCGAAGAAAGAGTATTAGCTCTAGTACCGACCAGACTGCCATTTTGGTACAAGTTACAAGGCTTGGCCGCATTTATACTATTGTCTGTATAACTCGTCGTCCACGTAAGTGCTGTCGATCCACCAACCGCAACCGCGTTCGGGCTAGCGGTTAGACTCACAACAGGTAAACCATATATTGTAAGTTGAGCATTAGACGACCGAGTTAAGCTATAAGCCGAAGAAGTACCCGATACGCTGAATGTCTGCGTACTCGGAGAGCCAGGCGTCGAGGCAGGTCCACTGGTTTTTGAAGTAGATATAGTTAGATACGTATAGTTACCACAGCTTAAATTCGCGTTCGAAAACGTTCCAGTTGTATTCGTCAAACCACCTTGATTGTAGGTCAATCCAGTAATTGTATTAGCGCCATTATACCCACGGTTACAATTAGCATATACCGAATAACTAACCTTGTTTGTTTGAACAACGTTAGAAGTAAGAGGAGTAATATCTAAAGTAAAGTCAGGAGAAGGTAAAGTAGTAACTGTTACCTGGTAGTTAAATTGATTCCAACATATAGGAACATCACCAACATCCAAAACTTGAAAATCCACCCTAATATCCCTTGAAGTGCCTGCCGTTATGCCTGTAAAAGGAAAATTCTTAAGCAAAGTCGTCTGTCCAGGAAGAGAGGTATAACTTGAAGGTAATCCAACAACAGACGTACCCGGTCCACCAGTGTCTGTAAAAGTAATTCTTACCTTACTCGCAGTACCGCTAGGATCAGAACCATAAAATTGCACATTAGTCGTAGCACCAACATCTAAATAAACACTACCTGGGGGACCAAGCCTTGCGGGGTTATAAGAAAAAGTAGAGCAAACAGGACTATTTGCAGTTGCCGCCGAAGCAGTATTAGCAAATATCGAAAATGAACCTACCAGTAGTCCAACAAGTAAAACCAAACCTCCCGATAATTTGATTAAAAATGTAAATAATTTCTTGTTCATTTTATTTTGTGGAATTTGGATTAGCAGTCACCGTTATTTCTACTAAGACTAATTTAGAAATTGTTGAGTCTGACATAGAAACTTGCATTTGCAATTCATCTTTAACAGCCGTAAATACTTTCAAACCAGCATCATCTAAAGTAGCCACGACCTTCCAACCGTTCTTAGCGAAATAATCCTGATAAGACTTTCTTACATCGACAATCGACTTTTTAGTCTCATAGGCTCTGGTGTACTGAAATGACTGTCCTTGTACGGCTGAATAATTCTGGGTTATTTTCGCGTCAGACTCTATAGGAAGATTACTTGGCATTTTATCTGGAATCTTATCTTTAGGAATTTCTGTGATACTTACCGCAGGTTTAGTATCATTCTTCTTTTCCTCATTCTGCTCTTTTACTACTGGCTTATTAGTCTTGGGCATTGTCATTCTTGCAACAACAATAGCCACCACAACTACGACCAAAAAACCAACAAGCCACAAAAACTTATTTCTTTGCGGATGATCTATGTTCATTTTATTTTCCATGTTTTAATTTTGATTTCTAAATTCTTAAATTCTTTGAAAAAATTTCAAAGCTATATCATTATTATTATACAACCATTATAAATAGGGTCAATAAAAATTCTCTATTTTTCAAAATAGAGATTTAAACGAGTGATTCCAAATAAGCAAGCGGACCCTCTTCGCCACATTCACATCTATACAAGGGTAAACCTCTTGTTTCATCACCAATAGACAATGTGCCCAAACTTCCGCACCCGCTTACCCTTCTAAGCTTACTTGGGTCGTGCTTGCATGACTCATCGCGCCTTACCTCAAACCTGCCGACCATATCCAACAAAGACTCACCTTCACCATTTAACCAAGGTAAACCAGGCTCCGACGATAATTCTACACTGGCTAATTTAAGCATATACCCTCTTCCAAGTTACAAACTAGAAACAAAAACGCTTGCTGGTGAGAGCAAGCGATTAGGAATCTGTCTAAATTTCTCCAAAACTATTTTGCTTCTCTCAAATACTAAACTTACCAAGGTAATTTGTACCCTTGGAATTAATAAGTGGGAGGACAAAAAGAATTTGAGAACTAATAAATTTCATTAAATTAATGATATCATAAAAAACTTATCCACAAAAAAAGCGTCGATTATCGACGCGGACAAACACTTTGCAACGCAGGACTACTTTTACCACCTTCAGCTAAACACTTCCTGCAAGACCTAACAATAATCTTGAAACGAAGACCTCGATACTGCTGAGCCTTCCACCAATGCTTGTTATATGGAACCTCAATAATTACCGACTCCATTTCATGACCCAAACTAACAGGCTCTACAAATACCTGCTTCAGTCTAGAAGATTCAAGTCTTCTACTCATCACACCTCCTTAAGCATTCATAGCACTTGTCTCTGAAGTAAATGGCAACTTACCAAATATTATTTCTATTGGCAACCATTTATAAAATGACAATGCCTCTACTAAACGATCCTGAGGAATCCCACTTTCCAAAAGAGGGATATACATAACCCCGTCTACACAAGGGATTACCAAACTTTCATTCTCAATAATTACCTCAACTATTTGTGAAATCATTTTTCCCCCTTTTCAAGAAACAAAAAAATCGCTCAACTTGGAGCGATTTTTTTGAAAATTCCTTCAAAAAAACTACCCCGCCGAGCGGGTAAGCAAAAGACCTAAAATAACCAGATTAGCTAAACCTGACTGCTTAGATCTATTCATTTTTTTAGAAATTATTTCCATAAATTTACTTTAGCTTACTCCTTATAAATTTAAGGTCAAGTTATTTAGTGGATAAATTAAAAAATGCTATAATACATTTAGTTTTATCATCATTCTTAATGTAAATTCCAAAAATATGTGGATAGCACTAATTATCATAGCAGTAGTCGTAGTAGCGGCTATTGGCCTCTACAACTCTCTTATCAAGAGCAAAAATAGGGTAGATGAAGCCTGGAGCGACATCGAAGTCCAATTAAAAAGACGATATGACCTTATCCCCAACCTTGTCGAGACAGTAAAAGGTTACGCTTCCCAAGAATCATCTGTATTAGAAAATGTAATAAAAGCCCGCTCTATGGCCATGGGAGCAAATAACCCTGAAGAGCGTCTTAAAGACGAAAACATGCTTTCGGGTGCTCTTAAAAGCCTATTTGCAGTAAGCGAAAACTATCCAGATCTGAAAAGCAATCAAAATTTCATGCAACTTCAGAGCGATCTAACAGATACCGAAGACAAAATCCAAGCTTCAAGACGTTTCTATAACGGCACTGTAAGAGACTTTAATACCAAACTAGAAACATTTCCAACTAACATTTTCGGTTCCATGTTCGGCTTCACCAAACGCGACTTCTTCGACATAGACGAAAAAGGTCCAGAAGGACAACCTGTAAAAGTACAATTTTAATCCCTAAAAACTAACATTCTTACTAGCAGCAAGGCTGCGAGACGAGGGAGGCTCAATAAGGGCTTTGCCCGTTTTGAAGGGGTGCTCTTGAAGGGATCAGGCTTAGAAGCGAATCCTTATGCAAGCAAGCAGGCTTTGCCTGTTGCTGAAATAGGGATGCTCTCTCAGCCTGTCCCTGCTCAAGCCGGAGACGCTAGCTCCTAATATAGCGAGAGAAAGGTCCAGAAGGACAACCAGTCAAAGTTCAGCTTTAACTGAACTCTTACAAGTTACAAGTTTATAAAGTTCATAAAGTTAAAAGTAAAAATACTTTACAAACTTTATAAACTTTATAACTTTATAAACTCACATGCTCACATATACAGCAATAGGTAAAAACAAACGAAATTCCATATTACTCATCCTAGTATTCCTAGGACTTATTTCTGGTTTAGGTTTTTTATTCTCTAAAGCCTACAATCAACCCGAACTTCTTGTCTTTGCTGTAATATTTAGTAGTTTCTCTGCATTAATCTCCTATTACTTTTCAGACTCAATTACCCTAGCTCTTTCTGGAGCTAACCAAATCACCAGGAAAAGCAGTCCTGAATTATTCAGAATAGTAGAGAACTTAACCATAGCCGCAGGACTACCCCTACCCAAGATATATATCATCGAAGACACAGCAATAAACGCATTTGCTACGGGTAGGGATCCAAATCACGCTGTTGTTTGTGTAACGACTGGCTGCCTTAGCAGGCTAACAAAAACAGAACTAGAGGGGGTCATTGCACATGAACTCTCCCACATAGGCAACTACGATATAAGATTTATGACCCTAGTTGTGATTCTTGTTGGAACTTTAACCCTTCTTGCAGACTGGCTCCTCAGAGCAAGTTTTTTTGGAAGACGTAGCAAAGACGACAATAACAATCAAATTTTTATGATTGCTGGAATTGTCCTTGCTTTACTATCTCCCATTATCGCTTCTTTAATTCAATTAGCAGTCAGCAGACAAAGAGAATACTTAGCAGATGCATCAGGTGCACTTATTACCCGATACCCAGAAGGCCTAGCTAGTGCACTGGAGAAAATCTCTGCGGACAAAGAACCACTCGAAGCCGCAAACAAAGCCACGGCTCATTTATATTTTGCCAATCCGCTAAAAAACCACCACGATTCCATCGGTTGGTTTGCGGGGTTGTTTAATACTCATCCACCTGTATCCGAACGCATAAAAAGACTTAGAGAAATGAATATTAGTTAAACGACTTTAATACATTAAATATCACCTCAGACCTAAAACCTCTTGAGAGCAACCTAGCTCTCAATTTGTTTTTATCCAACTTCTTCTCTTTCGCTAATTTAATAACCAATTTTCTTCCAACCAACTCTTCTTCTTTTTGTGTAAAATCCTCCTCAAGAACCTGATCAATTAAACTATTGGCAATTCTTTTTTGAATCAGTTTAATCTTTATCATTTGGAATCCATATTGTTTATAACTTTTAAAATTCCTAACCATTACCCTAGCTAAATCTTCATCATTTAAATATCTTCTGTTTACCAACTCTAACAACACTTTATCTACACAACCATCTGAATAACCACGTCTTTTCATTTTTTCTTTAAGCTCACCAATACTTAACTGCCTAAGGCCTAATAAAAATATTGCATACCCATATGCATGATTATAGTCATTAATATTTTTAGTAAGTAATTTGGCCATATTGTGTAGTATAATAAAGTTAGATTAGTTTAGAAAAAATAATTGACATTTTATCACTCATCATGATAGAGTGATAATCTCAATTTAATTCAACTACAATGACAAATTTTGCTTTTATTTTGGAAAGACTTAGCAGCCGGGCAAAGAATGCTCTAATTTCTGCCCAGCTAGTCTCAGAAGAACTTGACCATGACCACATAGGTACAGAACACTTACTTTACGGTATTGTAGCCGAAAAGAGTTCTTTCGCTTCTGAAATTTTAAGCCGAGCTAAGCTAACTCCAGAATCGGTTAAAAAAGAACTCGAAATTCTAAACCAAGAAAACAAAATAACTCACTGGAAACCGGTGCTATCGGAAAACCTAAAACTAGCCATCGAAAAATCCGCTATCATCGCCAGCCAATACGGCTATCAATTTATAGGAACTGAACATTTCCTTTACGGACTTTTAGATAACGCCCACAACAGATCCAGGCTCATATTTAACAAGCTCAACCTGGATGTATATGACTTAGAACAAAACCTAATTAGCGTTTTTGAAAATATCACCAAATTTCCTGAAAACCAGCAAGGCGGACAACCACATAGTCACGACTCAAACCCAGACAGACCTCAAACACAAACCCTGCCCAAAGGCAGTGTCCTTGAGTACTTCACAACCGATTTAACAAAAAAAGCTTCTCAAGGATTGGTAGACCCTGTAGTAGGAAGAAAAAAAGAAATAGAGAGGTTAGTTTCTATTTTAAACCGCAGAACCAAAAACAACCCCGTACTCATTGGAGAAGCAGGAGTAGGAAAAACAGCTATCGTAGAAGGATTAGCACTAGCAATTTCAAAAAGAGAGGTCCCTGACTCTCTAATAGACAAAAAAATACTGAGCTTAGACTTAGCTCTAGTTGTTGCAGGATCTATGTTTAGAGGTGAGTTCGAAAACCGCCTCAAACAAATCATGGACGAAGTTAAACAGTCACCAAACGTAATTCTTTTCATAGACGAACTCCATACCATGGTAGGTGCCGGCGCTACAACTGGTAGTTTAGACGCAGCCAATATATTAAAACCCTCCCTTGCTAGAGGCGAAATTAGAGCCATCGGAGCAACAACCCTAGCAGAATACAAAAAACATATCGAACACGACGCAGCACTAGAACGCAGATTTCAACCAATTCTCGTCGAAGAACCTTCCGAAGAGGAGGCCCTCGAAATACTCAAGGGTCTCAGACCAAACTACGAAAAACATCACAATGTCAAAATTACAGACGAAGCATTAAAGGCTGCTGTAGAGCTTTCAAGTAGGTATATCCAAGATCACTTTCTACCAGACAAAGCTGTAGACTTAGTAGACGAAACAGCGGCGTTTCTAAAAACCCTATCTTCCAATAGCAAAGTTCTTAAATCTATCAAAAAAATAGAACACGATCTTGCGGCCTTAGAAGAAGAAAAAACCAAAGCAGTGTTAAACCAAGACTTCACCACCGCATTACACCTAAAAACTCAAGAAGAGAAACTTCAACGACAAAGACTAGAACTAGAAAACGACCTTAATTCTGAAAAACAAAACAGTATCCGTACTATTTCAGGGGAAGACATTGCCCATACTGTTTCCATGATGACCAAAATCCCCCTAGAAAAGCTTTCCCAAACAGAGACCAGTAGACTGACAAATTTAGAAAAAATTCTAAAAGCAAAAATAGTTGGGCAAGACGAAGCTGTTACAGAGGTAGCTAAAGCTATTAGAAGAAGCAGGGCTGGACTTTCAGACCCTAAAAGACCAATAGGTTCTTTCATTTTCTTAGGACCAACAGGTGTAGGAAAAACCGAAACCGCCAAAGCCATAGCCGCGGAAGTCTTCCAAGACCCAGATGCACTTATTCGGGTAGATATGTCTGAATTCATGGAAAGACATAATGTTTCCAGATTAATTGGAGCACCGGCTGGTTATGTAGGTTACGAAGAAGGTGGTAGGCTCACCGAAGCCGTAAGAAGAAAGCCATACTCAGTTATACTCTTCGACGAGCTTGAAAAAGCCAACCCAGATGTCTTCAACATACTTTTGCAAATCCTAGAAGACGGACAACTCACAGATGCACAAGGAAAATCTGTTAATTTTAGAAATACCATTATCGTAATGACCAGCAATTTGGGCATGCAAGAGTTAAACTTAGGTGCAGCCAAAATTGGATTTGCCGAAAGAGAAAACAAAACTGCCGAAAAAGATGCACACCTAAAAGAATACGAGAACATAAAAAGTGGTGTACTAGATATTCTTAAAAGAGAATTCAGACCAGAATTTCTTAATAGAATAAATAAAGTATTAGTTTTCAAACCACTTGGCATGGTGGAGCTTAAGAAAATAACTTCTCTGCAAATTGCAGAATTACAAAAAAGACTGGCCTTACAAAAAATTCAATTAAAAATTTCTCCACAAGTTCTCAAATTTATAGCTGAAAAAAGTTTTGATCCAGACCAAGGAGCAAGATTTATAAGAAAAAATGTCCAGGACCTTATCGAAGACCCTCTTGCTGAAAAAATCATCACTGACCATCTCGTATCTGGAGCAAATATTTACGTGGAAGTTAAAAAAGACACACTTCAACTCTCCACGATAGCCAATCGCTCTAAAATTGCTATTCCCGCTTAATAAAAACCACCTAATGGGTGGCTTTTATTTTAATACAAACTCTTTAATGCTAATTTTGACTATTTGTGCTAAAAAAGGCACACTAATCAGCCATGCAATTTATATCAGAACTAAAGCTTTTTTTCTTAGACAGCCTGTTCCCGCACCGCTGTAGTTTTTGCTATAAAGAAGGCGATGCCATGTGCAAAAAGTGCATTACAGAGCAAAAACCCCTCGAGACCCAAGTATGTATTGAATGCCTAAAACCAAGCTTTTCAGGGCTTAGCCATACCACATGTAAATCCCAATATAGTCCGGACGGACTAATTTCCGTATTTAAATACGAAGAAGTCAGTAAAGCTATCATCGAAGGCAAGTATCAATTCATTGCAAGAATTTTTGAAATTTTCGGAAATCTAGTTTCCGATTTTTTATTATCTATGGGACTCAAAGGTAACTTTGAAAAATTCACTGTTACCTCTCTCCCCCTTTCCCACAGTCGCCAAAAATGGCGCGGATTTAATCAAAGCGCAATAACCGGAAACTATTTAAGCGTAAAACTAAATCTACCATACAGAGAATTACTAGAGCGCGACAAACACAAAAAATCACAAAAAGATTTAGATAGAGCCGAACGAAAATTAAACGTTAAAAACGCCTTCCGTCTTGCACCCGCAAAAGACGTTCGAGGCAAAAACATCCTGCTAGTAGACGATGTAATTACGACAGGTTCAACCCTTAAAGAGGCAGTGAAAACCTTAAAACAAAACGGCGCAGCCGAAGTCTGGTGCATCACAATCGCCAGAGACTAACATAAAAACACTTCGTAAGGAAGTGTTTTTATGTTCTGCCGAGCGAAGCAATGGCAGATTAGAATCGGGGTCCCCACCAACCCGTTGGGTGGGGTAAAGCCGTAGATAACCCTAAGCGAAGTAAGCATTGTCACCTTGCATCAGGTGGCGATGCGAACGTAGCTTAGGACGCTACGGCTGGCGGAGAGTGAGGGATTCGAACCCTCGAGGGTTTTTTACGCCCTGCCACGTTAGCAGTGTGGTGCCTTCGACCAGCTCGGCCAACTCTCCTCTATGTATGGGGCTCACGTCGCCCC
>CAYSUI010000004.1:91417-94872 GCA_964434195.1 uncultured Candidatus Saccharibacteria bacterium
CTCTAACCAGCCAAGCTGGATTAGAGACTCCCCTGTCTCGCGACCTTGTCGCTATAGAACAGAAAAAACTAAATGTATGGGGCTCACGTCGCCCCCTCTAACCAGCCAAGCTGGATTAGAGACTCCCCTGTCTCGCGACCTTGTCGCTATTCTTAGAACAGGTTAGTTTGACTACAAGCACTAGATTATTTTATTGAAATATAACAGTTTGGTCAATTTTGGGGTATTATTAGCATATGCCGTATTTTTTAACAAACAACCAAATAAAGCTAGATAGCGAAATAAAACTCGAAGGGGATGAATTTCACCACCTCACCGTTAGCAAACGCACAAAAGTCGGGGAGTTAATAAAAATCCAAGACCAATCCGAAAATCGATTCACCTGCGAAGTTTTATCTATAAACAAAAAAAATGCAATTCTAAAACCCATAAATAAATTGATTCCACCCCCAGAATCACCTCTAAGCACTACTTTATGCGTTGCGTATGTATCAGAAAACAATTTAGATATCATAATTACTAAATCCACAGAACTCGGCGTAAACAACATAGTCATTTTTCAAGGTGAACTAAGCCCAAGCAACCTAGAAAGCAAATCAAGTAATAAACTCTCGCGCTGGGAAAGGATCGCTCTCGAAGCAACAAAACAGTGTGAGAGAATTAGGCCGCCCAAATTAACTCTTTCTAAAAATCTTGAAGAAACTTTAGAGATAACTAAAGATAGCGATCTTCGACTTTTACTAGACAACAAACCTTCAGCTGACATCTTTCCTAATACAAAAATTGGCAGCTTAAGCATATTCATAGGTCCCGAAGGTGGGTTCAGTGAAAACGAGCGACTCTTAACATCTCAGACAACCAACCTAAAATCACTCTGTTTAGGCCCAAGAATCCTAAAAACCGAGACAGCTTGCATTACTGGTATTAGCCTAGCCCAATTTACATACGGTGACCTAAAAAATGGTCATTTTGTGCTATAATCCGATAAACCCTGTCAAATCCAGGGTTTTTGTAACAATAACCCCTAAGCTGCGTCTTAATAAGTAGCAAACAATAAAGTGGATATACTCGTAGCCGTCGATCAAGCTAAAGCAGGGCACAACGAAAGCTTAAACCAACTATATACCCATTTCTTCGATAAAATATTTAAATTCATCTACTTCCGAGTAAACCATAAGGAATCGGCAGAAGACCTAACCGAAGAAGTTTTTATAAAAGCTTTCCAAAAAATTCAGAGCCTAAAAAATTCTGAATACTTCAGCGCCTGGCTCTATCAAATCGCAAAAAATCAAATAATAGACTACTACCGTAAAAATACCGAGACAGTCAATATTACAGAAGTAGAACATCTTTTAGAATATGAGGAAAATCTAGGCGCCCATTTAGATAGGTCACAAGATGCGGAGAGCTTAGCAAAACATCTTCAAAAACTCCCACGGGAGCAAAGACTCGTATTACAAATGAAATTCTTTGAAGAAATAGACAATACGAGTATTGCTGAAATTTTAAATAAGAGCGAAGGCGCAATTCGAGTAATCCAACATCGTGCACTAGCCAAGTTAAAAGAAATAATAAATGCAGAAGAATCCTGAAAATCTAATAGAAGACCTCCTCCATTCCTCAAAAACGGAAAGAAATTTAAGCTTAGCCGAGGAAACCAGGGACAAAAATGACACCGAAGACATCTCCGGTCTTTTAGAAATAGCTGACAGACTCGCATCGGTCAATTTTCTTACTGCCCCAACTCCCAACAAACAGTGGAAGTATATAAATGCACTAAGTACTAACACTTCACAAGGATTAACCAGACAGAAATTAATAAAAATTTTTGCCTGGCCAGCATCCATAGCCTTAATTTTCTTGGTATCAGTCCAGACTTTTGAAAAATCACAAGAAAGTCTTCCTGGTTCTACTTTTTTCCCTATAAAAAAACTTGGTGAACAGGCTAAAGTATATACCGTCGTCAAAAACCCCCAAGCTTTTGCTGAAGCTCAATTAAACATTACTGAAAAACGCTTAATCGAAACACAAAGCATCCTGAACAATGATGATTTTAATGAAGCCATTAAATCAAAAGCGTTAGAGGAACTCAAAGATCAAGCAAAAGCAACGCTCCCCCTCTTTAAAGAAGTTGCGGTAGGCAAATCCAGAGATACAAAATTTGTAAAAGATCTCGAAAATTTAAATAAAAAACTCGTGGCCTTAAAAGAATCTACTAAAGAAGAAAAAAACCACGCCATCGCTTCCGAGGTTGCCAAAGAATCGCAGAAAACCACAGACGAGGTGCTAAGCATTATCGCCGCAACTCCGGATGATTCTAGTCTCACCCTCGAAA
Source organism: uncultured Candidatus Saccharibacteria bacterium (assembly GCA_964434195.1). Classification (GTDB taxonomy): domain Bacteria; phylum Patescibacteriota; class Doudnabacteria; order UBA920; family UBA920; genus CAYLIB01. Next base: position 93,753 of record CAYSUI010000004.1, read on the forward strand.
ACTCAAACAACGTTCAAATTACCGGTAAACTAGTTACTCTTACAAAAGAAAAACTAGTTGTGGAAAAAACCACCTTTACTTACAAACAATCAAAACTTATAATAAATAACGTATCCGGTATTACTTCATTTACTAACCTCAATATAGGATCAACGATTGTAGTTAAAGGTATCAGGAATTCAGATGGTATCTTAGAAGCCACCGAAATTACAATTCAAAAGCAAGCTCCTAAGGAACCAAAACCAGTCATAGAGAAACCTATAGAAGAAACCCCCGCAACTCCAACCACGAACACAATACAAACAGGTTTAATAATAGAAAGCCCAAACCCTACTTCTAAGTAAATATAAACCACCCTGAATCTTGTTGGTAAAATACTTGCCGCCAGCATCCAGGGTGGCTACACTCTGAAGTAAATATAAAAACGACCGAATTCTAGAGATAAGGTCGTTTTTGTTTAAAATATGGCTGTGGCGAAGTAATTATCCGGGCTTTGCCCGGATAAAGCTTATTAGGCTTCCCCTCCGAGACAAACAGAGGACAGGCAAAGCCTGCTCCTCTTTGCAACTTCCATGCCACCAACCCCTTTAATCCCGTTATTTAAAAACCGGGGGACCCGGATTTTTAAATACTATAAATTTGTGAAAACACAAAAGAGCACAAAAAAATCGATCTTACGATCGTGTTCTTAGTCGCCAGTTACGGCTTCGTAGTCGGTTGGCACAGCTTCCCATTCGGGGAGGAACACCCAGAGCAGAATGTAGGCAACCAAACCGAAACCTAACATTAAGAAACAAGTTGCCCAGAGTATGCGCACAATCCAAACCGGCACCCCGAGCCAATAACCCACCCCAGCGCACACTCCCCCAAACCACCCCTCTTCCTCCAGAGTTCGAAGCTTTCGAGAAGTTAAACGAGCCTTTAATGACTCCAGAATCTCATCCATAACTCTTCCTCCTAGAAACTTATCCCCAAAAACTCTATCAAACTCCAACCCCAAAAACAAACCCACGAGCGAAGCGATGTGGGTTACGAATGGGGCCCCCGGCAACTCGTTTTTTGGGGGGTAAAGTCGCAGATAGTACCAAGCGAAGTAAGTATTGGTGCCAGGGCTATGGCA
>CAYSUI010000005.1:0-77020 GCA_964434195.1 uncultured Candidatus Saccharibacteria bacterium
TTACTCAGTCAAGGTAGTTTTATCTATTGACAAAATACCATAAATCTGATTTAATGTTTTCATTTGAAACATCCCCACAGGTGAATCAATATTTTTCTATTCCAAAAGGTGCCAAAATTTTACGGAGACAAATTATGAAAGACCTTAAACTGGGGTTGTGCCTAGCTTTCCTAATGGCGCTACTCGTTCCTACCTCGGACACGAATGCCCAACAACACAGCGTTTCGATTAGCGTAGAAGTACGCTATAACAACGAAGCGGTAACAAACCCCAATGCAGTAAGTTGGGAAATAACGGTGGACAATAACCTAGACAAACTTGCCGCACCTAGGTATTACTATGGTCGCTGGTACGGCACATACCCAGCCACCGCTGCTGGTCCTCATACCGTACAAATTCGTGCATTCTATTTGCACGGAAACGGCGAAAAAAGCTTCCAAGAAGTAGAAGTCTACAGCGGCAAACAAGCCAACGTCAGCCTACTCCTCCACTAAATTTAAAAATCAAAAAGCAACGACTATAAATAATATCGTTGCTTATTTTTATATACTTTTATAAATAACTTCACCCGTATTAGGATCCTTATAAAAATCAGGCGACGCGTCACTACACGGATAAATTATAAGTTCATACTTACACCAAGTCTCTGGAATAAAACTCGGAATAATTTCTATACCAATAGGAATCCCTGCAAAAAAAATACTACCCCAAAAACAATAGCAATACCCACAGCATCTATTTTCTTAGAAAGCACCCAAACGCTAAGCACAGCCGTAACCAAACAAAACAACATAGCCACCGCATAACTATCCCCATACATATTAGTTTCCATCCCCACCGGGTAAACCGAATAACGGTTATGCAAAGCAACAATAAATTCCCCTACCGTATTAGCCAAAACAACCCCACCAACAAAAATAACTATCGCAGCTATTAGTCTACCCACAGAAGTTTCCCACCCAAAAAACTTTAAAATTTTCATAAGGTCAATTTATGTAATGACCTGCTGCTCCGGTTAATAATAGTATAAACTGAATCCAGCATTGTCTGTCTTTTAAAAAATCCGGATCCCAGCAAAAAAACTGGCTTATTTCTCTTCAGGGGCATTTTCCAACTCCATGACAACGTGATTAAAAATTTGTATTATTTCCTTCGTCCTGAGTTCAGATTCAATTCCAGGAGCAATTCTAATAATTTTATTTTTTTCATATCCACTTGTGCCAAATTGGTGATTGAACCTGGTTGACCTATAGCCAAAACTAGAACCATTTGATGCCTGAACCTGGTTCTGATAACAACCACGAATTACCTTATTTACTACCTTGTCAGCCACTGGACGACTCAAGCTCAAATACAAAACCGGAGAAGTAGAATCGGGTGTGGTAAAAACTTTTTCAATAATTGGAGAAGAAGCGATACCCTCTTCGTACAATTTTGTATTACGAAAAATCTTCTCATTGTATTTCCTATATTGCTCCCTCTCTAACCTTGGTAATTTATGCACAGAAGATTCACTTATATTAGTGCCTAGATGCGCACGCTTAGTAAATATTTTCGCCTTAAGTTGATTCATTTCTCTATAATCACTTGAGATAATAGTGCACACGCCAGCCGAAACAGCATCGTCGCCGAGCTGCATCATCTTCTGAAGGCTCGAAACTAAGACTAACTCAGTATTATTATCCAAAACTTTCGCTGCCTCCTTAAAATCAAAATTTAACCCCAAAGAAGTATAGTCAACAATTACAATTCTGGGCTTGGAAGACGGAGTCCTCAGAATGCTTATCACGTCAATACTTTTCGCTTCCATCTGGTTTGGATTTGGTTCCAAAAAAATTACGTCAGCATCCAATAAATCAGGCCTATTTCTCAAATCCTCCATAGACTCGAACTCTTTCACTGACCCTCTTCCCTGTAAGACATCAGTCAATGCCTTGGGATTTTCAAAGTACATCACACTCTGACGAAGGACCCTAGGATTATCCCTCCCATCTATTGAGGCGAGTAAGCACGTACTTATTGCACCCATCCCGCTATTGAACAATAAAGTCGTCCGGTTAACAAATGCTTCTTCGCGTTCGCTTTCAGTCAAAATCAATTCGCTATAGTACTTTTCCATTTTTTGTGGAGCCAAGTCCGAACGTGCATAGTAACTACTCACATCGCTATCAACGCTCTGACCAAAACCCTGCTCATCTTGTATCGAATAATCAGTACTAACAGATTGATAACCGGATGCTTCATATATGGCAGCTATAATAGTCCTAAGAGTTTTAAGCTTATAGAGCTGCTCATCTATTTCCTTTTCTACTATTAAAAACTTAGGTTTGGGACCGAATAAACCCTGTTCCTGCAAGGTATGAAACAACTCACCTTGGCTCCTCAGACTCTCAATTTTAGCAACAACTTGAAATAACTGATTATGACAAAGCTGTAAATGAGCGAAATGCATCTCCGGAATCCTTGAATCTGTGTTTCTAGAAAATGAGTATATCCGCTCAATTTTTTCCTTCAGATCCTCGGCATGAAGAGAAGCCAACTCAAGTTTCTCTTCAAGAGACGCCAGGTAATCTTGAAATAATTCAGGATTTTCTATAAGGACCTCAGAATTTCCTTTTTCTAAATACCCTTCCATCGGTATCAAACCTGCTTCTGTTTTCATAATTTTGAATTCATTCTTAGAAGTGACACCCCATATTATACAGCATATTCCTCAACCGGCTCAGACATAAGTAAAATATTGCTCTAATATCAAAACAGAATCCCAAAAAGGATTCTGTTTTGCATTTTTGAGATCAACTGGATCCAAATAAATAGTTTTGTTCGATCCGGGTTCCCCGTGTCAAAAAAATTCGGTGGGAAATATGAGAATGAGAGGGAAAGCCACGCTTACCCTTTCATCATTACCGCGCATATTCAATAACCCGAGTCTCCCGATAGAGATTTTCTGGTTGTCTTGTCATGCTTTATTTAATTTATTTTTTATTATATAACCAGAAATTTATTAGACAGCTCTATAATTTCCCGGTTCAAATTCCTCAGCCAAACCATCACGGACCATCGCTCTCCATACATCTACCGAACTAGGACTACTTTCAATTTTATTATCTGTACGCTCATCACCATGGGAAGTTAAAGTATATCCCATTGATTTCAATTTTTCGATAACTTTTAAATAAACCAGCTTACCATAACCTCGACCTTGATAGTCTGGATTAATGGTAATAGCTGGAATATTGGCTGTATGATCCCTAGTATTTATTCCAATCTCTACGGTTCCAATCTCAAGACCAATTTCATTCTTTATATTAAACCTTTCTATACTCTTACCCTACCTTTCATACAACTCCAACTCGACTTTCTTAGCCGGGCTTACCTCAGACTCAAAACTTTGCTCATTAACATTCATATTATATTTATAACATAAAACCGCATCCGGCTTTGCCGTGTGCGGTTTTATAACATTGGAAAAGAGGAGCCATGAGCGCTCTTGAAGGATCTGGCTTTGCCAGTCCTGCTCAAGTGAGAAAAACCCTTGAGCGAATGCGAATGGGTTTGTCTCCTCATAGTTTATCGGGCATATTCGATGACGCACGTCTCCCCAATTACCCAAACATTATCTCCAGCCTGTAAACTAAAACCCACCCCATGTCCCTATTACAGCTTTATTAGCACAATCATCCTTACATGTCATTGCCATTAGCAACATTGCAACCGTGGTTATAATAACCCCAACCAATAAAAATTTATACACTAACTTATCTTCCCTCTGTAAACTAGGTTTAAATTTTTCCATTCTGTAAGCTATAAAAAGCCCTACTAGTGCGCCAAAAATTGTGACTCCAGCAATATGAATCAGACTTAAATTCTCAACGAAACTTAAGAGGATTATGCTCCCAAAAAACAAAAATAAACAAGCGCACAAAACAGGATACAAAATCTTACGAAACATAAAAACACTAATTTAATTACCTATATTATATCAACCCCTCTCCACTAAGAAAACAGATCTCAAGCGAGATCTGTTTTCTTTAGAGTCTTTATTTATTGAGATTCAAATGATAGCTTTTTCTGGGTCTGGCTTCGCCATGTCCAGAAAAAATCAGCGGAAGGGTGGAGTAATGAGGAGGGAAACCATGTTTCCTTCCTCATATTTATCGGGCATATTCGATGACGCGAGTTTCTCTGATAACCTGTACCCTAATTTCACCAGGATACTTAAGTTCTTCCTCCAACCTATTAGCAATATCCCTCGCAAGCTTCTGGCAACCTAAATCGTCTAATCTAGTAGGCTGTACGAATACACGTATCTCTCTACCACCTTGAATTGCATAAGTTTTATCTACACCTTCATAAGAATTAGCAATATTTTCAAGATCGGTAAGTCTCTTTATATAAGCCTCAAAACTATCTTTACGAGCACCCGGCCTAGAACCAGAAATGCTGTCACACGCATCTACGATCATTGCCTCTACAGACAAAGGTTGCCTGTTAGTAGAATGCTCGCTAACATCGGTGTCATGATGGTGCGATTCGATTGCTTCCACTACTCGCGCATCTAGACCAAATTTCTCAGCAACTTTTTTACCAATCTCCACATGAGTACCTTCCATATCCTGATCGAGAGCCTTACCAATATCATGCAGCAAGGCGCCTTGCTTTGCTATGGAAACATCCGCATGCAACTCCTCAGCCATTAAAGCTGCTAATTTAGCCATTTCTACAGAATGACGAAGAATGTTTTGACCATAAGATGTTCTGAACAACAATCTACCAACCAAATGAACAAGCTTCGGAGGAAAGTTAGTAATACCCAACTCATAACATGCATCCTCTCCGGCTTTCTTAATCATGTCATTCACTTCACCCTTACTCTTTTCATAGGCTTCTTCTATTCTTGCTGGATGAATTCGACCGTCCGTCACCAATTTTTCCAAAGTAAGTTTTGCGATGAATCTACGAATAGAGTTAAAACCTGAAATAACTACTGTATCTGGACTATCATCTATTAATATTTCCACTCCCATCATTTGCTCAAAAGCACGAATGTTTCTACCCTCTTTACCAATAATTCTACCTTTCATTTCTTCACTTGGAATCTGAACAGTAGTGGTAGTAGTCTCTGCTGTGACATCACTAGAAATTCGCTCTATTGCCTGAGCAATTATTCTTCTAGCTTCTTTCTCAGCATCTTCATGCGCTGCCGCCAAAAGCTTCCTATGAAGCTTAACCATTTCATCCTTTACCAATCTCTCAGCATTCTCTAATAATACTTTTGAAGCTTCTTCTCTTGTCATAGCAGCTATCTTTTCTAAATTCTGAAGCTGCTTTGCTTTGAGTTCTTTTACTTCCTCGTGTAGAACAGAAATTTCCTCCGTTTTCTGCTTAACCGATTCTCTATCTTTTTCAAGTTGCGCAGTTTTTTGCTCCAACTCCTTCTCTCTTCTGTCTATTCTTTCTTCGAACCTTACAATCTGATTTCTAAAATCAGATTCTGCTTTTTTAGCTTGCTCGGTTATCTCTAATGCTCGGGTCTTTGCCTCGAGCATAATTTCTTTTTCTTTAGCTTGGGCATCGGCTAATATCTTCCCTGCCTCTGCCTCTGCTGTTTTGGTCTTCTTTGTAGCTATCGACTGACGCACTATATATCCTAAACCTGCGCCAATCGCAATAGCCAGCAAAGTATAAAAATTTATTGGCATAATAAAACCCCATACACCGCCAAGGTGCTGAGGTTAAACAATAAATAAAAAGCTACCAAATAAACCTATTTGGTAAAATTCAAAATCCTTGCTATTCGGGCGAAACTACTAATAAATCTTAAAATTTCGTATGAATGTAAGGAAAAACTCTTTTCTCTATTATTTACATCAAGCATCTTCAGGGCGGGTTTACTTTCTTAACTGTATTTAAACTGTACCATAATTAAGCTTTATGTCAAAACCACTTTCCTTTCATGTTAGTCGAACAAATTTTATCATTTCTATTTACCTAAACCAATAAAAATACCTTAAGTTAATAAAAAAACCACGTCCATACGCGGTTTTTTTAACCAGTTCTAATATCTTCTACCAGATCTCTTCTCTGGTATCTCAAAAGGCCTACCTTCAATATGCCCACTTTCAATCTTCCATTCTGTCGTAAGCTTTTTAGCTTGTAACTCTAATTTTTCCCTCTCAGTAAGCTCCTTTTCAGTTTCCGGCTTAATATCCTGACCAGTGTCCGCTTTAATCTCCTCTATCCCAGACTTTTTTGATGCCTTTATAAGTTTCGGTTTTCTTTCAAGATTACTTCCGTCATTCATATTTTTGTTTGTTAATTCTAAACAAATAATACCAAACTCCAACCAGACTCTCAAGCAAAAAAATAAACTCTAGTTTGCCAAGGAGAACTCGTACCTTTAGTATTCAATTAGAAATTAATTTCAACTTTTATGTACTTATACGAACAAAAAGAATTTGAATCTTTTCAAGGGTTAGAAGGTTTTTCCACCAGACAAATGCAAGAACACAGCAAGCTCTACCAAGCTTATGTAAAAAAAGCCAACGAAATTCAAGAAAAACTAAAAACAGTCGATAAGTCTACTGCTAACGCAACTTTCTCCGATCTCCGCGCTCTTAAACTCGGTCTTTCCTTCGCCATAGACGGTATAAAGACCCACGAGCTATTTTTCGACCACTTAAAACCAGGGGAGAATAAACCACTTGATACTATGGCTAAACTCATAGAAGCCGAATTCGGCACATTCGAAGATTGGCTAACCGACATGAAGCAAACCGGCATAGCAGCCAGAGGCTGGGTCTGGTCTGCCTACGACCACGACAGCAAAAGATTAATTAATGTACTAGGTGACGGCCACGATGCCTTTCCTATTTGGAACGCAACTCCCCTAGTTGCTCTCGACGTCTACGAACATGCCTACTTTATAGACTACGGAGTCAATAGAGCCGAATACATAAAAAACTTCTTCAACAACTTAAACTGGGAAGTAGTCGAAAAAAGAATAGCGGACAATAACATAAAACTTTAGTAATAAAAAAAGCAAGGCTTTCCTTGCTTCATACCAGACTACTGCTGGCGAAACGCAGTCGTATCCGCGAGAATGATCTGCAGAGCATCCGTACCGATCAATTTGCGAACCCGAAAACCAATCTTCTTGGATGAACTCTCCCGTGCAACGAAACACTTTGAGCTCTCCCCGCCTTTGCGGTCCTCATGAAGCGGAGAAAAGGTGGATGGTACTATTCTGTCTTTATACCCCAAAGGGTGCACTTCATTCAAACCCTCCTCACCCCAGCCAACAAGCCTCCCGGTGTAGCGGTAAGACTCATTTACTACCGGGCATCCACACCCGCCGGGAGTCATATCCCACTCAGGACGCAACGTAAGTAGCGCGTTTATCGAATTCATCAAGAAATTCGGTCGCTGGTCAATGCGGTAGTTCGGTGACAATTCGACAAACTCGATGGTCGGATCACCATTGTTTTTGCCAAAATATTCAAACCGCAGCTGGAACTTCTGACTAACCCAGGTATCCGACACTTCGGTAAAGAACAACACTTCACCCGACACAGATGCCGGAATAGTGATACGAACCGACTGTCCAGCACGAGTCGCATTCGGTTCGAATACCACATAATCCAGTATCGTATTGAGCTGATCCGTAGTTTCGTAGGAATCATTCGGAAACAGACTACGCTTCCCAATCGCCAACCACTTCACCTGGCCACTGTACGTGTCCGTAACGGAATTGTTCGGATCCTGACCAAAACGTAAGTAACCAGGCGTATAAAATTCCTTAACTTTCACCTGCTTACGACCAAACTGCGCCAGACCCGACTGAGGAACTGCCAGCGCCATCAGAATGATGACGATACCCAAACCGAGGAATACTTTCTTGTACATTTTCTTTCACTCCTTTTATTCGTAGTTGTCTTCCGAACTCTGCCAAGCAGAACTGAGGATCTCGGCAGAAATAAAAAGCACTACCCTCTTACTAGGTAACGCTCTATTATTCTGACAAAATATATCAACTCACCTTAACAAACCTCACTTAAAAAATCAAGACAAAAAAATAAACCCCTTTTGGGGTTTATTTAATTTTACTTACTAGCTTTTTCCTTACTCTTAGCCTTTACCTTAAGTTCTTTTCTAGTTCTAGGTTGATTATCCTGTCTACCTCTAACATAGTAAATTTTAGATTGTCTTACTGTTGGTGTTCTCATGACCTCGAGCTTAACAATATTTGGACTGTGAAGTGGGTAAATTCTTTCTACACCTACACCATGAGAAATTTTTCTAACCATAAATGTCGCATTAGCTCCAGACCCACCTTTTCTAGCTATAACTAAACCTTCAAAAACCTGTACACGTTCCTTACTACCTTCTTTGATTCTTTGGTGAACCTTTACTGTATGGCCCACGCGAAAAGCAGGTAACTCTTTTAACTGTTCTGCTTTTAAATTTTTTACTATTGGCATTTTCGAGATTACAAATTATTAACTATCTTACTCTTTAATTTCTTTAATATCTCCCTCAAGTCATGGGCTAATTCCGCTTCCGCTTCTATCCATGTACCATCAGGAAGTCTTACTTCTATGCGTTTTGCTTGTAAAAACTGTCTTTTCAAACCAGGTAACTGTGTTTTTTTAGAGCCGTATAATTCATCACCCATAAGCGGAGCTCCAATGGAATCAAAATGAACGCGAATCTGATGCGTTCTACCTGTGTGCAATTTTACCAGAATTAGACTCATTTCGTCAACACCGTTTGGGTGGCTCAATGTTTCCAAAACCGTATATTCTGTAAGGCTTTCCTTAGCTTGTATCACGTTTTTAGTAGAATATTTCCTAAAATCAGACTTACTTTTTCCTATCGGGGTATCAATAAAGCCATGTGATTTGGCCAACCTACCTAAAACTAAGGCTAGATATTCCTTCTTTACTTTACGCTCTGCAAAAGCATTCTTTAGATATTCATACATATTCTGACTTATTGCTACGAGCATTACACCAGATGTATCCTTATCCAAGCGGTGTACAATTCCTGGACGACCCTCCTCTCCTACTAATGCAATATCCTTAAAATTATACAAAAGTGCTTGTGTCAGCGAGTCCCCCTTAAACCCACTTCCTGGGTGTACAGATAAACCAGGCGGCTTATCTATTATAAGCAAACCATTTTGGTTATACAGTGTCTTAATAGGAATATTTTTTGCTACAACCTCCGTCACTTCTACAGGTTCATACTTGATTTTATCACCCAACCTTACAACAAAATCAGATTCCAAAACCACTGCTCCATTTACCAACACCATACCAGCTTCAATATCCCTCTGAATCTTACTTCTAGAAAATTCTGCATTTTCAGCTATATATTTATCCAACCGAGTTTTCAGTGCACCCACCTCTAGATAAAACTTTTTCTCTTTATTCGTCATTCTTTATTCTTTACGATCAAGTCCGGTCTTCGCTTGTTTGTTTTCTTTATTGCCTCATTTTTTCTCCACTCATGAATTTTCCCATGATTTCCACTTTTCAAAATTTCCGGTACTTTTAAATTTTTTATTTCAATTTTACCTTTTAAATTTTTCCTTTTTAACTTCCAAACTTCAGGTTTAGTATATTGAGGATATTCAAGTAACCCTTCCGAAAATGATTCGCTTTCCGTAGACTCCATCTTACCAACTACACCCGGAACAAACCGTAGCAATGTTTCTGTAATAACTAAGGCAGGTAATTCTCCTCCCATAAGTACGTAGTCTCCAATAGAAATTTCTTCGTCCACAAATTTTAAAATTCTCTCATCAAAACCCTCATAGCGACCCGACACAAACAATAGTGAATCATACTTAGTTAAGTCTTTTGCTTTCTTCTGGCTGAATACACTCCCCTGTGGGCTCATTAGAATTACTCTACTCTTTTTCTTACCCTGTTTCTTTCTCCAACTTGCAATCGCTTTATATAAAACATCTGGTCTAAGCACCATTCCAACTCCACCACCATATGGGCGATCATCTACCGTCTTACGTAAATCCAAACCAAACTCACGCAAATTAAGTGAATTAATTTGAATAAGTTTATTTTTAATCGCACGCTGAATAATCCCAAATTTTGTGTAGTCATTTATAAAATCTGGGAACAGAGTTAAGATGGAAATTCCTATATGAGTTTTCTTCTTCGTCATGTATTTAACTTAACACAAAACCCGCTTCCATATCATAGTTGCGGGTTTTGTTTTATCTTTATAACTTGAAATCGTCCATTGCGTCATCTTGCTGTTGCATATGACCGCCATGAGAAGCTCCGCCTTCATGGCGTGGACCTCTATGAGAACCTTCTGGTTCATGGATCTTGAGGTTAACGCGAGCTTTGTGCTTTGCGCCAACAACCCTAAGAAGGGTTCTTATAGCCTTTGCGGTTTGACCGCTACGACCGATAACCTGACCCATGTCACCCGGGTTGATGTGAAGAGTGATTAACACACCCATTTCATCTACAACTCTTTCGGTTTTAACATCGTCTGGATTATCTACTAGAGCTTTTACAATATACTCTACAAATGCTTGATCTTGTTCCATTGCTAGATTATTTCGGTGATAGGAATGTATCTGAGAAGCAATCTCTTTTCTTATGTACCAAGTTTACTGGTTCATAAAAAACAGAGTGCTCACTGCGGCTTCGACCTCTAGCCCCCTATCGTGCTTGAACTATACCACTAAAATACCTTGAAGTAAAGCCAACAAAATATTTATCAAGTAAAACAAAAAGCACGCTATTTTAAGCGTGCTTTTTATTTTTATACTATTCCGCTGCTGGAGTTTCGATTGATTTATCCTCAGTCTTTTCTGGTTCAGTTGTTGCTTCTACCTCTTCTGCTTTTACCGCTGGAGTAGCTGGGGCAGACTCTTCAGCCTTTACCTCTTTTTTAGGTAAGGAGAAAGCTTTCACTTTTTTAGAAGTTAAAATCTTTTGAGTAATAAATAAGTTCTCTACTGTAGGACTCATCTTAACATGCTGAGAAATCCAATAATTTACCCTTTCAGCATTTTTTAAACTAAAAGCCTTTGTTCTAGGATTATAGTTACCCAATATCTCATTGAATTTCTTATTTGCAGCTGAAGTAGACTCGGTCAAAATAATTCTGAAATCCGGACTATTTTTCTTGCCAGCTCTCTGTAAACGAATTGTTAACATCTTTAAAGTTAAATTAAATAAAGCCTCAATAGATTACAGTATAGCCACCCAAAAGTCAAGAAAACCCATGTAACCCACTTATACACTATTGATATAATGAATAAAATACAGTATGTTACCGAATTACTGAATCAAACCCAAAAAAGGAGTGGCATATGAAAACCGAAATAATTCTGATTCCTAACCTAGGGCGTACCCGACCAAAAACGAGCTTTCTACCTTCAATTATAGCGGTGGGCTTATTATTAATACTGGGTTCTGGGTTACTATATTCGAACAAACGACTTATCAGAAGCCTCGAAACCAACTATCAACAAAAACTGGCCGAAGAAATTCAAAAAAATCTCACTCTTGAAAACAGATTAACCGAACTCAACAAAAGAATGCTTATTAGTACCCCTATAATAATAAGTATTCCTGGAAGTGAAGTTTATGACCTCATGACCGAAGACGCAAAAGAATTAGCCGATTTCATTACCGCGAGAAATGTCTCATTTCTCTCAAGATTCAAAAATGGTAAAACCGGAAGTGGCTCAGGAGTGGACCTAGGTAACGGGTTAATAGTGACAGCTAGACATGTAGTCGAAAACACTTCCATTACCCTAGTAAATTTCAAAAAATCTGAACCTTGGAGCATAGTATCTGACGACTACGACATCGCTCTTGTAAAAGTTCCAGAACTCGAAGGTTCTGAACCTATCGAAGAATATACACAACCACTTCACATAGGCCAAGCAGTTGCAGTTGTTGGTAATCCGAGTTTGGTAAAAAACCAAACCCTTTTCGGACCCATAACCAAAATAGACGAAGCTAAAGGTGTATTCGAAATAAGGGGAGGAACAGTATTCGGAAATTCCGGAGGCGGCGTTTATTCAGTCGACAAAAAACTAATTGGCGTAGTGAGTCAACTAGATTACAAGAGAGGAATTAATCTCTGTGTAATGAGTAAAAGATTCATACCCGTTGCAAAAGCAAATGTAAGCTATATGCAAAACCAAGCCAGAAAACTTGGCTTGGTTAATCGCTGAATATTTGAGCAAGAGTTTCTTGCTTTTTTATTTTGCAAAAACTTTTGCTTGGTCGAATTTTATAGAAAGAAGCTTTGATATACCATCATCACCCATAGTTACTCCATAAATAGTGTTCGCCTGACTCATGGTCTCTCTGTTATGAGTAATGGTAATAAATTGGGTCTGATGAGCAAGCGTACCTAATATCTGACCAAAACGCATAGTATTTGCTTCATCCAAAGCTGCATCGACTTCATCTAACATCACGAAAGGAGAAGGAAAACTAGAAAGCAAACTACACAATAAAGCAATTGAGGTAAGCGCTCTTTCCCCTCCAGACAAAGCTTGAATGGTAGAAAGCTTTTTCCCTGGAGGTGTCGCCTTAATATCTATACCATAAATATTATTCTTCCCGTGTTCGTACTTTTTTACAATCTTTTCTTCAGGTCTTAGTTTTTGGGCATCATCTATTTCTTCATTACCCAACATTACTTCCTCTGGCTCTGGTTTTTCTTCATTCTTTATTACAGACAAATAAGCTCGCCCACCATTAAATAATATCCTAAAATAGTATTCAAATTTTTCGTTAATCTTATGAAAAGCCTGGTTAAAGCTACTTGTAATATGAGTATCTAGTTCATCCATTACAGATTTTAAATCTTGCATTGCTTTTTTTAGATCATCCACTTGTCCAGTTAAATGAGTATGCCTCATTTCAGTCTCGGTATATTCTTTTACAGTCAACTCATCTACCCCACCAATCATTTCCAATTGGTGTCTTAGTCTCTCAATTTTATGAACTAACTGATTATCTTCTGTTAACTGCTTTTGCTTCACTACTTCCACCCAACCCTCTTCACCCAAAGCCTGCATTACTTCTCTTTGCAGATTTTCAAAATTCGTATCAATTCTAGCTTTCTCAACCGCAAAACTCGATTCCGTATCCCTCAACCTCATAAGTACTTGCTGCTTCTCTCTTACAATCTTGTCATGCTCGTTTGCTTCTTCTCTTTCTTTCTTCTCTGCATCATAAAAAACCTGCATATCCGATTGTATATTTGCAATTTCTTTTTCGATATCTGAAAGATCCCGTTTTAATCTATTCTCTTCCTCTGCAATTTGCGTAACGAAATCACTATCTGTAGAAGAAGCCTTTGAAATTTCTATTTCAAGACTATGTCTTTCTACTTCTAAACCTTCAACTTGTTTAGATAAAAATTCCCTAGCTACAGAGGTTTTAGAAATCTCTACCGACATAGCTGAGAGACTTCCACTAACTCTTTCCTTTTCCGCCAAAGTCCCTTGAAGCAATTCTTTAAGTTGCTTCATTGTATTTTGCGGACTAGTTAATTCACCATGTAATACTTGTTTGAAATTTAAAAATTTCTGCCTAAAAGACGACGCATTTCTTTGAACAGAGCTTAAATCTCCGCTAGTCTCTATGACATTAAAAAATTCATAGAAGCTTACTTCCAAACTTTCAAGGTCATTTACCAACCTATTTGCATCTATTTCATGAGGCTCACTAAGTCTTCTATAAACCTCTTCTAGTCTTTTATTAATTTCCGCTAGTCGACTGGTAGCCTCGGCCAAATTTACCTTCTGAGCCTTTTCTTCTTGCTCAATTTTTTGCAAGGAAGCCTTAAGTTCCTCTAATTTCCCAGTAACTATGTGTAAATTTGCCCTCAAGGTCTCCGGGTCACCCGCAGAAACACTCTTTCTACTTTCAAGCCTTCCTCTGAGCATACTCAAGTGCTCTAACAACTTATTTTTTTCGTGCTGAAGTTTTGTAAAATTCGACTGAAGTCCACCAAGGGCTACTACTTGGTCATCTTTCCTCTTATCACTACTAGAAGACGCTTGGAGCATTCTACTAATTTCCTCTTCCGCTTTAGCCCTAGCCGCTTCTGCGTCAGATAATTTCTTCTGTGCTATTTCTAGTTCAGAACTCAAACGAATATGAGAATTGCCATAATGAGCCATTAACAAAAGCTTCATTTCCACTTCTATCTTTTCTCTTTCTTCCATTCTTTTCGCAAGCCTCCTAAGACTTTTCAGTCTCGGTTCTATCTCCGCGATTAGATCTTCCGCGCGCATTAAATTCTGAGCAGTTTGTTCTAACCTTCTTAAGGTTTTTTCCCTGCGCATGTAATAAGTTTTTACACCGCTAGCTTCATCTATTAACTCCTTCACTCCACTAGGACCCTGTAAGATAAACTGATCAATTGTCCCCTGGCCAATAACTGTATATCTAGATGTCCCAATATTACTCTTGAGTACTAAATCTACAATATCCAAAAGCCTAACCTTATTTCCGTTTATAAGGTACTCGCTTTCACCGCTCCTATCCACTCTTCTCCCTATACTAACCTCTGCACTATCTACCGGGATTTTTCTATCTCTATTATCAAAAGTCGCAAAGACTTCAGCTAGTCCAGCTCTTCCCTTCTGATCACTCCCTGCAAAAATCACATCGTCACTTTTTTTCCCTCGCATCAACTTAGCACTCTGCTCTCCTAATACCCAACGAAGACAATCCGCAGTATTACTCTTTCCTGATCCATTTGGACCAACAATCGCAGTAATACCCTTATCAAATTCGAGAAGAGTTTTCTTTGCAAAGGACTTAAATCCTTGAATTTCTAATCGTTTTAAATACATAGTTTATACCATAAAATTATAGCATGTTATCACTTACATTCACGAAGAAAAAAAATTCAAAAATAAGTGTTAAAACTTAAAATCAAATAAAAAAAGCTAGCAATCTAGCATTAAACAGTAGCTAACATTGGCTTTCTGTTATACTCCACGGGTCTCAATTGCGGAGGAAGCTTTTTCTCCGGTTTACATCCACAATTTTTGAATTGAAATCCTGGCGCCTCAAGCAATATTACCCCCGGCACCTTCTCATCTGTTTCGTCACGAATTATAACTTCGATTGCATACCAGGTAAGGTGCTTATCTCCACGAAGTGTAATTCTCTGGCAGTCAGGACATTTCGATTCGACAAAAGCTTCATTGAGTTCATTTACTAAATCGTAAATTTGAATTCTTCCTACCATATTACCTCCTATTTTTTCAATCAAATTAGCATTTTGGTTAAAAAAAATACCCCATTCCTTCGGGGCTTACCTCGTAATTTCGTTCTTTGTTTGGATATTTTTCTTAAACCAAATATACATACTAAAAGGATTATAAAAAAACAAAAACCCCCCGTCAACACCACTTTTCCCCACCCTAAATTCTAGAATTTTTTATTCTGAGATTTACTTATTCACTCAGAGCACAATTGCTTAGTTTGAGTGCAGTTTGGTCGATTTTTGAGGACTTCGTTGGAGGCGTCCGTGACTGGGACGGCGGAAACAAGCCCGGAAAAAATCGGCCAAAATGCGCCAAAATAAGCAATTCCGTGGCTATGCAAGATTCCCCAATGCATTTTCAGCTGCGGATATTTCAGCCTCTTGCTTACTCGGTCCCTTCCCCCTCCCTATCTCTTCCTTTCCTACATAGGCGGCCACTACGAATACCTTGTCATGATCCGGTCCAGACTCCGACACAACACCATAGGTTGGTGTTATGCCTCGCTTATCTTGAATCATTTCCTGAAGTTTACTTTTTGGGTCCATATACTTACCACCTTCTATAACACCAGGTAATTCTACTAATACATATTTGGTTATAAATTGTGCGGATATTACATAACCCAAATCTAGATACACAGCGCCAATAAATGCTTCTATTGCATTGGCTAATATTACCTGACGAGCTCTTCCCATATCTTTCGCTTCACCTCTGGACATAAGCAAATACTCTTCAAAACCAAGCCTCTTAGCTATGTCCGAAAGCATTTTATAGTTAACTAAAGCACTTCTAAAATTAGTAAGCTCTCCTTCTGAATAAGGATAATTTTTATACAAATATTCTGTTGCTACTAACTCCAACACAGCATCTCCTAAAAATTCCAATCTCTCATTATGAGGCAAACCAAAAGACCTATTCTCGTTCAAATAGGATCTATGAGTAAAACTCGAAATATATAAATTAATGTCACGAACCTCTGTCCCCAGAAGCTGCTCTACTTGCTGCTTAGTTATATTTGGCATGAACTCTAAGTCAAAGTTCAAAAGGCAAAATTCAAAACTGAAAATTTCAGACAAAAACCGCTTACCCAATTTTTGCTTCTAATTTCAATTTTAATTTTTGATTTTTGACTTTTTAATTATTTATTTGGTAGGTACGCTAAACGTACCTATAATCACGTTAAGCGTGGTGGGCGATACAGGAATCGAACCTGTCACCTACTCTACGTCAAAGAGTCGCTCTACCATATGAGCTAATCGCCCTATTATCTCGCTGACTGAACAACTGGCTTCAATCTATACTCAGGATTCTCTATATCCCCAAGTAGCTTAAAGAACAAGATGACCAATACTGTGTTGAAAAAAACACTAAATATCGCAGCCGAAATCCAAAATATTATACCTAATATACTGTCTCTAATCAATACCCCATTATTGCTCGTTAACAATTGTAAATTAACACCATAATCAATCACCTTTACCAATACCAAAGATGTAAGGTGAGCGATCATTCTACTTAAATAAACCACACACAAATGCAATACACTCAAAATAACTCCTACTCGAACTATTTCTATCCACCTTGTATGAAAAAGATCTGCCGCTAGATTCAAAGACTTTAACCAATCTTGTTTAAAAAACACAATAAACATAATTGCAAACAAATTCAGGCAAGAAAAAATAAAACCAATAAATAACAAAACCAGAGAACCAATAGGAAGAATGCTCAAGAGCAATGATACTGAGTCCTTTAACCAATAAAATGGTAAAAATACCAACAAAGAAGACACTAGCATTAACAATGTAGTAAGACCACTAACAAAAATCACCCGCAATAAAGTAATTCTATATGCTCGAAAAAACTGGAAATAATTATCCAAGTTAGCTTTCTCTACTTTACCCAACAACTTACCAACGGCAACTATCAGAACTACCCTAGAAATATTTGTAGTCAAAGCACCAAACAATACGAAGACAAGCAAACCCAACGATAGTATAAATAAAAACTCAGGTTTTAATACTAACACTGCAGCCAATACTGGTAAATTTTTAACAATAACGACTTTATCTAAATAACTATTCATCCCTAAAAAGTACAACGGGAATGCCCCAGTCATAAATAAACCAAAAAACCACAACCATCTGTGGTTTTTTGTTATCTCAAACGCCTGATTGATTAATTCAAAAATTCTCATATAAGCTCGTTTGTAGATTTTAAATCCAAATTGTTCGATACTAAGTTCCCGATTCAGTAGGCTGTACATCAAACTCTGGGACTTGTTTTTTTTGTGGAGGCAACACCCCTTTTACAATTTCCGCAAACTGTTCTTGCTCCAAAGTTTCTTCTTTCACCAATCTCTCGGCTATAGTATTCAGCACATCTCTATGTTTATTCAAAACCTCAGTCGCTCGTGCCAAACCTTCTTTCATTATTTTCGAGACTTCTTCATCAATAAGCTTAGCCACATCATCACTATAATTTTTCTGCTCGCCAAGATCCCTTCCTAAAAATACATTCTCATGATTTTCGCCAAGAGTTACAGGCCCAAGAGTATTGCTCATCCCGTACTGGGTGACCATTTTCCTAGCCATGCTTGTAGCTACTTTCATATCGTTACTAGCGCCTGTAGTTAACTCGTTAAACACTAATTGTTCAGCTGCATACCCACCAAGTAGTGCTGCTATCTCATCTAGGAAGCTAGATTTTGTATGCAAGTGCTTATCCTCTACAGGAAGCTTCATAGTATAACCTGCTGCGCGACCACGAGATAAAATTGTAACCTTATGGACTGGGTCAGAATAAGGTAATACTGAACCCACTAAAGCATGTCCACCCTCATGAAAAGCAGTAACTTTCTTCTCTTCGTCATTTAGAATATGACTCTTTCTCTGTGGTCCTAGCATTACTTTCTCTATCGACTCTTTAAGCTCTGAATTCCCTATATCTGTTCTATTATTCCTTGCCGCCATTATGGCTGCTTCATTTATAATATTTGCTAAATCTGCACCACTGAATCCTGGGGTTCTTTCAGCGATCTTCCTATAGTTAACCTCTTCTCTCATAGGCTTACCTACAGCATGAACTTTTAGAATTTCTTCTCTATCTTTCACGTCAGGTAGATCCAAAACAACCTGTCTATCAAATCTACCGGGCCTCAAAAGAGCTGGATCTAAAACATCTGGCCTATTAGTTGCAGCAATCACAATTACATTCGTGTCTGTCTCAAAACCATCCATCTCAACAAGGATTTGGTTTAAGGTTTGCTCTCTTTCATCATGCCCTCCACCTAAACCTGCTCCTCGCTGACGCCCTACGGCATCTATTTCATCTATAAAAATAATACATGGTGCATTTTTCTTAGCCTTCCTAAACATATCTCGAACTCTACTAGCACCTACACCAACAAACATTTCTACAAATTCTGAACCAGATATGTGGAAAAATGGCACATTCGCTTCCCCGGCTACCGCTCTTGCAAGCATTGTCTTACCAACACCAGGAGAACCAAGAAGCAATACACCCTTTGGAATTTTTGCTCCTAAATTTAAAAACTTTTGCGGATACTTTAAAAAATCTACAACTTCCTTAAGTTCTTCCTTTGCTTCCTTCGCACCTGCTACATCTGCGAATCTAACTTTATTTTTTCTTTCATCGGAAAGCCTAACAGAACTCTGCCCAAAGGACATTGCTCTATTATTAGAACCTTGAATCTGCCTCATCAAGAAAAAGATGACGATCGAAATAAATATTACAGGGATTAAAAAGTAAAATAGATTATTAGCTACCCCTACCCATGCACTCGCATGCAAATATTCAATTTTTACCGCCCTTATTTTTTCAGCATCTACACCATTATCCTTAAAGAAAGCCGTCACATCTGAATTCTTGCTAATATTTGAAGATAATTTAGTATCACTATCTTTAAGTTTGGCTTGTAGTTCTTCCTGATCGATCTGAATAGTTTCTATTTTACTCTGATTAACCAAGTTAGCTATCTCTGTCATCGACACCTTCTTAGTCTTTTCCCCACCCGCAACAAGAGATATCAAAAAAGACACCAACAAAAACACAACTAATATAAATACAATATTTCGCGTAATCTTACCCATAAAAAATTTTAGACTTAATCAATTTCACGAGCGCAGCAATGTGAATGCGCTAACCAAATGTAACTGGTTACATTTGAAAGGGACAACAAGGTGAACGTAGTGTAAGGTTTATGAAGCGAAAGCGTAATAAACCTGAAACGTAGTGAGCCTTGATTGGCCCGTGGTGCCGAAGGAGGGACTCGAACCCTCAAGCCTTGCGGCACACGCTCCTAAGGCGTGCGCGTATACCAATTCCGCCACTTCGGCAATATTAAAGTACAAAATATATACTAATGGAAACGAAAGATACTCGCAACTATTAATAAAATACTACGTATTTAAACGTAGTCTTTAAAACACAGTCTCTCCGTTTGATAGACGGTAAATTGCAATTGAAATATTCCAAATAAAATGAGCGGAAGTCGTTACCAAAAAAGCTTTAACATAATTATTTCTAAACCCACCGCACTTCAAAAATAAAAACGATAAGCATATCCCGCCCATACCTTGAGCAAATAGGTTAACTATGTTGCCATGCAAAATCCCGAAAACAAAAGATAAACCAAATGCACAAGCTAGCACTTTCGAAGATAAACCCCAAACCTCAATTGCCACTACTAAAGGTAAACGAAAAATAAACTCTTCAATTGCAGCAAAACAAAACAACAATACAGGAAAATATGGTTGAGTCATGTCTAAGGATGGCTCCCGCGGCGGTAGTTTAAAACTTAAATATGAGAGTAAATCAACTAATGAATATTCAAGGATAAAATCAATACCCAGGGTTACTAAAACATAAATCACTACCTTATACCCAAGGACTTCATCATTCAACCAAGTTAAAACCTTTTTCATACTTCCTCCAAAGTAATAAAATTTGAAATACTGGCTATTATGATAAAAATATAAAAAAATGTCTAGAGCTATTCTCTAGACATTTTTATAAATTCAATTAAGGTCTTGGCACAGATCCACCACCACTAGTATTTCCACCACCTACCAGCGTACCCAGAAAATCACTATTAGTTAAAGTGCCAGTTACAACCGAGACTATTACGAAAGACATAATAACAACAATCAAACCAACTACGGCATATGTTAAGGTTTTCTTACCCTTTGTAGCCGCTTCTTCATTCCCACGAGACATAATGAACTGGAAACCGCCGACTATAATCAGCACTACTGCGATCATACCAGAAAGCGTTAACAACACTCTTATTATAAGAGTTGCAAGTGCTCCAATGCTTGTACTTCTTGCTACACTTCCCGGCTGAAATCCACCATACTCAGGAACGCAAATTCCATTCCTCTCAGAAAACCCTTCACACAATCCACTTCCAGCCGTATTACCAGAATTTCCCGTATTCCCTGTATTCCCACCTGTCGGATTTGCACTAGCTGCCGCAGTCTTATGGCAAGAAAATTGCGCAGGATCAAAGTTATAACCATTAGGACACTTAATCGGTCCAGTTGGTAAAGAGTTTTCATCAACACACTGACCTTGGTTCGGGTCAGGCACACCCCTATCACATGTTCCATCAACCCACTCAGCCTGCTGTGCAAAAACAGGTGCAGGAATAATCGCACTAAAGATTATTCCTAAATACATTCCAACAAACAGACTATTTTTAAAAAACTTTCGCATCTTTAAAATTTTATAAAGTATTAAATCAGTGAATTATAACCCAAAATGGTGTTTACTATTACGTTTATAATTATGTAAGACAATATTATAAGTACTAAACCAATTATAGCATTTACCACCGTCTTCTTACCTTTGGTTGCGCTCTCTGCATTACCCGCAGAAAGGATATATTGGAATCCACCAATTATTATAAACAACACGGATACCCCACCAGCTATATAAAGTAGTATCTGAATAATAAAATATATAAAACCAGATATAGAGTTAAATGCTACGCTAGGAAATAAAATTCTAAGCCTAGATAAACCACTGTTAATTTCATTCTGAGCAGAAGCAACAAAAGGAACTAACATTCCTGCAGCAGTTGCCCCAAAAGTAACTAAATTTTTCTTACTAATACTTTTCATTGATATATATTAATTAATCTTCAAGGTACTATCCCCAAATACCCTAGAGATTATTCCGTAAGTTTTGCCTACGGAATAAAAATGTAAGAGATAGGATCCTATTACCTAACTTCTTCCAACTACGGTGCGCTTGTACCCGCGCCTCCAGTTGAAACCAGGTTAGAAACAACGTTAACAATAACGTAAGAAAGAACGATTATGATAATACCAATAATTGCATTTATCACTGTACTCTTTCCTTTGCTTGCTGTTTCTTCGTTTCCTGCGGAAGTTATATACCAAAATCCACCAATGATCAAGAACAAAACTGCAACACCAAAGGTAATACCTAGTACCCAGTTTATAACAGTTCTAATAAAACTGTTAACATCTGTACCTGCGTTACAATTTAGTCCTGAGCCAGCTGGACATTGGAAGTTTCTATTTAACTGAGCAGAAACTTCTAAAGGAGCAAGCACTAAAGCTAATGCTAAAATGCCCTGCAAAAAAACCAACACATTCACTTTTTTCAAAATATTTCTCAAAATTTTTTTCACCGCCTTTCATTGGCCGTTCTTGGCTGAGAGTTTTTAAAGAATAATTTTTTAAAAACTCTCAGCCAAGAACTATATATTAAATAATTTTTTTAATTTTACTTACTAACATTATATACCATTAATTTATATATTGGGTGCTATTTTTTATAGCCTCCCCGCAAACCGTTACAGTAACATCCGCAGGAGGAGTTATATCTAAAGTAACATTCGCACTTTGAGTTGTACTCTGATCTGAAAATTTTTCAAACGAAGCTGAAGCCGATTTGCCATTCGAACTTGCCTCTACGGTAGCTCCGGTATTTCCACAAACAGTTGAAAGCGTACTCGTTGGTGCACTTACTGAAACTTTTACAGCTTTACCTCGAGTAGTCGAAACTAAAGACCATGACCAACCTATCGTACTTGCAGCCTGGACCACCGGATCCACAGGTGGATTAACTGACCCACTTGGACTTGGGCTAGGTGTAGGCTTACTCACTATTGGATTCCCTCTACTATTATTATTTCCAGAATTACTCGTACCTCCAGAACTCCCAGTAAACAAACCAAGAACTATATTTACTAAAGCTGATGCCATTATTATAACTATCAAACCTATAACCGCTTGCGTTATTGTCTTTTTGCCAGCGCCAGTCGCCTCTTTGCCGCCACTAGACATACCTGTCATGTATTGATAACCACCAATGATTATAAAAATAACTGCAACAGCACCCGAAAATGCAAAAAGTATATTTAAAATAAAACCCATTAAAGACGAAGCAGTACAGAAATGAGGAACAATTCCAAGCACATCAGTAAATCGACTATCTCCACCCGCAGCAAATTCTATGGATTGCTCAAGCGTAGCGCAGTCTCCACTTCCAAGCGCAGGCACATCACCAGTAAGCCCTCCGGAGTTTGAATCCTGTGGTGTATTATTCGAAACGTTAGGATTATTTGGATTATTATTACCCCCAGAAATAGCCAGGGTACTTCCACATACATATCCACTGCCAAGATCGTAACAATTTCTATAGCTAGACCCAGCCTGTCCGTTTACATTTGTTGTTTTTATATACCCCCTGGAGTCAGTTGTTTTAGTGACTTCACCAGGATTTCCCGCAGTTACACCATCTTTCAAAATCTTAAACTTAACCTGCTTACCTACACAGGGTTGATTATTTGAATCAACTATCAATCCCAAATTATTATAAGAACCTACAGCGCCTGTTGTAAGTTCAGTACTATTCGAAGAATCACTCGACGCATACCACGAATCACCCTTAAATGTACAAGTTGTATTTTGAGCTTCAGCTTTCTGAAAATCCAGTCGTACACTAAAAGGTATTGAAAAAAACAAAAAACCTAACGACAGAGCAACTATGTATTTAAAATAATTTTTCATCATTTTTATAATCCCTTATAACCTATTAAGTTTTGCACTATTGCTACTATACTAAACGCAAGTAAAGATACAATAACTCCTGCTATTGCCCAAGTCATTGTAGCCTTTGCCTGAGTAAGAGCTTCGCTATTTCCTTGAGAAATCACCATTTTAAAACCCGCTACAACAATAAACAAAACCGCCCATGCTGCTATAAGCGCAATAAATGCTTTCATTATTACTAGCATCAACTGACCTAAATTACCCGATTCAAGTGGATTACATAGTTGGGCACCAGGATTACAACCTGAACTAGAGGTAGTAGAAGTCCCACCCGTACTAGGCCCTCCAGTATTCGGATTTCCTGTACTTGGGTTTCCCGTTGGACCACCCGTTGGACCACCAGTGGGTCCACCCGTGGGCCCACCGGTAGGACCGCCGCTAGTTGGACTTCCCGAACCAGAAGTTACCGTTGCCCCTCCAATCTGACCTCCGGTAATTGAACCTTTAGCCTGATAAACCCTAATTGCGTAATTTTGCGTAATTGTAGGTGTAAATGTCGTATCCTCAACATAAAAATCATTCGGGTCAATAGCCAATCCCCGATTCGTTAACACCACTTTATTATTTGGATCCAGAACTTCAACCACAACCGTGTCGCCATTTGGCCCAGTCTGGCATCCAGTAGCCTTCACGCGGATATAATATTTTTCTCCCTTTACAACCGATGTAGCTGGTTGCCTGCTTGAGTTGAAAACCGATATTTCAGCACGGCAATTACTTGAACTAACCCCAACATTCATTATGGGGCCACATACAAATGACCTATCGTCGTCATATTGATACTTAGCGCAAATATTATAACTACCTGGATTGTTGAAAGTTATTTGAATTAAACCAATACCTGGTGATTTTTCAGAAGCATAACCCCCAACAAAATCGGTATTATTACTTACTACCGAATTATCTTTTTTTACTTTATAACCAATATCTCGAATCGAACAATTACTGAAGTTAAAAGTATAATCATACTTCTGACCCGTAACCGGCCCGCTACCACTATAAAAAAGTTTACCCCCCGATATGTTACATGTCGCAGCACTTGCTTGTTCTGTTAGCAAAGAAGCTACTCCCAAATAAAAGACTGCAGTAAAAACAGAGAAAGTAAATATTTTAAATAGTAATGTAAGAAATTTCATAAATATTAATTATTGGTATTTGTAGTAGCGTTTCTTTGTAAAATATAATCTACTGGGTTAGTTAAAATATTTTGACCACCAGATAATCCAAGTATGCCATTTACAATTGTATTTATTAACAAGAAAGCCATCATTGCTAAAACTAATCCCAATACAGAATTAATCAAATGTTTCTTTGCAGCAGTTATCTTTTCGGCACTACCCTGAGCAAGCAACATTGAAAATGCTGATCGAATAATCTGAAAAGTTGCAAAGAATCCAGCCATCAAAATAAGATAATTTGTTACCCGAGTCATCAGAGTAAACAAATCTCTAACTGTACAGCTATCACTCGGTCTAGGCCCAGCCGGACCACTTCCAGTAACAGCAGAATCTCTACCGCACGGAACTAACCCCTTCTCTTTCTCCTGTGCAACCGAAATATTCCCAGTAGAATTATTGTTATTACCTGGAGCATTACTGTCTATTGTCTGACCTGGAGGTGCAGAAGATTCACTTCTTACACTCACTGTCCTAGCATCGGACTGAGTAACGGTTGCACCATTAGTAAGCGCCAGATAACTTGCCAACTGCAAAGTTCCACCATTTTGAATCAACTGTTTTGTACCTGAATCTTTTAACCCACTTGTTTGCCAAGGTAATTTAAATTCAAAATATCCTTTAGATGCAAAGTCTTTATTGTATGGGTCAGTAGTATAACTTTGTTCTGGTCCAATAGTTTCATAACTGCCATCACTAAAGACATTTCTAAACCTATGCTTAAAAGTCTGACCACAAGTAGCATCTACAGTATATTTTGAATACAAAATAAATCTTGTATCTTTATTGGCCAAAGAGCTTATTTGCGCTCCGTTCATATCGGTAACATAAAACTGCACAACCGCATTGCAAACAGAAGCAGCCTGAACATCATGACCGAAAAAAACCACAGAAAGTAGCACTAACAGCATCCCAACTGAGGCTTTCGCCTTTATCAATTTATTATTCCAAATTTTTATTTTTGAGTTCAAAAAAGACATCCAACTAATATTTTTTACTATTAATACTATACCACATTTACTATCCTCTAACTTATAAAAAATGAACCTTCTAGAACTTTCGCCTAGACGGCTCATTTTACTTAATTTGAACCTTTAAGTCAACACTAATATACACTTCTCCCTATAGTCGAAACTTGTTGTTCAGCTTGCGATATTGCTTGATCCACCCTCATTCCTGTAAGCACAACATTATCTATTGCTTTTAGCATAATCGTGTCTACTCTTGCCTGATCTGGACGATAAAATTGTTTTGCTGTTAGACCCGAATATGCAAATACAGATAACTTAGGATCTTGAGTCTGTGTTTCAACTAAATCTTTTCTACTTGATGGGTATTTATAAACCGTATAATACTTAGATAATTTTTCCTTTGTTGTAATAAATTTCAAAAAATCCCAAGCAATTTCGCTATTTTTACTCTGCTTACTCACAACTTCCCCAAAATAATTTGAAAAATTAACCCTAGGATCATCTAAATTCACTTGTGGTACAGGCGCAACATCAAAATTCAAATTAGGAGCTTTGTCGATAATAGTATCTCTAGTAAAAGAATACCCATACAAAAATGCAGCTCTTCCATTGGCAAACGCATCTATTGAATAGTCACTCTGGGTATTCCAGGTATAATTCGCAGAATTTGGATTTGCAAAAGACGTATAGTAACTAAGACCTAAAGCTCCTGGAAAAATTTGCTTCCCATTTTTGGTTACAGGCTGTGCAAAAGTAGGTCTGGTTTTATCCGTAGACCAAGCCTGAACACCAGACTGGAGCATCAATAAATACAGAATATCTTGCGACCTATTAACATTTCCTGAAGTACCCATAGCTACTCCACTCACAGTAAAATAACCCCGATCGTTTTGTTTAGTAATATTTCTAACCTGCCTCCCCAACTCTTCCCATGTTTTAGGAGGACTAGCAAAACCCGCGCTACCCAGTAAGTCTTTATTGTAGTAGAGAGCAAGAGTATCTACAGAAAGAGCAGTGCCATAAACCTGATTATCTTTAGTAAAATCTTCAGTAATTACATCCAAAAAAGTATTTTTGTAATCGTTAAAGGAGAAAACTTTTTGTGGGGCAGGAGTAATTTTATCCTGATACTTTGGCAACCAAGCATTATTAATAGAAAATATATCCGGTCCGTTTCCTGATGCTAAAGCATCAATTAGATCTTCTTCGTAGTTTTCAATATTCTTTTTTGTATATTCTATTCTAACCCTTGGATGAGCGGCCTGATATTCACCAATAAAATTCTGCATTTCTTCGCTATCTGTAAAAGGTTTCCAAAATTTCAATGTCACATAGCCATCCGTAGTAGTAGACCCATTATTTCCACTATTACAACCAGCAGCTACAAAAGAAATCAATACCAATACGGATAATATTTTTATTTTGGAAGCAATAAACCTAAAAAAATTTTGTTTCATTATTTTTGCGCTTTTTAACTCAAATTTTTTAAATACTCAGAAAACTCTTCTCTTAAATCTTCATGCTTAAGCCCAAATTCTACAACTGCTTTAAGGTATTCTAACTTATTTCCTGTGTCATAATATCTTCCATTCGCTATTTCCACAGCATAAATTTCATCTTCTTTCATGAGCTTACTAATTGCATCTACAAGCCACAGCTCACCACTTTTACCTAAACTTGTAGATTCTAGATAACTAAATATACTCGGAGGAAGTATATAAGCCCCTAACATAGCCAAATTAGATGGTGCACTTCCTGGTTCTGGCTTTTCTACAATAGATTTAAGTTTAAAAATACCTTCATTTCCCTCTTCACAATCTGCCACACCATACTTAGACAATTTAACTGGGTCGTCTATCCTAACCGCGCTTATATTTCCTTTACCATTCTTTTCAAAAACATCGATCATCTGTTTAAGCCTAGGGGGATTAGAATAGATAAATTCATCTGCCCAAAGCACCGCAAAAGGCTCATCACCAACAACATGTTTTGCATTTAGTACTGGAGTACCATTACCGTATGGGCCTTTTTGTCTCACATAAACAAAATTAGCCATCTCAGCTATTTTTCTCACTTCCTCTGCCTGTGCGTCTTTTCCCGCCTCAAGCAGTCTTTTTTCTAGTTCGAAAGGATAGTCAAAATGATCTTCTATGCTTCTTTTATGCCAACCAGTAACTATAATAATATCTTCTATACCCGAAGCAACACACTCTTCAACTACATATTGAATAATGGGTTTATCTACTATCGGCAACATTTCCTTAGGCATCGCCTTAGTTGCTGGTAAAAACCTAGTTCCAAAACCTGCGGCAGGAATAACCGCCTTGCGAATCTTTTTAGTCTCTTTCATAGAGCAATTATACCTCACCATCAAGGTCGAGCAAAGTGCAAAAAACATCTTGACTAGCACCAAACCCTTTAGTAAACTAGCAACGCTTCGAATATTTACTTCTGTCAAACAATCCCATAAGGAGAATACATGTACAATAGCAGCTGTCCTGATTGCCGCAGACAGGGAAGTGCCTGTTCCAAACACGAAGAAAGCGATACTGACACTATCGAACTTCCAGATATCGAAATTGGAGGATATGAAAGTTCCGATAGCGGCTCTGGAAGTGGAGAATAACTAGATCTAAACTATAAGGATCTAGTTTTTTATTTAGTCTACAAAATTTCTATACTGAATTGCTTCCGTTAGATGCTCTTTTCTTACATTTGCTGAAGCATCTAAATCTGCAATAGTTCTAGTTACTTTTAACAATCTATGAATTTGTCTAGGTGAAAGACTATAATTATTAGCTATTTTTTCTAAAAGGGATTCAGACTCAGTATCCAATTCACAAAACGCATTTATATCTTTTGGACTTAGTTTAGAATTAGTTTTAACACTCTTATATCTTTCTATTTGTACCGTACGACAATTTTCCACTTGGATTCTAACTAACTCAGACTCATTTGTATTAGTTTTTCCTGCCGTTCGCATTTCTAAAAATGAAACTCTGCCGACATTTACGAATAAATCTATCCTATCCAACAGTGGTCCTGAAATTTTTTTCTGATACTTAATAATTTGAGCCGGACCACATACACAGTTCTTCTCCTTATCTCCATAGAACCCGCATGGACAAGGGTTTTGAGAAGCTAGCAAAATAAACTCAGCTGGATATGTTTGCGTGGTTTTAGCTCTAGATACTGTAACTACACCATCCTCCAGAGGTTGCCTTAATGATTCCAAGACATTTCTTGGAAATTCTGGAAATTCATCTAAAAATAAAACCCCTTTATGAGCAAGCGTAATTTCGCCTGGCCTAGCATTCATACCACCCCCTACCAAAGCAATGTTCGACATAGTATGGTGGGGAGACCTAAAGGGCCGGTTCTCAATAAGACCCCCTTTAAGCAAGCCTGCAACACTATATATAGTACTAACTTCTAAAATTTCTTCCGATTTTAATGCAGGCAATATACCTACGACCGACCTGGCAAGCATAGTTTTACCGCTTCCAGGAGGGCCATAGAATAGAACATTATGCCCACCAGCTGCTGCTATAGTTAGGGCTCTTTTTGCCAAATTTTGTCCTGCGATATCAGAAAAATCCACAAAACCCATATTTTCTTTAACTCTGTTTTTCTTTTTTTGCCTTGATGGTTGAAGTACTTTCACTCCTAATAAATGTTCCATTACAGAAGATAGATTAGTACAACTAAATATTTTCACACCCTTAACACAAAGTGCCTCAAAAACATTCGCTTCCGGTACATATATTTCTTTAAAGCCAGCCAAGCTTGCACGCCTTACCATAGCCAATACCCCTGAAACCGCCCTAAGGCTTCCGTCCAAAGCCAATTCACCTATAAATAATTTATCTTTCACCACGAAATTCACATCGCCCGAAGAAAGTAGAATAGAAAGAGCAATTGGAAAATCAAAATGTGACCCCACTTTAGGAACATCCGCAGGTGCTAAATTTACAGAAATTTTAGTCTGAGGGTAATTACCACCACTATTTTTAATAGCACTCTTTACCCTCTCCTTACTCTCTTTAACAGCCATATCCGGCAAACCAACTATATTTGTAGTAGGTAATCCGTTTACTACGTCTGCCTCTACTTCAATAATAACCGCATCAATACCACTTAAACTAGCTGAATAAACTTTCTGTACCATAAAAAAATAAACGCAAAAGACAATAAATTTCTTATTCTGTCTCTCTCTAATAATAGGGTGAACGAATGTTCTACTTAGAATACCATAACAAAAAAAATGGTCAAAGAACTATTGACAAATAAATAAAAAAATGATTTAATGTGTAATTAAATCATCAGAAAAAAGGAGAATCATGAATAAACTAATCATTTATCAAGTATGGCCAGCAAGTGAAGGTGATGTTCGTATCCCAATCAAAGAAACTTTTTACCGGTGTTTGGGATATGAGAATGCCGGAAGCATACCAACCCAACATGTTCTGAAGGAAAGTTTGCTTGTGAAATTGGCTCAGGAATATTTTTCCGAAGGTGGAGAAGTAATCTTTGGAACGAATTCAGGTGCTTTTTCTTACAGCCCACCAAATGCAGAAGAAGGCACATACGGCGTATTTTATTTCACCCCAGTTAGACTTGAATTTCAAGACGATCTAGTAAGAGCTTTTCAAAAAGCATCACCCTTACCAAATTTCAACTTTTAACTTACCCTCAGTGTAAGTCTTTTTATTTTTTCTTTGTTACATTTTCACCCACTAAAACGACTAAGGCTATAAGTAGGATAATACCGCAAATAATCCAACTCCAATATTCAGGCCAAGGAATATTATGTCTCCAATGCCTATGAACAAAACCTATAGAAAATGCTCCCCACCATCCTAATTGAGAGATAGCAGATGCCAACCCGATTCTAAACATTATCTTTGCAGGTACTTCCTCTACATTTCCCAACATTTCCATACTTTTCTTAATGAAATGCAAGAATATTCCATTTAAACCAACCATCAATACAAAAAATAATTTAATCTTAGTCAGATTATCCACATAACCCTTCATAGTTATCAGAAACAGACCAGAAAATACCAACCCGCCCCACCCTAACCAGATTAACCTTTGCGTAATCTCTGCTACCGATGTAACCCTAGCCAAAGTGATATTTTTCACTTTAAGCAACCACAATAAACCAAAAGTATCTATTACTATAACCGATCCAAAACCAACTATAAGAGAAATTAAATGAATAAAAAGAAATATATAAAAAGGTAAAGTATCCATTTATTTTTTATTTCTAAATAAAAGTATAAGTAATCCTATTATAATGCACCCGTCAGCAAAATTAAAAACTCCTGTAAAAATACGAATATAATCATACACATAACCAAAGAACAATCTTTCAAATATATTAGAAATCGCTCCAGAAATTACGAGTACCCAAGCAAATCTTTCGGCTAAATCGAATTTTTTACCGTTAGAAACAATATACAAAGCCACAATTACAGCGATAACTGAATAAATCAGATAAATAAATAGGGCAGGAATCGGTAAACTAAATGCGAATTTATCATTTCTAAAATGAGTAATGCCAATAAAACCAAAATTAACTGATTCTAATCGTAAAAAAAACAATCTTGTTATCTGCGAGACTACAAAAAATAAAAATGATACAAGAATAGAACCCTTTAGGGTTCTATTTAATTTATATATCAATTTTAAAATCGATGTAAACACGTTTAAATGGCTTTATCTGCCCATGGAATTGCTCTCAGCCTATCTTCCCCTATCTCCTTACCTTCATCGTCCATACCATAAGTTCCTTCAGCAATTTTTGAGAGCGCCCACTCAACTTTTTGAAGATCCGCTCTCAAGGTAGCAATAACTTCCATATTTACTGCATCTACAGGAAATTCCTCTGCATTATCTTCTAAAGAATCCCCAATCTCTGTATGAGCATGCAACGAAGCTAACTCAACCTCGAGCCTTTCCTTCTCCGCCATTAATTTCCCCTCCATCTCCTTAACAAATTCCTCAGATAACATATAAATAAATATTAATTCACTTTAATTATAACAAAAATAAAATCACCCCCAAAAAAAGGTGTTAAAAATAGTGCATATATTAACCAAACCCCAGCACGATTGCAGATTCTAAGTGCAGTTTCGTCGATTTTCGATGGCCTAGTCGAAGGCGTCCCCAGCCCCAGCTCGATTGCAGATTCTGTGGAGATTTTCAAAACTGTCAAAATTTAGCACGATTGCAGATTTTGTATGCAGTTTCGTCGATTTTCGATAGCCTAGTCGGAGGCGTCCTCAGTCTCAGCCCGATTGCAGATTCTGGAGGTTATTTTTGTGCAAATGCGAGTACCGAACGGAGGCGACCTACAGTCCCAGCACGATTGCAGATTTTGAAGAGATTTTCCAAATTATCGTAATTTAGCTCGATTGTATATTTTGAGTGGATTTTTGTGACTCTTGATAGCACCTGGCTTTGCCAGTGCTAGCTCAAGTCGATTTACGAGCACCGGAACGGAGGCGTCCCCAGTCTCAGCTCGATTGCAGATTTTGAGGAGATTTTCCAAATTATCGTAATTTAGCTCGATTGTATATTTTGAGTGGATTTTTGTGACTCTTGATAGCACCTGGCTTTGCCAGTGCTAGCTCAAGTCGATTTACGAGCACTGGAACGGAGGCGTCCGTGCTGGGACGGTGAAGTGAGGAGCGGAGCAAATCGGCAAAAAGCCGCCAAAATAGACGATCCCCTGTTAGCAAAGTATGCCTATAAATGTTAAAAGCGCCATCTTTAGGCACCCATAAAATTTGTTATATAGTGCAGATGGCGCTTAACCCAAAGCCTCGGACTTCACTTCGCAGAATATTTCTATTCTGAAAAGAGCAGTACTCCATCTTTAGGCGATCACGCAATTACTTGCGAGATTAGCGTCTGTATTCCAATCTAATGACAAACTGCACTTCAAACTTCTCTTGTGGTCTTTCGACCTGAAACTTTTTGTTCTTTTTTTGTATTTAAATTTTTGTGCTTTTTAAAAGGAAGCAAGAACCTACATTTTGTTTTTGTTTTTCAAACAGCTCAGATTGGATGAGCTATGACGAGAAGTGAGAAGGAAAACTGTCCACAATCTAATTTTGGATTCTGAAAAGATTTCCTTAGTCCAGATTATCTTTCTCTGTAACCAGAAATAATTATTATCTCAGGTCCTTTGAAAGTTTGTCATTTTTATTTCGGTTGTCAAAGTTCTTTTGTTCGATCTGTAATAATCATACTAAGCATTTCATAAAATGTCAACTCTATCGTGTAATATTTCTAGTATTGCTTTTATTTAAAACAAAAAAAAATATTTTTTGATAAAAAAAATATTTTTTCTTAGTAAAATTAATTATTCACATGTGTGGATAACCTAGGGATAACACCCGAATAACTACTCTCAACTGTGTATAAGTGGATAAAATTGTGGATTACTAATGGATTATCCTAGGAAACCAATGTATTACTCATACCTAATAACTTTTTTTAGCCTCTTAGAATAAAAAGAAACAAATAAATTTCTTAATTTTAATTCCCCTAAAACTTCTTCAAGATCGATCCCTAAAATTTTATATTCGTTGAATAACGATTTTATATACGGATGCCTAATATCAATCTTAATCTTTCGAGGAATCACCAACGTGTTAACCGTAGCGTTCGTTGTATGCGGTCCTCCAAAAAAATCCACGGTAGCCAACATTAAACTTTGATCTTTTATTCGAAAATTCTTTAGAAGCTTATTTCCCCCACCTGTGATATTTAAAGCCAGAAGATTCCCGCGCTTTTTTAATTCTAAGTGGTTATCTTCATAAAATTTCTTAACTAAAGCTGGGCCTTGAAATAATATTGCTCCAGGTAAATCTATCTTTTTAGACAAGTCCTCAATAGTCTCATCTGTATCAATGCTGATATCTTCAAAAAATAAAGACTTCTTATTGCTTTCTAACTTAAAATCCTTTAAACCTAACCGAATACTAAAATATTCAAACGTCTCTTTCCCCAAACCCGAGTCCCAAAAAGTCACAGAATCATTATTCTTCAAGACATTTTTGGTACCTTTGGTAATATTTAACGGTCTCGTTAATAACGCACAGTAACCCTCACCGAATTCGACCCATTTTACATTCACGTTATCCTCAGCAAAAAATTTATCTAACGCTTTAATACTCTCCTTTAACTGCTTAGTTAAAACTTTAGAACTTAACCTAAGCATCTTCTTCTTATAATTAACGGCAGCCTTTCTTACCTTCTCATAAAAATTCAGATCCAAATCATCTCTAGATACAGTCGACAACCCCACGCCCTTTGGTCTTAAATACAACATGAACAAAGCAAAAAACAGATCCGTATCTGAAATTGCCTTAATAATCTCGTCCTTATAAGCTAACTCTCCATAACCCGATTCAGGGTTATATACACTCTTAAGGCTATAAAGTATCGAATTCCAGCTAGTTTTACTACCAAACATTTTACTAATTTCCAATTCAAAAACCTCTAAATTTACAATATTTAGCTTAAATTTAGAAAATGAATCATTTTTTGAATAAAACGCAAAAGTATTCGCGTCACAAATTAACTTACCTGAAAACTTATTTCGCTTTTTCTTGGACTGTATATAATTTACAAATTGATTTCCAAAAAAGTTCAAATTTAAATCCTTAAAACTGATACTTTGCCAATTTGTTTCTTTCCAGATTAAAGTTTTCAAAAAAAATTTAACTTCGTCGCTAGTTTTATTCTTCTTTTTGTCGAATTTACTAAACAATTTATTATCAAATGTATCTGAAGGTAAGAACAAACCATCGATCTTATACTTATTCATCACTTCGAATACCTGCTTTTTTTCTGGTACTACTACCAAAACATTCTCATCTTTAGTTCCAAAAGCCTCATAAATTGTTGTTTTCAGTAAATCTTGTTTTAAATTTATCGATTTTACTAACCTAGATTCATTACGTTTTTCTGAAATTTCTTTTAATTCATCAAATTCTAATTTAACTTGTGAACTAAAAGGCTTAACCTCATTCATCTCTAACAACGAAATCCAATCAAAGCTCGATTTCTTTACTATCTTCTTTACTTTTTCTTGTAATTTATCTGGATAAGAGTTATAAATCGATGCAATTTTCTCTAAAAGTTCAGCACTAGCTATAGCATCCGACAGTGCCCTGTGAGCGTTTTTATGGGTTATCCCGAAATAGTGGGCTAAATTTTCTAAATTATAACTATGATACGTTGGTAAA
The DNA here is from genome assembly GCA_964434195.1 of uncultured Candidatus Saccharibacteria bacterium. Taxonomy (GTDB): domain Bacteria; phylum Patescibacteriota; class Doudnabacteria; order UBA920; family UBA920; genus CAYLIB01. Next base: position 34,798 of record CAYSUI010000005.1, read on the forward strand.
AAAATCTGAACCAAATCCATAGTGTCAATTTTTTCTCCAGAAAGCTTTACTCCATAACTCTCAAGAAATCTCATATCCAAACCAACATTATGACCAACAACCACAACCTTCTCTAACTTCTCAGTCAACCAATCTCTATATTGATCAAATTTTTCCGCATTCTCAAGCTCAATCTCGGATATCCCGGTTAACCCTAAAATATTTTGGGAAACTGTACCAGAAGGCTTAAACACCTTAGTCCACTGTTCTAATACTTTAATACCCTTCTTTTGTAACCTAAAAAAACATAAACCCACTTCTATAATTTCTGCTTTACTAGGATCAAACCCGGTAAATTCTAAGTCTACACCGCAATAAACCACATCATTTATAAAATTTTCTTTTCCCATATCTTCTATTGTAACAAAATACCTGTTCACTTATATAAAAGTGAACAGGTATATTCTACTAAAAGGTATTAATCGTCAATAGAACCTTCTTCTTCCTCTTCTTTAGGAGGTGCTGCTATTACTGCTTCCCCACTCTTTAACTTTACCCTAATTGCATGGTCTATTTTCTTAGCGATATCTTTATTATCTTTTATGAACGCTTTAGAATTTTCTCTACCTACACCTAGCTTAACAGATTCAAATGCATATGTATTACCACTCTTAGAAATTACCCCAAGAATAACACCCGTATCAAGTAAATCTCCTGGTACTGAAATACCTTCATTATACATAATATCGAACTCAGCTATTTTAAAAGGAGGAGCTACTTTGTTTTTGACTATTTTTACTTTAGTTCTATTTCCTACAATTTTCTCACCGCTCTTAATTTGAGCTACTCTTCTCACCTCCACCCTTACAGAAGCATAAAATTTTAAAGCATTACCACCAGTTGTTGTCTCAGGGTTACCAAACATAACCCCAATCTTCATGCGTATTTGGTTAATAAATATAACCGTAGTCTGCGTTTTAGATATAATACCCGTCAGTTTTCTCAAAGCCTGGCTCATCAGCCTAGCCTGTAAACCCATATGAGAATCACCCATTTCACCTTCTATTTCCGCCCTAGGTGTAAGCGCTGCAACAGAATCAATTACTATAAGATCTAAACTATTACTTCTAACTAAAGTTTCCGCTATATCCAAAGCTTGTTCACCGTTATCTGGTTGCGAAATCAGTAAATCATCTAAATTAACCCCAATTCTTTTTGCATATTCAGGATCCAAGGCATGCTCAGCATCTATAAACGCTGCCAGGCCACCAGCTTTCTGTGCTTCAGCAATCATATGCAGAGTCAAAGTGGTTTTTCCTGAGCTTTCTGGACCATAAATTTCAATAACCCTGCCCTTTGGAATTCCACCAACCCCCAATGCAATATCCAAACTAATACTACCTGTCGGTATAGTTGCAATACTCAAAGTAGTATTTTCTGAAAGCTTCATAATACTACCGTCACCAAACTTATCCTTAATTTGATCGAGCGCAGTACTTAGTGCCTTCCATTTTCCAGGTTCTATATTAGAAATCCCCTTTTTCACTAGTTGTTTAGCCATAATTATACCTTTCTGTACGAGATTATTTTGTGATTATGTTTATAGTATCTTTGGTAAATGGAACGGTCAACGTTTCACCAATTCTCCCCAACGCACCCAGCTCTTTACCATTCACTTTTACGTAGGTATTTCCTGCGTCCGAAGTAAGTAAAACTATTTTTTGCTTAGCGGTTATCTTTAAAGGCTCAGCTTGCGTTACTTTCTTAGTTTCTAAAACTACATCGTCAACCGTTAGAGAAATGTTTAAGTCTTTCTTTACACTTATCTCCAATACTAACTCACTTTCAGCGGTTTGATCCTTACTCCCACCCTGATTCTCAGGAATATCTACTATTATCGAAAGGGTTTCTGTAGCTTTTTTCTTAAATTTATTTTCGGACTCAAAAACCAAATCCTTTTGACCAGAAGACAAACTCAGTTCTGCATAAAATGTACCATCTTTATCTACAAACACTTTCTCCTTATTGATATTTAAATTAGTTCCTGGGTCTGTTTTACCTTTTACCCTTACCACAGACTCTTTTACCACTGTACCAGGCTTAGGTTCGTATATTTCGAGCTTAGGGCTCGTGTTAATCTGAAACACTTGCCAAATTATCCAAATTAAAGTTGCTGTTATCAATACTGCACCCAAGATAAAACTCAACATTTTAGGAGTAATAGAAAAAAATATTCTACCCGAACCTAAAACTGTTTTATTGGGAATTTTTTGTGGTACTTCTACTCTACGCTCTCTCTTATACTGATCAATCAAAACTCCGCCTTGAATACCATAATAAACTGATAACTTTTTTAGAAACCCCATTACATACACATCAGCCGGAAGATTTTGAAATTCTCCATTTTCAAGAAGTTTCAGTGCTTTTTCAGGAATCCCACATTCCAGAGCAACGTTCCTTATATTTAAGCTCTTGGATTCTCTTATTTGCCTTAAGTATTCACCCAAGCTCTCTGTTTGCAAGTTATCATGTTCAAATACCATATAGGTATAGTTATCAAGTTTGTAAAGTTTGTAAAGTAAAAAGTAGTCTCTTTCAAGACTACTTTATAAACTTGATAAACTTTACTAACTTTTAACTTACATCTTCTTCAATACCATACTCTGCTTTTTCTTCGGGGGAAACAGATCCACCGTACACTTCTCTAGGTTTTGCACCATCGCCTGGGCCTATTATCCCCTTATCTTCAAGTATGTCCAACAATCTAGCAGCTCTTGCATAACCTATTCTAAGCCTTCTCTGTAGTAAGCTTGCCGAGGCTTTGCCTGCATTCCTTACCTCTTCTACTGCCGCATCAAACAAATCGTCGTCTACATCTGAAGATTCAGAAAATCCTGGTATCCCAAGGTTAGTCCTTGGCTTCTCAAGAATTTCCTCATTATATATAACAGCACCAGTCTGTTGCTTGAAGAAATCCACCACTTTTTTTACTTCTTTTTCACCTATGTACGCGCCTTGAACCCTTTTCGGTTTATTAAACTCCGCAGAAACAAACAACATATCTCCATTACCCAACAATTTTTCTGCCCCACTACTGTCTAATATAGTTCTACTATCTATCTGACTTGCTACAGCAAAAGCGATTCTAGAAGTTATATTTGCTTTAATTAAACCAGTAATTACTTCAACACTTGGTCTTTGTGTCGCGAGAATGAGATGAATACCAACTGCTCTTGCCATTTGAGACAACCTCACTATTGTCGCTTCTACATCTGCCTGAGCCACTGCCATTAAGTCCGCCAATTCATCTACAATTATCACAATATATGGCAACTTTAACTCTGTAACCTCGTTATACTCTGAAATATTCCTCTTACCTACCTCAGCAAGTAACCTGTATCGTCTATCCATCTCAGTAACAGCCCACTTGAGCGCATTTACTGCTTTATCATGATCAGTAACTACAGGTGTAAGTAAATGAGGAATTCCATTATACAAATTAAGCTCTACTCTTTTCGGATCCACAACTATAAATTTCACATCCTGTGGTGTATTTCTAAACAACAAACTAATAAACAAACTATTTATACTTACACTTTTACCAGTACCAGTTGCGCCTGCTATTAGCAAGTGAGGCATTTTGGCCAAATCAACTATCTGCGGTATACCTGCCACATCCCTACCTAACGCTAGAGCCAACCTACTCTTGTGATCTACAAAAGTATTTATTTGCATAACCTCTCGAAGTCTAACTATTGCAGTCGCTCTATTTGGGACTTCAATACCGACCAAAGGCTTTCCCGGTATTGGTAGCTCCATACGTAAACTATGTGCAGCCAGAGCCAATGCCAAGTCATTCTGAAGTTGTGCAATCTGCGACAATTTCACCCCAGTAGCTGGTCTTAAAGTATATTGGGTTACTGTAGGCCCCACATTAACCTCTCCCATCTCTACTTCTATACCAAAATCAGATAAGGTTTTCTGAATTATTGCGACATTAGTTTCAATATTTCCACTGTCTACTTCAGTCTTATTATCATCTAGCAAATCAAATGGAGGTAATTTCCAGTCTTTTCTCTCTTCTCTTACAACAGATTCAAGCTTAATTGGGGTTTTGTCATCTGCAAAAGTCTTTACCTGTGGTACTTTTAATTCTGTCTTCTGGGGCATTTCTTCTTCAGCATCTTCATCTTTTAGCTTTTTATTCTTAGAAGTTACGCTATCACTCATAAAACCAGCGTCAGTCATTCCATTTACTTTCAAAGAATTAGCACCCTGAAGCTTATCTTCAGTTTTTACCCTTCTCTTAAACAAAGCCAAAATAGAAATATTTAAAGTAATAATTACCCCAATAGCTAACAAAGCAATTAAAATTATGGCTCCAGCGTAACCCAACCAATTATGTAAAGGTGCTGAAAATATAGCTCCAAGCAAACCACCGCCTCTGCCTGAGAATGCAATATCGAATGCACTTTCATTCTCCTGCAAAACAAACATATGAATTAAACCCGCAAGACTCCCTGTAAATAAGATCGCACCAAGATATACCCTAAGAAATGAACTAGAATATTCATCACGTTCTTTTCTGTCCTTAAAAAGAAAATACGCGATGGCGAAAAATAAAAATGCCACCAAATAAGCCATCACTCCGAATAATATTTGAAAAAATCCAAATATTTTTACTCCCAACTGCCCCGCCAAACTAAATTCTGACAACGCCACCACAATACCAAGGACAACAAACGCGATAATTACGATATCGCGCTTAGTCTCAGACTGTAAGTTAAGTTCCATACTCGGCATAGCAAGTCTAGCTCTGCCCTTTTCTGTTTTCTTTTGTTTCGCCATGTTTAAACTAATGAAATAGTAGATAAATTATAGCACTAGACCAGTTTATGAATAAAATTTACTGGGTTTCTATCAAAACACCCAGCTTTCGCTGGGTGTTTAAACTTATAATCCTTTAACTTTCACTTTTCTAGTCTTTGCTTTTGCCGCTTTCGGCACAATTATGGTAAGTATTCCATCTTTCAGGTCTGCTTCTATATGCTCACTGTCTATATCTACCGGCACTATTACGCTTCTCGTAAAATTTCCCCAATAACATTCCTGATAGAAATAATCTTCCGCGCTTACATTTTCTTCTTTTCTTCTACTACCTTTTACTGTAACCATATCGTTCGCGATAGTTATATCTATATCCTCTGGTCTAACACCAGCGATCGTGGACTTTATGATTACATTATCTTTTGTTTGATACATATCTATATTCAATTGGCCTTCAAAATCCGACATCCACTCTTCCCCCTCAGTGGCTTTCTTACTCACAGAGGTACTGCCCGCTTGAACATTCATTACAGGAACTTCTTGTGGACCCGTATCATCCTCTTCAACCATTATTTCCGTTTCAGAATCTTCTAATTCATCTTCTAGTTCTTCTATTTCGAGGAATTCATCCCCATCATCCTCTTCCTCATTTGACTTCACAGGGACTTGTTCTTCTTCATCGGTAACATTTCCCCCCATAATTTTTCCGAAAAACGACTTTTCTTTTCTAGGCATATTGGTTTCAGTAAATTAAAATCTTAGTTAGCTGTATGGGTATATTAAGCAAACAACAAAACACCGTCAAACTTTCCGTGAAGCACTCGAAAAGTAAGAATTTACAGCCTGCACACATACAGGTAAACCATCGGTTTTTGCTAATAAAACAGAAATATTGCCATTTTCTCTTAAAGCTCTTCGATACTCACCCGTTTCTAGCTCAACTTGGACCAAATTTACTATTTCAACAAAAGTCTTATTTCGCATATCAATGACCAAACCCTTAGGCACCAAATACTGCATATTAAACTCTTCTTGACCCGGCAGTGTAAAAATTACGCAAATCGGCAAATTATAGCTCAACGCTTCAGCCACAGATATTCCCCCTGGTTTAGTTATAAAAATACCTGCATTTCTATATACCTCGTCCATATTCTCCGTAAATCCTAGCACCTCAACTCTTTCTTCTGACGAATATTTGTTATCTAGAACCGTCTTTAATTTCTCATTTTTACCAGTTACTACCACAATAGATATTTCCTTCTTTTTTAATAACTCGTCTATTAAGTCTCCTGGTTCAAATATCCCTAAAGACCCAGCAGCCAACAATACCTTTTTTCTCTCTTTAGCTCCTTCAACTACCACTTTTTCAGGTAGTGTGATTCCACAAACAAAAATATCATTCGGACTAATCCCCAGTTCTATTAGCATACTTTTCTGCTCTACTATATTCACCAAATACCCATCCGCATTATCTACTTTCCAAAATCTATGAAAATGATAGTCACTAAATGCTACATATAATCCACAGTCTATCAGCCCCCTCTTCTTTAAATTCGACACAACACTACTTGCTGTTACTTGGGTAGTAATTACAAGTTCAGGTTTTTCATTAAGAATTAAGCTTAATACCTTTTCAGAATTTTTACTTGCAACGAAATCCCTAAAGGGTAATAACAGCCTATGTACCCACTTATTGGTATATAAAAAATCCCAAACCCATGGGGTTTTAGAAATAATCTTCATATACAAAGTAGTCCCAAAGCTGCCTAATCTATTATTTTCTACTTCGAGAATATCTCGAGTCACACAAGAGTAACCATATTTGGAAAGTTCTGCCGCAATATTTCTTGCAATCATCTTGTGACCTAAACCTATAGAAGTATAAAGAACTAAAATTTTATTCACGAAAAACCTCTCTTACAATCCGCTTTCAAATAGCTTTAAATATTTTCGAGCAAGAAAGTTTTAAAAAAATGTTAGCGTAATCATTATTACGGTAACATTTTTTTAAAAATTTCACAGCCGAAAATATTTAAAGGTTGTTTAGAATGAGATAGTAAGATAGACCTGCCAACTATTTTCTTAATTTTAGATACTCTAGCAATCCTTCTTGCAATCTTTTTTCGCCATCCCAAACAACTATATTGTAACCCGGAAGAAACTCAGACGGATCTTCTTGTCTAAAAGTTATAGACCGAACATTAGGATCTAATGCTTCAGAAATATGCCTGTCTGTCCCACCCTTAATAATAGAAAATTTATCTCCCCAAACTTCTAACCTATCTGCGTTTAAAAGTTCTTCAGAGGATGTTCCTAAAATTTTAAGATGCTCCTCATTTTCTAAAACAAATTTTACAGCTGTATTTTTTGAAACTCCTTCTACAGCAAAATCTACAGCAAACTCTCCTGCCAATCTTGGGGTCATCGGAACATCATATTCTTTCAAAAGTTGATCCGCTCTTTCTATGAAAGGAATTCTAAAATCAAAAATTTCTTTATCAAGATTTAATTTTTCAGAAATAGTTTTTGACTGATCAGAAGACATGTCATATGAGTTCACAAACTCATACGTAATCTGAGGACCTCTATCTTGGTACATGACTGCAAATGGATCTCTTCCACTGTCCATTAAAAATTTAGTCACGTTAGTTGGAGGGAAAATTTTTAACTTGAATTCAGAAATTAATTTTGAAGATACGACTCTTAAATTTTTCTTTTGGACCTCAGAAAGTTTTTCTTCATACAAACTATAAAAAGGTCTTAAATTTATTTTTCCATCTTTGTTGAATCCCCAAACTTCTGTACCACTACACGACCCTATTAAAATTTTATTTCTATAATTAAAATTTATTTTATCCGTTACTCTCCAAACTATATCTTTAACATCTTGTCCAGAAATTAAAAATAAAATTTTACCTTCTTCTAAAATTTTTTCTAGCTCTCGAACCAATTCTTGATCTATAGGAGAATATAGATCAGCGATAGTTTGATCTACATCTGAAAGTATCAACTTTACATTTTTATTCCACTCAATTTTTTTTTGCATAATTATTTTTTTAAATTTTCAATTCTCAATCTAGAAACTTCTAAATAATTTTTATCGATATCGATACCTACAAATTTTCTATTCTCACTAAGAGCAACAACTCCCGTTGTCGAGCTTCCTGTAAATGGATCCAAAATCAAATCTTCTTTTTTTGTACTCGATAAAATTATTCTTCTTAAAAGTTCTAAAGGTTTTTGTGTAGGATGATTTCCTAAAATTTTTTCTTCCATCTTCGGACTAGAAATTTGCCATACCGTATGCATCTGCTGATTTGGAATTTTTAAATTATCATCTGCATCCAAATAATTTTTCATAGTATCGTATTCAAAAATATATTTTGAATTGCTATCTTTACCAGCCCATATTAAATTTTCATGGCTTGCTGTAAATGTGCGTTTAGTAAAATTTGGTGTAATCTTTTTTTTTAACCAAACTATATCATTTAATATTTTAAAACCAGATGCTTGCAGTGCGAAGCCGGACATATATATAGAGTGGAAAGTTCCACTTACCCAAAGTGTCGCATTCGGTTTCATTATTCTTCTGCATGCTCTTATCCAAGACAGATGAAATTCAAAATCTTTCTTTACCCCCTGACTCTTATCCCAGTCTCCCTTATCAACACTTTTAATTGTTCCATTCACAAATGTTTTACCACCATTAGAAAGAAAATATGGCGGGTCAGCGAATACCATATCTACTGTTTCAGGCTCGAAAGTTTCAAGTACTGAAACACAGTTTCCCAAATACAGCTTATAGTCTTTTCCTTCAAAGAATGATTGTTGCATACAGAGTTTGTGCTTTATTTACTAGCGTTTCACTTGTTTCATTACCATCAGTTTAACAGTTTAACCGAGTGTTACACAAAATGAAACCGCCATATTTATGGCGGTTTCATTTTGGCGGAAGCGGTGGGATTCGAACCCACGTGAAGGCTTTTGGCCCTCAAGCGCATTTCGAGTGCGCCCCGTTACGACCACTTCGGTACGCTTCCCTACAAACGCTTGCTTATTGTATCTAGCCAGCAAAATTTTTGCAAAATGTTTTTCTATGAAAGTTTGTTAATCCAAATCTTAAAATTGCATCTACGTGTTTCTTAGTTCCATAACCTTTATTTTCTTCCCAAAAATACTTCGGGAAACATTCTGAAAGTTTCTTCATTAAGTTATCTCTATATACCTTCGCAATAATCGAAGCACAAGCTATTTCAAAAACCTTAGAATCCCCTTTCACAACCGAATATGCATTATAAGAAATATTGTTTGGAACAAATTTGCCATCAAACAAAACCAAGGTATTGTCTCGATCAATAACACCTTCGCTAAAAATACTTTTCACACATTCATTCATACTCTCCAAAACAGCGTTGTGAATATTTATTTCATCTATCCTAGCAGGTGTAGTTTCTAAAATTATATACTTGGTAGCTGTATTTATAATTTCTTTTGAAAGAATTTCGCGTTTGCCCTCGCGCAATGCCTTACTGTCTTTAACTTCACTCTTCCACGGCTCACGTGCAGCGGTGGTGTGATTCACGTTGAACACCACCGCTGCAACCACTAAGGGCCCAGCCAAACTCCCCCTTCCTACTTCATCCACCCCCACAACCCACTCCGTCCCTTCACTCAAATCCCTACCGGCCCACACCATTCCTTTTTGAGTATTTTGATTCTTCATTATCTTTGATTTGATTTATAAAACAAAATTACGCCAACTCACCGCAGAGAGACCGAGGATGTTTTAGCTCGAACGAAATCCGGACCCGATTTAGAATCTGGCTTTGCCAGTTATAAATCTCAGGCTATTGGCCACATGCCAGTGCCGATAAGAAGCCGGACCTAGTGAGAGTTGAAACATCCTCGGTCTCGAACACGGACAAAACATCTTAAAATCTAACTCTCAATCTCGGGGACAACTCCAAGTTCAATAACCTAAAACAACTATCATTCTCAAAAAACAAAACCTCCCCTACCATCTCCCCTTCCAACAAAAGCATCTTCTCATTCAAAACTTCCATTGACCCATTCAACAAAAATATTCCATTCTTCTTCTTCGTTTTAATCTCCGAAAACCTATACCATAAGAAACCACTAGGTATCCTATTCTCAACTACAAAATTTACAAACTCTTGTTTCCCAAGTTTACTATATTCAGTTAATCCTACATTCCCAAATCCAACATCCAAAAAATCAGCAACCTCATCCAGGTTTCCATAATTTAATGCATATGCAAATTTTTCTAACCATTTCCTCAAACTGAACCTTTCTTCGGTTGTTAAGGTATAGTCAAACGTAAACTTAAAATCTAAATTTATATCTTTCATAGTATTAAATATTTAAACAAGTAGTTACAAACAACGAAAACAAGTTTTACCGACTTAAATTAGAATAGCCTTTATTACAAAAATCTTCTATAGACAAAAAGTGTTAAACAAAAATTTTTAAGCTTATTCATTTATAACTTGCCTAACCGTCCACTATTTAATAAAAACATTCAGAGGAAACATAAATCTAGAAATCCGCTCTCCTGTTATCTCTCAAATTCAAATTCTTTTTCACAAAGGCAGAAATATTGCAAAAGAAGTTTCCAACAAATCTCGAATAACTATTTCCAGAAAAAAGACGTAAGAAAATCTTTTCGAAGGTAAGATACAACTAGGTTTAAAAACACAATTCAAGCTCCAAAACCATACACGAATAACCTTAGTGTTTATTTCCAAATAACCGAGACCCTAAGATTACTTTCAGAGCACGTTACATACATTTCTCCCATAGGAATAAGAAGCGTTTTAGAGTTTTGTTTAAAAAACAAACTGACGTATGAAAAGATAACCGGAAGTATATTTAGCGACAAACTCTAGCACCTTGAACTTTGGTCTACAGGATTCATAGGGAATTTCCTAAATATCATAAACAAAAAAAGAATTGAACTTTTTTAAAATGGAGAATCAAAGTGAAACAGATTTTAGTCCCGAAGTCTGTACTACTTGTGGCGCAAACCCACACCAAAAGAACTGGCACATTCACTCCTGAAACGAACCAAAAAAAGAACAAACATTCTTCGAATATTAATTTGCGGTTTCAAGTTGGTTCATCCGAGCATGAGCATAGACCACGGATACACAAGAGATAAAAAATCAACACTGCAAACAGTGCCCGGGTAAAGTAAGTAGTGGAAGAAAATGAAACTCTTGCAAAATCCATGATCCAATGATCTATATTCATTAGCGAGAATTCTTGATAGGTCTCTGGCTTTGCCAGAACCTAGCTCAAGTCGAGAAAGTTTAAAAAAACTGTAGCGATATCGCTACATCGGTAGAATTTTTTAAAATTATCTTAGAGGTCATTATGGGAATCTGGTTTTACCTATTCCCAACTAATGTCCGGAAATTGGTGCAGACGCTTGTAACAGAGGTTATTTAAGAAGTCTTACACCACAAAAACTATTGCCCTCATATTCTCTCTGTTCTTTGGGGAGCAGGTTACAATTTTGGGAAAACTTACTGTAGCTCCATTCTCCCCTATCAAAACCCAGAGACCGCTTTCGGTCTTGGTTTTAAGCCATTCAAAACTTCACCAACCTGACAAAATGTAATGTTATTTCTAAAAAAAATGAATCCAAATAATGGATTCTAAAAAACGACATAAAATTAGTCATCTACCAATACCACAGGACTCCCTGAAATTTTTTCATTCAACTCACTTCTACTAATCTCAGTAACGGGAAAACGAATATAATTTGAATCATCTCCACCGTCCTTAAATAGCAACAACTCATTTCTAGTTATTTGGAACTGCATAACCCCATTAGTTATCGGAATTGAGACAAATACTTTTTCACTGCCCCCCTCTCCTTTTACTAAGTAGCAATCAAGGTTATGAAAATAAACATAAGAGTTACTCCCCTCACGAGGGAAATACTTAAACAAAATCACAAGCCCCCAAATTACCAAAGTAACCATTAACACATTCACCGTAACTAAAGCATAAATCATAACAATCCTCCTTTACGATTGACCCCTATTATAGTCCAACCAAACAAAAACTCCTATCATAAGATAGAAGCTTATGCCTGGTCGGAGCACTTCGGTCTTTAGTAAGCAAAATCATAGTCTTCCTGGTATAACCTGACGTCACTAAAACAAAAATATCATTTCATTTAAAAATACTTAAACCAACTTACTCCAAAACATACTACACATGAATAAATCATTCTATAACCAAATAACTCATTACTTTATATCTTGACATTTCTTTAAAAAATGTTAGATTTACATTTATTTTTACCAACCAAAAGGAGCAAAACATGGAGCTATCAACTTTACAGAGCCTTATCTCTGGACTCCCTAATACACTGCTAGACGAGTTAGTTATCAAGCTTCGTCTTGATTCAGAGATAAACTTAGGTAATTCCTCGAATTCAGAAATTTCTGCTAACTTAATAGCTTACCTAAACCGAAGAAACCAAATCTCTTTTTTAGCCCAAGCGATTACCGAACTCGCCCCGGGACTGCTGACATATTCATCAGCAGAAGAAATTCTCACTAAGAGAAATGAACTTGCGGAAAGAATCACAAAAGAATTGGGTGCTACAAAAGTTAACAGCCTAGCAGAAAGATACACATTCAGAAAATATATACCTAGGAATACTAGTGGCAACCTCATCCCCTATCTAGTTTGCCATTTAGCGATCGTCTTAGAAAAAGAACAAGAACTAAGCTAAATACCACCCTTCATATGAAGGGTATTTTTATAAACAAAAAATCCCCCTCAGGGGATTTTTTGGTGGACCCACGGAGAATCGAACTCCGAACTAATCCATGCCATGGATCCGTATTACCACTATACTATGGGCCCTAATAAAAGAATTAAAAATATTCTACTGAATCATCTTTTATAGGTCAACTACTTACTATTATTTATATTTGGGAGCCTAGTCTGTTCTGCCTGCTTAAGTAAACCATCAAAGCGTTTCATCTGGTCTCTGAAAGCTGGCACAACGCCAATTGCATTCAACATCCAACCTAATATAGCCAGAGCCAAAACTGCACCCACCACAGAACCAAAACCACTGAGTGTTCCATGAAAAAAGCTCTTCCACCAACCTTGTTTAAGTACCTGCTGAGTCTCTACAATACTCTTATGAATCTCGTCTAGTTTTTTATAAAAATCTTGTTCATTCATATTCAAATTATAACATATCAACAATAGCCTCTTCAGTTCTTACTTTTGGTCCCTTTGGAGGGAATCGAACCCCCATCTTATCCTTAGGACGGATCTGCTCTATCCATTGAGCTACAAAGGGCACAAAAATAAAAATGGAAAAAATAATATATTTATACTACAGAGAAACTTTATAAAAAACAAAGTATGTTCAGGAAATTAACAAACCTATCATTGTTAAACACAAAAGCGATTGATCAAAAATATAAATTCTCACCTCTACAAAAGATATTCACAGGACTGATCATAGTTTTATATGTAACCTCAATTTTTTATCCTATAAAAGCTAATCTCAATACTTCTCTACAATTTGCAACAGGAAGTAAATCAGATTTTTTAATAATTTTTCTTTATTTAAGCGATATTTTGTTGCTTTGTTTATTCTACCTTTTAATACTACATAAAAAATTACTCTCAAAAAAAATAGTATGTTTATGGGGATTATTTATTTTTTCCTCTTTATTAAGCATTTTTTATAACGGGCTTAATAATCTCGCCATTCCTATATATTATCTTGCTCTAATATCTTTAGGTTTTGTTACATATGAAACTGTACGTATTATCTTTAATAATATTCAGCTTAAAAAAATATTTATTAGTACATTTCTAATTCTCTCAATTACTCAGTCATTATTAGTAATATATCAGTGGAATAAACAACAATCATTTGGATTATTTCACGTGGGAGAATCAAATATATCACGTGAAATTGTAGGAGTTGCCAAAATCGACACTCCACGTGGAAAACTAATACGTCCTTACGGTACTTTTCCTCATCCAAATATACTTTCTGTATTTTTATTAACTGCATGGTTTATAGGATTTACCCAAATAAAACCTAATAAACATTTAATATATCCTCATATTTACGGGATATTAACTACATTTTGCTTACTTCTAACATTTAGCCGATCCACCATCATAATTTGGACCATAAGCCTAATAGCACTACTCCTATATAACTTAATTAAGAAGCTTCACAGGAAACATCTATACTATCTAATAACTAGTTTAGTAACTTTATGTCTATTCATTACTATAAATTTACAATATCTATTAAATAGATATAACAGTGCATATACAGATGGGTCTTTAAATCTTCGTAATACCTACAACCTATTCGCATATAAGTTTATCCAAAATTCTCCTATTTTTGGCATAGGGCCGGGACAAACAATGTTTCAAATGAAACAAAACAACTATCTCAGCTTAAAAACATACGAAATTCAACCAATTCACAACTTCCCCCTACTTATATGGACAGAATTCGGGATTATACCTCTTCTCATAATTTTATTAATAGTACTTCTCACTATAATGAATCTTTGGAAATCTTTTAATACAGCATTAAAAGATGATGAGAAAAAATCTGAATTATTCTTTTTAATGGTGTATATTTTCTCAATTCTTGCATTATCCCTTACAGACCACTACTTCTACACTTCTAGACAAGGAATACTGATTTTTTGGGGAACCATCGGAGTGTCTTATTCAATACTTCTAAAACTCAACAAAAAAGATGTTTCAGATGAAACATCAATTTACGAGCCCCCTAGTAATAATTGAGTAGAAATTGAGGAAACTACATAAGCAAGAAGTTTATTATGGCTTATTTATGGTAATTTTTTCCCGCTATAATCATACACGCTCTATATAATTGCTCCTCTAGTAAAATACGAGCAAAATTGTGGGTAAATGTCATTTTACTTAAAGAAATCTGATAATTAGAAACTGCTCTCAGGCTAGAATGAATCCCAAGGGAACCACCTATTACAAAAACTAACTCCTGCCCTAAATTTCCTACTCTTTCAATAAAATTAGCAAATCCCATAGAGTCTCTTTCTGTCCCCTTCTCTTCCAGCACAATCGTAATTGATTCCTTATCAAGGTACTTTAAAATATTTGTCGCCTCTTTCTCTTTTACGCGCTCTAAATCTTCGTTTTCTTTATAGCCCACCTCTTGCAATTCTACTATTTTAAGTTTCGCATATGGAGATAAACGTTTCATGTACAACAATTCCAACTCCTTAAACTCTTTTTCTTTAAATTTACCTAAACAAATAATCTTTATTTTAAACATATATATACTCTACCTTAGATAATACCCAGTGTGTATAGTACTACCGAAATTCATTACACGCACGCCTAACCAAACTAAATACTAAACAAAAAACACCCTATTTGGGTGTTTTTCTTAAAATTAAAGATGTATAAACTTATCTAAATACTTATGCAGAACGTTATGACTCAAGTCATAGTAGTATAAAGCAAGTAACAACCCTAAATACAAGACATTTAACATTAAAAGCCTCACTAAGTCTTGTTTAATAAATGCATATTCTTCGGCGAAATGCCCTGGGACCGCTGAGTTCGGGACCATACCAGAATGCTCATTAATGCTTACCCTATTATTCTTATGTTTTTTACTCATAGTTTGTAATTTATAAAGAAATAATAAACAATTTCAACATTGTAGGCAAGCAAAAAGGTTGTTAATATTAATATGATTTAATCTAATTTCAATGACTAGTTTGCTTCATGTCAAACAATGCAAAGAAAATTATTAAGTCTTTTTAAATCGTTCTTAATAAAAATAAATATCTTGATAAATACTCTACAAATTGTCTTAACTATTTTTTGCCTTTTATCACTCTGCTTCTCCACATACTCTCTTATATGGGTTATAAAACTCAAAAAACTTAGAAGAAAATTATTAGAAAAAAGCCCACCTTTAACTTTAGAAGAGGCATTAAATAGCCTAGAAACCCACTTAACAGTTCTTGAAAGGAACCAACTTTCTACTCAAGAACAAATAGATATTGTAGAAAAAATTCTCCAAGGAGCTATTCAAAAAGTAGGAATTGTAAAATTCAATTCGCTTTCAAACGACGGTGGCAATTTCTCTTTCTCTGCAGCACTATTAAATCATCATAACTCTGGAATAATCTTATCGAGTTTATATGGACGAGAATTCAATAGAATTTATATAAAATCCATACAAAATGGACATAGTGAAATTCCTTTAACCGAGGAGGAGGAAAAAGCTCTAGCAGAAACACAAGTTAGGAAAAAAATAATTAATTAACCAATACTTTAAATAAATTTTATGTCAAAAAACCCAGATTCAGAAAACTTAAGCGCAGAAACCGTAGTAGGACCTTCGGTGAAAATACAAGGTGATTTAAATAGCGAGGGAAATATAAAAATAGAAGGTCAAGTAACTGGTAAAGTAAATACAACTCAAAGCGTTTATGTGGGTCAAGCAGCTAAGATTCTCGCTGATGTATTTGCGGGAAATGCCATTATCGCTGGCGATATCCAAGGAAATATCAAAGTATCTGGTAATTTAATTCTCCAAGGGACAGCTAAAATTAAAGGCGATATTACTTGTTCCATACTAAGAGTCGAAGATGGTGCACTATTCACAGGCAAATGTAGCATGAACGGTGGATCTCCCCGAGTAGCTAGTTCTTCAATGGAAGCCGAATTAGAATAGAAAATTAAACTTCCTCAAACCACGGATCGCAAATTTGGGGTCAGATTATTGCGCAAATAAAACTTAAATCCAGCTCAGCTGGTTTTAAAATCAGTAGTTCACTTAGATGATTTATGCTTAAAGGCAAAATCCAAACTTGTGATCCCGTTTCTGAGCACAAAAATTTTGTATTATTACATATTAGACCCAACAAATATACCGTACGATAAATTCGAACGGTATCAAATCGAATTACAAGGTCTTGTAGCTGAGTTTAATGTTTCTGGTGAAACCTCGAGAGTTACCCCACTAAGAAGTATTTCCGACCTTGTCGACACCGCCAGTAGTCGTGGAGTAAAAACCATAATCGCCTGCGGTACCGACGATACCTTTAACCTAATGCTCGCGAGTTTAAAAGGACGAGATTTCGTACTGGGATTTGTTCCATTCGACGAAAATTCCTACCTTTCAAAAATACTTGGTCTAGGAAGTGTTTCTAATGCAATTAGAACAATAGCGGGTAGAAGAATTGAAAAAATAGATTTAGCCTACGTCGGATCTTCATATTTCATAAGTTCCTTAGAAATGGGCACCCCAACATCTGAGATAAAAAAAGCGGGTTTCTTCAGCAGTTTTAAAATCTTTGGAAATACCGGTGAAGAAATAACTCTTAGAATAGACGACAATTACACTTTAAACACAGAAATTTTAAGTGCGCTTGTTGTTAACACGCGTTCTACTTCTTCCAAAAACGCCAAACTCGCAAACCCAACCGACGGTTATCTGGATTTACTCATGATTCCCAAACTAAAAACTACCGATGCACTGAAAAATAAAAGCATTATAGGTGAAGGTTTGTTGGAGCAAATACCGAATTCCTCAACAATAAGGTGTAAACAAGTAGAATGCCTCGAACCAAAAGGAATGCCTATCAGGCTAGCAGGCAAAGTAATCGCTAAATTCCCTTGTTTAATCCAAATATCATCTGAAAGCTTAAGAGTTATTGTAGGCAAAAACCGCACATTTTAACCCCGTTGCTCGGGGTTTTTAGTTGCCAAAACACGCGCTTTTAGGTATATTTAGAAAGTTATAAATAAATTCCCTCGAATTTACTCATCCTTCTTATATTGAATTATGCGATTCAAAAAATAGCTTTTTCTCGATACGGGTCTCCTATTTCGAGAAAAAATAAAAGGAAAGAGTGAGTCATGAGAGGGAAAACCATGTTTTCCCTCTTATATTACTTTATGAATCTATCCTCCCTTTCAGAACAACTAAATTTGTCCATTCAGGAACTTCGCGATAAAGCTAACGCAAAGGGTTTTCGCATATCCCCAAGAGCAAACAAGATAGATAACCACCTCGCAAAGGAAATAATAGAAGCCCTACAAGTCAAAAAAACAGTTGAGAATAACACCCCAACAACCCCAACCAGTATAAACCTCCCTCCATTCATTAAGGTCAGGGAATTTGCAGATTTGTTGAAAAAACCCGTGACCGAGGTCATTAAAGTGCTCATTCAGAATGGAGTCATGGCTACTATCAACGAAGAGGTAGACTATGAAACAGCCGCTATCGTTGCTCAAGATCTAGGTTTCGAAGTCTCTACTCAGGTAAATAATGACGAAGAAACTTATGGCTTAGGTTTCCTTCAACAAGTTATAACTTCTGAAACAGAAGGGAATTTACAACCCAGATCACCTATAGTAGCCGTAATGGGACACGTAGATCACGGTAAAACCACCTTATTAGACGCAATCCGAAGAACCAAAGTAGCGGAAGGTGAATCAGGCGGTATTACTCAACATATTGGAGCTTATCAAGTTAAGCATAACGGTAAAAATGTTACTTTCTTAGACACACCTGGACACGAAGCTTTCTCAGAAATGAGAGCCAGAGGCGCTAATGTAACAGATATCATTATTCTGGTTGTAGCGGCCGATGATGGCGTAAGACCACAAACAGTTGAGGTTATTAACAGAGCAAAATTCACCAATACCCCCATTATTGTTGCCATAAACAAGATCGACAAAGAAAATGCTAACCCAATGAGGGTCAAACAGGAATTAGCAGAATATGGCATTTTAACCGAAGAATGGGGAGGCAAAACTATTGCGGTAGAAATTTCAGCTAAACAAAACAAAGGAATAGATGATTTACTTGAAATGGTCCTTCTAACAGCAGAAATAGAAAACCTGAAGGCTAACCCAGAAGGTAAAACAGTGGGTACTGTAATTGAATCAGATACCGAACTCGGCTTAGGTGCTGTAGCAACCCTAATAGTCCAAAATGGGACCCTAAAAATTGGTGATATCTGTGTTGCTGGTAAAGCATACGGAAAAATAAAGAGTATGGAGAGCGATTCAGGTAAAAAGCTCAAAATAGCACCACCTAGCTCCCCGGTTAGAGTTTCGGGTCTTTCCACCACCGCAGAAGCAGGAGATGTCCTACAAACAGTCGAAACTATCGAAAAAGCTAAACAAATTGCAGAAAGCGTAGCAAAAAGACAAAGAAGCCATACCTTAAAAGGTAAACACAGTCTCCAAGGAGATTTACAAAATAAGAGTCTCAATTTAATCATAAAAACCGACGTAGCTGGTAGCCTTGAAGCTATTAAACAATCTCTAGCCAAGTTAAAGAATGACGAAGTAAAAATTGAAATTCTAAATAGCGGTGTTGGAGAAGTAAATGAATCAGATGTTTTACTAGCAGAACCTTCTAAAGCCACCATTATAGCTTTTAGGGCCAAAACAAACCCCAAGGCAATAAATCTCGCTAAACAGAAAAAGGTTATAATCGATTCGTACGACGTTATTTACGAATTAATCGAGAACATTACTTCAGCAGTCGTCCAAATGTTCACCCCTGAATATGAAAAAGTAAGTTTTGGTAAAGGTGAGATATTAGCTATCTTTAGAACAGAAAAATCTGAAATGATAATTGGTGGAAAAGTAACAGAAGGCGAACTCAGAAAGAATAAGCGCATTTCCATAGAAAGAGCCGGAGTTCAAATTGGAACCGCCGAGATCCTAGAACTTCAACAAAGTAAGATCGCAACAAAAGAAGTTACTAAAGGAAATGAGTTTGGTATGAAACTAAAAACGAATATCAAACTTCAAACAGGAGATATTCTAGAAAGCTTCGAAGAAAACCTAAAACAAAAGAGTCTTTAAAACCCCTTTCCGGGGGTTTTTTGTTCTGTTTGCTACAATAAAACTACACTTGATAATAAAATCTAAACCTCGTATACTATCCATTCTCTATGAAAAAAGACCTAAAAAAACCAAGTTTTCGCATAAATAAAGTTGAAGCCTTAGCCCAACAAATCATTGGCGTTGCCATACGTCCTTTTCTTGAAAATCTACCAGGATTTACCACTGTCAGCAAAGTCCAAGTGAGCAAAGATATGAAATGGGCCAAGGTTTATATATCTATCGTAGGTGGCGATGATAAAAAAATCTTTGACACTTTAAATAAAAATATTTACGACATCCAAGGCGAATTAAACCACCAATTGGCTGTAAAAATAGTACCTAGAATAAGTTTTCACCTAGACGAATCCCCTAGATATGCCCAGCACATAGAAGAAATAATAAAAGAGATTCACAAAGATTAAATATGGATCCCGTTTTTAACCTAACCAAAGAAACTCTCGAAAAATCTTCAAAGATCCTCCTTACTACCCACGAAAGAACAGATGGAGACGATCTTGGTACTGTTTTGGCTATTTATGCGCACCTTTCTATTTTCAAAAACAAAGATATTAGAATCGTAATAAAAGGCGGAGTTCCTGAACAACTCAAATATCTACCTAATTCAGACAAAGTAACGGAAAAACTAGACCCTGGTTTTATTCCAGAAGTAATATTGTATTCTGGTTGTTCAAAAAAAGACCGTTGTAACTTACCAGAAATTACATCTCTGACCACTCCTATAATAAATTTTGACCATCACCCAGATAACACAAATTTTGGTGATATCAATGTGGTCGATAGTAAAAAATCTTCTGTAGCAGAACTAACTTACGATTTTTTTAATTACTCTAATTGGAAAATAACACCTGAGACAGCCACCTGTCTTTTGACTGGCATATTTACGGATACTGGCTCATTTATGCACAGCAATACCAAACAAGCCAGCCTACTAGCTGCTGCTGATCTAATGAAAAAAGGAGCATCACTAACTAAAATTGCTAAATATACTTACAAAGGCAAGAGTCCCAATACACTAAAAGCATGGGGCAAAGCCCTTGAAAACACGTATTACGACGCAAACAGAAAGATAATCTATTCAGTAATGACTACCAAAGATTTAACCGACTTAAAAGACCTACCTTTATCTTCATTTGAAGGATTTGTAGAGACACTTAACAAAGTACCCGAAGCAAAGGTAGCCATGTTCCTAAAACAAGACGGAGATACCATAAAAGGCAGCCTAAGAAGCGACCCACATAAAGGTATAAACGTTCAAAAAATAGCTAAAATCCTAGGTGGAGGAGGCCATGTATGGGCATCCGGCTTCTCCATAGTAGGCCAACTACAAAAAAACGAACTAGGCAAATGGGTAGTAACCCCAACTATGCCAGAAGTTACGGAAAATATAACTTCAGTTAAAAACTACCTGAAAGAAGAAGCCTCCCTCCCCTTCCCCAAAAAACAAGCCTAAATACTCAAACAATCGTTCTTAAATAGAACGATTTTTGTTAGCTAAATAAATGAAAAGAGAATATTTTATAACTCACAAAAAGAAAGAAAACTTATCCAAGCTGAGGAAAGAGGAGAAAAAAATTAACAAAGAGCATTTGATCTAGCTTTAAACCTAACCAACATACCAAAAGAAAAATATCCTCAAATAATTCTCTTCGCGCACTGTACAAGGTCGGAAAATTATTCCAGAACAGATAGAAAAGGGGAAGATATAAGAATACGTATAAAATCGGTATCAGGGGGCAATACAAAAGAACAAGGATATATTGTCTATGACGTAAAAAGTTCGGAATACGGAGCATATCTCAAAGAAACTGCTGATGCAAAATTTAGCTCATATGTTAACGCAAAAAGAAAAGCTGGAAATATCAAAAATGCCAGATTGTCAAAAACATTAGTGGTAAATGAAATGAAATCAGACCATGAAATCCAGGAACAAATACTAAAGGACCTAAAAGAAGTAAACTTATTACCAGATTCCATAGATCTATAGGAAATCCAGTTTTCCCAAAAGAAAACACCCAATTATGGGTGTTTTCTTTTGGAGCGGCTAACGGGAATCGAACCCGTGTCCCTTCCTTGGCAAGGAAGAGTTCTACCATTGAACCATAGCCGCACTATGTAAAACATATTCTACTACAAGATTCACGAGCGTAGCAATGTGAATGCGCCAACCAAAAGTAGCTCGCTACTTTTGAAAGGGACAACAAGGTAAACGAAGTGTAGTCTTTATGAAGCGAAAGCGTAATAAAGACGTAACGCAGTGAGCCTTGGTTGGCCCGTGGTGGTGCCTCGGCTCAGAATCGAACTGAGTACGCAAGCCTCTTCAGGGCTTCGCTCTACCAATGAGCTACCGAGGCGCTTCTATATTCACGAGCGCAGCAATGTGAACCATTTATCTGGTGGACGCTACAGGACTCGAACCTGTGACATCTTCGGTGTAAACGAAGCGCTCTACCAACTGAGCTAAGCGTCCCTATATATATTATAACTGAGACTATGATTCACGAGCGCAGCAATGTGAATTCGCTACAAAATGTAACTCGTTACATTTTAAAGGGGCAACTTGGGGAACGTAGTGAAAGGTTTATGGAGCGATAGCGTAATAAACCTGCAACGAAGAGAGCCAAGATTGACCCGTGGTGCCCGAGGAGGGACTCGAACCCTCAAGCCTTACGGCATACGCACCTCAAGCGTACGCGTATACCAATTCCGCCACCCGGGCATAGATACATTTTACTAACTGAGGAAAAACTAAACGCTTCGTTATTTTAACAAAGTCATAAAAAAAAATCTAGCTTATTTACGCACAAAGAACTTTCGCTGTTTTCAGAGGAAAAAAATAAAACTCCTCTTGTTTAAGAGCAAAAATAACCAAAAGGCCTTGTTTTTAACCCCAAAATCTGCTATACTAGACATAGAACGTGCTAAATGGCACGCTCTTTTAATTCCGGAATTTGAATACAGAAACATTAATCTGGATACAAATTCCTTAGCATTAACCCAAAAGGGATATAGGATTACTATCATAAAATGAAAGCAACCCCTACAATTTCTTCTGCAGTTACAAAACTCCAAGCAATTGGACTTATGGTAACGACTTTAGTTTGGGCTTACCCAACTGACGCTTTGGCTTCAAGCCTCCAGCAAGAAATGCTTACAAAAGCTCTCGTTTTCGATGTAAAACAAAAAGAAGAACTCACTTCCCTATATGGTTATACCGTTGGTACTAGCCCTAAAGAAAAACTTGCTCAAAGTGTTAAAGAATATCTTGCTAGAAGAAATTCCCCACTCGCTGAATGTGATAACATCATAGAACAAAACAACTGGAAAAAAATTCTTTCACTGGCCAATGCAGAAAGCGGATTAGGAAAACGTACAATACCAGGAACCCATAATTATTGGGGTGTTATGGCAGGAAGTACTTTAAAAGTTATGGCAGACAATAAATGTGATGCCATAGCAAACATGAACGAATTCTTAGCCAACTATCCACGTAGAATGTCAGTGAAATATCAGGATATGCCAATAGAACGCATGAACGGATTATATAAACAACCCTATGCTCTACACTGGACTATAAATAATAAAGTTATTATCAACGACCTCACTAAGCTTGAAAAAGAAGCATATGGCCCCCTACTCACCGAAATTGAACCCGAGGCTGTATTAGCTAAAAATTAATAGAAATAATAAACCTCCCCCATAATAGGGGGAGGTTTTTAAATGAAAAACCTCGGGGCAAGCCCACGAGGTATCGAATCTCATGTGTCATTCCCGAGAAGTCGGGAATCCATGCGCTTGAATCTCATGGATCCCCGCATGCGCGAGGATGACAACACAGCGGGGCAAGCCCCGGGGTATTAACCCTAACAGAGATAATAAAAAACCGACATAACAATTTCATAATCGTATGTCGGCAATAATGTCTGCAAGAGACGTAATTAACACAATTCGCCTCTTCATTCTTCTGGCTTGTCTTATCTCCTCCATCTGCAACTGAGGATCATAAACTAGAAGAAAGATACGCTTCGTAGCGCTTGTGAAGAGTTGCTCCAATCCCTGAAAACTAGTTAGAACTACATGACTGGGACCTTGTTCTACTACCTCCTGAGCAGACTGGGTGAATGATGTTTCAAAACCCATAGCACGAATAGTATCTAGAAGCGGATTTGCCTCGTCCACTCGCGCCACACTTCCGTTGGTGAAACAGAGTGTACTTGTCACTTAATCTCCTCCCGAAAAATTTATTGTGAAAACCAAATAAAATAGATAACTAACGAATATTAATAAAATAATAACCACATGTAAAGTGGACAACTAATTTATAATTTAAGAGTCCATTCCCATGGAAATGGGAATCCACACCCAGATTGATTTTTACGCCCTAATAAAGTAAAATTGAGTAACGAATTCCCCACTGACGTTGCACTTCTGCATTTAATAGCAGCAAAGCTGCGAGACGGGGGAAGCTTCGATCCGGGTTTCCCGGATGAAGGGGTGCTCTTGAAGGAATCAGGCTTCGCCTGTCCCTGCTCAAGTCGGCTACGCAAGCCCCTACCTAGGTGCGTTGGCGAAGTGGTAACGCTGCGGTCTGCAAAACCGCCATGCGTGGGTTCGAATCCCACACGCACCTCCATGTGGGAGGTTATTCAGGATTCCCAAATTACTTGCTTACGTATGAGTTTATTTGAAAAACCCCGAAGAGGGGTTTTTCAAAAAACAAAGCAAGAAGCAGTTTGGGAAGAGGAGAACTTTATGGAAACTGCAGTTACTAGTTCTGCAACGAACTAGTAACGGAGGTTGGAATAAAGTATGACGAGGCGAAGTGGTAACGCTGCGGTCTGCAAAACCGCCATTCGCGGGCTCGAATCCCGCTCGCGCCTCCAAAAAACAACAATCCTATTTGTTGTTTTTTAATTGGTATACGATAATAAATCTCTTGTGATTACGTTTACCTATTGATATAATTGTAATATGCCCAACAAAAGGAGATGGACAAATAAAGAATTGATTAAGGCTGTGAAAACATCTTATAGTCTCAGGCAAGTATTAATACTACTCGGACTACGGCCAACAGGTGGTAATTACGATCAACTAGCAAAATACATAAAAGAACTAAATCTAAATATCACACATTTTAAGGGTAAGGGCTGGAATAAGGGTTTAACATATTTTCATCCTCGTCAGGAATTAAAAGATCTTCTTGTCAAAGGTGGAACTTCCCAAAGTTACAAATTAAAACTACGACTATTCCGAGAAAATCTTAAACCTCAACAATGCGAAGAGTGTGGGTGGGCAAAAAAATCACCTGATGGACGCCTACCACTAGAACTTGAACACATAAATGGAGACAGGCACGATAATAGAATAGAAAACTTAAAAATTCTGTGTCCAAACTGCCATAGTTTAACTATTACATATAGGGCTAGAAATAAAATCAAAAAATCTGCTACAATATGAACCATGCCCGAGTGGCGGAACTGGTATACGCACAACACTTAAAATGTTGCGTCCTATGGAATTGAGGGTTCGAGTCCCTCCTCGGGCACCACAAAAAACACGTTCATATATGTGAACGTGTTTTTTATTAATATTAACTAAAAATAAAGGGAATCAAACCTTCGCGCTAGCGAAATCTTTAGAAAGCTTAAGACATGCTCCGCTGGCTTAAGCGTTCGGCGCAAGCCTGCGAAGTCGCCGATATATAGACATCCCTCCTCGGGCACCACAAAAAAACACGTTCTATATATGAACGTGTTTTTAAGTAATATATAGACAGAAAAATTAAGAAATGCTATAAATACAAATTAATTCCTACATCCAACATTCGGAGGCTAAAAGTGGACATAAGAAAATCAGCTAAGTCATTGTTAGATGTGTTAATCTTTCTCTGGCCAATCACCATCATATTAATTGGGGTATTATTATCCCTAACTTTCGTCATATTGTACGACTACTTACCAACTTCTCCTCTACCAAGTTACAAAATCGAAGGTATAGGACAAATCTACATGCACGAAAAAGGTAGATACACCATCGAAGTAAACAAACCTGGTACAAAAGAATTCACGCTGGAATCTCTTTCGCAAGACCGATACGATTTTGGAGCTAATATTGTTGTAAGAGACGTGCCCGAAGAAAACCAAAATTACATCATCATTAAACAGGTTAAAAATGGTTTAACCGGTGGAACGCAAAACGCGCAACTCGAATTCCATATTAAGCCTTCTTCCCGAATACAAGGTGGAAGTTGGGACCATGGTAAGTCAGGCAAAGGGACAACCCAGCCAATCGATTAGCATACAACCCAAACAAGGTTGTTTTTTTATTTGGCAACTCGAGGCTATACCATTAAACTAACCATATGCAAAACAAGATAAAAATCGCCATTCTATACGGTGGCAAATCAGCGGAACACGAAATCTCCATAAGGTCAGCCGAAAGCATAGAAAAAGCTCTCGATAAAGAAAAATACGAAATAACAAAAATATTCATTGCTCCAAGTGGAAAGTGGCAACTGGAAAATAAATCTAAAAACATCCTTCTAGCCCCAGAATCTAACGGCGAACTAACCGTTAATGGAGAAGTTTCGGCACAAAAAATAGATGTTGTTTTTCCAGTCCTCCACGGACCCTTCGGTGAAGATGGCACTGTTCAGGGACTCCTTAAACTTGCCGGAATACCTTTTGTAGGGCCAAGCGTACTAGGTTCTAGCATAGGTATGGACAAAGACGTTACCAAAAGACTACTAAAGGAAGCTGGTATTCCCATCCCAAAATTCATAACAACCACACAGTCTAAATTACCTAGCTACGTATTAGCCAAAGAAACCCTAGGTAATATCATATTCGTAAAACCAGCAAATTTAGGTTCTTCTGTTGGTGTACATAAGGTAACCAATGAACAAGAATACCAATCGGCAACTATAAATGCTTTCTCTTACGACACTAAAATATTACTAGAAGAATTCATAGAAGGTAGAGAAATAGAATGCTCCGTTTTAGGTAACGAAGACCCCATAAGTTCTCTTCCCGGTGAAATAATCCCCACTCACGACTTCTATTCATACGACGCAAAATATACCGATCAAAACGGAGCTAAATACGAAATTCCAGCTAAGCTAGACGAAATTACAACGAAAAAAATTCAAGATTTAAGTATAAAATCTTTTAAAACACTTTGTTGCGAAGGAATGTCTCGAGTAGATTTTTTCCTTAAGCCAAATGGTGAAATATTAGTAAACGAAGTTAACACCATCCCGGGTTTCACTTCTATCAGCATGTACCCGAAAATGTGGGAAGCTAGCGGTCTCCCATATAGCAAACTATTAGATAAACTAATAGATCTAGCAATAAAAAGACATCAGACAGAACAAAAACTCCTAACAAATAGACCATAATTAAAACCCCCGAAACTATCGGGGGTTTTAAATACTTTACTACTTTGTCTTCTCTTCTGTGTTTTCCTTTGTAGGAGCATCACTAGACTTAAGTGTAAGCCCAAGTCTGTGCTCGCCTGGTTCAATAGAAATTATCTTGAACACTTTCTCATCTCCAATAGCAACAACATCTTCTGCCTGCTTCACTGGGTCATTAGATAATTCCATTAAATGTGCCAAGCCCTGTATATCTTTATCCAGCTCTACAAATACTCCAAATGGCATTATCTTTGTAATTTTTCCACTTACTTCCTGACCTACCTGATATTTTTTAACAGCCTCTAACCAAGGGTCTGTCTTAAGTTGTTTAATAGACAAAGAAACTCTACCTTTGTCTATAGCTATTATTTTACATTCAACTTCTTGCCCAACTCTTATAATATCTTTCGGATTCTCTATTCTCTGCCAAGCAAGCTCAGAAATATGCACCAAACCTTCAAGTTCACCAAATTTTACGAAAACACCGAAATCTACTACACCTGTTACTGTACCTTTTACTACCTGGCCTATTTTCAACTTACCCAACTTATCTTCCATTTCTTTTTCATATACCGCACGCTCAGAAACGATGAGCTTTTCTTCTTCAGAATCAGCAGTAATTATCTGTACAGTGAAAATTTGTCCTACATAAGAATTTAAAGCGGAAAGAATTTTGTTCTTATCGCCTTCTTCTACTCTAGGGTAGTGTTCTAAAGAAAGCTGAGACACTGGCAAGAATCCAGTTACTCCGTTTATTTCTACCATAAGTCCACCCTTGTTAGCAGCCAATATCTTAGTGTGAACAACTTCTTTACTATCAAGCTTGTCTTTAAGTGTTTGCCATACTCGTTCTTGCCCAGCAACACGAAGACTAAGCTCTACGTTACCATCTTTATTTTCTGCCTCTACAACAGAGGCAGTAATGATATCACCTACTTTTAAAGAATTTAGGGTAGCTTCATCATCATAAAGCTCTCTACCTCTTACAACACCCAGACCCAAACCCTCTATATCAATATAAACTTCATTTTTACCTACGGAAAGTAGAGTACCTTCTACCATATCTCCAGGTTTAATAACCCGGATCTCAACACCACTTGCTAACAAATCGCTCATTGTCTGAGCTTTTTGAGCATTTGAATTAATTTGTTCGTCTGACATATATATAAAAAACACCTGCAAGCAGATGTTTAACCATAAGAATACAATTCCCTATAAAAACAGAGTATTAAATTCTAATAATTAAACAGTGCCTTGCCCAAAACGGGCAACTTATTCGGGATTAATAATTAAATTTAGATAAAAGCACTGAACCAAATAAGCCTCCCCATTATACGTAAAAGATTTACCCTTGTCATCTTGACAAAAATACTAATTATTAGCATAATTTCATTTATTTCTAACACTCCGAATGAAAAAGTTTTAACCCAAATATACCTTTATTAGGAGTCAAAAAAACTAACCTGGAGAAGTAATGGTTAAATTCGTTATAAAAGTAAAAATAGAAGAAGATGACCCAAACATACAAACAAAATCATGGGAAGGGTTTATTGAACTACCAGTACCG
Source organism: uncultured Candidatus Saccharibacteria bacterium (assembly GCA_964434195.1). Classification (GTDB taxonomy): domain Bacteria; phylum Patescibacteriota; class Doudnabacteria; order UBA920; family UBA920; genus CAYLIB01. The sequence goes on from CAYSUI010000005.1 coordinate 63,540, forward strand.
AATGGATGCAATCTTCAAGACCCCCAAACATTTGGAAGAATGGCCTCAAAAGCGCTATGTATGTTGGGTGGCTGGAAGTCAGTCGATACTGAACGCCCTCAAAACAGGATCATAGCTATCGCTCAACTTATGCAACTTTTAGGTAAACTTGCCAATTCATTTAGGAATGCATTCGAAACCCGCTCAAATGAATCTCTCCAAGGCATAGACACTATCATAATCGGATTCCCAAAAAATGGAATTGGTATCGCTCAAACCCATGAAATCAGAATGAAATGAATTCAAACATACCGTAAAAGTGACAGTATTTTTTATTGCCTAAACACCCCAAAAAAAGTACAATACATAGGTACTTTTAATAATTTATTAGCGGTTTTTTCTTCTCTTTTTGCCTTCCAAAGATGTAGCATTTCTAGGATCCGGCTTTGCCGGGCATAGAAATAACAGCGGAAAGGGTGAGTAATGAGAGGGAAAACCATGTTTTCCCTCTCATATGCATTTACAATTTTTCGGACTTTCAAGTTTCAAATTCACAACAAAAGAAGCAGTGGTAGTTACCGACCCCTTCGATAAATCGTCTGGTCTTACTCCACCAAGAGGTGGAGCAGATATAGTAATTCTCGCCGAAAAAGAAAACCCACTCTATTCAGAAATAAAAGGTATTACCGGTGAACCTTTCCATGCTTTCGACCCAGGAGAATACGACGTAAAAGGAGTAACAATAACCGGCATCCCTTTAAAACAAGATAAGGGCTATGTAACGGCATTCCTAATAGAAAGTGAAGATATCAGAATTCTTAATTTAACTCACATTAAAGAATTCTCTATGAAACAAGACGAACTAGAAGACTTGGGAGATATAGACATTCTCATCTTGCCCGTTGGTGGCCACTCTGTAATGGACGCTAGTACAGCAGCCAAAGTAGTAAACCAAGTAGAACCCGCTCTTATTATTCCCAGCCACTACAGTATGGACGGACTAAAAACAGAAACCGATAAATTAGAAAAATTTGTTAAAGAAATGGGTGGTAAATCAGAAGAGACAGATAAAATAATCGTTAAAAAGAAAGACCTAAACCCAGAAATTTCCAAAGTTATGGTTCTCACGCCTATGAGATAATTTTGATCCATGTATATGTCTCTAAAAGATATTCAAAACAAAAGTCCCGAAGAAAAAAAGAGATTAATAGCTATAATCTTATTCATAACATCTCTATTTCTTGTAGGTCTCTGGATAGCAACGTCTAAACTCAGACATAACCTAAACAAAGACGAAACTATAATTGAAACCTTCAGAACCGGAATCCAGGATACCAAAACCAATTTTAAAAACCCTAACGCCCCAGATCCTTCTAAATAACTATCAAAAATGACCAACAAAGATAAAGAAATCGCAAAAACCGATGAATTCAACATCGGCACAGTCAAACCAAGAGACATTCAAACAGAAATGCAAGAATCTTACTTGGATTACGCAATGAGTGTTATCGTTAACCGCGCCCTCCCAGACATTAGAGACGGCCTTAAGCCAGTACACAGACGCATATTCTATGCTATGCACGAACTAGGACTACGCCATAACGCTAAATTCCGTAAATCTGCAGCTGTTGTTGGTGAAGTACTTGGTAAATACCACCCACACGGCGACCAAGCGGTTTACCAGTCCATGGTTCACATGGCCCAAGACTTCGCCATGCGTTACCCGCTTATAGACGGTCAAGGAAATTTCGGTTCTATGGATGGCGATGAAGCCGCAGCCATGCGTTATACAGAAGCCAGAATGGATTCTCTTGCAGAGGAACTCCTAACAGACCTAGACAAAGAAACCGTTGAATGGCGAGATAACTACGATGCCACAAGAAAAGAACCTTCTGTGCTCCCAGCAAAGCTTCCAAACCTTTTACTAAATGGAACTCTTGGCATCGCTGTTGGTATGGCCACAGACATACCCCCACACAACATAAGCGAAGTTATAGACGGCATCACAATGCTTATAGAAGACCCAGAGGTAACCGTTGAAGATCTCACTACAGTAGTTAAAGGTCCAGATTTTCCTACCGGAGGAACAATCTACGATATCGCAAGTATAAGAAACGCATACGCTACAGGAAAAGGAAGCATAGTAATGCGCGGTAAAACCGAAATTGTAGAAACCAAAAGTGGCATGTTCCAAATCATCATCAACGAAATTCCGTATCGTGTGAACAAAGCCACAATGCTCGAAAGAATTGCCGACCTAGTTCGTGACAAAAAAATTGAAGGCATAAAAGATGTACGTGATGAATCCGACAAAGAGGGCGTTAGGGTCGTAATCGACTTAAAAAAAGAAAGTTTACCAAACAAAATACTCAATCAGTTATTCTCTTACACCCAGCTCCAAGAAACCTTTCACATGAACATGCTGGCGCTTATAGACGGACTAGAACCAAGGGTTCTAAACCTCAAAAGCATTCTGGAAGAATACATAAAACACAGACAAGTTGTTGTAAGAAGAAGAACGGAGTTCGATCTCAAAAAAGCAAAAGAACGAGCACACATTTTAGAGGGTTTAACTATTGCGCTAGACCACATAGACGAAGTCATAAACACCATAAGAAAGAGCGCAACAAAAGAAGAAGCCCACGCTAACTTAATGAAAAAGTTTAAGTTAAGCACTCTTCAAGCTCAAGCTATCCTAGATATGAGACTGCAAACACTCGCAGGTCTCGAAAGAAAGAAAATAGACGATGAGTTAAAAGAGAAAAGAAAACTTATCGCAGAACTGGAAGATATACTTAGCAAACCAAAGCGTATTCTCGCTATTATAAAAACCGAAATTGCTGAACTCAAAGAAAAATATGGCGACGAGAGACGTACTCAAATAGTTAAGTCCCCTGTTGGCACATTCTCTGTAGAAGACCTTATACCAGAAAACGAAAGCCTAATATCTTTCACTAAGAGTGGGTACATAAAACGTCTAGCTCCAGAAACCTACAAAGCCCAAGTTAGAGGAGGCAAGGGTGTCATAGGTACCGGACTAAAAGACGAAGACGTCGTTGAGAAGTTAATTTCCGCCAATACTCACGACGAAATTCTCTTTTTCACCAATAAAGGGAGGGTATTTCTTACTAAAGTTTATGAACTCCCAGAAGGAAGCAGAACTAGTAAAGGACAAGCTCTGGTTAACTTCCTAGAAATGGGTACAGGCGAAACCGCTACAGCAATTCTGACCCTAAGCAAAAACGACTCAGTAAAATTCCTCGTAATGGCCACTAAGGGCGGGGTTATAAAAAAGGTTGCAAGAGAAGAATTCGCTAAAGTTAGAAGATCAGGTCTTATCGCCATAAACCTAAAAGACGGAGATGAACTAAAATGGGTAGAAGGCAGTAGCGGAACTGACGAGATCATTCTTGTATCAGAAAATGGAATGGCAATTCGTTTCAACGAAAAAGACGTAAGAGCAATGGGCAGAGTATCCACCGGAGTAGGTGGCATGAGACTTAAAAAAGGTGATTGCCTAATATCCATGGATGTAATCGCTAAAACTGCAGACCAAAAAAATCTTGAGGTTTTGGTAATAACAGAAAAAGGTCTAGGTAAAAAGAGCCCTATCTCAGATTATAAAACCCAAAAAAGAGCCGGTGGTGGTGTAAAGACCCTAAAAATTACTCCAAAGACAGGTAAAGCCGTTGCAATGAATATCGTTAACAACAAAGATGAAAACGACCTTGTAATTATCTCCAAGCAAGGCCAAACCCTAAGAACACCCCTAAACTCCATCTCCACCCTAGGCCGAGCCACCCAAGGCGTAAGAGTAATGAGATTAGACGATGGAGACTCAGTGGCTAGCGTAACGGTCATTTAATAGCGGCAAGGCCGCGAGAAGGGAGGCTCGAATCTGGCTCTGCCAGTTCGAGAGGCGACGCAAGCCCCCTTAGTAGCAAGTCATGAGATTAGACGATGGCGATAGCGTAGCAAGCGTTACTGTCATTTAGGGATCCTAAATTACTTGCTTACATATTAGTTTTAGAAAAAAGCGCGAAGAGCGCTTTTTTCTAAAACATGGAAAGAAGCAATTTGGGAAGAGGAGAACTTTATGGAGACTGCAGTAATTAGTTTTATATCAAACTAATTAGGGAAGTCGAAATAAAGTTGGACGAGCAAGTGTGACTGTTATCTAAAACCCTAACCATTATTAAATATAAAAATAAGCGACTCCTAAGCGGGGTCGCTTTCGTTTTCTACCAGTTCAAGAATTCTCCTCTCAATTGTTATAAGATTAACGTTTAAAGGGAAACAAAATTGAGGAATTTCGGGATATTTCATTTGAGATTCACGCCAACTCTTAAGTGATATAGTAACACCAAAAGATTTCTCAAGCTTATCGGTCCAAATCGTAAAATCTTTACCCTCACCATCAGCAACCGAATGGGGCCTGTGTCTCTTGTATTTAGTTATATACCCTTTCACTTTAAGTTCTTCTAATAATTTCTCGACCTTAGACTCCAAATCTCTACCGAATTCGGAATATCTTTTAGATTTTCTTTCACGATAAGCCTGAAAATCTCGTTTATTCTTCCAACCCATATTCCCTCCTTTACCCCCCCTATTTTAAATATAATAACCCCACTTATCCACTCTTTGCAAAAACATTTAGCCTTTGCTATCTTTGCTTTTGGTACAATCCATATATTGTCCAAAAAAGGAGACGACAAATGATAAAGAGGGAAAAACAAAGCACATTAAATTGGACTGAAGGTCATAACCTTTTGCTCGAATGCGGGATTAACCCCGATAGTCTAGATCCCGATTTTCTATTGCGTTATCGCATCCAAACAGAGGAATCAGATAGCATATATGACGCAAAAATAACTATCGAGCTAGCCAAAGAATTCAATACGTATTTAGAAAACTGTGGGTTTGCAATCCTGGACGATACAGAACTCAGAGAAATTTTTGTAGGCTTGCTACTTTCGGATATCGGTAAAACTGGACCAGAATTTCCAGAAGGCATGCAAGAAACTCAAAAAATTCAACAGATACGCGATTACTTAAAACTATATTCAATTAAAAATATACCGAATTACGAGTCAATTTCTCTAGAAGATTGTATCAGAAAATATTTCTCCGAAGACAAAGAAATGGTATCCAGATTTAAGGCATACGGCGAAGACCCATCTCAGTCCATGAGAAATTTCACTAACCAACACGCACACCGAAGCTACAAAATAGCTTGCAATAGCGGAATTCCCGAGGACACAATCCCCGCAATTGCTCTTCATCACATATTTGAAGACCAAAATCCTGATAATCTAGTTGCTGAAGACGGCCACTTTACTCGCGACTGTGGTTGCAACACAGAATTTCACCGTCCTGAACTTCTAGTGGTTATACTAGACAAACTAAATGCCGTCCAAACAAGACTTACTCCCGGACAAACCGCTCCCAGTTGGCTGGAAGCCACACTTTTAGTAGAAGTTCAAATGGAAGAACGAATCGAAAGACTAACTCACCCCGAACTCAAAAAACTTCTAAAATCCATGTGGTATGAGGTCACACAAACACTTCATAGAATCGCGGCCTTCAAATCTCCCAGAGCCTACAGTACGAAAGCTTAAAAAACCGAGCAACTTAGTTGCTCATTTTATTTTCCTTCTTGACTTTTATACAAAAATTCAGCAAAATGCACGATTCGACTTAAAATAATTTCTTTGGAGGGAACATGACAGGAACAAATCTGAACTCGCTTCTCAGCGAGTTTAAAAGACTAGCAGGAAACAACTTCCAACTTTTTACAAACCGATATTTCCAAGCGAGGTCGGGAGGAGAATTCGTTCTCCCTTACGAAGCCATTCTTGAACACTTTGGTCTGAACCCCAAACTAGTTTCTGGCCAAACCCACATAATCATATGCGATGCTTTTCGTGACTTAGACGACGAGAAGACTATCATTCTCATGAAAGCACTAATTGAATGCGAAGCCGAGCTCGCTGTCGTGGTCACAAATCTAAACAGCGCGCTCGACCGGGCGTGCGGAGTTAAAGGATTACTAAGACTACTGGATCTGGGTTTTGTACCAGTAGGAGTAGGTACTGACGGCTCCAACGAAGCGGTACCTTTCCATTTCGAAAGGACAGTACCTTTTGCAGTGCCCGCATACCAAGTAAACCCAGACGGTCAAAGCCTAATAATTAACACACTCACTTCCGCTAAGCCAAAAAGTGTAAGTGTGTTACTAATCTCCTCACTTCGTGATATGGACATCATATTAGAAGAAAACAACTCCCTCTGCCGCGATCGGATAAACCGAATTACCTTAATGGCGGGGGTAAAAATCGCAAATGGTAAACCAAAGTTGCTAAATGGCTTACTTCAAGCAGACATAAAGACTAACGGCGTAGGTGGTGCATCAAACTGCAATTTTGATACAGCTGCTAGCACAAGACTGTATCGGAACGCTCAAAAGCTCGAAATTCCTACTACAACTCTCACAAGAGTAACCGCGGGTGAAGTTAAGTTACCGTTTAGTATCTTCGATATTTGGGCTACCACAGGCCACCCAGCCGCCTCACGCCTCAAAGACGGCCAATCCCATAGTTTCAATAACTTACGCCTGGCTTGCCTGGAAGGTAAAGGTGGTCCACACAGAGTAGCTCTCGAACTCGCGCTGGACCGAGACATAAACTGGTTCATCTATAAGGCGTTTTTCAGAAACGCTCCAAAAGAAATACAGGAGCAAATTCTGAACCTGCCATTACATGAATCTGTCTGGCCCATTGCCGCCGACTACGGCGAGCTTATGCCCTACGACCCACTGGCACTACTCGCAAGCATAGAAGGCAACTCGCTGTTTAACTATCACTCCACAGTGGTAGGCGGAGCTGTTCACAAGGTGGTAGGTATAGACGCCCAAAACACCGGCGCCCTAGACCCACTTTCCTTAAGAATGCTTCTGTTCATAGCCACAACAGAAGTACTCATAAGAACATCCAACCACGCCAAACGCGAATTCCTCGCCATAAAACGCGAACGCCTAGAAGCAAAAACTATCTAATCCCAAGACCCAAAACGGTCTTTTTTATTTCCCATACTTAATTTCCCTACATAATAAACAAAAGACACCACTAAAGGTGCCTAAAATTCACGAGCGAAGCAATGTGAGTGCTAAAATGGGGTCCCCGACAGCTCGCTTTTGGGGAAGAGGGACACGAGCCAAAACATCGCGCAAGGTTTTCTGCATCGAAAACCTGGAGCAAAGTTTGGGCTCGATGGCCCGAGTGGTGGGCGCACTAGGACTCGAACCTAGGACCCTCGAGGTATAAGCTCGATGCTCTAACCAACTGAGCTATGCGCCCAAAATACTAACCTACCAATTATAGGAAAGTTCCAGCATCTTGAAAAGACCTCAGATAAAAATATTCAAAGAATAATAAAGTTATCCCCTGTTGTGCATAAACTGTGCACAACTACCTATTTTTCTGTGGGTAGAACAAGGATGAAACATGCAAAACCCCAAAATTCCCTTTTTATCCAAACTCCTCTATTCTTTATCTGGATGTTTTTACGGATTGCAGATTTGGGCGATCTCGTTTTCAAAGGGAGGATATTTATGGCAGGAATTTTTGGTATATATAAACACAACGAAGCAAGTAACTTCGCATATCTTGGTTGTTATGCCATGCAGCAACGTGGTACAAAACAATCAGGTATTGTGAGCTCAGATGAAAATAAACTTTACTCTTTTCATGGTCAGGGTCTAATAAAAAAATCTGTACACGAAGGAACTATCAGGCATTTAAAAGGTAAACATGCTATTGCCCAGATAGATCATAAAAAAGGCTTAGCACTTCCCTATAAATTCAAACACGCAACTGAAGGAGAAATAGCGGTATGTTTAGATTCAAATCAAAACCAACCCATTTCACAGTTTAGCCTCTTGGACAATAACGAACTTGAAAGACTTATTCTTAGCAGTCTTCAATATCTAGACTTTAGCACCGAAGAAACACTCAGAATGAGTCTAAATGGCGTAAACAAAACCTTTATCGCTTTAAGCAAGAACAAAATGCTTATTTCAAGAGATCCTTGGGGAAATAGGCCTCTAATTTTGGGAAAACTAGGCGAATCCATCTTAGCTAGTACAGAGTCCACATCTTTCGATTTACTCGGAGCAGAAATAATAAGAGAAGTTGAACCAGGAGAAGTAATTCTGATTACCGACTCCTCATTAATCTCTCTTTTAAAGAGGCCCTCCGAGAACCTTCTTCAGTGCTCCTTCGAACATGTTTATTTCTCAAGACCCGACTCCATAATTTTCAATCAGAGTGTAAACAAAAGCCGTCACAAATGGGGAAAACTACTAGCAAAAGAACACCCTGTTGAAAAGGACTGTATAACTATAGGCGTACCTGACTCTGGGGTACCAGTAGCTTTAGGATTCGCCCAAGGCTCAGACACAAGCTACTTAAACGGTATAATTCGCAACCGATATGTAGGAAAAATGGAAAGCAATGCCACTTTAAGTCCAAGTAGAGTTCGTACTAAATTCAACGCAGATAGATCGCTAATTGAGGGACAAAAAGTTGCTTTGCTCGACGATTCATTACTTGGCGGAGAAGTAGCTAGGCTCTTAGTTCAAATGCTTAGAAACGCTGGAGCAATTGAAGTCCACGTCAGGATAGCGTGTCCACCCATTCTTTCCACTTGCCAATTTGGACAAGGTATTTCCAATCAAGGCATTCTTATCGCCAAAACTCATTCATTTGAAGAGATACTCAAACACCTCAAAGCAGATTCACTAGGATTTCTGAGTATGGAAAGTTTTCTCTCGGTGTTTCACTCCAAACAAAATTTTTGTACCGAATGTATGCGTCGAAGCTAGACTTCGATCTTTTTTTATGGAAAAATACATACACGCACTAATTGAGTCGAAAAAAAATCGACAAAGAAAAAAATATGGAAGAAGAAGATATAAAAAATATATTCGAAGACAAATATGCAGATTTGCTTGAAATGGGTTATGAGGAATGGTTAGAAAAATCTCCAAAAACCGAAGATCAAGCATATGCCAGATGCATCGCAATAGATCGTGAACTAAACAAAACCTACGACGAATGGTTTGAGTCTAAAGGTGACAAGCGGGAAGAACTAGGAGAACACCGCGCCAAACTAAAAGCCGAGTACGATCTCATAGAAGAAATATTCAAACTAGAGGCCAACGATCGCAGTTGGTAATAAAATTGACTAACTTAGTTAGTCTTTTTTATTACTTTTACCTTTTATTAATTTCTGCTAGCATTGCCCTATGTTAACCATAGTTCCAACGCCTCTAGGCAACTTAAAAGACATTACCTTCCGCGGAGTAGAAGCCTTAACAGAAGCAGGTTTTATAATTGCGGAAAACCCAAGCTACTCCAAAAGACTACTCGACCACTACAAAATTCCAAAAAAAGAATTAGTTCAATTTGCAGACCACAACGAACTCAAAGTTTTAGATAATCTAATCGAAAAACTAAAAACCCAATCTGCCTGCTTAATAACCGACGCCGGCACGCCAGGAATTTCCGACCCCGGTTTCAGACTGGTAAAAGCTTGCATAGAAAATAAGATTCAAATAGTCGCACTCCCCGGACCAAACGCTGCCATTACCGCACTTTCCGCCAGTGGTCTACCCACCGACAAATTTATTTTTTTTGGTTTCCTAGGCAAAACCGAGCCAAAAGTTGTAAAAGCAATACAAGAGGCTAAAACTACCGAATCCACAGCATGCTTCTACGAATCTCCTGAACGCATTACAAAAACTATTAGCTATATTACAAAAAACTTTCCAAGAGCAAACGTAGTAGTCATAAGAGAAATATCCAAAATCCACGAAGAATACATAAGAGGCACTGCAGAGGAAGTTGAAAAAAATCTAAAACTCCGCCAAACTATCAAAGGTGAAATCACAGTAATATTATCATTTAAATGATTAAGTAAGATTGCGCATGATTGACAAGAATGAAAAACCGAAAGACCTACAACGCAGAACGAAAATATTCGCAATTCGGATCATAAAATTAGTAAAATTTTTAGAAAAAGACTCAGTAGCAAAAATAATTGGTAAACAAATCTTACGTTCTGGCACTTCAGTTGCCACCAACTACAGAGCATCATGTAGAGCAAAATCTGCTAGAGATTTTATTTCCAAAATCTCTATAGTTATGGAAGAATCTGACGAAACGCTATTTTGGCTGGAATTACTTGAAGAATCCAATTTAGTAAATGCAAAAACAATTGCGGATCTCAAAGACGAGGCAAATCAAATCACTGCAATCATGACAGCCTCTAAAACTTCTGCAATAAAAAACCAAAAAGGTTAGTAACTTGCAGCTTATTCATATTCAATCCTATTTAATCTTTTAAATCTTGTTCAATCTCTATGTCTGGACATTCAAAATGGGCTCAAATAAAACGTTCAAAGGGGGCTAAAGATGCCAAACGTGGCGTACTTTTTTCCAAACTAAGTAAAAAAATAACCCTTGCTGCCAAAGCCGGTAACTCCCCCGACCCAAGTCTTAATTTCCAGCTAAGAGCCGAAATAGAAAATGCTAAGGCGGAAGGAATGCCAAACGAGAATATTGAACGCGCGGCAAAAAAACCTTTCGGTAAAGACGCGGTACAACTAACAGAAGTAGTCTACGAGGCCTATGGCCCATTTGGCACAGCATTCATAATAGAATGTGCTACCGACAACACAAATCGTGCAGTCGGCAACGTTAAAAAAATTCTCGGTAAACACGAAGGTAATCTAGGTAGCGTTGGTTCAGTCTCCTGGCAATTCACCACAAAGGGCCAAATCCTTATAGAAAAAGATCCCAAACTAGAAGAATACGAATTAGATGCCATAGAGGCTGGTGCAATAGACACTGAACTAAGCACAGAAGGCTTAATAGTCTACACACAACCAGATAAACTCCATGAAATAAAAACAATCCTCGCTGGTAAAGGCGCAAAGGTAGCGAGCAATGAAATAATTAAAGAAAGTACCCAACCAGTAGAACTAACAGACACCCAAAAACCCAAAGTAGAAGCATTGTTCAATGAACTGGAAGACGACGAAGAAGTAATCGCCGTCCACACCAACGCCCTACTATAATTTCTATTTAATTCGTAATTTAGCTCGATTGCAGATTTTGATTTATATTAGTTTCATAATTTTAGAATCCGGCCTTGCCGGTTCTAAAATTAGCTATTGACTAAGAGCGTCAATGCAACTAATAGCAGCCAAAATATGCAATCCCATCTTCAAACCGATGACAATACTAGGTTTAGATCCAGGTACTGCTACCACAGGTTTTGCCATAATACAAAAAGAAAAAAACTCTCCATTGAAAATTCTGGAGCTTGGTGTTATTTCCACCAACCCCAAAAAAACCGACGCCGAAAGATTATGTGAACTGGCCGAAGACCTCGAATCTTTACTAAAAAAATATAAACCAGAAAAAGTAGGTATAGAAAAACTCTATTTCGAAACCAACCAAAAAACCGCTATGACAGTAAGCCAAGCACGCGGAGTCCTAATATATTTACTTACTAAGCACAAATTACCAATATTAGAACTCACCCCGCTCCAAGTAAAAAGTCGCACTACGGGTTTTGGCAAAGCGGACAAAAAACAGATGCAAACAGCAGTAAAGCTACTTTTTAAGCTAGAAAAAATCCCCAAACCCGACGACGCCGCCGACGCCCTAGCCATCGCCTACTGCACCTCCTAAAAAATAAAAAGTGAGCGAAGCAATGCTTTATTTAATCAAAAGCAACTCGTTGTTTTTGAGAGGGACAACATGATAATCGTAGTGAAAGGTTCACAAAGCCGGAGGCAAAATGAACCTGTAACGAAGAATTGTCATGATTGGCCCGAGGCAGGACCCCGTAGCATGCCGATAGGCATATCATAAAAATAAATCGCTTGCTACTCAAATAAATGTTTGTTAAAATTTGCTTAATATTATTAACACAAATAAATGTCCGACGAAAATATGAACGACGACAGCGGAATGGGTGCTATGGACGAAAGCAACACCGGCGGAACCCCTATGATGGGTGTTGACGACGAAGCTCCAACTACCGAGAGTGGCGACGAAACCGCCACAGAAGACGACGGTGCTGGTGCCCACATGGAAGCATAAAAAAAAGGAAATCCCGATACCGGGATTTCTTTTTATATAACCCTATTTACAAAACGCTCAATATTTGGTATAATTTTTTTCATTTCTTGTGTGTCATCACATTCCAAAATCCAATGAGCGAATTATGAAAGTAGATATAAAACCCGTACAATTCATGGTCGGGTTCAAATTAAAACTAAATCTATTCACTTTTCAGACAATTGAAGAATTCAATTCCCTGTGCCCAGGTCTCAAAATCCTGGCGTACGACGGGGTCGCAGACCAAAAACACGGCACTTTCGCCGTAGAGATTGAAGAAGGTTTCGATCCAGTTAAATTCGAAAAGAATCTGGCTCCAATAGCCAACATTGTGTTGTTGCAAGGTGAAATTATTCAAGCGCCTGCCCCACCACCGGCCAAGTTCGTTATGCCAGAACGACTGTAAATAAAAAAAGAGACTCTCGTCTCTATTTTTTTATTTCCCAACAATTTTTATAAACCTTCTTTTACCAACTTGTATAACGTATTCACTACCTTTACCTACCGGGAACACTTCAGCTGTCAGAACATCTCCATTCAACTTAATACCCTTTTGCTGAAACAATCTACGCGCCTCAGACTTACTCTGAACCAAATTATTATCTAGTAATATTTGGAACAAGGAATATTGTCCTGCTTTCATACTAAGAGTCTGTAGATCATCAGGAATTTCTTTATTGGTAAACTGGGCTATGAATCCATTTCTAGCAATGCTCGCTTTCTCCTTACCGTGATACATCCTAACTATCTCTTCTGCCAATTCAAGCTTCGCGTCCCTAGGATTTTCAGCACTCATCAGTTCGGTTATTTTTACAACAGGTATTCGAGTTGCAAGCAAAAAGTATCTTTCTATAAGATCATCCCTAAGACTCATAACTTTACCGAACATATCACTTGGAGTATCCGTAATATTTATTGTATTCCCCCAGGAGGACGACATCTTTCTACCATCTAATCCTTCCATCAATTCTGACATTAATATATCCTGTGGCTCCTGTTTATAAAGTGGTTGCAATACTCTTCCAGCGAGTAAATTAAACCTCTGATCAGTACCCCCTAGCTCTACATCCGCCTTTATGGCTACTGAATCATAACCTTGCATGAGTGGGTATAGAAGTTCCCTAAGCGACACCCTTTTTCCTGCCTTCATCCTTTTTGCTATATTTTCTCTTGCCTCAAATTCATGTAGAGAAAATTCATTTGCTAATTTGCCAATTTCCGCAAACCCCAATTTTTTTAACCATTTAGAATTAAAGTGCGTTTCAGTTTTGTTCTTATCAAGAATTGTAAACGCTTGTTTGAAATAGGTTTTTA
>CAYSUI010000006.1:0-29240 GCA_964434195.1 uncultured Candidatus Saccharibacteria bacterium
ATTAAATCAGATTTATGGTATTTTGTCAATAGATAAAACTACCTTGACTGAGTAATTATTGATGTTTATAGTGGAGTCTACCTCTGTGTTAGGGATGGGTATTACAAAATATTAAGGAGACAAACTATGGAAAAGTGGAAAGAGCGGTTTAAGAAGATCGCTATTATCTGTGGGTTATTGTTGGCTTTCAATATCGTGAATGACTTCGCGGTTATTGGGGTCATTGATGATCCTGTTGCTCCAGTCGAGGCTGGTGGAATGGCGTTGAGTGGAGCGGCTTATCTGGCACTTCGGAAGATGCTTGCTAATAAGCTTCGAGAAAGTGTGACGGATTTAGTTGGCGGTGGGAAACCAGGTGAACATAAGGCCTAATAAGCCTTTTTATTTTGACTATCTAATTAACTTAGGTTAAAGTATTTTGATCTTTTCAAACACTAGGAGGAATATGAAAGAATATAATTCGGAAAGAACTTGTTGTACCCCAGAACAGCTGGAGGCGTTTACGAATTCGGCTCGGAAAAACATAAAGGTTTGTCCTGGCTGGCATATGGCTACCAATGATGGGTTTGTAATAGCTTATTGTGGAATGATTGAAACACTGGATATTTGTCAGTGTAAGTTGATTATTCTGGGAAGAAACATTGCGAATGAGAATGTCTGGCGGGCTATTTTGGAAAAACAAAAATTTAGTCCGGAAGAGTTAATACAGATTGGGAAAACCGGGAAAGTGCATTGGCAATATGTATTAGCAGCGGGTTCTGTTTTTTCGGAACCTATGACTTCTGATTCAATATGGGAGATTGCTAGTCATTTAGATTCAGGCGAAGTGTGGGTGTCGGCAATTGAAACTGGACTGCTTACTCCTGAAAGAATTAAAGAATTGGTTAGCTTGAAACCAAATAGAGATAGTTGGTATTTGGCAGTACCAATTGTTAAAACGAAAGTTTTGAATCACAAAGAAATTTTGGCTTACATTAGATCTCAAAAGAACTATGCAGAAGGCCCAGCTGTTGCTTACATTGAATCCTATAATCTTTCGACTAAGGAATTAAGGGAAGTAGTTGAGCAGGTAGAAGCTCAGCTTCCTGGAAGTGCCGAGGATGTGTGGGTAGCAATTATGAAGCATCCCAATAATCCTTACTCTCACAAAGAGATTCTTGCGCTGCTAGAGAAATATAAAGACAAAGACGAATTGAAGATCGCTGTCTTGAAGAGTGGTAAGCTCATGCGAGAAGAAGTAATGAGTATGGGTAAAAATGCCTCGAGAAGGGTCTTAAGAGAAATGCTTGAGATGGCTTAATATTATAAACATGGAAAACCATGATTTTTTTATACATTGTTATTTAGGCTTAGATTGCCTGTAATGGTGGAAGACATTACAATATATTTATATGGCTAAAATATTAATTTTTGGAGATGTTTTTGGTAAATTGGGTAGAAGGGCTTTAGGGACGGTTTTGCCGGAATTAAAAGAACAATATTCACCAGATATAATTTTGGCGAATGTGGAGAATTTAGCACACGGTAAAGGGGTTACGGATGCTACACTTGCGGAGCTTAAAGAGTTTGGTGTGGACGTATTTACATCGGGCAATCATGTTTTTGATAAGCTTCCTGAGGCTGTAAAGTGCTTTGAAAAATATCCTGAACTTATTAGACCTTCTAACTACGGGAGTGTGGTGCCAGGTAGAGGGTTCTGTGTATTAGAGAAAAATGGTCAAAGGTTTGTGATTTTAAATCTTGGGGGTAAGGTGTTTTTTGAAAATCAGTATAAAAATGAGATTTCGAATCCTTTTTTAGAAGCGGATAGAGTAATAGAAACCGAGGCTCGCGAGGGTGATATAATAATAGTAGATTTGCACGCCGAGGCGACGAGTGAAAAAAATGCGATGGGTTGGTATCTGGATGGTCGTGCGAGTGTGGTGTATGGTACTCATACTCATATACCCACAGCAGATGAAAGGGTTTTGCCAGAAGGAACTGCGTATGTAACAGATGCAGGAATGAGTGGCCCACTTAACTCAGTTATAGGGGTGAAGAAAGAGAATGCGCTTCATATGTTCTTAGAAAAAGGAAAGTTTGTGTTGGATCCGGAAGAGTTAGGGCCGATAGTGCTTAATGCAGTCTTTGTAGAAACCAGTGGGGTACGAGCGATAAAAATAAATAGAATTCAAAAAGTAGTAAGTTAGAAAAAATACAAATGGCAAAATTTATTAATCCAAGTCAGCTTGTTTATGAACTTGATCTAGAGAGTGGTCAGACTGTAGCCGATTTTGGTTGCGGAAGTGGTTTTTATGTTTTGCCTGCGGCTCAAATAGTTGGGAATAGAGGGAATGTGTTGGCTATAGATATTATGGAGAGTAAACTTGCGGCAACCCAGAGTATTGCAAAACAGATGGGTTACCATAATGTGCGCACAATTAGAGCGGACCTAGAAAAGCAAATAAATGACGTTGAGGTGGGCAGTTGTGATGCTGTAATAATAGCTAATATATTGCACGAAGCCCCTAGTTATAAACCAATAATAGAAAATGCATATAGGGTCCTCAAGACTGGCGGGAGGGCGCTTGTTGTCGAATGGAAAAAAGAATATACTCCTATAGGTCCGAGGTTAGAAAAGCGGGTAGCTGCGAGGGATATTGAACAGGTTTTTTTACATCTTGGTTTTAGACTGGAAAAAGATCTTGATTCATCTGTAGATTCTTACCATTACGCTAAGGTGTTTATTAAGTAACACGGGATCGCATATTTTGGCTAGAATTAGTTGCATTGACGCTCTTAGTCAATAGCTAATTTTATAACCGGCAAAGTCGGATTCTAAAAATTATGATGCTGGTATTATTCAAAATCTGCAATCGAGCTAATTATGTATATTAATATAAACAGTATATGAAGATAAATTTTGGGGAGTTTTTGACAAAGGCTTATTGGAAGAATTTTTTTACAATGGATTTTTGGTTTACCGTAGATCGATTTCGAATACATGGTATAGATTATTCGATACTTGTTTTAGGTGCAGTACTTTTTTTGTCGGGTTTAGGGATGAAGCTGTATGCAAAGAAGCAAGATAATCCACTTGGTAAAGAGTTATATAAAAAGTTTGGCAGTGTAGTCTTGTATACAGGAGTTGGTTTGGATTTTTGGTTTTTATTGAGATATCAAAACATACAGTACTTGGCTACTCATTTTGTTGCGGGTTTAATAGTGCTAGCTGGTCTAACATGGGCATTCTTTTTATTCAGGAAGATAGGAAGAACTTATAAGACGAGGTTATCTGATTGGCAAAAAGAACAAGTTCGATTGAAGTATCTTCACATGAAATAATGTTGCTAGGTGAGCGTGGTGAAAAGTTGGCACAAGCTGTTTATAAACAAAAAGGATATAAATTGCTCGATGTGAATGTGTACAACAAGACTGGTAAAAGAGTTGGTGAAATAGATTTTGTTGCGGTGGGTAAAAACGATATTGCTTTTGTGGAAGTTAAGACCAGAAAACTTTTAATTGGAAAATTTGGGAGTGGTATGCAAGCGGTAGATGTTTTTAAGCAAAGAAAGATAGTGAAAATGGTAAAACTATTTTTGCTGAAGAATAGTCAATTTTTAAAATTTAGACCACATATAGATGTAGTGAGTATAATTTGGCCAAATATTGACAAAAAGCCAGAAAAGGTTATAATAAGTGCAAACGCTATTGAAGATATTTTTTGAAAAGGCGAGCAGAGTGCTCTCCTTTTTAATTACAATGAGAAGAGAAACATGGTTTCCCTCCTCATGGCTCCTCCTCTCCGCTGTTTTTCCCCAGACACGGGGGAGACCCGGATCTGGGAAAAGCTATTTTTTCAATCTCAGTTAGACAATTAAATAATCACAACTAAATATGAACGAAGCATTAGAACAGGCATTAGAACAATTAGAAGAAGAAAAAGGTATTTCTCGAGACGAACTCATAACTATGATTGAGGCGTCTTTAGCTGCGGCTTTTCGTAAAGACTATGGTCAGAAGGATCAAAATATTGTAGTTGAATTTGATCCGGCACATCTTTCATCAAAAGTTTTTGACGTGAAAATGGTTGTATCGGAAGTAGAAGATCCACAAAGAGAATTGGATATCGAGTCTGCGCAGGAATGGCAAAAGGGAGCTAAGATTGGAGATGTTATTAGAAAAGAAATAACCCCAGAATCAGGAACTAATTTTGGCCGTATTGCAGCTCAAACAGCAAAACAAGTTATTATTCAAAAATTACGTGAAGCTGAAAGAAACGCACAGTTTAGTGACTTTAAGTCTAAGGAAAGAACTTTGGTAAATGGTATTGTGCAAAGAGTTGAAGGTGATGCAGTTGTAGTTGATTTAGGTAAAGGTACTGGTGTGCTTTTCCCTTCTGAACAAATTCGTAGCGAGAAGTATCCAGTTGGCCAGAGACTTAAGGTGTTGATTCTCCACGTAGAACCATCAGCTAAGGGCCCTAAAATTACCCTTTCTAGATCTCATCCAGATATGGTTAGGAAACTTTTTGAAATAGAAGTGCCTGAAATATTTAATGGTACTGTAGAAATAAAGTCAGTAGCTCGCGAGGCTGGAAGCAGATCTAAAATAGCTGTTTATTCTTCTCAGGAAGGTATAGATCCGATTGGTTCTTGTGTGGGTCAAAAGGGTACACGTGTACAAACTGTAATGGCTGAACTTGGGGGAGAAAAAATAGATATTGTGGAGTGGAGTGAAGACCCAGTTAAATATATAGCTAATTCTTTGTCGCCAGCGAAGATATTAAATGTACAGACAGACTTAGAAAATAAAGAAGCTAAAGTCGGTGTATTGGAAGACCAGCTCTCTTTGGCAATAGGTAAGGCTGGGCAGAATGTAAGACTTGCTGCAAGACTCACTGGGTGGAAAATAGATATAAACGGTGAGAAAATAGGACCAGATGCGAGTACTCCAGTAGAAGAAGTTCAAGAAGAATCTCAAGCGCAGGAAGCTTCAGAGGAATAATTAATAAAACCCGCGAAAGCGGGTTTTATTAATGATAAAAAATAAGCAGGCTTATTCTGCTTAGAGAGTTATGTGAAGATCCGACCACTGGTTTATGAGTATTACATCAGCTGGGCCGGTGGTCGGTTTTTCGTTCATACCACCTAGGAACCAATAACGATTAGGAACCATGGTTAGGTATCCGAGAATTTCCGTTCGGTCGTCTATGAAGTGGGTAAGGGCTAGTTCGGTTGCAACATCCGCTTTTTTTTCTCTTCGGTTTACGAATCTAAAATTTTCTACGGGCATTTTGGTTAACCCGGAGAAATTTTGGTAGAGTAACCACTCGATAGTTTTTTCTTGTGTTTTTTTACCGCAGAAAGACACAAGGTAAGAACGTTTGGGGCCGAAGAGATCTACAAGCTCTGAAACTTTTTCGACAGCTTGCGGTAGAAATGGTTTTTGCAGGTAGTCTTCTGTACGGAAAGCCGCTCCGTGATTGTTCCTTTCAAGTTTGGTGAGAACACCGCCAATGTCTATCCCGATTCCCGGTTGTAGTACAGACATATTTTCCTCCTAAATTATCTTCTTAAAATCGGAATATCATACCAAAAAATTAAGAATGACTTAGTTTAAAGCAGTATTTAAGAATGAGCAAGCCGGCTTAGGGTATACTTATAGAGAAGACTCTTTAAATACAAATACAAATATGGAAATATTTTCAGTGGTGTCGAGTTATTTAAAAACTCGTTCACTATCTCGTTCCACTAAAAAAGAAGTTTCGGATTTTAAAAATATTCGGCTAAGAGAGACAATAGAGAGGGCGTATAATAATTCGGCATTTTATAGAGATCTCTGGACCAAGTCGGGAGTTACTGAGGCTAACGTAAGAACTTTTTCTATAGAAAAACTACCGGTTGTAAACAAGAAAATGCTAATGGGTGATTTTGAAAGAGTGCTTACAAGATCGGGTATTACAAAGGACGAAGTTGAGAAGTTCATTGCTTCCGACCCAAAGGGTAAGGGGTTATTTCAGGGAAAATATGTGGCTTTAAATACTTCTGGGTCTAGTGGGTTTATAGGTTTTTTTCTTTTTCAGGAGAGCTTTATAGATAGGTTAATAGGTTCCATTACAGGAAGATTGCCAATATCTCTTTTCCATTCGTTAGTTAGAAAAACGCACGTGGCTTTTGTAGGTGAAGCTTCGGGACATCATGCTGGGTTTAATTTAATACAATCATTGCCAGAAATTTTGTTTAAAAGTCTTAGTGTAGATGTAGATTTACCAAAGGAAAAATTTGCTAAACCGCTTACTGAATTTAAACCACATATACTTACTGGTTACCCAAGTGGGCTTGTAAGAATTGCTGAGGCACAGAATGAAGGGTTGCTAGATATACACCCAGAGTTAGTTGTGTCTTCCGGAGAACCTTTAACGGAGTTGCGAAAAGAAGAACTCAAGAAAGCTTTTGGTTTTTATCCTACTGATTTCTATGCAGCGTCAGAGTGTTTGGCTTTAGGGGTAGACGTCAGGGGAAGTGGAGTCCTGGAAATTTTTGATGAAATTTTGTATCTGGAAGTATTAGACAAAGATGATAAACCGGTAGCACCGGGGGAATTGGGTCGAGTTGTTATTACGGTTTTAGGTAATGATATTCAACCTCTTGTGAGGTATGCGTTAGATGATGAGATAGTTATAGAACCTCAAAGTAAATTACCGGATTCACCTTTTACGTTGGCTAGCCCAGTTACCGGACGTAAACTTGATTGTTTAAAGTTTAGTTTGCCCGGTGGTGTTTTTGAGCTTCATCCTATGGAGTTGGTAGGGTTATTTTTCCCTGGGCTTAAGCATTATCAGGTGGTGCAAACTGGTCCTAGGCATGTGAAATTTGTGGTGGTTGCAGAAGGGAGTGATGAGGAAATAAAAACTCAGGTTAATGGTTTGGTGCCAGAATTTTTATCGAATTTAGGAATAAAACCTGAAGCTATAGAAATAGAAATAAGTGTAGTTAAAGAAATTCCACCAGACCCAAGAACTGGGAAGACTCCGATTATAAGAGTTGAGAAATTCTAGGGGAATCTTTTAGTCGCAGAATTTTCCATATCTGCTCCAATGGGGCCCCGAGTGGGCATCCTAACAATCCATCCAGGCAAACCTGGCTTGATTGATAGGATTCGCTTTGTTCCCCATGAGTCACATATATGAAAAATCCTGCGTCTAAAAGATGCTATAGATTTGGGCTGTAGAGAAGATCTGTTAATTATTATCACTCCAGTTGCAAGAGTGATAATAATTTATTATGATAGACTTAATTAAATTATTTATTTAAAATTTATGGCATTAGTACCAATGGTTATTGAGAAGTCTCCTATGGGGGAGAGGGCGTATGATATTTACTCGAGATTACTTAAAGACAGGATTATCTTTTTAGGAGAGCCAATAGACGATGCGGTGGCAAATACTTTAATTGCCCAGTTGTTGTTTTTGGATGCTGAAAATAATAAAGAAGATATTAAGATATATATCAATTCACCTGGGGGATCGGTAACTTCGGCTTTGGCAATGTATGATACGATCCAGCACGTAAAGAGTAATGTATCTACTATATGTATAGGTCAGGCGGCAAGTGCTGCGGCTGTGTTACTTGCTTCTGGCACAAAAGGTAAGCGGTTTGCTCTGCCTAACGCAAGAGTGCTTATACACCAGGTTATGGGTGGGGCAGAGGGGCAGCAAAGGGATGTTGAAATACAAGCTAAGGAGATGTTGCGAATAAAAAATCAGTTGAATCAAATTTTAGCAAAGCATACTGGTCAATCTGTTAAGAAAATAGAGACAGATACAGACAGAGATTATTTTATGACAGCAGAAGAAGCTAAGAAATATGGTTTGATTGATAAAATAATTTTTTAAATTGAAAATACCAACCTTAACAATTTGAAAGGTTGGTGTTTTTTACTTTTATCCACAGAAATTCATTGGATTTTTAAATGAATGAAGTTATACTTTTAATATAGTCAGGGATTTGTCTTTAATTTAATTCATGAAAGACACTTTTGCAAAATTTCAATTTTATATAAATAGTACTTATATGTCATATAGACGAATGGTTTCTAAGACCATGGGCGTAATGTCGACCGGTAAAGGTTTTACTTTAATAGAACTTTTAGTGGTCATTGCGATTATTGGTTTACTTGCTTCCGTGGTATTGGTTTCTCTTAGTTCTGCAAGACAGAAGTCTCGTGATGCGAAGCGATTGGCGGACATAAAGCAGGTTGCGAGTGCTATGGAGCTCTATTTTAACGATTGTCAAAGTTATCCTGTTACTTCAAATGTTACCCTCACGACGACTCTCGGTTTGTCTAGTGGTTTGATCTCTAGCACAAGTTGTAGCGGGGCAGGAAACGGAATTACTGCTACAGCTAACTTGAGTGGAACAACTTACATTGCTCAGTTTCCAGCAGCACCTCAACCAGCAGATGGTGCAGCATGTGCGTCTGAAAATAGGTACTATTATTCGGGTTCGCAAACTACTTATACAGTAAGGTTCTGTCTTGGAAATCAGACTGGTGGATATGCCTCAGGAGTGAGAAGTCTGACAGAGCAAGGAATTAAATAAGAGAAATAGAACCTCCTGCTTAAAAGCAGGAGGTTTGATTTATACAGATATTTTTTTTAGAATTCAGGCATTATGTTGGACAAGTCTTTAGTACTAGTGGACGTAGAAACCACCGGGGGTAGCCAATACCTTAACCGGATTATTGAAGTTGGTTTGGTTAGAATTGAGAATGGTAAACTGGTTGATACGTATTCTACTCTAATAAATCCTTATTCTGAGGTTCCTTCTTTTATTACCGAGTTAACAGGGATTACAAATGAAGCTGTATTGGATGCTCCAGGTTTTGAAGATGTTGCTTTGGAAATACAAGATTTTTTATCGGGAGCAACTTTTATAGCTCATAATGTTATGTTTGATTATGCATTTTTGAAAAATGAGTTTATGAGAATTGGTATAAATTTGGATGCAGATAAACTTTGTACAGTTAAACTTTCTAGACTTTTATATCCTGACGAAAAAAGACACAATCTTTCTTCTCTTATAGAAAGACACTCTATTCCGTGCAAGAACAGACACAGGGCACTGGATGATGCCTTGGTTTTGTGGGATTTTATAGAAATATTGAAAAAAAGTTTCTCTAAAAATGAATTAGATGAGGCTATAAATAAGGTTATGTCTTTACGATCAGTTCCTAATGAAAAGGCCGGATTAGAGCTGGTTTACGAGTATGAATAGTTTTATAAGAAATACTTGACAAGCCTAAAATATTAAACTAAACTAGTTAAGGATTTAATAAGTTCTTTAGGAGATTAAAAACAGCACAAATCGGAGCCCAATTCTACCTTTATAGATCCTTAGAAATAAGGAAATCGTAAAGGGTCCGCCAGCTGGCGGAGAATGAAGCACTATCCTTCAATGGATGTGTTTTTATGTCTTCCATTTAGATCCAAGTACTTTGACAGTTGAATAGCGGTAAGAAACATATGTCTTCGGGCTCCACCCAAGACATATGAGTGTACAATTACGTCAATTCTATATTTAGAGTTTAAAAGTTTTTTCTGTTGAGCTTTATAAAAATCAACAGATACGTTGTAGTTATCTTCCGGATGATATACAACATGCCAAGTTTAATTCTGATTCGTTTTTACGAATAATAGGAATCAAACCTAGGAAGCATCTTTTATTCCAGGACCGGCAAAGCCGGATCCCTGCATAAAAGGTTAGCTTCTGCACCTCCTTTCTACGGTGTAGAAAGAGAGGTTTTACTAAGAGTTTGATCCTGGCTCAGGATGAACGCTGGCGGCGTGCCTAAGACATGCAAGTCGAGTGGGTTTAGACCCACGGCGAACGGGTGAGTAATACCTAGGAACGTTCTTCTAGTCGGGCATATACAGCCGAAAGGTTGTGCAATTCTCGATGTGGTCGTAAGACTAAAGTCGCAAGACGCTAGAGGTGCGGCCTGGGCACCATCAGCTAGTTGGTAAGGTAAAAGCTTACCAAGGCTATGACGGTTAGGGGCTCCGAGAGGAGTAACCCCCACACTGGGACTGCGACACGGCCCAGACTCCTACGGGAGGCAGCAGTTTGGAATTTTGGACAATGGGCGAAAGCCTGATCCAGCGACGCCGCGTGGACGATGAAGGCCTTCGGGTTGTAAAGTCCTTTTGCTCGGGAACAATATTTTGAGCGTACCGAGAGAATAAGAGGTTGCTAACTCTGTGCCAGCAGCAGCGGTAATACAGAGACCTCAAGCGTTATCCGGAATCATTGGGCGTAAAGCGTACCGATCGGTGGTTATATAAGCCAGAAGTGAAATCTCCAAGCTTAACTTGGAATCTGTCTTTTGGAACTATATGACTAGAGGGGCAAAGAGGAAGCTGGAACGAACGGTGTAGTAGTGAAATGCGTTGATATCGTTCGGAACACCAATAGCGAAGGCAGGCTTCTGGGTGCCACCTGACACTGCTAGGACGAAAGCGTGGGGAGTGAATGGGATTAGATACCCCAGTAATCCACGCTGTAAACGATGCACATTCGGTGCTAGGGAGTATCGACCCTCCTTAGTGCCTAAGCTAACGCGTTAAATGTGCCGCCTGGGGAGTACGGCCGCAAGGCTAAAACTCAAAGGAATTGACGGGGACCTGCACAAGCGGTGGAGCATGTGGTTTAATTCGACGGTAAGCGGGGAACCTTACCAGGTCTTGACATGCAACTTCAAATCCCATGAAAGTGGGACTTCTTCGAGAGTGTTGCACAGGTGCTGCACGGTTGTCGTCAGCTCGTGCCGTGAGGTGTTCACTTAAGTGTGAAAACGAGCGCAACCCCTATTGCAAGTTACAAGTGTCTTGCGAAACTGCCGGCGTCTAAGCCGGAGGAAGGTGGGGATGACGTCAAATCAGCGTGGTTCTTACGACCTGGGCCACACACGTGCTACAATGGATAGGAACAATGGGACGCCAACCAGTAATGGGGAGCAAATCCTAATAAAACTATTCTCAGTTCGGATTGAGGGCTGCAACTCGCCCTCATGAAGCCGGAATCGCTAGTAACCGTAGATCAGCCTCGCTACGGTGAATACGTTCTCAGGTTTTGTACACACCGCCCGTCAAGCGATGGAAGCGGGGAGCGGATGAAAGCTGCACATTAGTGTGGATTAGTCCGAGACTCGTAACTGGCGCTAAGTCGTAACAAGGCATCGGTAGCGGAAGCTGTCGATGGATCACCTCCTTTCTAAGGAATAAAAATATGCATCCTTATATCTTTTCGAAGATGTACGTTGGTGCACATTCCGTGGTCGTCCTAATATATCTTGTATATTTAGGCATCTCTTAAATACGGCGTATTTGTGCACATTTCTTACCGCTATTTAGCTGTTAAAGCTTATTTGAAATTTCTTAAAAGCCTCAAAGCCAACACTGGCTGAGAGGCTTTTATGTTATCCCAAGAACACACCTTAGAAGGAAATGCTTTCTATGGAGAAACTACTCCTAAAGATTCCGAGTATGAATTACCTGGTAAGAAACTAGGAGAACTAATTCCTGAATTTATTAGATATGCGCTGTTTGAACTTTCGCTTTCTAAACAAACTGCGAAGAAATATAAGGAGTCTTTGGAGTGGATAGTTAGAGACATTGGGAATTTGCAGGTAAGGCTTCTCGACGCTGGGTATGTCACGGTACTCAAGCAGAAGATTATGAGTCGTGGAGCGGGGGAAAGTAGAGTTGCGTCCATAATATTTGCTCTTAAAAGTTTCCTTAGATACTGCAAAGATGTGCTTGAATTACCGGTGTTGGATTATAAGAAGATTAGGTCGCCTAAACGTCGTAGGCGTGAAGTTTTGTATCTTACCAACGAAGAAGTACAGCAGTTCATAGACACAATAAATTTTGAGAAAAATTGGCAGGGTAAATCTCGTAAAAGATGTATTCGCATGGACGGCCTGCGCTTTCGAGCGCTTGTTGAGGTATTACTGGGAACCGGTATGCGAATTTCGGAAGCTCTTTCACTGAATAAGACGAGTATTGATTTTCAGAGAAAAGAAGCAAAAATTATTGGAAAAGGAAATAAAGAACGTACAGTCTTTTTTAGTGACCGTGCGCTCCAGTGGGTAAAGTTTTATTTGGAAAATCGAACCGATACTGCAGAGCCACTATTTGTGACTCATAGTTTAAATCGTTTGAATATTGCAGATATTAGCAAGACTTTCAAAGGGTATGTGAGGAAGTCGGGTTTAAAGAAAAAAGTTACGCCGCATATTTTGCGTCACACCATGGCAACAAATCTACTTTTCAATGGCTGCCCCATTGGACACATAAAGGAAATTTTAGGACACGATCGTTTAGAAACCACTTGCCGGTATTACTTGGGGCTGGATAAGTCGAAGGCA
The DNA here is from genome assembly GCA_964434195.1 of uncultured Candidatus Saccharibacteria bacterium. Lineage (GTDB taxonomy): Bacteria > Patescibacteriota > Doudnabacteria > UBA920 > UBA920 > CAYLIB01. The sequence goes on from CAYSUI010000006.1 coordinate 12,409, forward strand.
AAGGAGGCTCATGGTAAATTTTTAAGCTTTTAGTTATCGCCTAGATTATTTATGGTTTTTTGTACTTTGAAATAATGCTGCTTCACGAAGAGAAATTACTTAATCTTAATTAGGTTGTACAGTTATGGATGGTCGAACTATGTTTCAAGAGATGCAAAGGTATGTATTTATAACTGATTTGGCTAAAATTTAGGTTTTTAGCTGACTTTTGACATAAATGTAATTTTATGTTAAAATATACGGTATTTAGATTTTTGCTGGTCATAGCTAAAAGGTACTTAATTTAGGTAATTTTTGGCTATGACCACATCGGTTATGGTTCCTGCTCGGAGTAGAGCAAGCGAAGACGCCAGAGTTATGGCGAAATTCAAAGGAGATTGTCTATGAGTACTGAATTTGCATCTGCTGGTCTTACCGTTGGTCAGCTTAACGCTATCGTGAAGAAGTTGGGTGGAGCCGAGGCTGCCTTGAGGTTTCTCCGGGGTGAGTTGACAGTTTCAGAGCCGGGCTGTTTGTGGCGGGAACAGGACGGGGTCATTTATTTTTCCGTCACATCCGACGGCACAACCGGCGAAGCTTGGATCAAGCGTTTGGAAAGCAAAGGATATCGTTTGAGTGATTGGGCGAAGAGTGTCCTCATCTCAAGCGACTTCAAACCAACTTCCGGCGTCACGACTGAAATTGGTGTCCTTAAGGGGATGCTGTTCAGCGATGACAATCGCGTTACCAAGAAGATTCGTGCCGAAGCCGAGCAGCGCAAGTGGTTTACTCCGAATGCTGAAGTCGCGTGCCTCATTCGTGAGATGTTCTCAGACGAGGAGATCGAAGCAATGGGGCTTTGGTGGATCGTCACCATGCACGAACCCATTGAAGATTCCGTTGGCGTTCCGCTCTTGCTCAGTGCGGGTCGTGACGACGGCGGGCGGTGGCTGCGCGCGTACTATGGCCGGCCCGACGACCCGTGGCTTCGTTCCCGCGGGTTTGCGTTTGCCGTCTCGCAAGTTTGTTCTTAGGACTTACACACTTGGGTCCTTGTGCCCTTTGTTTTTAGTCCTTGAGCTCTGTTTCAGATTCGTCTGGCCAGAGCTCATTTTTTTATGACCAATAAAGTGCTGTATACTTATTTTGGTAGTAGGTGAATATGCGGGTAGTTACGGCTTCCCGCTGCCGAATCCAGTATCCATGCATTCAGAGTATTCGCGATCACGGTTTCGGATAGAGTAGTGCATGTCTAACTTTCAAAAAAGAAGATACTTGGTGCGAAGTATTAAGGCATTGCGATGCCGAATAAAGTACAGCCTGGAGAGCATTCGAAAGGCAGTGATGTGGACGATATTTCGCGCAATTCCGATGGCGATCCGAACTTGCTCAGTGCGAATCGTGACGACGACGGGCAGTGGCTGAGCACGTGCTATGACGGGCCCGACGACAAGTGGAATCGTAACAACGGGTTTGCGTTTGCCGTCTCGCAACTCTCTTTATTTCTCTCCTGGTTTTACAGGAGAGTTTTGTTTTGTAAGTTGTCCGTTCCAGCCCCCAAGCATTTTACCTACTTCATCTAGCTTTATAGACAAGGCAATATATTTTTTGTCGTCGAAAGATTTAGTTTCCCAAAGTACCAGAAGTAATACTCGGAGTGTGTCTGCTTTTTTAATTGCGAGGCGTACATAAGGACCTTTTTCTTCGCGTGACAGGAAGCTGGCAGCCGATATTGCTTCTATTATTTCAATAAATAGAGTATCTATGCGTTGATCTAGAGAATGGCGATGAATTTTAGGTAAACTTTGATAAAATTTGTACCACAAAAGATAAGATTCCTTAACTTTGCTTAACACCGGCAAAATTTTTTGAGGGGGGGGTAGCTTTATGTTTCTTACCGCTATTCAATTGTTGAAAAATAATACTCCTTGCCTAACCAGGCAAGGAGTTTTGTTTTTCAACGTTCTTACCTTATTTCAAAAGGATTCCATATTTTACTCCATCTTCCGACTTGAGCTTTGGCCCTGGCAAAGCCAGATGCCAATCAAGAGCTCACTTTTTTGGATTTTTTTCCTCCACCGTCCCGTCACGGACGCTTCCAGAAAAAAATCCAAAAAAGAACGAAATCTGACTTGAGCTTGAGAACTGGCAAAGCCAGATTCTCATCAAGAGCTAAGCAAAATCTGGAATCGAGCTAAGCTACGAGGGGAAAGAAACTATTTATTTTTTTTTAGAGCTGGTTTACAAGACATTAGGAAAATGTTATAAATTTGAATTATTGTTAATTTTTTGAATCTTGAAAGGAGGGGAAGATGGCTATTCGGACGTTTTGGCCGGAGGATGACGAGAGGAATTTTTATATCGCTCGGGAGGCTACTCTGGAACAGATTTTGGAACGTGCAGCTCAAAAGTGGCCTGGGAAGAGTCTTTCACAAATCAAGATCGAGGCTGAGTATACACATACCAATGCCTTGGATTACGATTTGTTTGATGCGAGCGATTACACGAATTTTATTCATGTCTCACTAACGGATTAAGTGAGCTAGGAGGTAACTCAATGCTACGTGGGTATATTCGGGCTCGGTCGGGGGAGAATTCGAAGTTTGAATTTGCGCTCTCCGGCTTTCGCAAACTCGCGGTTACGGTAATTGTGATATGGATTCTGGTAATGGGGGTAAAGTGGTTAGTAGCTGAAGGGCAAAGTTCAAAGACAAATGTTGCCAATCAGGTACAGATAGGACCACAAACCCAGACTCCGGCAGTTTCCAAGCTTGCAAGGATTCCGGAAAAAAGTAAGTTGGGTGGTGTGCTTGCTGGGTTTGCTTACTTTTTTGGGATTCCACTTTGGTTACTAAGACTACTGTTTGTTCTGGTTATTATTCTGGAAGGCGATGATTTGGCTGAACTACTGATTTTACTATATATCCTGTGCTGGATATTTATGCCTGTTATGGGTTTGCCAATAGACTTTTTTGCCAGAACAGGTGGATAATTATTTCTAGCATTACACGCTAGATTTTTTTATTTTTGTGTACTAGAGAGTGTTATACTTGTAGTATGTTTTCTACTTTAATTTTTAGATTGGTGTCTGGTGATCTATTTGGATTTTTTCAGCATTTGTTTTTTACTTTGTCGGTTTTTGTATTGATATTTTTTATGACAAGAATTAAACAATTTAAAAAACTTCCTTTTGAGATAAAGTATTTTAGTTTAATGATTCCTTTTTTTATTTCCATTTCTGTCGGAGCCTACTTAAGTCGCGAAATAAAAGGAGTCGGGTTAATTTTTTTGTTTGGATTGTTGGGCATGTTACTTGAAACCGCGCTTTCATGGTTGTGGTCTTTGTACTTTAACAAGCGGATATATTTTTATACATCAGATACATTAGCACATGCTTATACTAGTTGGTTGAATTTTATTCCTTGGGCTTGTGGTGGGGCTATGTTTTTTGGTGTGTATCAGTTGTCTTGGCCTATGGTAAGCGATGCTATGGTTTGTTTTGTGGCAATATCAACTGTCTTGGGGTTATTACCTTTATATATCTTTGGTAAAACCTCGCAGGAAATACATAAGAATTTTAGCGTGCGGAAGGTTGTGTTACTTTACACTCCTTTTTTAGTTTCTCTTGCAATTGCATTTGTGCTTTCGGATTGGTCTGTTATATTATTAGCTCTTAATTTTGGAATATTTGGTGTGGTATTTGAGTATTTGTTTGGGAAAGTTATGAAAGTATTTTTCGGCAAGCAATTGTGGGTGTATCAGTATTTACCTATGGATGGGGGTCTGACGAGCATTATAAATTTTGTTCCTTGGATGGGTGTAGGTTTTTGGTTTGTGGCGATTGGAATTTTATTTAGGACATATATATATAAATAATCGCTTAAATTAGAGGCAGTTTTGTGACTGTTATTTTTTTTGTACTTTTTTTGCTATGATTCCTTAATTTTTATGAATCTTTAGGAGGATTTGCTATGAGCAGGAAAGTAAAGAAAATTTTAGGCGGAACACCGCATGTATTGAGTTTTATTCGATCGTTTGCTTCGGGAGCTCAATGGGGAATGAGTCTGAATATAACAAATAGATGTAATTTTCATTGCACTCATTGTTATTGGGAAGAAGGTCAGTTCCAGATGAGCGACGATGCAGTAAGTGAATTTTTGAGAAGTCAGAGTGAGCAAGGAAAACTACTCTGTACAGTAATTGGTGGAGAACCGTATCTAAGAAGAAAATTACTAGTACGAATTACGGAAGAGAATTATATCCCAGCATTTTGGGTAGTTACAAATGGTTGGCAAAGATTTGAAAAATTACCCCATACCACACACTTTGTTAGTGTGGATGGTGTCGGAGAATTACATTACAAAATCCGGAATCAACCAGGTAGTTTCGAAAAATTAAAGATGAATCTGAAGGAGGTTAGAAGTGGATATTTTCCGGCATTCATTCATTCTACTTTGAATGCACTAAATTTTACTCAAGTCGAATCAATCTTGGATCATTTTGTTGATCTGGGGTTAGTAGACGGTATTATGTTTAGTCTTCATACGCCGACACGGGAAGGTATGTTGCCGATAGTGCAATCTGGTCGGGGTGAGAACATAGCTAAGCTTACCCTTAATGCCGAGGATAGAGCGTTTTTAGTAGAGAAAATGCTGAGGTTAAAAAGGGTCTACGGATCATTTTTAGCAATGACACCTTTAATGATAGAAAGGCTTCACCCGGAACATACGGTAAAACAAGCTCCAGCGACTTGTGGTACATCCAATTATGTTGCTTCGTTTGATGAGAGAGGTGAGAAAATAGCGCAATGTATTTTTGGTCCTAGCGGTGACTGTTCTAATTGTGGATGCGTGGTCACTCCGACAATAGAGAGTCTGGCTCAGGGAGTTAGAGGTCTTTCGACGGTTCCATTACTTGCTCGACTGTATACACCATAGGAATGGTGTTTTTTTATGTTAAAATAATTGAGTGAATTAAATAAAATGTGTGAAAAAGAAAAAAGAAAAAAATTTTAAAGAGGCTATTGGAGAAAAATTCACTCCGATGGGGGTATATACAATTGTAGTTGTAACAGCATTTTTGGCAGGTGCGCTATGGATATATATTACAGGACAATTGAGTTATAATTCTTCGAGTGCTGCTAGATACCAAAATCACAATATACAATTTGAAACTCCTTATCCTTAGTTAAATATAACTACTATTTATAAAAATTCCGTCTATTGAATAATAGACGGAATTTTATTATATCTCGAAGTTTTTCCAGTTGTATATATTTGGATTAAAACCTTCGCCACAAACGGTTTCTAGTATGGCGGTGGTAATTTGATAAGGGTCTAAGTTAGCTGCGGGTCTTCGGTCTTCTAGATATCCGAAACCTTTGTTAGCGGTATCTAAAGGTATCCTAATGCTTGCTCCACGGTCGCTAACTCCGTATCGGAATTCTTTATAACTGCAGGTTTCGTGTTTTCCGGTAAGTCGCTTGTCGTTATCTGCACCGTAAACTTGCATGTGTTCCTTATGGAAACGACCGAGTCTTTCGCAGGCGAGTTTAATTTTATCCATACCACCTATTTCTCGCATTTCTTTGGTGGAAAAATTAGTGTGTCCACCGGCACCATTCCAGTCTCCAGCAATGGGTTTGGGATCGAGTTTGGCGTAGACTTCGTGTGTTTCTCCTATGCGGTAAAGAAGCCACCTTGCTAACCAGAGTTGGTCGGCAACCTCAAGTGGAGAGACTGCGCCAACTTGAAATTCCCACTGCGCAGGCATAACCTCGGCGTTTATGCCGGAAATGCTTAGTCCGGCTGTTAGGCAGGCACTTAGGTGGTCTTCTACCACTTCGCGACCCTGGACTTCGTCAAACCCAACACCACAGTAGTAGCGTCCTTGAGGGTGGGGAAAGCCGTGGCTCGGCCAACCTAATGGCCAATCTTTGTGGTAAAGCGTGTATTCTTGTTCGATACCGAAAATTGGTTCGTGAGATTTATATTTTTCTGCAACTGTAACTAAGTGATGTCGTGTGTTACTTTCGTGGGGAGTGCTATCTGGGTTCAATACCTCGCATAATACTAATATATTGGGTTCGCCGCGGAGAGGGTCGTGAACGAATTTAACTGGTTTTAGAAGACAATCGCTTTTATGGCCCTCAGCTTGCTCTGTAGATGATCCGTCGAAACCCCACATTGGAATATCTTCTAAGTTCTTTACTTCATAATTGAGTGTTTTGGTCTTAGATCTGAGTTTTGCGGTTGGTTTTTGACCATCTAGCCAAATGTATTCTAGTAATGTATGCATTTTGGGTATTTATATTAATTTTTAGTATATATATTAAAGTTATCAGTAAACCCATAACAAGCAAGAGCTATTGCTTTATTGGGTGGTTCTGGTATACTGGTCTTGTTCATCTCAGTGTTTTGATTACTGCTTTTAGGCTTCTTGAGAAGGGCATACTTCCAAATATCATTTTTGCCCAATTTCTGCTCAAATCTGAAAATATTGGCTCAAAAAGCATATTTGAAAGTATACCCTACCAGTTTCTAAGTGCGTGTGCGAACCTGTTTTAAAAGTTAGTTAAGAGTCTAGATGAAGCTCTTACAAAGAAAGCCTAAAAATGGCAATGAAGTTGTTTGTTGGTTCCCTTCCATGGGCAACCACAAGCCAGGATCTTAACGATCTTTTCTCTCAGTATGGTGCAGTTAGTTCTGCTAACGTGCTTACCGACAGAGACACTGGCCGCTCTCGCGGATTTGGATTCGTAGAATTCGAAAACGATGAAGACGCAAAAAAAGCAATCGCTGCTTTAGATGGTTCTGACTACCAAGGAAGAACATTGAAAGTTAGCGAAGCTAAACCACTACAAGACCGCGGTGATCGTGGTAATGGTGGCGGACGCAGAAGCTTTGGCTCTCGTTAAGTAGCCTTTAAAACCACCCTCTCATAAGGGTGGTTTTATTTTGTGTTATAATATTTTTGAATGTAATGTAACTCTTTTTTAGAAACCAAAATATGGATTTAACTATAATAATGTGGATTGGATTAGGTATTCTGGTAATAGGTAGTTTGTATTTACTATGGGAGGGTTTTAGGGTTTATAAATTGTTTTCGAATTCTATTGTAGGAAGATTGGTTAAAACATTGGTTGTTGTCCTTTTAATCGAGTTATATAGTTTAGGTGTAGCGAGTTTTGCTTTTGCTAGTTTTGCCCCAAGTGGGGTATATGTGTTATTGCCTGTAGTTTTTTTATGGATGTGTTCGTTAGGATATGCAATATTTGCAGTTAGACAAGCTCATAAAGAAGTAAAAATTTTAATGAAATAATTTAGATGAAAAAACAAAACAAAAATGTAATAACCGAAGAGAGTTTTGAGCCAAGATGGTTTATTTGGACAATTACTTTTCTTATAGCAGTTGGTGTATCGCTTTCAGGTTATATTATCATTAGTGCAGAAAAAGAATCGGCACAGGCAGTAGAAATTCCATTACCGTTACATATAATAAAGAAATAATTCTTAGAATCAATCCGGGTAAATTTTAGGGTTGATTTTATTTTTGTTTTGTGATATAATTTAGATAGTTAGTTAAGATTTTTACGAAACAAAAATACAAATTAATAGAAAGTTGCAGAGATTAAAATCTCTATAGTTTTTTTGAAACCAAAATACATGCAAAATTTTGCTTATTCAAATAATACAGTTTCAGATTCCCTTAACCGAGGTAATGCCTTAGGTAGGGTTTTAGATTATGTAGCGGATCATTTTTTACCACATAGTAGGAATAACTATAGACCACACTTACTTACCAATAGGATGTTGGCCCTTTATGGAACCCTGATGGTTGCTGTTAAAGTATCCGTTATTGCATTAACCGTAATTGGTCCTATTGATATTGCTTTGTCTTCAGCTATTACCACCGAGAATGTAGTTAAATTGGCAAATATTTCTAGAAATGAGAATAATTTACCAAGTTTAAAATGGAATGATGTATTGGCACGCGCTGCCCAGGAGAAAGCGGATGATATGTTAGCTAAGGGTTATTTTTCCCATACTTCACCCGATGGTCGTTTGCCTTGGGATTTTATTACTAAACACGGCTATAACTACCTAACGGCTGGTGAAAACTTGGCAGAGGGCTTTATAGAAGCAGAGGCGACTGAACAGGCGTGGATGAACAGTCCGGGTCATAGAGCTAATATATTAAATAAAAATTTTGAAGAGATAGGGGTTGGTATATCCGAAGGCCAGTATCAGGGTCAGAGAACTATCTTTGTAGTTCAGATGTTTGGAACTCCGATTGATCAACCGATTAAGATTTTGGACAAACCTACGAAAGTAGCTGAAAATAATCCTGCGGTAAAACCACAAGCAGTACCTAGCTCTGTACCGTTGGCTCAGGGGTCTCCGGTACCTCAAAATTTAAGGGTTGGAGAAAATAAATCCGAAACAAAAGTAATTCCAAGTCTAACTATTGAAAACGCTAGAATTTTAATGTCTGAGGAAAAGGTATTAATTACGGTGCAGACAAGTACGGCTGCTGTTAGAGTTTTGGCCTTGTTTGGAGAAACGGCATTGGTGCTTGACCCTAAAGAGGGTGGTGTTTGGGAAGGGAGTACTTTGGTTTCAAGGATTAAAGATAAAAAGGTGACTATCCAAGCTTTCGATTTTGCAGGCAAAAGCATAACTAAGGAAATAGCCTCTTTTGCGCCTGATTTAGAGAGATCTATTGTGCCTAATGGAGTAGTTAAGGGTGATTCTGTAAATTTATTTGGATATAGTTTGAATTTAAAGAATACTGAATCTAAGTTTTATTTAATTTTTGTTGCATTAATTTTGACTCTATTGGTAATAGCAATAGCAGTTAAAAGACATGTTCAGCATATTAATTTGATAGCAAATACCTCATTTGTAGCGGTATTGGCTATAATGTTTCTTTTAAAGTAATAAAATAATGAATGGGCAAAATAGGGAAGAAATAAAGCCGGGTCTTGAAGTTGAGATTGTTTTGAAAGAAGACCAAAGGACTGGGAAATTAACTCGGGGAATAGTTGCCGATATATTAACGAATTCTTCATTTCACCCCCATGGAGTGAAGGTAAGGCTGGAGAGTGGTGAAGTTGGAAGAGTGCAGAACATTGGAAAGGGAGCGACTCCTCCCTCTCCTTGACCTCTCTTTCAGCTTCAGTAAGTTTTCAAAATCCCCAGTGCAATACAGGACTGGCGAAGCCAGATCCTTTTGCTACTTTTCGGTGGACACGGATGATTTCGAAGCTGCTAAATTGATAAATAAAGAATAAGCTGTGCGTAGATATATGAAGTCACTTAGTGACCATTGTTATATACTATTGCTATTATTGGGGATTTAGCGTAGACTTGTGGTTATGATTAATGGTGTTTGGTGTGTGGCGGCGGCTATTTACGCAAAATAATATGGATAATTTTAAAGGGAGTGGAAGAGGTAGTAAAGGTAGGGGTTTTGGTGGCGGTGGTTCTTTTTTTAAAGACCGTGGTAGAGGTGGAGATAGAGACCGTGAAAGAGAGATGTTTAGGACTACCTGTAGTCAGTGTGGTAGATCCTGTGAGGTACCTTTTAGGCCTACCGGTGAGAAGCCGGTTTACTGTAATAGCTGTTTTGGTGCTATGAAGGATTCTGACGACTCAAGACCTCAGCGTTCTAGCTTTGGTGGTGACAGAAATGGTGGTTTTAGAGAGAGGGGTAACTCAAGACACGAAAATAGACCAGCTTCTGGAAATGATGATTTAAAGAAGCAATTGTCGGATGTTAGTAGTAAGTTGGATAAGCTTATAAGTGTTGTTGAAAAACTTTCTTCAGCTGGATTATCAAAGCCTGTGGCTACCGAAAAAGTAGCAGAAGAAATAGCGACTAAGGCTGTATCAGAGAAAAAAGTGGAAGAGAAGCCGACTAAGAAAGTAGTTAAAAAGAAAGTGGCTTCTAAAGCAAAATAGTTTATGAAAATACCACCCAATTTTGGGTGGTATTTTTATTTTATAAATCGGAAGGTGTGTTGCCAGTCAAGGTGGTCTCCTGCTGGCTCGGAATATTGGCCAATTTGGAAGTAAGCAATTTTATCTGGAGTTTGACTGTCTGTTACAAACATTGTCATTCCGTTAAGTCCTGCGTATTTGCTTTGACAGAGAAGGGGTTTTCCTTCTGAGCTCCTGTCTAGATCTGTTTCGTTAGCAAAAACAACTATTACGTTGTACGTATTGGGGTATTTTATATTTTCGGATTTGTTTATGTTATTTCCTTCGTCCCATATACGGCATTTTTGGTAGGTGGGACCGCTTAATTCGATTACTTTATCCATTGGGGATTGGAGATTATATTTAGGTAATATTTCTACCCACTGACCTTCTTTACCATTTATGAAAATTGTATTATTAATTTCTGTGATTTTTGCGTTTTCGTGTATTTTAAACTCTACCCCTAGTTTAGTTGAACGATAGGTTTTTATTTTTTCACATCTTGTAGTGTCATAAACAATTGTATTGTCCGAGCGCTTGCACGGTGTGGTTTGGTCGAATGTTGGTTCCTGGTTATTATTTGCTTGATTCGGGTTTCCAAGAACGATGGAAGATTTATTTAAATCTATATTTAAATTATCTGTTTTTTTGTGTACATAAAAAATTATAGATGTAAGTATTAGAGTAATTAAAATTACGCCGAAGTGTGCTATTGTCATGCGTTTGGTCATAGAATCAACTTAGAGGAAATATTGAACATTAGCAAATTGTAAGGTTGATGTTTGAGGCAAGGTGTACTAGTATTTAGGCTATGCAAAAAGCTAGTGAATGTGTGCACTGTGGGCCTACTCGTGTAGACCATGGGACTGAAAAATTTAGTGTGGTATTGGACTACTTGTTTAGTCCGATTCATTTTTTTGCGTCTTTTTGGGTACGTTTGGTAAACAGAATATTTAAAGGTAGACCAAGTGCATATTTTTTTTATGGAGTTTTGAAAGTTTTGGAATGGTTTGGCGTAGGGGAATTTACAGATGATTTTCATAATAGTATGAATTACAGAACTAGGGTTATGTGGGAAGAGGCAGATAGACGAGGAATAAAAATGTATGGGTTCTTGGTGAAGGAAAAAGCGGCAGACGTAATGTTCGCTAAATATGGTAGGAAATTTATAATTTTTGATGCATTACCTAGACCTTTGGGTAAGAAAAGTAAGGCAGAGGAGTGGATGGATAATAAAGGTAAAATGAGAGAACGTTTTAGTAGAGAAGCGCTTCCTGTCTCTTTTGGAGGTATGTATAGAACAGAGAGTGAAGGTCTTAAAAGATTTAACGAACTTAGCAAGCCAGTTATAGTAAAACCTTCAGAGGGTTCTAGAAGTAGGCACACAACAATAAATATAAATACCGAAGAAGAGCTTGTGTCTGCAATAAGAGTGGCGAAACAACTTAGTCCTTGGTATATATTGGAGGAACAATTAGAGGGGTTTGTTTACAGGGCGACTGTCATTGGTGGTAAAGTGGTGGGTGTAATTCGTAGATTACCACCAGGTGTGTATGGTGATGGTGTGAGAACAGTCCGTGAGTTAATAGATGAAGAAAATAAAAACCCTCTAAGGAAGGGTCCAATTTTCCATGAACTTGAGACCGGCGAGGTAGCGGAGGCAGAGCTCAGAAGACAAGGGTTAAATTATTCGAGCGTACCTAATGCTGGGAAGTTTGTTCACTTGCATCCCAAAGTAGGTAGGAGTAGTGGTGCAGGGAATATAGATGTTACAGATGAAACTCATCCAGAAAATATTTTGTTGTTTGAAAAAGTTAGTTCTGTGTTAAAAGAATCTTTAGTTGGTATAGATTTTATTATTTCAAATATTTCTAAACCTTACTATGCACAAAGTAAGTCAGGGATAATAGAAGTAAATAGTTTACCGTTTATAGATTTACATCATTACCCACTTGAAGGGAAACCTAGGGACGCAGCCGGGACATTGTGGGACATTGTATTCCCGGAATCGAAGGCAAAATAAATACCGCTAATTATGCGGTATTTATTTTATTTCGCGAAAGAATCCGGGGTGGTCACTCAGAAAATTATGAATTTCTTCTCTTCGGTCTTGGATATTTTTTTCGAAGAAGTGTCTTAAGGCGTAATCTTCTGGGGCATATTCATAGTGAGCTCGTATTTCGCCGTCTTTGTAGACGCGTAGGTGGTACTGCCAGTATTGATTGTGGCGTTTTCTTAAACTGGTTTCCTCTTCGGGGTCTAGCCATGCAATACTTTGATATTCGAAACCCTTGGCTTCTAGGTGTTTTACGAAGTGTTCGAGTGGGTGATTTTTAAGCCATCCCACATGATATTTTTGTCTTTCTTTATGACCTATTTTTATGAGTTTTTTGTAAACCCATGTGGTTTTTACAAATTTATAAAAAGGTCTCAGAAGTTCCCAGAATTTTCGTTTAGCTTTACTTGGCATACGGATATATTATCAGAAAAGTGATAAATATAAACACCATAAATAGGTAGTGTAGTCAACGTTTTGTTTTTGAGGAAAGGGTGCTAATTTTAGGGGTACAGAAGGTCTGTGTTTTCTAAAGGAGGAAATATGCGAAGAGATGAAGTTGGATTATTAGAGAGTATTGAGAGCAGAAGGAACTGGCATGTTATTGGTTTCTTTGTTCTTGTTTGGGTTTTGTTTTTTTCAGGCTTAGTCCTATTTCATCCGGTATTCAGAGAATGGTTTGAGCCGGGTGTTCCTAGCGAAAAAGCTTGTGCAGGAGCTTTTATAGAGGCTGCTGCAGAAGAGTATTATTTGAAAACTGGAGTTGCTACAGCGGTCTTAGATAGATTGCCGGAACTAAGCTTGATTTACAGCCAGACAAAGACTTGTTTACCAAATATTCCTGGAAACCCTAGTGAGTGGGCATTCATGGTGAAAAACGGTGGAGTAACTTTATTTGGCTCCAATGTAGATGGTAGAGTAGGCTATACTTTTACATTCGTAAGAGTTCAGCCAGGGAGTCCTGCTGAACAAAAGTTACCCTCTTGTCTTATGGATTTGTCTCAGTATCACCTAGCTAGTCTGAAAGGAAAAATACCCAAGGTGAAGTTTATACCTGTGCAAATGGGTGAGCTAAATATGGGACCTATTGCAGGAGTGGGGCAACAACCCGTCATCCTAAGGAATTTATATTGGCACGCAAAGGATGATCCTAATTTTGGAGTTCTAGATAATTGGTTAGGGTCACTGCATCCGGGTATTCCTATTAAATTATCGACACCTGAATTTACTGCGAGGGCGAGAAGTATTTTGGGTAAGCAATATTACAAAAGGGTTTATCTTTTGTGGTCTCTTGCTGGCTTGCTTTGTCCTTTGCTTGTAATTACTTTCGTACTTTCTGTAAGGAGAAATTATAGAAGATTTCGGATGCTCGGAATGAAAGAATTTGCTAAGGAATTAGCAAAAAGATTCGGGATAAAATACAAACCGATTGGATTTATTAAATTTTGGCTGACTTTTAGGTTGGCTGAGAAGTACAGACAACTCATGCGCGATATGGTTAAGACTCGGAATCGTTTAGTTGAGGAGGAGTCTTTTCAAAAAGCTATTGAGGAGGTGGATAGGCAATTAAGTGAGATTGTTCTTCTCAACGGACTTAGTGATGAGTTGGGAGCAAAAGCTAATTTGGCTATCCTTGATGAAAGCGATCTTTTCAAGAAGAGGATGATAGTTTCTGAATTGAGACTAAAGCAAAAAGAGAGAAAAAGATTAGCTTCTATCTCCGTGGTCCGATCGGTCAAAAATGGAAAGAATTCGAGAGAACTTTCTCTTGAGGGCTTGAATGGTAAGCAGTTCGAAAGATGCGCCGAATTCCTCGCATTGCTCGATGGTTTAGAAAAACCCTTTGCTGAGGAGGTCATAAAATTATGTAGCGATGCTAATAATTTTATTGACCAAGGTAATTTTATTCAGGCCGGGTCTTTGCTTGCGAAAGCGTATACAACCCAGAAGTTGTTTCAAGAAAAATTAGACCAACTAAGGCTTGAGGTGCAAAATAATCTTACTTCAGGTGTGTTAGATGTAACTGGGTTATTTCGTAGAATGCTTCCCGATGAGGAATTGTCCCGGTGCGCGAAAGGAGCTGATCCTGTTATGGTGAGGTCTATAATCCGTGTGCTGATGACAAACTCTGGTCAGGCTGGTAAACGTTTTTGGGCAAATTTAAAGTTTGTTACCGATATACGTAAATCTGCAGTCCGTTTGTGGGAGGCTGAGGAAAGACAGCACAAAAATCCAACTGAAGTATTCAAAGAAGCGCTAGGGGTTCTTGAGGATTTGGGTGTTATACAGGAAGAAGTACATTCTAGTTCTAAGGGTGGGGAAAGTCGGTATCACTTGAATGCCAAGAAATCGGAAGCAGTTCCACCGGGAGACATTTTAGTGGGTAAATTACATGAATTAAATAGCAGTTTAAGAGTAGGATCGTAGAACAGTGTGGGCTGTTCATTTTTTATTAGGTGAAACGTTAATTGGTTTTTTGTGATTTTTCTGGTAGGGTGTTAAATTAAGTAGATTATCTAGGGAAATTTTTAGGAGGTTTTAAATGAAAAAGAAAAGTTTTTTTTATTCGTTTTTATTTACTGTTGGTATTACTTTAACAGCTTATTCACTTACGGTTGGAGTAAATCTACCTTGGGTAAGGTATGGTTGGGATGTCGGTGAGAACCCATGGAATAAAGGACGTGGGGATGGCTTTGCTGCGCATAGGGATGAGCTGGAGGCGAAGCTAAAAATTGCTCATGATCATAGAATGGAAGTAGTAAGGACATTTTTGTTTGCCGATTGTAGAACAGGAATAAAAAAGGAAGATGACCGGTTAATCTTGGACGAATATTCCTTAACTGACATTCGAACGTTGTTTGAAGCGGTTAAGGAAAATAATTCGCAAGAGGTAATGCCTGTTCTATTCGATTGGACAATCGCTGATGGGCAAACTGTTGGACCTAACAGTCTTGGTGAACACCCTGAATATATTTTGAATCCGAAACAAAGAAGTGAGGTTTTGGAATTGCTTATTCCGGTGTTTGTGCTGTTTTCGGAGTACAAAGAACAGATAAGATCGGTTGACCTATTTAATGAACCGGAACACGCTAAAGTGTTGATGCAGTCGTGGAATGGTCAAGTACAAATGTATGTATTTTTGTCTGAGCTTTCTGAGATGCTCAAGAAGTACGCTCCAGATGTTAAGGTGACTATTGGTACAGCTAGTGCTGACTCTATGCTTTTCCGTTGGAATAGTGTTCCTCAAGATGAGTATCAATTTCATTATTACTTTTCTTCAGAATTTAGAATGCCTTCGGAGTTGCAGTTTACTGGTTTTAATCAACAAGTTTTGATTGGTGAGTTTGAGTGCCGAAATGTTGGACTCCAACTCGACTGGGCAAAACGGACTGGTTATCCATTAGTTATGTTTTGGTCTCTATCTGGTCATGACAGATATTGGGTGGACTTAGAAGGTGTTCGGAAGTGGAAAGAAAAAAATTATCCAGCAGATTAAGTCTGCTGTTTTTTATTGACTTTTTAGTATTTTTAGAGTAGTCTTTTTGGTTTGGCGGTAACAAAAAGTTTGTAAGTTTTTTATAAATTTTTTGTTGCTGCGGAAGCAATGCCTGGAATTTGCCTGCCGGAAACCGCCGGTAGAAACGAACTTTGGGTAACATCTTGCCAAAGGAGGCTTATGAACGCACAACCAATGGATCGTACCCAACCCAGGGAGATACAAATTTGCGGATTGACTTGTTTTCCCATGAACCAATGGAGAAATGCAGTCTGCAGTTATCTCTTCGGGATGTGGGCTGGACATGGTTCTGTAACTTACAGGCCCAAGATATGTTTCGATTCTGTCACGCTTCGGCTTGACCAGGATTTGGACCAGTATCTTGCGTACGGGAGGGGGCACTCGCCTCTACCGAACTGGTCCAGTTATACTGATGGCCAAATCCAGGAAGTGTGCTCTGGGCAATATGAAGTCGAATCCGGACTCATTCGGTTTGTGAAAGACAACCGAGTTCGAGTCTTGGTAATAGACTTTGAGAATTCTCAGTTGATTCTCTACAAAGGGAAGAAGCGGGGGATGCTTAACGTTGCCACTCGAGACATACCCAGGGTCTTCCGGGGTTTGGCTCCCATTCCGGATTACTTCGGCAGAACTTAGCTTCGAGTTCTGTCTTTTTTTATTTAAGATAAATTCTAGTTTGTTTCAATATTTCTGGAACTTTCTAGTTTTCTATTATCATAAGGTCTTTGTATAACAGCTGAACCCTTGGCTATTCCATTAGATTTGTCTGTCCAATTTTTTTTACGATTATTTAAAATACCAGCCGCTGTACCTATATATTTTTTGACTACTACTGGTGTTTTAAATTGATATTCGTCCCAAAGACCTCCGGCTTTTGGAAGAGTTCCCTTTTCTAATGGAGTTATTTCATAGATATGCCAGCTTTCTTCTCCTGCAAATTCCGATATAGTGTAGTGTGGATAAGCATCGTTGCTTCCGAAGATAGCTTGCTTATCATCGAAAAAGTCTGCATTTTTCGCATAAGAAGGATCTAAAATGTCTCCCACTTTAAAACGTTTAGGGGAAGCATGAAAATAGTGTCTGCGAATGTGTTTATCTTTTTTTTCTGAATTTGGTCTTTCTTCGGAAAAAATTTCACTTGATAGATAACCTTCTTCGCTAAGGTCGTCGGTATCTTTATTTGGTATAAATTGAGCTATTTCTTGGTGTCTTATCTTCATGAAATTATTGTAGCAAAAATAACTTTTGGATGAGGTCATTATTTAAGGGACCATCGGGAACCTGCCTCCGACATGCCGGA
>CAYSUI010000006.1:29340-35815 GCA_964434195.1 uncultured Candidatus Saccharibacteria bacterium
GGACCATCGGGAACCTGCCTCCGACATGCCGGATGCAAACCGTCGGGCCATCTTTGGCTAACTGCATTTCAAGTTTACTACGCCTTGCTTCGTAAACTTTCCATTACGTTATCCAAAGTGTCCCTCTCCCCCAATAACGAGTTATTAGGGACCCCGAATATTGCGGGTCATTGCTTCGCTCGACAGTAATATAACAACAATCCCTTTCTTTGGTGGACCATCGGAGAATCGAACTCCGACATGCCGGATGCAAACCGGCCGCACTACCATTATGCTAATGGCCCGTGTGTCCAAAGAAAGGGATTGTTGTTGAGCTTCAGCTCAATTAGTTTATTTTCTATATTGGGGCGATTGAGGCGGGGTCGCCGGTGAAGTTTAGCTTACCTAGCATCCAAAGTACACTCATTATACACAAAGCTAGGCCAAATAGTCTCCACCAGGTGTAAGTTCCGGCTAGGCCGGTTCTTAGGTACTTTTCCGCAAAGTCTATTTTACCAGTAAAGTTGGTAATTTGCACTGTGTATTTCATACAAAGTATGCCGAGTACGAAAAGCATTGGTCCCAATATAAATTTCATGGTTTTTATTTTGATTGTTTGCCACTTGGTTTAAGAGCCGCGTGGTGGGCGACGGAGGAATCGAACCTCCGACCTCGTCATTATCAGTGACGCGCTCTAACCATCTGAGCTAGTCGCCCGAATTATTTTTTGGCTGACTTATCGGATTTTAGCAGATGTATACGGTTTTGACAATTGCCTTGAGAGTAAAGGCATTTTATGTTATAAGTATAAGTCTTAAATAATTGGAACACTAATAGGGGGATGTATGGTTAATAGAAGAATTACACCTTTTTTGGTTATCGGAATAACATTCTTTGTTATTCTTAAACTTAGACAGTATGTATTTGAATTGCCCATATCTTTAAATTGGGAAATTCTGTTGTTAATTCAATCTGTGGTTATATTTGAAGAGGTTTGGTCCATTTTTACCCACCAGCTTCATTTGGGTATGGCTTATGTTGATCTTGGTAGAGTTAATAATTTGAAGCTAGTTTCTTTGTTAATTTCGTTGTGTTGCCTGCTTATGTTTTGGGCATTTGGTTTGGGGCAATACGAGCTGCTTAAGTTGTTATTGCAGGCAAATGATGCACTGGTGCGATTTATTGGACAGTTAGCTTGTGTTGCTTTTTATCTTTGGGTAGTAGCGGCAAATTTAATTTTGGCCGACCAAAGAGCGATGATGGATTTGTGTGTTAATGGAAAGATACTTAAAGCTGGTGATGTCGCTAAGTTGTTTAATTTTAGAAGTTATGATGTGCAAACTATAAATAGTGACCATCATGATCGTATTTGATACCCGAGAATAGGGTATTTTATTTTGACACATTATGTTGTTTATAGTATTTTGAAGATACAAAAATTGCAGAGAGATTAGGAACTTTTAGATACAGAAACAAAATTTAATTTAGTTGTTATATAGAATGTTTTTTTCAAAACAGAAAACAATTTTGGGTGTAGATATAGGTACATCGGATATAAAGATTGCCCAAATAACCCATGGGTCAGTAAATACTTTAGACACTTATGGTTTGGTTAACCTTTCATATCATATAGATACTAAAAGTAGTGACCAAGCTATTTCCGAGACGGCTAAAATTTTAAAAGAATTAGTTACACAAGCTCGAGTAACTACTAAGAAATGTGTTATTTCTTTACCAAATAGCGCGGTCTTTACTTCTGTCATAGAAATGCCGAAAATGAGTGATAAGGAACTGAACTCAGCCATGGATTATGAGGCAAAAAAATATGTACCATTGCCTTTTTCTGAGGTGGCAATGTCTTGGTCTATTGTTTCGACTAACCCTGCAAATAATTCGGTGAATGTTTTATTGACCGCTGTTCCTAAGCTTGTTCGAGAAAGCTATATAAAAGTATTTGAGTTAGCAGGATTAGAGCTTGAGATCATTGAGATTGAGGCACTAGCATTAATTCGTGCACTTGTAGCTGATCCAAGTTTAAATAGTGTTATAATTGATATAGGTGCAAAAACAACAGGACTTAATTTTGTAAAACAGGGATTTCTACACTTGACTAGAAATTTAAATGTTGGTGGAGACACGGTAACAGACAGAATTGCAGAAACTTTACATATTAGCGCAGTAAGGGCAGAACAGTTTAAAAAAGATTTTGGTGTTGCAGAATCAAGTTTCATTCCTGAGGCAATAAAACCAATACTGGCAGTAGTAAAAAACGAGGTAAAGCAGTTATTAACTATATATCAGTCTCATGGTGTAACTGTGAATAACCTTATACTAGCTGGTGGGGGAGCGAACATTCCCGGAATAACTCAGTTTTTTCAGGATCTGGGACCAAAAGTAGAACTTGGTTCACCTTTAAAGAAAGTAGGGTATCCGGTAGCAGCAGAGCCGGTCTTAAAAAGATTTCAACTTCATTTACCAATTGCAATAGGTTTGGCTCTAAGAGAAAACTAAACAAAGATTTACATACATAAACAAAAATGGCACAAATTAACCTTTTAAGTGGTCAGGCAGCAAAGCACACGTTACCGTGGGTGCAATTGCTTTCTATAATATCCAAGATATTAATAGTTTTAATACTCATTTGCTTGGGTGTTTGGGGTTATCTATACTTTGTTACCAAGAAGACTACTACAGATATATATAAAACTCAAAATTTAATAAAAGGATCTGCCGAGAATTTAATTGGATTACCTGAAAGGAAAGAAGTAATTACAAGACAAGGGCAGCTAAAGGCTTTTAATGGCTTAGTTGCTAATCAAACTCATTGGTCTGTATTTTTTGCTACAAAGTTAGCTCCTATAACTCTTAAAACATCACGTTTTGTGACTATTAATGCTCAGAATGACGGTCATCTTAGACTTTCGGTGAGCGTTCCTTCATACGCGGATTTAGATAAGTTTTTACAGGTTTTTGATTCTTTTGAATTAAACAAAGTATTTTCAGATATCAAAGTAACGAGTTTAGCTAAATCACAAAATGGCGATAAGCTAGATATTCGTTTCGATGTAACTATGAAATATAAACCAGAAGCAGCGAGGGCTTCTGAATAGCATATGAATTTAACACCACCTCAAGTAACAAATAAAACAAATAAACCCGCCTCTATTACTGGCAATAAGACAAGTATCGGCGAAGTGGTTTTGCTAGTGATTTTTATAGGTATTATTTATTGGTATCTAATTAAGCCTAAATATACTGACTACAATGCTAGAAAAACTGAGTTAGCAAGCGTTCAAGCAGATCTACAAAAGCTTAATGAAACCAAGGATCAGATACAGAAGTTATATAGTGAATTACAACGAGAAGAAAATAAGGTAGCGATTTCTTTATTGGACGAAGCGGTCCCTATTGAGTCGAGGACAACGAGAGTCTATATCTTAATGGATGGTCTAGTAAAAAATTCTGGTATGACTGTGGGATCAATGAGTGTCGAGCCCCTCACTTCTCTATCTTCACCCGGTTATACAGATATTAAGCGATCGCCGTTTGACGCAGACAGAAAAGTAGCTACGTCGACAATATCACTTACTTTAACCGGTACGATGGATCAGTTTGTTTCTTTCTTGAAAATTTTAGAAAACAATCCGAGATTATTTGACGTTACGAGCTTAGATATAGCCGGTGGTGGTGCTCAAGATGCTCAGATTGCATTTAAATTAGTTGTAAGTAGTTTTGCATATAGCAAATAAGATTATATTTTTATGTCAAAGAGAGATAAAATATTAGCGTTAGTGGTCGTGTTGCTGTTTGGGTCAGCTGGTTATGTTTTGTATAGTGGTTTATTTGCTGATCAAATAAGTATTGTGACCAATACCGCACCAGATACAGAAGCAAATAAGAAGACTATAGTGAACTTGTTGCCGTATGGAGCTAGTTTGGATATTCAAAAATTGAAAAGTAGAAATGAAAAATTACAGATTTCACCTACGAATCTTTATACATATCCGTCGGTGAATTCTGCAGATGTGGGGGTACCGGTAGATCAGTTGTTAAATAACAGTAATCAATAAAGATTGTTTTTAGTAGTTAAGGTATTAATCATAAACGGAATTATGTCTAGAACCGATGGTTTAGTTCTTACATAATTCTTTTTACTATATATGGCTGATTTCGATTCACAACAAAATAGCGTAGCCACATTTCAAAATTATTTAGTTGAGAAGGGTATTTTGAAGCAAGAGGTGCTAGAGAAGATTGTGCACGCTAAAGATCAACAGGGGAAAGAGGGTAGTTTGTCTCTTATAGATCTTACTCAAATGATTTTGAATGAGAAGGTTTTGGACGAAGAGGATCTTGCTAAGGCAAAAGCTGAATTTTTTAATTTACCCTATACAGATTTGAGGAAGTTAAATATTCCGTCTCAGGTATTGGCTATGATTCCCAAGGAATCTATGAATTTTTATAATTTAGTACCGTTTGAATTAGCTGGTACAGATTTAAAAGTGGCTATTGGAGACCCTACTAACTTACAAGCATTACAGGCATTAGAATTTTTGGGTCAGAAGTCCAGTGTAAGTATTCAACTCTTTTTAGCATCTTCTACCTCACTTGATACGGCGATGGGTAGAAAACAGAATTTACGTTCGGTTGTGGGTGAGGCTCTCAAGGATATGCAGACTAAGGAAGAGAAAGAAGTAAGGATTGTTCAGAAGAGTGCGGAGATAAAACCTTCGGTTATTGAAGATGCTCCGATTATTAAAATTGTCGATGTTATTTTGTCTAATGCTATCGAAGGAAATGCTTCGGATATTCACATAGAACCATCTGAGACAGATGTAAGAGTTAGGTATAGAATAGATGGTATTTTGCATACTTCTTTGATGCTTCCAAAGAACGTGCATCCTGCAATTGTATCCAGAATAAAAATTCTTTCTAATTTAAAGATAGATGAACAGAGAATACCTCAAGATGGTCGTTTTCATGTTGAGATGGTGGGGAAAAGTATAGATATGCGTGTTTCAATTTTGCCGCTTATTTATGGTGAGAAGATAGTTATGCGTATTTTGGATAAGAGCGGAAGTGTTCCAACGTTAGAACAACTGGGGATGAGGGGGACCAACTATAATTGGATAATGGAAAATGTAAAAAAGACGCATGGAATATTTTTAATTACAGGTCCTACTGGTAGTGGTAAGTCTACTACTTTGTATTCTTTACTTTCTATCTTAAATACAACATCGGTAAATATTGTTACTCTAGAAGATCCGGTTGAATATTTTATTGAAGGTGTGAACCAGAGTCAGGTGAACGCGGAAGTGGGTTTGACTTTTGCTTCTGGATTAAGGTCTATTCTTCGTCAAGATCCTAATGTTATCATGGTGGGTGAAATTCGAGATAAGGAGACAGCGGAACTAGCAGTTCACGCGGCTCTTACTGGGCATTTGGTGTTTTCCACACTTCACACTAACAACTCAATCGGTGCTATGCCTCGTATGATAGATATGGGTATTGAACCTTTTCTTTTAGTTGCTTCGGTAAATGTAGTTGCTGCTCAAAGGCTGGTTAGAAAGATCTGTCCAGATTGTAAAGCTGAAACTGAATTTCCTAAAGGGGTTAAAGAGATAATCGCTAAGGAACTTGAAAGTGTACCAAAAGAATATATAGAGGGTTTCGACATTAAAAATTTGAAGTCTTATAAAGGTAATGGTTGTGAAAAATGTGAGCATTCGGGTTATAGAGGAAGGTTTGGTATTTTTGAAGTACTACCTGTAACAAATGAAATGCAGGATCTTGTATTGAGTAAAGCCTCTGCGAGTAAGGTTTATGAAGTTGGTCTGAAAATTGGTATGATAACAATGAAACAAGATGGGTTCATTAAGGTGCTTCGTGGTGAAACCACAATCGATGAAGTTATGAGGGTTACTACAGAATAGCAATGATCGATATTGAACAAGATTGACCAAGATTAAATAGGATTGCCAAGAATGAGGTCTCAATTTTGCTCAATCATGTCAATCTTTTAAATCTTTTAAATTATTTTTATTGTGGAATATTTGTTTAGGGAAAAGTTAATACGACCGGGGTTAAAAATTCAGGATGTTTTTCCTAGGATGGTTTTAATAGCAGAACCGTCTAAGCCTTTGTGCGAAATATATGCTCGGTTATTTAACCCGGACGATTTTATGGTTCATTCTTGTACGGAATACGCTGTGCTAAATATGCTTTTAAGGGAACTTGATCCCGCACTGCTTCTTTTAACTATTACACCTTTTAAACATGATTCGTTTTCTCATGTTAAGAAAATTACTAAAAATCATCCTGAATTAAAAATTATCACTATGTCTCATGATAGTGAGCAGCAAGGGTTAGGGAAGTTAATGTCTCTTGGGGTTTCTGGACATATCAATAAAAAACTCACTCGTCCCAAAGATGTCGTAGAGCTCGCCCTCCATGTGTTACAATACTAGTAACTATGAAAAGGAAAACATGGTTTTCC
>CAYSUI010000006.1:35915-71019 GCA_964434195.1 uncultured Candidatus Saccharibacteria bacterium
CTTCTCATGACTCATCCTTTCCGCTGTTTTTTTTCGGACACGGGGAACCCGGATCCGAAAAAAGCTATGTCTTGGATCACATTAGATTTAAGAATCTCAAAAATTAGTAGGAAATAGAAACAAAAATTTTCATGTATAAAGCAGCAGAGCTAGAATTGAATAAATTATTAGGGGTAACTTTGGAGCGTAACGCTTCAGATTTACATATTGTGGTGGGCGAACCACCTATTATTAGAGTGGATAGTCAGCTTATTCGTTTGGATAATTATCAGGTGTTTAGTAATGAGATGGTAATGGACCTGATAAACGTCATGTTAAACGAAAATCAGCAAGTTATTTTGAAAAATCAGTTAGATGTGGACTTGTCTTATTCGTATAAAGATAATGTTCGTTTTCGTGTGAACATTTTCTTTACAAAGGGTATGTACGCGATAGCTATGCGTCTTATTCCTAATAGAATAAAAACCTTAGAAGAGCTTTCACTCCCACCGATATTAAGAAAGTTTATCCAAAAGAAACAAGGTTTAATGCTGGCTGTGGGTCCTACGGGACATGGGAAATCTACTGCTTTGGCGGCAATGATAGATGAAATAAATCATGCAAGAAATGAACATATCCTGTCCATAGAAGATCCAATTGAGTTTTTATTTACACCAGATAAGTCTTTTATTACTCAGAGGGAAGTTAATGTAGATACTCCTTCTTTTGCTCAAGCACTTAAGTCTGCTCTGCGTGAAGATATTAATGTTGTATTGGTTGGTGAAATGCGTGATTTGGATTCTATTTCTTCAGTGCTCACTTTAGCAGAAACAGGGCATTTGATTTTCGCTACTTTGCATACAAATGATGCAGCACAAAGTATAGACCGTATGCTTGGTGTGTTCCCTGGTAGTCAGCAACCTCAGGTTCGTGCACAATTGTCAGCGGTACTTAACGGTATAGTGTCACTTAGGTTGCTTCCAAAGGTTGGTGGTGGTAGGGTTCCTGCTTATGAAGTTCTAATTGCTAATCATGCGGTAAGAAATGTTATTAGAGATAACAAAACTTATCAGATAAATAACATTATCCACACAAGTATGGAGGAGGGAATGGTTCCGTTAGATAAAACATTGGCTATGTTAGTTAAGCAAGGACAAGTAGAGCTCGATGTAGCCCAAGATTTTGTCTTGGATAACGATTATTTCCTTTCGCTAATTTCCTAGTTGATGGAAGTGTATAGATTTATTTTTTAAACATATAGATCATTTTTATCTGGCTCCGCCAGTGAAAATTAAACTACCGGAAAGGGGAGGCAGCGAAGCGTTGGAAGGGGAAAACCCTTTGCGCTTCTGCGGGTTTTCCCCTCCAAAGATATGAAATTCATATATCAAGCAAGAAATAGGGAGGGGCAGAGTAAACAGGGTGTAGTAGTTGCACTTGATCGTGTTAAGGCAGAACAGCTTTTAGCAGAAAATGGCTTAATAATTACTAGTCTAGATGTTCAGGAGGAGAATATCCTTGAAAGATATAATCCATTTGGCAAGAGTGTCAGTAATAAAGACTTAGTATTATTTTCTAGGCAACTTTCTACATTAATTTCTGCTAGGGTACCTATTTTACAATCTTTGCGCATTTTAGAAACCCAAACTTTGAACAAAAGGCTTGGGTCTATTGTACGAGATCTTATAGCTAGTATTGAGAATGGAGAAAGTTTTTCATTAGCACTTTCAAAGCACCCTGATGTCTTTGGAAATATTTATACAAGTTTAGTAAAGTCTGGTGAGGTATCTGGTTCTCTCAATAAGTCACTTGTGTATCTAGCTGATCAGTTAGAAAAAGATTATGAACTGAGAAGTAAAGTAAAGAGTTCACTTACTTATCCTATTTTTGTTGTAGGTACCTTAGGGGTGGTTGGTATTTTGATGTTTAAGTTCGTGCTCCCAAAATTGACCGTAGTGCTTAAAGAGCAGGGTGGGGATTTACCAACGGTTTCAAAAGTTTTAATAAAAATTACTGATTTTTTTGATGCCTATTGGTATGTGGTTATACTTGCTATAGGTATAGCTTTAATTTTAGCTAAAGTTTATGTAGGAACTGTGAATGGAAGATATAACTGGGATAGGCTTAAGCTCCAGATTCCAATTTTTAAAGACATATTGCAAGAAATATATTTATCAAGATTTTCAAGAAACTTAAGTACATTGGTGGCTGGTGGTATTCCTATTATTCAAGCACTTAAAATTATTTCTGAACTTATTGGAAATGTGATATATAGAGATATTATTGCAGAAGCTGCTGAGAAATTGGCTACGGGAAAAAGTGTTAGCGAGGCTCTTTCTGGGCATAAAGAATTTCCTGTGTTGGTAACTCAAATGGTTAGAGTGGGTGAGCAGACTGCAAAACTTGATGAAATTTTAGGAAAGTTGGCAGACTTTTATGAAAAGGAAGTAGATGCTAAGGTTTCAACAATGACAACCTTGCTTGAGCCGATTATTATGATAATCCTTGGTTTGGGTGTTGGTGCGTTAGTCGCTGGTATTCTCCTCCCTATTTATAATCTCGCCAGCACGGTTAGTTAGGAAATTGAAAAGTTAAAATTAAAAAATCAAAAATGAATAATGAATGTAAAAACTGGTATTCGAATCTGAATTATTGTATTGCTGTGTATAACTTAATTTGCTAGGGGAGTGTTAAGTATCTTATAATGTGTTTAGTTCGAAACTAATTAGAAACATAATTAAATTTATTAATAATAAAAGATGATCTATAAAAATAAAATCATCACGAAAGGAACGGGGGTGAATATTTTGAGAAATACTAAGCAAAAAGGTTTTACGTTAATTGAACTTTTGGTCGTTATTGCGATCATTGGTTTGCTCGCTTCGGTTGTGTTGTTATCTCTTAACTCTGCTCGTCAGAAGTCTAGGGATGCAAAGAGATTGGCAGATGTCCGTCAAATAGCTTCAGCTCTAGAGCTGTATTATAACGATTGTCAGTCGTATCCTCTAACAGCAACAGTAACTCTTACCACATCACTTGGATTATCTTCTGGTGCTATTGGTTCAACTGGTTGTTCTGGTGCTGGTATGGGTATTACTGCGACAACGAACTTGTCCGGAACTACCTATATCGCCCAGTTCCCAGCTGCTCCACAACCAGCAGATACCACAGCATGTACAGGTCTTAACGATTACAAATATAACTCCGCAGGTACGACTACCTATACTGTTACCTTCTGTTTGGGAAACCAAACTGGTGGATATAGTGCTGGGTACCGCACTCTCACAGAACAAGGTATTAAGTAACGCTTGTAATAAAAAACTCCCTTCGGGGAGTTTTTTATTACATCGCTAGTGCTATTACGATGGGATTCCATATTTTGGCGCATTTTCGCCGATTTTCTCCGTGCGGTCCTTCACCGTCCCAGAGCGGACGCCTCAGAACCGTACTCAAAAATCGACGAAACTGCACTCAAAATCTGAAATCGAGCTGAGTCCGACGTATACTCAAGGAAGTTAAGATAAAATCATAAATAACTACCTTTCGGTGGTTATTTTTTGTATAATGTTCGTATGGGAAATTATCGGGTTTTGCAGGGAGTTGTTATAGGGGTGTTGGGGGTGGTGTTTTTGGTATCGCTATTCTTTGGTTATAGGGCTGGTAGGGATTATTCTAGGGCGAAGCTGACCGTTTATAATGCTCAGGAAATAGTTAAGGGTTTAAATTACTTTAAAGCTGACCAGGCGCGTTATCCTTCACCGGATGAATTTGGAGATAGAAATATAGCTCTAGAGTATTTTAGTGTATTTCCATTCCCAGAAGTTAAATCTGGTTACTGTGAAGCTCGATATGAATATAAAACCGCTAAGTCACAGGAGTTTAAGTTGAATTATTGTTTGGAGACATCGGTGGGTAATGCCTCTACTGGATGGAACACGTTTGATGAACTTACAAAGTTTTAAGGATAGTTTTTGGGGGTCGGTAGAAAAGTTAAGAGAACCATTTAAAGATAGCTCAATTGGGATTGTTGTGCTGATGTTTTTTATTGTTCCTCTAATATTCTCTTTGTTCGGAATAGAAAATTTTACAACAATTAAATTAACTTTCTTTTTATTGGGTAATTTAATTTTTGTTTTTATTTTACTGTCTAAATCTGATTTTACAGTGCAGGGGAATAAATGGTTTTTGTTATCGATGGTACTTTTATTATTTGGAACATTGGCAAGTTTTTTGATAGCGCCAGACCATTATTTGGCTATGTTTGGTCAATACAGAAGATATACGGGATCACTGCTCTTCTTGGTGAGTTGGATATTGTTGATGTTCGGAATGACTGCGAAAGGATTTGGGTGGTATGGGATTAGATATGTGTTCATCGCTAGCTTATTGGCGTCATTGCTAAATTCAGTGTATGGTTTTTTTCAGTCTTTTGGGATCGGGTACTATATACCATTAGTCTCGGAGGGGTTTGTGAGGGTTCCCGGCTTTATAGGAAATGCGAACTTTACAGCAATGTATATAGTTTCGCTGGTGCCTATAGGTATTGTGTTTGCATATAAGGCAACTAGTAAAGTTGGTCGAATATTTTATAGTACAGTTGTGCTAACGGGAATTGCTTCTCTCTCTGTATTTAGTAGTCGTGGAGCTAGTTTGGGGTTAGTTATAGGAATTGGGGTTGCTGCGGCGTTAGCCAGTCTCAGTCTTAGGAAAAATATGAAATTAGTTGGAATGCTACTTCTTAGCGCTGTACCCTTAGTAGTAATTTCTTATTTATTTTTTGCTAGCGTCCGAGTAGGTTCTTTGTCTTCAAACGAAACAAATGTTGGCTCGAGAATATTGGTTTGGGAAAAGGCTGCAGATATTTTTATAGAAAACCCAGTGTTTGGTGTAGGTTTGGGGAATTTTGAAAATAGTTTTATTTCGCAAAGGGAGAATTATCTAGGGTCGAGAGACTTTTATTATGACGACGCGCATAATCTTTTTGTTCAAGTTGCTGTTGAAGGCGGCTTAGTACTATTAATAGGCTTTTTGGGATTAATATCTATTACTCTTTGGCGTACAGTACGAGTGTATCTTTTAACAAAAGATGAGTGGCTATTGGCTTTAATTTCTGGATTAATAGTTTTTGTGGTGACCGCGTGTTTTACCCCGGTTGAAGTTGTAAATTGGGTACTATTAGCCGGAATATTGGCTGGTATGTGGGTAAGGACAAGTGAGAATTATAAAGATGTCCAGCTCAAATTTATTTTAAGAGTATTAATTAGAGTTGTAGTTATTGGGTTTGCTTTGTATGGGGTGTTGGTTGCCGTGGCAGAGCCATTTATGGAATTATCGGGAAGTTATTTTGGTAACCGTAATTTTGAGAAGGCTTACAGTTATGGGCTTATAGCTAGTCGGCTAAGTCCGTTTAATCCATTTGCTCACACTGCTTATTTAGGAAGTAGTTTACAGTTAGGTGTGCCTATAGAAGAGGTACGAACTAAAACAGCTTATTATGGAAGTTTGCATCCTACAAATTACCGTGTCGCGGCAAATACCGGGATTATGTACTTTAAAATTTTTAGGATTACTAATGAAAAACAGGACCTAGAGAAGTCTCTTAAATATTTAAAATTAGCGCAGAGCTTGAATCCGCAAGACAGGGGGCCAAGTCAGGTAATGGCAAATATTTATTTTTTGAAT
Organism: uncultured Candidatus Saccharibacteria bacterium; assembly: GCA_964434195.1. Classification (GTDB taxonomy): domain Bacteria; phylum Patescibacteriota; class Doudnabacteria; order UBA920; family UBA920; genus CAYLIB01. The sequence goes on from CAYSUI010000006.1 coordinate 41,577, forward strand.
GGAAATTTAGAAGAAGCGAAAAAATTAACCATAGGAAATTTAACTATCTCCCAAAATCGATCTCAGCTATTTGATGACTGGGGATTGATGTCTAGAATTTATAGTGACGAGAAGAGATATCGTGAAATGCTTTTTGCTTTAGATAGAGTTTATAAGCTAAATATTTACAACAGTCAGCTTAAGTGGTTTTTGATAAATGTAAGAAAAGAGAAGGATCTCTCAAAAGTAGATATACCTATCGGCTTTGATCCTTTATTTTTCAACTAGGCGTTATGCATTTCATATTTCGCCGACTTTTTGCCTATCTTCTGCGAGAAGCGAAAATCCATTCAAAATCTTCAATGCATGAAAGTTGGTAATAGAAGCAATTTTTGAGATGGAGTATAATTTAGGGACTAATTTTAGAATATGAAAAAGGCATTAATTACTGGTGTTACGGGGCAGGATGGGTCTTATTTGGCTGAGTTATTGTTGTCTAAGGGTTATGAAGTGCATGGTTTGGTTAGAAGAGCGAGTCTTATAAATACTGAGAGAATAGATCACATATTTGAAGACCCTCACGAAAAATCGCCAAAGTTTTTTCTTCACTATGGAGATTTATCAGATGCATCAAATCTAAATTATCTTTTACGAAAAGTAGAACCAAATGAAATATATAATCTTGGAGCCCAGAGTCATGTAAGGGTTAGTTTTGAGATACCTGAATATACTGCAAATGTTGTTGCATTAGGAACGCTTAGATTGCTGGACGCCGTTCGAGAGGCAGGGATTCAAACAAAAATTTACCAAGCTTCTTCTAGTGAAATATTTGGAGATGTTTTAGAAGCACCTCAGAAAGAGAGCACTCCCTTTAATCCTGCAAGTCCATATGGAGCGGCAAAGGTTTTTGCACATCATATTTGTGTAAATTATAGAAGAGCATATGGGATGTTTATAGTTTCTGGGATTTTGTTTAACCATGAATCACCTAGAAGAGGGAGAACCTTTGTGACTCGTAAGATTACTGAAGGGGTGGTAGATATTTTGACGGGGGTAAAGGATAAAATATATTTAGGAAATCTTGAAGCGAGGAGGGATTGGGGGTATGCGCCAGAATATGTAAAGGCAATGTGGATGATGCTACAAAAGCAGTCACCTTCAGACTATGTTATAGCTACCGGTGAATCTCATACTATAAGAGAATTTTTAGATGAGGCTTTTGCCTTAGTAGGTGTAGGGTCATGGGAAAAATATATAGGGATAGACCCACGCTATTATAGGCCACAAGAAGTGAATTATTTATTAGGTGACTATTCTAAGGCTGAGAAAGAGCTAGGTTGGAAACCGCAAGTTAAATTTAAAGAGCTAGTTAGAATAATGCTCGAGGCGGAATTTCTGGCCAAGGGTGTAGATCCAATGAAATATATGGGTGGGTTAGTTAATATGAGTGATTTACTATGATTTCTGTAATTTTTTGTGGGTTAAAATACGATTACGGAAAACCTGAAAATGGTTTGTCTTATGAATATAGAAATTTCTGTGAGGTTATGAAAGACATGTCAGACGTAAAGGTGGAAGAATTTTGTTTCGACATCGAGGGCGAGTCGTTAAGCACAGAAGAATTAAATAATAAATTATTAAGAATGGTTGAAGAGAGACAACCGGATTTATTATTTTGTTTTTTATTTAAGGATCAGATATCTGAAAAAACAATTGAGAAAATAACAAAGAAAGGGAAGACTAAGACATTTAATTGGTTTGCAGATGATCATTGGAGAGTGTTTAATTTTAGTCGGATCTATGCACCTGCGTTTACTTTGATAGGTACTACTGATTTTAAGGCCTTTGAGTATTATAAAAAATTGGGGATTACTAATGTAATACTTACCCAATGGGCGGTAAATCCTAAAGTGTATAGACCTTTGTTAAATGACGATAAGCTGGGAATTACTTTCGTAGGACAAAATTTTGGGCGAAGACAAAAATATATAAAAGAATTAGAAAATTCCGGCTTAGAAGTAGATGCTTACGGAGGAGGTTTTAAAAATGGGAGAGTTTCTTACGACAAGATGGTGGAAATATTTTCAAATAGTGCAATAAATTTAAATTTTACAGAAATAAGTAAGATTGAATATAGAAATGCCTGGAAGATAATTCCCAAATTTTTTATTAAAAAGAAAGATGGCAGATATGAAAGCGATGTTAAGAATTTTAGAAATAATTTTAAGGAATTTTTAGGTAGCCAAAGAAGGATGATTAAGGGTAGGAATTTTGAAGTTCCTGCTTGTGGGGGTTTTCTCTTAACTGGCTATGCAGAGCATTTAGAGGACTTTTATTTTCCGGGTAAGGAGATAGTAGTGTTTGAAAGTACGTCAGATTTAATAGATAAGTGTAGATACTATCTAAACAATGTCTCCGAGAGACAAAAGATTGCCGATGCAGGTTACATTAGAACCCTTAAAGAGCATACCTATGAGCATAGGTTAAGAACGATTTTTGCAAAGCTTGGATTTACATTAACTCACTAAGATATGAATATTCCTTTAATGAAGAATAGTTTCTATAACGAAGACAGAGTTCGTAAAGAATTGTCTGAGTTTGTGATGAGTTCTAAGATATTCAGTATGGGGGATATGGTAAAGAGGTTTGAATTAAAATTTGCCGAGTTCCAAAAGAGGAAATATGCGGTAATGGTAAATAGCGGGAGTAGTGCAAATTTAATTCTTTTACAAAGTTTAATTAATAGAGGAATACTTAAAATTGGCGACCGAGTGGGAGTCTCAGCTTTAACGTGGGCGACAAATGTTATGCCTATAATTCAGTTGGGTTTAATCCCAGTAGCTCTAGATTGTGAAATAAAGACACTTAATGTATCTCCGGCAATCCTTAGTGAAAAAATTCAGAATCTCCAGGCGCTTTTTATTACTAATGTTTTAGGTTTTGCAGATGACTTACCTCAAATAAGAGCAATTTGCGAAAGAGAAAAGGTGTTACTGCTTGAAGATAATTGTGAGTCACTCGGATCTTCAATAAGAGGGGTCTTGTTAGGGAATTATTCTTACGCCTCTACTTTTTCGTTTTTTATAGGCCATCACTTATCTACAATAGAGGGAGGAATGGTTTGTACCGATGACGAAGAACTGTACACAGCGTTATTAATGGCTAGATCTCATGGTTGGGATAGACAATTACCTCTTCATGTGCAAGTCAAACTGAGGGAAGCTTATGCTGTCGATGATTTTTTTGCTAAATATACTTTTTATGAGTTGGGTTATAACTTAAGGCCTACGGAAATAAATGGATTTTTAGGGCTTTCTCAAATTGAATATTTACCCGAGATGATACGCAAGCGAGAGGAAAATTATTTTTCTTTACAAGAAGTTATAAGTAAAAATTTACATTTTAATTCTATATCTATTGAGCATATGGATACGGTATCTAATTTTGCCGTACCTGTAATTTGTAATACATTGGATTCTTTCACTTGGTATAGGAAAAAATTTATGGATGCATCTGTAGAAATAAGACCAGTTATCTCTGGGGATATAACAAGACAACCATTTTTTAAAAAATATATGAATGATGAGGAACTAAAAAATGCAACAAAGGTACATAGGATGGGTTTCTACTTTACAAATAGACCCGATTTAATAGAAGATGAGATTTTAGCTTTGAAGGAATTGTTGTCATAATTAGCTTATGAATAAAGATTCAAAAATATATTTAGCTGGGCATACAGGAATGGTGGGTTCTGCGATTTTAAAGAACCTTGAATCTAAGGGTTATAGCAATGTTATTGTAAAAACTCGAAAGGAGTTGGATTTATTGAATATTGACTCTGTGAGAGAGTTTTTTAAAATCCATAAACCAGAATTTGTTATTCTCGCTGCTGCGAAAGTTGGAGGCATAGGGGCAAATAATGAGGAGAAGGCAGATTTTTTATATGAAAATTTAGTAATTCAGAATAATGTAATTTGGCAATCGTACTTAAGTGATGTTCAGAAGTTATTATTTATGGGGAGTAGTTGTGTTTATCCGAGAGAGAGTCCTCAGCCAATCAAAGAAGAATATTTATTGACCGGACCTTTGGAGCCAACAAATGAAGGGTATGCTTTAGCGAAAATAACAGGTATGAAATTGTGTCGGTATATTTATGAGCAGTATGGGAAAAAATTTATTTCTTGTATGCCAACAAACATTTATGGTTATGGAGACAATTTCGACGAAAAGAAAGCACACGTTATTCCGAGTCTCATTTCTAGAATGCATAATGCAAAGTTGGGCAATAGAGAAGAGGTGGTTGTTTGGGGTAGCGGAAAGGTTATGCGTGAGTTTTTATTCGTAGACGATTTAGCAGAAATATGTGTGTGTTTACTCGAAGATTACGAAGATAAGGACTTCATAAATGTTGGTACAGGAGCTGATACATCTATTAAGGATTTGGTTAATATGGTTAGAGAAGTGGTTGGATACAAAGGTGATATAGTGTGGGATGAAAGTAAGCCAGATGGGATGCCTCGTAAATTATTAGATGTAAGTAAATTAAGAAATTTAGGTTATTCTCATAAAGTAGAGCTAAAGGTTGGTTTAGAGAAAACTTATCAATATTTTTTAGAAAATAATTTGTAAATTATTTCAATGAAACAAAAATTTAAAAATTTTATAAAATCAAAATTGATTCCGAGACTGCATACTCCCGAGCATATAGAAAATATTTTGAAATTATTACCATCTGAAATTATTGTTGATCAGGTAACAAATTTTGGCACAGGTTATAGGAAAGTTAGAAGTCTCAAGATGGAATCTGCTCCGGGTACAGTAGAGGGGATAATAGATATATTAAAAAATGAGAGTAAATCTAGGACTTTGTTAGATTATGGATGTGGGCCACATCAGAGTAAGTATTTAAAAATATTAGGTTTTAATGTGAGTTCGTGTGATATTGTAAATTTTGGTGGGGAAGGTTTTACTCAAATAAATAAAGACGATAAAAGATTACCCTATAAAGATAAGCAATTTGATATCTCAGTAGTATCCGAGGTTATCGAACATGTATATGATCCTTGGACATTGCTACAAGAGGTATTTAGGGTAACTAGTGATTATGTAATTGTTTCTACTCCGAATGTGGTATCTTCTAAAAGTAAGAGGATATTTGATAAAACAAATTATTTAAATTGGTTTCAGCCTAAAGATTTCGACTACCATGTTACACCTGTTTTTTATTGGCAAATGGAAAATTTTTGTAAACAGGAAGGAGTAAGAATTGCTGACATGGTAGGTAATCATACAATTTTTACAAATGATAGAAAGAACATACTAAAAAGGGCTGAGACTTTAATATTTAAAATCGAATTAAGTGCCTAAAGTATCTGTAAATATAATCACACATAATAGAAAAGATCTGCTGGTTAGGGCCGTAGCCTCGGTGCAGAGACAAACTTACGAAGATAAGGAAGTGATTATTTTTGTAAATAATTCTACTGATGGTACGAATGAGAAGTTGGCCTCGCTTGGCCTAAATCCTGAAGTATTCAGGATAATTCAGTCTAAGGAAAGTTTGTCTATTACAGAAGCACGTAAGCGAGTAATGGAAATGAGTTTGGGGGAATATGTTGCAGTTTTGGATGATGATGATGTCTGGTTGGATAAAGAGAAATTGGAGAAACAGATAAATTTTTTAGAAAATAATCGAAAAGTATCTGTACTAGGTTCTTGGGCTGAGCTTGTTGATGAGCATGGCGACAAAAAGGGTATATTGAGTCCACCAGTAAGGGATTTAGAAATAAAGAGAACAATATTAAATAGATGCCCTTTTGTTCATAGTAGCGTTGTGTTTAGAAAAAAGAATGCCATGGAAGTTGGAGGTTATTTGCTTAAAGATGGTTTAGCTGAAGACTACGATTTATGGCTCAGGATTGGGATCCATTCTGAATTGGCTAATATTTCTGAGGAATTGGTTTTGTACCAAACGCATTCGAATTCTATAAGTAGAATTAATAAATTTTTGGGAACATATAATGGGTTTAAATTAGTAATCTCTAATAGAAAAAATTACCCAGGGTTTTATAAATATATATTCATTTGGATGTTGAGGATCATTAAAAGTGCAATATGGTTAAAGTTTCGGTAAATATTGTTACTAAAAATAGAGCTACATTATTGAGGCGAGCCTTAGACTCGGTTTTCTTGCAAAATTATAGAGATTTTGAAATAGTTTTGGTCGATGATGGTTCAACGGATAATACAAAAGATGTGGTTTATGAATATCTTAAATTTGGTAATTCAATTACCTTTTTTAAATTTGATAAATCTGTTGGTGTTGTTAAAGCCAGACAAAAAGCCCTTGAGCTCTCTAAGGGTGAATTTGTGGCTATTATAGATGACGATGATGAATGGATATCTAAAGATAAATTTGCAACACAGTTAGGTTTGTTTGAAAGTAACCCTGAGTTGGTACTAGTTGGTTGTAGGGGTGAATCCATAGATGAGGTGACGGGTAAGGTAAGAATTTGGGATCCGCCAGTTACTGATTCTGAGATAAGAGAGGTGATGCTTATGAGAAATTGTTTTATGCATCCCGCTATGGTGTTTAGGAAAAATATGGCTATAAAAGTTGGGGGTTACAGCGATAAATATAAATTTGCAGAGGATTATGCACTGGTATTGCGATTGGGGGTAGTGGGAAAGATGCATATAGTGCCTTCAAAATTGATAAGATTTAGAGTGGGGCATGAGGGTCTAACTAAGCTGAATAATATTAGACAAATTAAGGCTGGTATAAGCTTAGTGCTAAGTTATAAAAATGATTACCCGCATTATTTAAGAGCTCTCGCAAAGTGGATTATGCATTTTATAGTAGTGAAGTTTTTAGGGCAGAGCAGCTGGATTAAATTAAAAGATAGTTTAAGCAATGAAAACCTTACTTAGAAATACACAAGCGCAATTTTGGTTATTATTTGTACCTATTCTTTTGTTGTTTTTTTTAAGTTTGTGGGTGTGTATTCGTTTATGGTACCCAGAAGGTTTATCAAATGAACTCACAAGGATACATATTGTAACCTTTTCATGGATATATGCTGGTTGGGTGCTTGTTTTTTACATGCACGGATTGATGGATTTTAGAACTCTCAGGAGATTTGGAAGGATAGCTCAGGTTGTTTCTGTGGCAATGTTAGTAAATTTAATTTTAGCTGTGATATTTTTATACTTTCAACCGTATTTTTTAATTACGCCTAGGAGATTTTTAATTACCAATGTGCTACTGGGTTATGTTTTTACTGTAGGCTGGTATGCGGGCATAAGGTACTTGCTACAAACTTTTTTTATTGAAGATTTGTATGTTCTAAAAACACAAAATACTCAATCTAAAAGTTTATTTAATTATAAGGATGTCATGCCCCTAGGTTATAGGATATTGGGCGATGTTTCAGAGGGGGATCTGCATCCGACTAAGATTTTAAATAGAGCCGGTCTGATATTGCCGGATATTCCACAAAATAGTGATGACTTGCTTAGAAAATTGTATGAACTAAGAGGGCTTGAAGTGAATTTTTATTCAGATAAATGGTTCTATGAAACAGTGTTCAGAAAAGTTCATCCAGATGCTTTGAGTCATAAGTGGTTTATAGAGAACGTGGTTTATAAGGAATCAGTGACCTATCTAATATTTAAAAGGATTGTAGACTTGGTATTGGGTGGTTTTGCGTTTGTTGTTTTTTTGACCACTTTACCTATTATAGGACTGCTAATAATCCTTGATTCACCTGGGAATATTTTTTATGTGCAGGAAAGAATCGGAAAGGGTGGAAGGGTTTTTAATATTTATAAATATAGAACTATGCGAGTACAAGGTGGGGGAGTTTGGACTAGTGAAAATGATCCGAGAATTACGAGAGTTGGGAAGATTTTGAGAAAATTACGTATTGATGAACTACCACAAGCAATTAACTTGCTTAACGGTACAATGAGTTTGGTGGGGCCAAGACCCGAACAAGTTAGAATAGTAGATGAGTTAGTTGGAATAATGCCGTATTTTGGAGAAAGGCATGTGGTTAAACCTGGTTTGACAGGGTGGGCTCAATTACATGTGTATGCAGGGAGTGTTTCAGAGAGTCTCGAGAAGTTACAATATGATTTATACTATATAAAGCATAGGAGTAGCCTGTTTGATTTAGAAATAATAATAAAAACCGTTTATGTTTTGATTACCGGCAAAGGCCGATAAGTAATTATTTTTTTCCGATGGGATTTCATATTTTGGCGCATTTTCGTCTATTTTTTCCGGGCTTGGCTGCACCGTCCCAATCGCGGACGCCTCCGCCGAAGTCCTCAAAAATCGACGAAACTGCACTCAAAATCTGAAATCGAGCTAAACTTCATTGAATAGTTGTTTGATAAATATATGAATTTTGAGTTTTGGGTATGGTTAATAGCGAGCTTTGTATTTGGAAGTGTTATTGGGAGTTTTTTAAATGTGGTTATACTCAGGCTTCCTGAGGAGAGGAGTATTACTGGGAGATCTCATTGTCCTTCTTGTGGAAATGTACTTAGGGCAACTGACCTGGTGCCTATTTTTAGCTATTTATTTCTAGGTGGTAGGTGTAGGAAATGCAAAACAGTTATATCACCCCGATACCTTGTAATAGAGTTAATTTCTGCTATTTGTTTTGCTTTTGCTTTTTATATGATTTGGCCACAAAGTGTATTGGATGTGGTTGTGTTGTTTAAATTATGGTTTGTTATCTCTGTTTTAATTTCAGTATTTGTGATAGATCTAGAACATTTTTTGATATTAGACAAGATAATTTTTCCAGCAAGTATAATAGTAACGATATTTAATATTGGGATAGATTTATGGGGTAATTTTGGTTTTCAATCAATATTTATAAGTAACACAGTGGGTGGAATAGTCGGAGCTCTTGTTACGACCGGAGTGTGTTTCGCGATTTGGTTTATTTCTAAAGGTAAGTGGATAGGTTTTGGAGATGTGAAGTTTATGTTGTTTTTAGGTGTGGTGCTTGGTTTTCCTCTAAGTATTATGAGCTTTTTTTTGAGCTTTATGTTAGGTGCCATTATAGCCATACCTATGTTAGTGCTTGGGGGTTATTCGTTTGGGAGTAAGCTACCTCTAGGTACTTTTTTATCTGTGTCGGTTTTTATATCTCTTTTTTGGGGAACAGAGATATTAAATTGGTATCTCCATTTAATAGGACTATAGTGTTATAATAGTATTGTTATTTGAGAAAAATGAAACTAACACTAAAAGAAAAAAATAGAATAGGAAAGAGCGGAGGATTTACTATAATAGAGCTATTAGTGGTAATTTCTATAATGGCGACTATAACCGGGTTGTTTTTAGTGAATTTTGCAGGACTCAGGGGTCCGAGGAATTTGAAAATAGCACAAAATGAAATGGTTACGAATTTTAGAAAAATTCAAAGTTATACACTTTCTTCGAGAGATGTGGATACAACAAACGCAGCCAGATATTATATTTTGAAAGCAGTTCAGGGGAATAATTTTTATACTATACAAGCCGTAGGGGTAAATAAGACTACGGGAGTGCAGTTTGGAAGTTTAATAGACGTTGAGACGATTAGGATGCCAACTGGTGTTACGATCTCTGCGATTGGTATTACTAATGCTTCCGGAACCGCAATAAATCCTGCGCCAGGTTGTGTTCAGACTGGTTTTTCACTTCCTTTTTCAAAAATATATTTAGAATATCAAACCGATCCTACAAGCTGTAACTTCTTAAATGTAATTAGTAATTCTTCGACTTTAGATGCTAAGGCAAATCACACTCTTACTCTAACTTTAAAGGATGCTGCTTCAAATACTACTAAGCAGGTAGTAGTTCGTGGGGTTACTGGTGCAATAATTTCACAGTAGAAAATGAAAGTAGAAATATTGAAAAAAATAAAAGTACAAATAGGCCAAAGTATTATAGAAACTATGGTGGCTATTTTTGTTCTTGTTATGGGGATAACAGCCGCTCTGGGTTTGGCCAACTATTCGTTTGGTGCTTCTTCTAATATAGCTAAACAGATTATTGGTACAGGTTTGGCTAGGGAAGGCCTAGAGGCTGTTAAGAATATGAGAGATACAAATTGGCTAAAGGGTACAAAATACACTGACTGTTACAATTATGTTAGCGGATCAACCACAGGAACTTGCTACAAGGATTGGTTGACCCAAGGGACTCTGACACCCAATCAGGGCTATGCAATTTATCCTGGAGTTGCACCTGCCACAGCCACTTATAAACTGGACTATACAAAGTCTAATGTTCAGTCTGACCAGAATTTTTGGACTCTTACCGCAGAAAATACAAACTATGCATTAGATAGAGATGGACAACTTTATGCTACTAATCCTTCATTAATTTCTTCTGGTAAATTTTATTATCCGGCAGCTTCGGCTAATGGAACTTCCGACTTTTATAGAAGAATTACTATAGCTTCAGATAATAGTAAGCAACCATATAACCAAGCGACAATTGGTCCTAGGCTTGTAGTAACTTCGGATGTCTGGTGGAAAGATAAAAAATGCCCTGCAGTCGCTACGTGGGAGTTGGCTAAGACTGCGTGTAGGGTACGACTACAAATGTATATGACAAACTGGCGTGTGTATTAATTTTTGAACACGGGATTCCATATTTTGGCGCATTTTGTCCGATTTTCTCCGTGCGATCCTTCACCGTCCCAATCGCGGACGCTTCAGGATCGTACTCGAAAATCGAACAAACTGCACTCAAAATCTGAAATCGAGCTGATTCCGGAATATAATAATTTTTTATGAGTATAAAAGGCAAAAAACAAATAGGGTTTACGTTGACTGAGTTGGTGGTTTCGGTGTCTATTTTTGCTACTACTTTGACGGTTATGATGGTTTTGCTGAACTATACTTTGAAGATTCAGAGGAAGACGGAAGCGCTTAGGCAGGCGAGTCAAGGGATGAGGAATTTTATGGAGTTTATGGTCAAAGAGATTCGAAATGGGAAGATTGACTATGGTGTAAGTGGTGGAACAACTTTACAAACATCTAAATCGCCCTGTCCGAATCCTTCAGCTGTAGGCAGTAATAGTTTTGGTCAGACTACTTATTTACCTTCGGGTGGGGAGCAGGGTCAGGCAGATACAAGACTTGGGATTATTAACTTATTCAATGAGCAAGAGTGTTTGTTCTGGGCAAAAGATGTTAGCGGGACGCTTGTAGAAGCTAGTAGTACGGACATTACAAACGGGCTAGCGCTTCACTTGGGACTCGCAAAAAATAACGTTACGGGTTATGAAAGACTTAATCCGCCAGGTATGACAGTAGACTATTTACGTTTTTATGTAAGACCGCTGTGTGACCCCTATACAATAACTTGTCCAAATGGTGGTTTACCCGAAAGACAACCTTTTGTGACAATTTTAATGCGGTTTAATGTAACTTTAGGCACAGGGGAGAAAGTTGTAATTCCATACCAAACAACAATAACCACAGATGACTATGCGATACCGAGATCATAGAAAAGTAACAAGTAACAAGGTACAAGTAACAAGTAGGGCATGTACTTGCAACTTGCAAATTGCAACCTGCAACTGTCGCGAGGCAGGGGTGACTTTGCTTATGGCGGTATTGGTATTGTCAGCGATTACGGCGATTAGTTTTTCTTTGGCTGCGGTGGTGTTTACTGAAATTAGAGCAAGTGGGGATTTGCAAAGAACGGAACCGGCTTTATATGCAACGCAGGGAGTTATCGAACAGTCTATATATAAAGTGCAAAGAGATGTTCCAGATGATCAGATGTGTTTTGATCCAGGTACTTTAACAGATCCAACTAAGACGAACTGTTTAAATAATTCACCAATTAAATCGAATATTAATGTTGTGAGTATTACAGGGATTGGGGCAAAAGACGTATCTGATTCACCTATATCAGAGGTTGTACCAGCGGCTTATAATACGGTGGCGAATACGAAGAATGTTTATAGTATTTATGATACTGAAAACCCTAACAATCCTCAGTATGGCTATACTAGAGTCACAATCGATAATCCTTCTACAGGCACTACATTATATTATTCTTTTTGTGTTGTGAACGAGGCTGGTAACTCGAATCCAATTGATTGTTCACCGGGAACTTATCCTAACAGTTCCTGGAAGAATTATGATACGGTGCTTAACGTTGGTACTAATAGGGTCTTTGATTTGAATAAAACTTATATTTATAGGCTTTACATTTATCGACCCACTGGTCAGTCTACCCCTGGTTATGTGAATATCTCTTCTTGGGGTCCTGTAAATTCAGGAGATACGTGTACCGGTGGTGGCGGTGTAGGTGAATGTAATCCCAAAGGCTTGCCGCTTAAAGGAAAGAAACAGGTGGACGTAACAGCGGCCAATTCAGGTCTTACTCGTAGATATAGAGTGTTGGTCCCATTAAGTAAATAGAATTAAAAAAATATCGAACCTTCGGGTTCGATATTTAGTTATCTTTGAGCTCGATGAGTGAATCTGGGCTGCTTATGAAGCCTGCGGCTTCTTCGAGTGTTGCGAAAATGTGAGAGTCAGGAAAAGTTGCTTTCAGGCTTTCCCGGATTTTCTTTAGTATCCGGGTCGCTTCAGGGCAAGATTCGAATCCTGCTGTCTCGATAACGCCGATGGTTCGACTCGGGTATGTACTAATGTACATGAAAAGTTCTAGAAGGGAGTAGCCTGACAGTTTTTGAAAACTTTTTTCTGGTTTTTCGATGGCGAAAATATTTGGCAAATATTTTGCTGGTTCGTTAGTCAGGCGGAAGTCAGCAATGCCAAGGCTTTTGGCCTTTTCTTCGCCTCCATGAACAAATATTCCATCGCCAGATTCGCACACGCTGCGCAGATTTTCTGATTCGTCGATAACTTCGATGAACATGTTATATTCTTTGACCAAACGTTTAGCGCGTTCGAAAATTTTGAGATCTCGTTTTTCATAGCCGGCGCTATTCCAGAAAGTCACAACCTGATTTTGAGCTTCATCCGAGATGAATGCTTCGAGTAGGGTCTCGACAGGTAAATTGACTGTAGGGTTTGTGCCGCAGAACCCTGAATAGAAGAGTATGTAGGGGAGTTCGGTTTTTAACTCTTCTTGCTGTTTCCAAGCTTCTTCGGTCCATGAGTCTCCAGTGAACCGTGAGTCGTACAAGGCAAGATTGTTTTGACCTCTGTCGCTTAGTAGTTTTTCAAATCTGGTTCGGTAGTCTGTTGCGTCGTCCAGTCCAACCGTGCCGTATAAACCCAAAGCTCGACTGACAAGTGTATTGTCTTTGGTAAGCATATTTATCCTCTTTGTTCATGAGTTCTGAGATAAGGGGTCATGCTACCAAAAATTGATTTTGTTTTCAAGTACTTAAAAACCCTTCTTTAGAAGGGTTTTGAGTTTTTATGGTTTTGGGATTTTTAGTTCTTGTCCTGAACTTACTGTAAATGGGCTGTCTATGCTATTGAGAGTTGCTAGGGTAGTCCAGCTTATATTGTGTGCCTGGGCTATATTGAAAAGGGTGTCTCCTTTTTTTACAACATAGACGATATACTGATTCTTTGTATCCTCTTGAGTTCTTGTGTCACTTATGCCAAGTACTTTAGGGGTGTTGGTTTCTGGGGTGTTTGCGGAATCAGTTTTTAAAAATACTCGAAGGGTGTTTATAGAAAGTATTACCGAAATTACAATGAAAGCCGTGCTAATGTATTTTAATATAGATGATTTATTGTTTATTCTACCAACTCCTACCTTGAGTCTAGGGGAAAGCTGGAATCGATTACGGTTTATAAGCATTTATATATTTAATATTTTTAAAGAAGTGAGATTTATTAACTTGTATATTTATTATTATACAACATTTTTTATTGTTTCACTGGGGATAAAAAACTATGAGAAGGAAAATAATGATTTTCCGACTTGAGCAGGGACTGGCATAATCATCATCGGGCAAAGCTCGAGACTCTTAAGTTGGATCCGAACTAAGCTATTTATGAAATTCAATAGCAAGATATTTAGGAATATGACTTGTATTAGATTATAATTTTTGTATGAATAAACTTGAGGCCCAAAAGCGAATAAAAAAACTTTCTGCTCAGATAAATGAACTTAGGTACAAATATCATGTGTTGGACTCTCCGGAGGTCGATGACTCCGTGTATGATTCTTTGACTCGAGAGTTAAAAGAATTGGAGTCCGAATTTCCTGAGTTGGCTGATCCTAATTCGCCGGTTAATCGTGTTGGTGGTAAGGCTTTGGATAAGTTTGAGAAGGTAAAGCATGTACTTCCTATGCTTTCTTTGCAGGATGCTTTTAGTTCAGATGAATTGTATGCGTGGGAGAAAAGGTTTACTAAGTTAATACCCCAGAATGCGAGGGTGGAATATTTTTGTGAAATTAAAATGGATGGTTTGGCGGTGTCGTTAATTTATGAGAAAGGAGTATTGGTTAGGGGAGCTACGAGGGGCGATGGTTTGGTGGGTGAAAATATTACAGAAAATTTAAAAACAATACAGAGTATCCCGCTTAAGTTGAATAGTCCTTATCCTGACTTACTTGAGGTAAGGGGTGAGGCACTTATGTCCAGGAAAGTTTGGAAGGACTTAAATGAAAGAAATAAGAAAGAAAACAGACCATTGTTCGCAAATACAAGAAATGCCGCTGCTGGGAGTTTGAGACAGTTAGATCCACAGTTAGCGGCTAGTAGAAATTTAGATTTTAGGGCTTGGGATATTGCAAGATATGAGGAAGGTAAACTAGGAAAGAAATTTAATGCGCATTCTGAAAAGCATGAAGAACTCAGACGCTTGGGTTTTATCATGGATGCTCCAGAAAAAAGATGTAGTAATCTCGAAGAGGTTTTAAGATTTATAAAAGACTTTGAAAAGAAGCGTGAAGCGTTCCCTTTCGGAACAGATGGAATAGTGGTTTGTGTAAACAATGAGGAATTACAAAGGAAGTTAGGGGTGGTAGGTAAGGCTCCTCGTTATACCATTGCTTATAAGTACCCGGCTGAAAAAGCCACCACTATTTTGAAGTCGATCTCTGTGAACGTGGGTCGTACTGGTGTGCTTACTCCTGTTGCTCATTTTGAGCCTACTTTTGTTGCTGGTTCGACTGTCTCCAAAGCTACGCTACATAATATGGATCAAATAGAGAGACTGGGGCTAAAAATAGGTGATACTGTTGTTATTCAAAAAGCTGGAGATGTTATTCCAGAAGTGGTTGAGGTGTTAGTGAAACTCAGGAATGGCAAGGAGAAAGATTTCAAAATGCCAGAAAGATGCCCTGAGTGTGGTGCTCCAGTAGAGCCAAGAAGAACAGGGAAGCTTGTAAAAGGGGTTACCAAGTTAGTAGACGCGAGAGAAGGAGGTGTCGCTTTTTATTGTGTGAATCAAAATTGTCCTGCAAAAAACATGAGAGCTATGCAGCATTTTGTAAATGTCCTGGAAATATATGAAATAGGACCTAAGGTTTTAGATCGTTTTAAGGATGAGGAGCTAATATCTGATGCGGCGGATATCTTTAGTTTAAAGAAGGAAGATATTGAAGGCTTGGAAAGATTCGGGGAAAAGAGTGCAGAAAATATAGTAAAGTCTATAAATGACCACAAGAGAGTGTCTTTAGCTCGGTTTGTATATGCGTTAGGAATACTTCATGTTGGAGAACAGACAGCTGAAGACTTAGCGGCGCATTTTGGGGTTTTGGAAAATTTGATTGTAGCGAGTGAGGAAGAGATAAACGGAATTTCAAATATAGGACCCGTAGTCTCTAAGAGTGTATTTAGTTATTTTCATACTAAAGAAAACTTAAAGTATATAGATAAGCTTTTAAAGAATGGGGTAGTAATTACAAAACAGGAAAAACTTATTGGTGGAAAGCTAACGGGGAAAACGTTTGTAGTTACAGGTACGCTTTCAGGATATTCTAGGGATGAGGCTAAGGCTAAAATTAAATCTTTAGGCGGACATGTGGCTGAGAGTGTTTCTAAAAATACAGATTATGTTGTGGCAGGTGAAAATCCTGGAAGTAAATTGGAAAAAGCAAAGAAATTATCTATTCCGGTGTTAGATGAAGCAGGTTTTAATAAGATATTAGAATAAAAATTATGGAAGATGAGTTAAAAATATCGAAGAATGACGATTTGGGCTTTGGGTCGAAAGTTAGTGAGCAGACTGCTCTGAGATTTATAAATAAAGACGGTAGTTTTAATGCTAGAAGAAAGGGTCTTAATGGTTTTGGTTCTTTTAGTATGTACAATGCAATGCTAAATATGTCTTGGGCTAGTTTTTATGCCCTGGTGTTGGCAGCATATGCTTTCGCAAATTTGGTTTTTACTTTGATCTACTTGGCGATACCAAATGTGTTTTTAGAATTGCAGAATAAAACCCTGGGTAGAAAATTTTTCGATATATATTTTTATAGTGTACAAGTAATGACGACACTTGGTTCGAGTCCTCTTCATCCTTCAAACCTAGCTGGTAATGGGGTTTTGGCTTTAGAAGCTTTGTTTGGTTTATTGGTTTTTGCATTAGGTGCGGGATTAGTTTTGGCTAGATTTTCTAACCCTAGTGTTAAAATTATTTTTAGTAAAAATGCGGTAATTTCTCCATATAATGATGTTAGTGCTTTTGAGTTTAGAATTATTAATGGCAAGAAAGATGAATTAATTCAGGTAGAGGCTATAGTAATGGTTTCTATGAAAGATAAAAACGGTAAGAGACCGTTTGTTGAATTGCCCTTGGAAAGACATAAAGTTGTATTTTTTCCACTCAATTGGACTGTCGTTCATCCTATAGATGAGGGGAGTCCTCTTTATGGGCTTACAGCGCAGGATTTAATGTTAAGAGATGCTGAATTTTTAATTTTTCTGACTGCGATTGACGAGGCTTTAGGGCAAAGAATATACGTAAGACACTCTTATAAATTTAACGAAGTTATTGTTGGAAAAAAATTTAGCTCGATCATAGAAAAATCTGAAAAAGGTTCTATTTTGGTGGACCCTAAAAGGATCCATGAAATCGAATAAATACCTATATTTTGGGCTTCTTTTTAGTTAAGAGAGAGGTTCTTGACAATATGATTTTAGTGTACTAATATTCTCTTACGATTATTTTAGTTAAAACAAGCAGCCCTATGAGCAAATTATTTACTAACTTTCAGCGGAATATGTAGACTGGCTCGTTTTGTGTGCCGTCTCCATACCGCAAGATGCGGTTTTTTTGTACTCTTGAGTCTGCTCTTTCGAAATAAAAATTATTATTAGATACATACTGCTCTACAGGTAACTCGGCGTTCCAATTTTACCACGGGAACATTGTGCTAGAGGTTCCACCCGTGGGCAGTAGCTATCTGGTAGTAACACCTGAACTTTAATAACTGAATAAGGGTAGATTTATCAAGTGCTAATAAGTACCAACTTATTAGTGTGAGATAAACAAATTGTAAGTAAGTTAACACACTTAAGAATAGTGTGATTGAAAAGAACATTGTAGTAATTTGTATAATCCGCTTTAGAGCGAATTGTATTCACAAATTGCTAGTCAAACTTAAATCTGTTTGAATTGAAACAGAGAAGGGTACATGGTGGATGCCTTGGTAATATGAGCCGATGAAGGACGTGGTAGCCTGCGAAAAGCCTCGGGGAGCTGGCAAATAAGCTTTGATCCGTGGATGTCCGAATGGGGAAACCTATGCATTTGAAGAATGCATGCCGTATATACGTGGGTATATATGTGTGGGAACCGTGCGAAGTGAAACATCTCAGTAGCACGTGGAAAAGAAAGAAAGTCTCGCAAGAGACATCGATTCCCTCAGTAGTGGCGAGCGAAAGGGGAACAACATTAGTTTATAAAGTTCATAAAGTTGAAAGTTCATAAAGTAAATGCAGAAATGCGTTACTTGATAACTTTATAAACTTTAGGAACTTTATAAACTTAATTGGCCCAAACCTATTATGTGTTGTTGTGAGAGCAATCTTGTAACTTAAAGCTTACAGGCGTTGCATAGTAGGTGTTGTAAGTGAAAATTGTCGCTGTGCTGTAACACAGCGGGGAAGTAATTGTGTGTTGTTTAGCAGAACACGCCTGGAAAGGCGGACCAAAGAAGGTGATAGTCCTGTATAGCGAAAAACCATGCAGATTCCTAGATTTTTTCTTGAGTACGACCAGACACGAGAAATCTGGTCGGAATCCGTGTCGACTAAGACATAAGGCTAAATACTCATATTGACCGATAGTGAACAAGTACTGTGAAGGAAAGGTGAAAAGCACCCCGGAAGGGGAATGAAATAGTTTCTGAAACCATGTACTTACAAGGTGTGGAAGACCGAACGTATTTTCGCAAGGAAGTACGAGGTTAACCGCGTGCCTATTGAAGAATGATCCAACGAGTTAATTTTATGCGGCTTAATTAAGTCTTATCAAAGACGAAATTGAAGTGAAAGCGAGGATTAATAGTCCGTATTAAATTATTGAATGGGTTCTCTTTTCTGATTTTTCAGAAAGAGGCCTGTTACAATAATTTAAATGTCGCATGAGTTAGACCCGAAACCCGGTGAGCTACCCATGGCCAGGATGAACGATGTGTAACAGCATCGGGAGGTCCGAACCCACTAATGTTGCAAAATTAGGGGATGAGCTGTGGGTAGGGGAGAAATTCCAACCGAACCGGGTGATAGCTGGTTCTCCTCGAAATAGCTTTAGGGCTAGCGTCACATGTTCCTCTTAGAGGTAGAGCACTGAATCGATCGCCGGTGCGCAAGCGTCGGCTTCGAACCAAACTCCGAATTCTAATGAGTCAAGAATGTGGCAGTCAGTCCGTGAGGTCTAAGCTTCACTGGACAAATGGAGAAGAATCCACACCACTGTCTAAGGCCCCCAAATTCTAGCTATAGTGCAAAGGATGTGGGGTTGCTTATACAACCAGGAGGTTGGCTTAGAAGCAGCCATCCTTTAAAGAAAGCGTAACAGCTCACTGGTCAAGCGGCCCTGCGCCGACAATATATAGGGGCTAAGCTAGGTGCCGAAGACGTGGATCAGCAGTGAATTTATTCATTGTTGGTGGTAGAGGAGTGTTGTGTGTAGGCTGAAGCCGTACTCGTAAGAGATGGTGGACAGCACACAAGTAAGAATGTTGGAATAAGTAATATATATAGAGGTGAGAATCCTCTTCGCCGAATATCCAAGGGTTCCTGGGCAACGATCGTCGTCCCAGGGTTAGTCGATCCTAAGAGTGGGCCTGAACAGGTTCACCCGATGGAAAAGCAGGTTGATATTCCTGCACCGCCTATAAATTACCCAAGACGGGACGCATCATGGTAGTTTGAGCGTACTCTGAATATGTACGTTTCTGTATACGTAGGATGAATTTCCAGGCAAATCCGGAGATTCCGTGTTGTATGTAGATACCTCGCAAGAGATTCTGTATGCGGCTTAAAGTCTGAATGTATGGGAAAACCCCGCAAGGGGGATTTGAATGAACCAAGGTGCCAAGAAAAGCGTCGTGGTTATGTTTATAGGTGACCGTACCGTAAACCGACACAGGTGGATGGGGAGAGAATCCCAAGGCGTCCGGAACAATGTTCGTTAAGGAACTCGGCAAAAAAGCAGGTGTACCTTAGGTATATACCTTGCCCTTTAATATGCTGGGTATTAGGAAAATTATTGAGTTCGGGGACTGGTGAGTTGTTTGTTTCCAGGCTGACAAACAGAGCATGTTTGCTCCGTAGCGATGGAATGAAAGACGACACGCTATGTACTCAGCGCTAGAGAGGATCACAACTAGCGCGTCCCCGGAGCACACCAAGGAGGGTAGTGTCTGAGTAGTTGTAAATCTCCCAACTACTCTTAATCTGCAACCACACCCTCCTTGGTGTTCGTGGAAGCAAGCGATTTAAAAAAAATCGCTCCTAGTACCCAGCATAATTAAAGGGCCGCAGCGAATGACCTCTCCCGACTGTTTACCAAAAACTTAGGTCCGTGCTCAAAGAGCAATCTGATGTATACGGGCTGATGCCTGGCCAGTGTCAGAAGGTTAAACTCGGTGGCGCAAGCTACTGAGCCAAGCCCTGATGAACGCCGGCAGTAACTATAACTGTCCTATGGTAGCGAAATTCCTTGTCGCGTAAGTTGCGACCCGCACGAATGGCATAACGAGTAGAGGACTGTCTTAACGAACACTCCGATGAACTTACAATGGCGGTAAAGATGCCGTCTACCCGCAGCAAGACGGAAAGACCCTATGAAGCTTTACTATAGCGTGTTATTGAAATTAGTTTACTGTTGCTTAGTATAGGTGGGAGACTCTGAAGCTATCCTTTCGGGGATAGTGGAGTCGAAATGTGAAATACCACCCTGCAGAAAATTGATTTCTAACCAAGCCTTAACCTAGCTTGGGACAGTGACTCGTGGGTAGTTTAACTGGGGCGGTTGCCTCCTAAATGGTAACGGAGGCGTTTATTAAGGTATGCTAGGCGCGGATGGAAATCGCGCTGGTAGTGCAAACGCAGAAGCATGCTTGACTGCAAGGCCAGCGAGCCGAGCAGGTACGAAAGTAGAAGTTAGTGATCCGATGCGTTCGAGTGGAAGACGCAAAGCCCAACGGATAAAAGTTACTCTAGGGATAACAGGCTGATCCTCTCCAATAGTCCACATAGACGAGGGGGTTTGGCACCTTAACATATCGGGGTGCTTGAGTAGTGATACTCAACCATGTGTCTTCGTCCGTCTCATTCTAAAAGGAATGGATAAATTTCGAAGAAAATAAATTCGGCTTATAACGGTGAACCCGTAATTACATTAGTTGGAAACTAGCATACTTAAGTATGCAAAATGTAACCGGAAATACCGTGGGAAGTCGCTTTCATTAAGTTGAAAGTTTATAAAGTTTTTAAAGTTCATAAAGTGGAGCAGTAATGCATTTGCTTTACAAACTTTATAACTTGATGAACTTTACAAACTTGAAGGTTGACCCCGTAACGACTGACCCGAAAGGGGAGACTTGCTCTGGTTTCAGAGTAGGTAATACGCCGACTCTTACTATAAAAAGGTAAGGCTATGGATTACTGAGTTAGTTTTATCACTGGCAAAGCCAGTGCCAATAACTTTAGATCCTAAAGGCCGCCAGTAAGAAGAAGATATAGTCTGCACCAATAGAAATATTGGAATTATGTACGATGTCGGCTCATCGCATCCTGGGGGTGAAGAAGCTCCCAAGGGTTAGGCTGTTCGCCTATTAAAGCGGTACGCGAGCTGGGTTCAAAACGTCGTGAGACAGTTTGGTCCTTATCTGCTGTGGGTGTACGAAACTTGAGTGGTCACATCTCTAGTACGAGAGGACCGAGATGTATCGACCTCTGGTGTACCCGTTGTTCCTTCAGGAGCATGGCGGGGTAGCTAGGTCGAGTTCAGATAAGCGCTGAAAGCATATAAGCGCGAAGCTGTCCACAAGACTAGGTTTCGTTGTTATCGCAAGATAACGAAAGGTTCGCAGAAGACTACTGCGTATTTATCAAGTGTGATACAATCTTTGAGTAGCAATACAAGAAGAAAGTGTTGCAGGAGATCTATAGGTCGCAGGTGTAAGCACAGCAATGTGTTCAGCCGAGCGATACTAATCAACCGAAAGTTTTAATTCAAATTTAAGTTAGTTTGACTAGTAATTTGTGAAATAGAAGTTCTTAGTAAATATGTATAGACAACCGATTAAAATCGCTTTTGCGGTTTTCATGATAGTAGCACTAACAATTACGTTTTACGCCCTTACACAACACTCAGTGTACGCACTGAGCCCAAAATAAACGTTAAGCCTTCCTTCGTCCCACTGTATTTTGTGAGATTTACAAGGGTTCCCGTTTTGCTTGTTCACATATGAGTTTGTTCTTTTTTCTCGAAGAGAGAAAAAAGAAAAACACAGAGAAAAGTAATATGGGAAGAGGAGAACTTTATGGAGACTGCAGTCCCCGCATCGGGGACGGAGGTCGGAATAAAGTTGGACGAAGGGTGGCCTTTCGGATACTGTCCTACCTGATCCCATCCCGAACTCAGAAGTAAAAGGTATTGCGGCCAATGATAGCCGTGCGCATGCACGTGCAAAAGTAGGTAGCTGCCCGCTAAACAAAAACACTCCCCTAAAGGGAGTGTTTTTGTTTGCGCTTATGGACGGTGGGGCTTCCCCTCCGCCATTACCACCAACCCCTTACGGGAGGTTATAAATCCGGACGTGGCAGAGCCAGATCCGGATTTATGCTATTAAATTTGGTCATAGCTTTTGTTTTGGTATATCCTATAGCGAGGAATAAACATGTATGATCCTACCTGATTTTTTAAATCCAGATTCTAGCTTAACACGCCTAGTGACTTTTATTTTCGCTTGGGTAGGCGGTATAGGGGCAATGTATAGCTTATATAGAGAATTAACAGATAGACCTAAGATTGTTGGAAGTATAGAGCAGCTTGTTCTTGGGGAGGCTTATGGTTCAGATGGTGGTTTTGTAGGTACTCAAGTCATGATACAAGTGATTGCTGTTAATAAGAGACTACATCCTACTTCAGGAATTGGATTTAGTTTAAAATTTAAAACGACTAAAGGTGCTTTTGATGCTAAGCATATTATTATTCCTGATTCATTAACGTTAAAGGGTATTCCTTCTGTAAATTGGGAAAGTAATAAATTTTACGAAAAAGCTTGGGAAAGAGCCTTTGAATTAGAAAAACCTGTAAGAGGCTGGTTAAGATTTATTTTTATGGGTTTAAAAATGAAAGACTTTAAAGAAGGGGACAAATTTATTTTAGAAATTGAAGACTCCTTGAATCGGAAGTATAAAATTAAACATTATTACCACAATAAAAAAGGTGAATTGATGTATTTTCCTGATTCTGGTGTAATTGGTCACTAGTTTATTGGGATCTGTAGTCGGTGTTGGGTGAAAACTAAAGGGTCTTTTACTTTGTGTTATTCGTGTATGGAGAAGCATAAGAAATCTATGCATAAGTTGCATGGGACGCATAAGTGTCGGAAGTGTAATATGGTGATTTTTAAGGATCGGGTTTATTGTTGGTGATATTATTGGAAGAGTGAGTTGAGTTGAAAAAGTAGTTATTGTTTTAAATATTATGACTTGGAATTCGCAAGTGGTGGGGGTTTGGTTGTTTGCGGGTTTTTTGTGTACTTTTTTAAACTCAGTGATTTTTCTTTCTACCATTTTTGTTTTTTTTTATTTAAATAGTAGTACGCTTGCTTCTTTTTAATATTTGTGGAATAATTTTTGATTAGTTATCAAAATCTATTTTCAAATGGGGGAAGATGATGAAAAAGAATGCTATTACTATTCGAATTCGAATTTCAAAAGTTTGGGTTCTTGTTTCAGTATTGTTATTTGTTGGGTTAGTCACCGGCTGCTCAAAGGCTCCGAAAGGTGGTTTTACTTCTGAACAGTACGGGGTTTATACTAAGAATTTTCCTGAAGCCGAAATTCTTGATCAGGGTCGACTGAGATTGGTGAAAGAAACAATCAATTTATTTGCCGAAAAAAGAAAAGATCGGCAATTTAAGACGGTAGAGTTGCGGGACTCAGAAGACGTCCGTCGTTGGGAAGGCAATCCTGAAATCAAGAAATACCCATTTGTTTATAATGCTCAGCTTAGGGAAGATGGTTCGGTGTTGGTGGAAGATTTGGACCCTTACAGTATTAAGGTGAGAGAAGAAGGTAGGTATTACTCTATTTCAATGCATGATAGGGTTTACTTGTTTAAAAAGGATTCTCGGAACAATCGGGATATACTTGTTTTCTACCAAGGAAATTTGCTTGGGGTGAAGGATATTAATCCTTCTCGGGACATTGGTGTAGACGTGGAAACAGGGGTAGTCACACATCTACTGAGTGATGAATACCCGGGGAATGATACCGGTTTTGAAATCATTAATGAAGATGGGGTGCTCGTTCCTTATCGTGGGAAGTTTTATAAGAAGAATTTAGCTTTAGAAATTCTTCAAACTTTTATTGATAAGGATATGAAGAGGATGACTAAGGTGTTGCTAAGCGACAAATGAAAATTTTTCAGACCAAGGGTCTGTTTTTTTATTATCTCTGTTAGGGTTAATACCCCGGGGCTTGCCCCGCTGTGTTGTCATCCTCGCGCATGCGGGGATCCATGAGATTCAAGCGCATGGATTCCCGACTTCTCGGGAATGACACATGAGATTCGATACCTCGTGGGCTTGCCCCGAGGTTTTTCATAGATAAGGACATGAAGAGAATGACTAAGGTGTTGCAAGGCGACAAATGAAAATTGTTCAGACCAAGGGTCTGTTTTTTTATTGCAACTGGACAGGGTGGGCTGGTCGTTACATTATATAGAGGGGGAATTAACTAAAAATGTATGAAAATTGGGATGTCTTTGGATAAAATTGTGGGGGTTTTTAAGTCTGTAATAATGGGGTATCCTATTACCTCTGTTTTAACACTCGTGGGGGTAATCTGCGGGTTAATTTTAGTAGGAAGTTCGAGTAATCTAATAGCTTCACGGTTGTTGTTTACAGCTTTGTTGTTTTTTCCAGTTTCTATAGGTCTTAGGCAGATTGAAAAACAAGGTTATCCCAAAAATTTTAAGATTTGGTCATATCTTTTGTCTGCAATTTTGCTGGTCTTATTTTTTGTATATAGGAGTGGAATGGATGGGTATATATTAAGAGATATATTGCAGTTTATTATGTGGTTCGGGTTGGGTGTGTTGTTTTTAAGTATATCTCCTTTTTTATTAAAAAATTTAGGAAGTGCTGAGGGTTATTGGGAATATTGTAGAAGAATTGGTAATGCCATAGTAGCAGCCTTTGCGTATTCGGCGATAGTTTTTTTAGGTTTATCGGTTGCACTTAAAGCTATAAATGAACTTTTTTCACTTAGTTTACAAGGGGAGGTCTGGGTGCAGTTGTGGATTTTGGTAGTAGGGTTGATGAGTGTGCCAATATTTCTTACTAAGTTTCCAAATGTAGATGCAAAAGCGGATATAGAGAATTTCCCAAAAGAAATAAGGCTTTTGGGGGGTTGGGTATTTTTGAGCTTGGTTAGTATATATTTTTTAATCTTATATGCTTATACAGTTCAAATTCTCATTACTAATGAGTGGCCGAAAGGTATTATTTCGGCACTTATTGTTGGGTTTTCAGCATTAGGATTGGCTACGTTTGTAATGCTGTATCCGCTTTCCCTGCGAGAGGATAGGTATAAAAAGATTTTTACAGTAATGTTTATTTCTTTTATACCACAAGCGGCGGTTTTGTATTATGCTTTGTCATTTAGATTGAAAGACTATGGGGTTACAGAAAATAGATATTTGTTATTTGGTTTCGGTTTGTGGTTGGTTTTGATTTCTTTGTATTTCATTTTTAGTAAAGTAAAAAACCTTAAAGTGGTAGTTTATAGCCTCGCGATTGTATTAGTTTTAGTTTCGGTGGGTCCATTGAGTGCATCGAGCGTGGCTAAGAATAGCCAGCTTTCCAGGTTGAGGAATTTACTAGCCTCGGGTGGTCTTTTAGAAAATAATAAACTTAAAAAGGGAAGCGTAGGAGAAAGTAATTCTAGTGGAGAGATTTATAGTTTATTTAGATATTTTAATAGTTACCATGGTGTGTCTTCTTTAAAAAATCTATTTCCTAAGGAAGTAAAACTCACTTCTTTGCAGGATGTGGTTGACTATGCTGGTCCAGATTATGGTTCTGGGTATGGAGATTTGGATAGCAGATATTTCTTTACTAACAGGGATGAACAAGGGTTTATTAATATAGCAGGTTACGATTATCTAGTTGAGCAATATGGAATTCTTAAGATAGGAGATGATACTTATACTTTTGAATTGGATCAGGATAAATATGTTTATGAGATTAGGAAGAATAATCTGACCGTAGGAAAAATAGATTTAAATCCGTTATTAGAAAAACTTAAACAGAATACTACTAGTGGTCAGAGTATGGGATTCTCTAGTGAAGAGATGAGTGTGGTTTTTAGTGAAGGTAATTTAGATGTAAAAATACATTTTGACTCAATAAATCTTCAGGGTCGAAGGCTTGAGGTAACGGGATGGAAACTGGTAAAAATAAAATAATGTGCGAATTTTAAAGCCGGCATGCGCCGGCTTTTTGTGTATTACAAAATATGTCATTCAGATAAGCGTTAAATAAAAATATGGGGTGTTGTTAAGTCTTGTATTGTGGTTAAAAGTGGTAGAAAAGTGCGTTTAAGAGGTGTTTTGAGGGTAAATACAATGGGATTTAATTTTGCTATATACGGTTGCAAGGAATGCGAGTAGGCTTAAGTTACGGCTTAAATAGTTAAATTATTAAATAACTATTTAATTAATTTTTCCAGAAATAAATTTATGTTGTCAGTCTCAAATCTTTTTGAGGATTTAGTAGAGATCAGTCTAATAAGTTTATCCGGTAATTCTTCACTGCAATTTTGAAGAGTTTCGATTTTTACCTCCTTGAAAATACTGGATTGTTTTATGTTTTGGTTTGGTGATTTTTTAGATCTTTTATGCTGTTGGAGATTTTTTTGAGTTCTTGTTTTATTTTTTGCAATTCTTTAGCTTCGATTTTTACTTCAGCTTCTGTTTTTTCAGAAAGTTTTTTTTCACCTTTTACTCCAGAAATTAAGATTTCGTTTCCGATAAAATTGGAGACCAGCGTTCCTGTTATAAGTAGTATAAGTGTACCTATTAATATAGAAAGTGGGCCATCCCACCATAGCATTTGTTGAAGGTTAATACTAGATTCAGCGTAATTTGCGTATGCTGAGATTAGGGTCATTAGAAAATCCATGCTATGCCAAATGCCTCTCCAGAAAATTACAATTCCTGTACCTGCAAAAAGGGCATACCAAATGGGGAATCTACTCAGAAAACCTCTGGTGTGGTCTTCGAGTCTGTCGAAGAAGTGATAAATTTTGTTATACATATAAATATTTTTGTATTAGTTTTTTGAGTAAAATATGTTGTATCTCCCTGAGAGGGAGCTAAAGGGATTCCTTCTATGAGAGATTTTTTACACAGAATCAATCCTTATTTGTATTCTATACTGTTTTAAGTTTAGGTATATAGCTAAGAAAATGTGTTATTCTACGGATATGTTTAATATAAATAAAAAAATGATTAAATTATCGAGATTTTCTATTTTAATTACCTTATTGGTAATGTTACTTAGTGGTCTTGGAGGAATTTTTAGTAGTACTACGGAGGCTCAGGCGGCGGGGGTGTTTTATGCTTCTAACCGTTCTACTACCGGGGGAAAAGGTACTCTTAGTGATCCTTGGGACTTGCATACGGCGCTTGCTAAAACTGATCTAGTTACAGCTGGAAGTACTCTGTATCTTCGAGGCGGCACTTACAAGGGTTTATATAAGAGTGTGCTTTCGGGGGCGAGTGGAAGTCCGGTTATCATTAGACCGTCTCCAGGTGAGAGAGTTTTAATCGATGGGCTTGAACAAGGGACTCTATCTGAAGCTTTATCACCGCAGGGTTCTGCTACGGGTGGAATCTGTAAAATGACTTTTGGTAGGATAATTTCTGCTGGTACAGTAGTCGCGGTAGAAACGGAAAATATTTTATTGAATGGTTATAACGCATCTACTAATTCTTACGCTTGTGTGCGTGGTTGGAATGGCAGCGCGGCTGTAGCCCATGCTGCGGGGTTAGCGGTTTATGTTGGGGCTAATGGTGTATTTACTATTTCTGGACCATATGTATGGGTAATGAATTTAGAAATTACCACTACCGACCCAATTCGTCAGTTTTCTTCTACTGGTGGTCAGACTCGCGTAACTCAAAGACCAGGTGGTTTTTGGGTAGAAGCAACTGGGGCAAAGGTTATAAATAACATTATTTATAATACTGGACACCCTGCGATTGGTTTCTTTTCGGGAGCTAAAGGGTGTGAATCGGGTATAGATAGTACTGGTAGGAATCAGTGTGCTGAGATGTATGGGAATATTGTATATGGTAATGGCTATTATGATATGACCCGAGGAGCTCAGAATATAGGTTCAGGTGTTTATACTCAAAATGACACTGGTGTTAAATATATCCGCGATAATATTTTATTTAGGAATTTTACTACTGGTATTAATATCTATACCGAGAATGGTTATGTAAGGAATTTTCACGTAGAAGGGAATACTGTATTCGATAATGGAACTGATGATATCTGGGCAACGGGTGGTGGACTTGAGCCGATGGGTGGGCTTAAGGTGTTAAACAATTTCACATATAAGAGACCAGATAGAAATGGTAGCGGTATTAAAATGGGATATACGGCCAACCAGGGAAATGCAGAGGTAAAGGATAATTATGTCGTTATTGGTGCGACGAGTGCATCTTCGGTTGCTATTGGTGCAAATAATTTTACAGGCGGTGGAAGTATACCGGGTTATTTAACTGTGACGGATAATACTTTTGTTAATCATGGCCCAGCCCAGAATGATGGTGAGTTAGGTGGATATAGTGGTAATAAAGCAGGGATTTTTACTTGGGATAGAAATAAATATTATGATTCAGCCGGCGGACAAGAATTTAATGGTCAGCATTATAGATTTAACTATCCAGGTAGTTCTAATAGATTTGGTGGTGGCAGGCTGGTTTTTGATGATATCGGTACTTCTACCGGTAAAGGCTGGAGACAGTGGAGTGGGTTTGATGCAAATTCTACTTACACATTGGGGATACCAACCCAAAATGTGGTTAAAACTAGAAGAAATGTGTATGAGGCAGGAAGAGGTAATATTACAATTTATAATTGGCAGAATAGTTCGAGCGTGAATGTAGATATAAGTTCCTTTGGATTAACTTCTGGGAAAGGCTTTAAAGTTTATGATGCTCAAAATATTCACGCGGCACCAGTTTATAGTGGGACATGGTCTGGCCAGCAAATAAGTATTCCTATGGGGAATTTTTCAGCTGAGCCACTCTTGGGGTGTGAGCAAATAAATCACTTGGTATGTAATGGAACGGGTACTGGGATAAGATTTGGTAGTTTTGTTGTTATACCAGATGAAGCAGGGAGTTTACCGCCAACCCCTACACCAACTCCCACTCCTACTCCAACCCCTACACCAACACCTTCACCAGTCACAAATAACAATAGACCTACAGGTAGTTTCGATGGAATTCGAACGGACGCAGTTCTTTTTGGTTGGGCTAAAGACCAAGACAAGCCAATACAACCCCTTAAAGTTCATGTCTATGTCGATAAAAATGCGGGCACTTCAGGGACTAGTCCTATGGGAGAATTTACGGCTAGCGAAACGAGAACTGACGTAGGTGCTTCTGCCTTTAATATTCCTATTCCAACAAATCTTAAAGATGGTAAGTCCCATACCTATTATATTTGGGCAATAGATATAAAGAGTGATGGTTCGTTAGGCGGTAATAATATTCAGCTTACCCCTGTAACCGGTAGATCTGC
>CAYSUI010000007.1:0-5120 GCA_964434195.1 uncultured Candidatus Saccharibacteria bacterium
TTAATTAAAGAAATGAAAAACCATAGACACATATAGCCGAAAAGTACACTTGCGACAATTCCCGAGGTAGAGAAAATGGTGTTCATCCTATTTAAAATAGTTATACAAACTAACGGAAATTACACTAACTATTCCGGTAAGTAACGCACCCCAAATTATATCTACAACTGTAAGCGAGACTGACCAATTTTTAAGTGTCGCTAAATTTGTTAAATCGTATGTAGCGTATGCAGCAAGACCAAATATTGCCCCACGAATGAACAAATCTTTTAAAGAAAGACTATTTTTTACTGCTGGCAAAAGTATGAGATACGTAAGCGCGAGTGAATAAATTACATAGAAAATTCCAGCAGCCGGAAAATTTACCTTATCTGCCATGAGGTGCGCGAGCCTGGGTTTATAAAATACAGACATCATGCTTGCTAACCAAATTGCGTCCACCAACAATAACACTACAAACGAATATACATACATCATATTATTTTTTTATTAACCTAATTAAATTATATCTAAACATGTTTAATTCTGAAACCTAAACGGTTTGATTCATTTATTATTCTTCCCTTGGACGAAGTAATAAATTGAAAAATGCTGAAAATAAAAGCAATTACCAGAACGATAAACTTATACCTTACCCATTCTGTAGGACTAAAATATATTCGAGCAAATTCGTTAGATAGCGCAAGCAAGATCATGAATATCCCCCACCGCCATGAAATTATTCTCCATGTCGTATCTGTAATTGC
The DNA here is from genome assembly GCA_964434195.1 of uncultured Candidatus Saccharibacteria bacterium. Classification (GTDB taxonomy): domain Bacteria; phylum Patescibacteriota; class Doudnabacteria; order UBA920; family UBA920; genus CAYLIB01. The sequence goes on from CAYSUI010000007.1 coordinate 747, forward strand.
GAATAACTCGCCGAATAATTGTTTTAATACTAATCGCTTACCCAAAAGGGAAGTTACTATTCCGAGCCCAAAGAATCCAAAATATAAAGTGTCTTTAAAAATAATAAAGTCTGGATTACCTGAGAATAGGGTCAGGAGACCAAAAATAATTACACTTGCCGATGAAATTAGAGGAAATAAAGCTAGTCTTTTTTGAACAACTATGCTCGTAATAAATGAAAAAATTACGGTTACGATGAGAGTACCCACAGAGACCATAAAACTAAATATTTCGAATGTAATTAAAAAGACCACAATGGGACCAAACTCAATTATAAAATTTACCAGTGGCTTACTTACAACCGCTGGTAAATTATTTATTTTATTATTTTTGTCACCATTAACCATCTAAATTCAAGTACTTAATTAATGTTTTTTACCATGACCACCCGAGTCATGTTTTCCGTGACCGCCATGCTTAGACTTGGATTTAGAATGAGATGAACCTTTCGCGTTTCCCAGTACGAATAAGGCAATTAGACCCAAACCAATAAAAATTATTTCCATTAGGTTTTGTTTAAATAAGCAATAGTAAGCTGAAGTACACTGGCGAAACTTACCCATAAGAGATACGGGATGTTTAGACTTACCACCCATTTGGGTATTTTTTTGTTTGAATTTGCAGAATACAGTGCCCAGATTAGCGTGGCTAGCACTAGCAATATATCAATTGAAGCTAGTAGGTTATTTTTTAAACCAAACTGAAGCGGTGTAAAAGAAAAGTTAAAAATGAGGTTTAAAACAAAAGGCAGTGCTATCTTCCAGGAAATTTCTTTCTTATATACTTTGTAAAAAACTGTACTAAAAGTAATAGCAATAATTGCGTATAAAACAGTCCAAACAGGACCAAATAACCAAGATGGCGGTGCCCAAGAGGGTTTTATTAACTCAGAGTACCAATTGTAATTATTTAAGGTATCCATAGTTTTACTTTAACCCTGTCTTTTAAGGTTTTAGGATTAGTAATAACTTGCAAATTGGGTTGAGTTAATTTCTATGACTTCGTCTCTGTTAAATGTTATAACAGCAAGTTGTTCTGGGGTTATGAGAGCTACTTTGCCTTGTGGAGTTATGGAGTAGGTGTTGTTGTTTACGGTTATGTATTTTATGTCTGGGAAAGAGTTAATTTCGTCTTGGTTGAGAATGAGAATTTCTTCTTTGGTTTTGCCGTAGCTGATGTAAGATTCCCAGGTTGGATATGGAAGCTTGTAGCCTTTTGCGGTTATAAAATAGACAGTGGGATTATCTTTTGTTTTTACGACTTTACTGGTGTAAGACACGCCTGAGACGATTTCTGAATATTTTAAACCCATGAAAGGTGAGGTAACTGGCTCAGGGGCAGTAACAGTTGGTAAAGTAGATGGAGTTGGTGCGATTTGTGACTCTGGGGTAGGAGCAGGTGATGAACCACCTCCTCCACCTGAAGTGGATGGGTTGTAGAAAGAACCCCCCCCTACTGGGAGCGTACCACCTCCCCCATTCGTAACTGTCTGTGACTGAGCATATGTGACAAACATTGTATATTTTTCTGTGGTATTTGTTTGGGTGGTTATGTGAGAAGGAAATTCTCCGAAAGATTGCTTTAAATAAAAGCCATCCCCGGATCCCCCAGCTGTAAAACTGGGAATATCTAAAATCGAATCGGTTTGGAACGCTAAATAATAGGTACCCGTTGGGAGCACTAGATTTGACTGGCCACCTGAAGCAATACTTGAGCTCACGACTCCACCAGAATTAGAGACAACGGGACCCTGCCAAACCAATCTCCTATCAGGATCGTAAACAGCCATCCTCAAATTGCCCCCACTTTGATGTGTGTACATTTTTACAGCTTCAGTTATACCCGTTGTTTCTGAAAGGACAGCTTTCGTGCCAAAAATATAACCCTTTCTTGATGTATCGAAAATTCTAAGATCACCAGCTTGATCATCGAACAAATACAGCTTATCTTTAGATTGGCTATATGAAATCCCACTAACAAACTGAGTATTTCCATCATCTACTGCATCAATTACACCTAACTTTGTCATAGAAGTAGCATCAATCACACTAATACCGTAATTACCACTTTCAGCTAAGACGAAAAGCCTTTTCCTTTCTTGGTCCATCACCAAATCGATAGCATAATTTTGAGATGAGTCAAGCGTAATTACCGATTCTTCAACTAGAGTACCTGTATTCAACTTGAATAATTTTGCAGGAGCGTCATCATATGTTGCTACGTACAACTTTCCCGCACTGGAATCTATGCTTAAACCCCAAGCCCCTCCCCCCGTTGAGAGAGTTACGCCTAAATCGCGAGTGAATGAATTTGTGTCGATCCTGACTACTTTTGTTGGAGTCGTGTAAGAAGCGTAATAAATTTTATTATTTGCGAAATCCGGCGCAACATACTGCATTTGTTGCTCTCCAGCATTCAAGGTTATTGCCCCCACTCGTGTGAAAGTAGTTTTATTAATTTTTACAATTTTTGAAGGACTGTCTGCGGTATTGAGATATATAAAACCATTTGTGGTATCAATCGCAATACCCCTCACACCTTCTTCACCTGCGGATAAATTTAATGCAGCTGTCCTGGTAAAAGTTGCTGTATTAACCTTAACTAGCCTACCGTCTACCCCCGAACCCATACTAAAACCTATGTATAATTCATTCGAAGCTGGATCTACCGCAATTGCACCTGTACAGTTATCGGTAGCGTCTAATGCTAGCGTGCCCTCTAGTGCCTCGGTCTGTAAATCTATTTTTACTAGCACTTCACTTCCCGCCCCTGAACATGTGCCTAGATAGAGCTTGTTATTAACTTCGTCTATTACACTCTGTCCGTAGTTACCACCATTACTAGGTTTTACAGAATTAACTATACGCGACAACCTTAAACCACCATTAGGGTAGGTATTGGTACCCTGAGTAGAAAAACCAAATTCACTTGCAGCCTTAACCGTGGCTGTTTTTTTAGCGTAATACCTACCTGAAAAATAAGTACCAAATAGCAATACCATAACCAAAACCATGATAGGGATATTTTTGTTTTTATTACTCACGTCCATAAACTTAAGGTTTAAATAATTCTATTTTATATATATCACTATACCCACAGCCAGAACTAGTTGCTCCAAAATTTGAAGCAAAAACTGCCGCGGTCCCATCCCAGTTAGCGTTTACCCTTGGAGTTGAACAATAACGAAATAATTCACGACTTCTGTGATGTGCTAAATTTCTAATCTCACCGCTTAAAACATTCACCATGAGTATTTCCTGTCGATATTTCCACCAATTCGACTGAGGATTAGCGTTATTTAACGCGTCAGCGGCTGCGCAATTTCCAGTGTCTGAATATACTTCTGTACTAATTATTACCCAATCCCTATAGGTACCCTTGGGAATATTAGAGAAATGAGTATCGTCGCACCAACCAACACTTTTTGCAAGCGAAACCAATGGACGATTCACCTGCGATCCGGCGGTGTATTTTTTTTCCACCCCAGTTCTTACATTATACGCATGAATATCCCCATCATCTCCCGATGGCTTTATAAAATAAGTCTGTCCATCATTAGAGGATACCACTGTCCCATGATCACCCCCCTGATTTAAAAACACAAAACCTGCGCTATCTAGCTTTTTATTAACATGATCTATGGAATACCAAGTCTTAACCCCACCCGAGATAGCTAACACCCCTGAACCATCTGGTGAAATAGTAACATACCCACCATCTGTAACGGCGGGGAAACTCCCTGTATAGACACTTATTGCTTTGGTTGCTCGATTAAACTCAACCACCTTAACTTGACCTCCGAGATTTACTATTAAATACTTACCAGTCGCGTCTATAACATCTTCTGTACCACCTAAATCCCCTAAAACAGTTCCGAAATCTTTTAATGTCTCTGAAGTTTGAGTACTCAAGTAGTAAGCCTTTAGAGAACTTCCGTTGTAGTCGTAATAAAAATATCTGTCAGGATCGATTGGGTCAAACGTTGCATCGCCCAACATACCAGGAATATTGGACCTAAAAAACTGACCTGACGACGCATCTATAATAACACTACCTACTGCATTTGTTTTATGCATGTACTTAGTTCCGTCTGCATTCCAAAAACCATTTTTACCATAAATTAAACCGGAACCCTCTTGAGGATAGGTAGAGGTTAATCTTGTAATTTTTCCACCAAAAACAGGGTCTATATAGCTTTGCCCTTGCGCAAGGAATCCTTGTTTATCTGGAGAAAAATTACCTGGAGGAGAATACAGATAAGCACCACTAGATAAAGGAGGATGTGCTAACCCGTCATCTAAAGTTCCTGGCGCCGTTCCAATAACCGGTGGAGT
>CAYSUI010000007.1:5220-9307 GCA_964434195.1 uncultured Candidatus Saccharibacteria bacterium
GGAGTTGGAGTTGGAGTTGGTATAGTAAAATACTTTCCACTACCCAATAACTGCCTGTTATCTCCACTCCTAGTTAAATCTATCGCCCACACCCAAACACGGTGCTGATTTCCATCAATAAACTTTTGAGGAATAGAACACACAAACCCATGACTGCCCACATCCGATCTTGCAAGATCTGCTCTACAGATATAGGCTTCGGATCCTGCTTGACCCGCATTCTTATCGAAATATAAATGTACAGATATTGATTTAGACAAATCATCTTTATCCTGTGCCCAACCAAAAACACTTTTATCCGAAATATTCACGCCATCCACATTACCATTAGGCTTAAAATTAGAAGGAATAGGTACTGGAATTGGCGCAGGTGACGGTGGTGGGTTAGAGGTAAGCTTTTGATAGGAAACAACCCCCTCAGAAATAGCGAGATTGGCCTGAGCAAAGTTAACGTCGGCAACTAAAGGCAAAACAGCAGAGGAGGTGCTCGTATACATCACATTTCCATTTTTAGAATATCTAACTTTACCGTTATCGAGAGATAAAGCAAACTTATCCCCAGCAACATATGTAAAGTCCTTTTTATATGTGTTATTTTCTCTAACTTCGACATAGTTATCATAGAATTCTAAAGAAAATGGCATTGTGTTGGAGGTACTTACCGCACTTGATTCTGAAGATAACCCTATAGTAAAAGACTTTTTATTCTGGTGAATCTTGAATTCGAAACTATCTCCATTTGAAGAAAGTATTTGACTTGATATCGCCCCTGCATCACTGGCCCCACAAGCACAAGGACTGTTAGAGACTAAATACCCATTGGAAATTACAGAATTAACTAAATTTTTCCAACTTACAGGTTCGGTTACCGCTCCGTAAACTCGTGAAGGGGGCAGAACTTTAAAATACTTATTTACTAACAACACCCCTTTTAAATCTCTTTTAGAATAATATTGTATTGAATAAATAGCTCCGGGTGTTAAGTTGAAACCTGTAGAATTTTCACCTATACCTGACGCATCTGTAGAAAATAGATTATGGTTAATTGCGATAGATCCACCTAAACCTCTTTTTCGCTCCCACATAATCTTGTAATTCCATCCATTTTTATCATAACTGTATTCTTGTGGACTCACCTTGAGCGTTAAATAACTGTTTGAACTAATTATAAACTCGCTAGTAGTATTTTCTCCTAGAACGCGGGCAGCCTGAGCATAACGAACCTGAGCATAGGGATATGATAAAAAGAAAGATAATCCGACCAAAAAAGAACCTAAAATCTTTACACGCATATTTTAATCTTATTTTTCTAAAGCTAATATAAATGCTTACTGTTTAACAGGAATTTGGAGGGTATTACCACAAACGCCTCCTCCACAAAGCTGAATTGAATAAGTACCACTGGTTGTTATACCGAGACTACTTAGACTCAAACCGCTCAAATTTATCTGATACTGACCATTACTCAAACCTACGTAGCTAATGTACGAAGCAGGGAGATCTCGATTGTTTATTTTTATAGTCGGTTTGGAACTCATAGTACCATAATTACCCAGACCTGAAGCATAAATCACTAGAGGGTAGTTAGACCTAGCCGGATTCGTGGAACTTACTAGTGTACCCTGTGGTATACCTGGAGTTGTCCAATGTTGAGCAGAAACTAAACCTGAGCCTGAACTGTTCTGGGAATATAGATCCATGGTTTCCCTTAATACATTAATACTGACCGACCCGCCTGACCCATCTCTGCTTGATAATTCAAAATTTACATTACCAGTTACATTTGGAACAAGAAAGTTAACTTGATACTTACTAGCAAAACTCATAGTTACGGGTTGACCATTAATTTTTACTATGGTTCCGCACAAATTAGTACTTGGGGAGGAAGGAATTCCACAGGAGGCATCACTAATTAAATTTTGTCCGTAAACGGTAGCCCAAGAGTTTGAGGCGATTTTTGGTTTTGCAGAAGCACTCCCCACTACTGAGTTAACGGAGTACGAAGGTGGTGTCCCACTTGTTAGCTTGAAATCGGTAACTGTAAAACGAGCCGTACCACCGCTAACATTTACACCGTGCCCAAAAAAACACCCACCTCCAAAAGTTAAACCAATAGCTTTAGGGTTAGAGAGTGTGGCCTTAAAACCATTTGTTGCATTAGCATTATCACTACCACGAGCACCCAAGACAGAGCTCCATTGATCCGGCTTTAAAGGGACGGAAATAGTAGTTAAACCACCAGCTTTTAGTTGGAAAGAAACAGGATTACTCCACCATCTTTGAAAGTCGTCGTAATAATTGTTATCTATTCTTTCGAGATAAAAACGTGCACTGGCAGGAGTAGTACATGTATTTGAAGGGTCGCCTAATTTATAATTAAATTTTGGAGTACCGGTAGTTGTAACCTGCGCATTCATAACAATATTTTGGGCTGTTATAGCGGTCTTATATGGGGTAATAAGCATATTAACAGAAGGGCAAGTCTTGGACCCGCTCTTGCAATTTACTGACTCATCCCCGTTCATAACCGGAATATCGAAATACCAGCCACCTGAACTAGAGGCCGATGGCTTCGCTGGTACACCCTGACTGAACTGAAATACCCAAGAATTTGCATTATTAAAACTCACATCTCCCGCTGCGTTGGTTTTCATGTACCCGGAATGATATAAGAGTATACTAGCACTAACAGAAAGACTCACAAACACAGCTAGGTAGATTGCGTTTGGTATATTGATAAATTTTTTGATTTTGTTTCTCTTCATATTAGTTTTTAATTTCTAATACATTATACCACTTTAGTCTTATTGGTTTACAATATTTTTTGCAGTTTTTATTTCTGAGGGACTATTGTCTTTACAACCTTAACAATTGAGTTGGCTGAGATACCCTCAAAATCGAGAAGTTCTTGAGGTTTGCCGCTTCTTGGCATTTTTCTTACTGCTAGTACGTGCACGGGAATCGCGAGACCTTGAGCATTTAGTGCGGACATTACGGCTTCACCTATTCCACCTTCTGAGTGATGATCTTCTACAGTAATAATTGCTTTGGTTTCATTTGCTGCTATTTTAAGCATTTCCGTATCTATTGGTTTTACCGAATACATATCCACAACACGAATATATATCCCCTCTTTTTGGAGTACTTCGTAAGCAGAAAGTGCTTCGTGAAGTGTTACTCCTGCACCTATTACGGTGACGACGTCTTTTTCGCTACTTTTTAGAGTTTTACTCCCGCCGATTTCAAAAACTTCTTCTGGACCATATAGCACAGGAGCTTCTTTTCTTGTTGTTCTTATGTAGACATTTCCCTTATGTTTTGCTGCGAGATCTACGAGTTTATGAGTAGATATACCTTCACTTGGGTACAAAACCACTGAATCATGCAGGGTTCTAAAGATAGCGATGTCTTCTAGACCCATTTGGGAACTTCCGTCTTCACCAATACTTACACCTACATGACTGCCAACAAATTTAATGTTGCCATCTGAATACTGAGCCATGCGGATTTGATCGAATGCGCGCGCGAAAAATGCGGCAAAGGTAGAAACGAAAGGAATTTTTCCTCTGGCAGAAAAGCCTTGTGCTACGCCGACCATGTTTTGTTCGGCTATGAACATTTCGAAGAATCTTTCTGGTGCAGTTTTCTTTACGAATTCTGCGTAAGTAGAGTTGCTGGTTTCTGCATCCAATACAACAATACGAGGGTTCCCCTCGGCCAATGCGGCAATGCTTTCACCGTAAGCTTTTCTGGTTGCTAAACTCGTTCCCAAAGTATAACTGGAATCGGTAGACTTAATTTCACTAAGCACAGGTGATTCTTCTTTTTTTGCTTCAGCCACCTGACCACGGAGATTAGTATCTACTTCACCTAACTCTAGCAAGGCTTTTTCTAAATCTTCTTTTGATAGAGGTTTACCATGCCATGCGTCTTTGTCTTCTATAAAACTCACGCCTTTACCTTTTAGGGTTTTTGCAATTATCGCTATTGGCTTATCTTTTGGCATATCGCAAACCTTGAAAGCTTTTTCTATTTCTTCCAAATTATGCCCATCTATAACTACAGTTTCCCAACCAAAAGCTTGGAA
>CAYSUI010000007.1:9407-11182 GCA_964434195.1 uncultured Candidatus Saccharibacteria bacterium
CGGATGAGCTTAGCTAGATTTTCTAGGTTTTGCATGATTTTTCTTTTATTTAAAGGTTAAATACTTGGGTATTTTAGCAAAAAGGTTACCTATTTACTAATGAGACTTACTTTCACCATAATACTGAAAAAAAACAGACTGACTCACTGTGGGGCGATTTGCTTAAAATTTGACTAAGTACTTTCCTGTCTTCTTTTTTTATAGTTGCAAAACAACCACTCGAAACGAGTGGTTGTTTTATATAACTTGCTAACTGGTTATGGATTAACCGTGAGCATAACTGACTTAGTCGTGGTACCTTTGGAATTCTTAGCGGTGATTCTGTATTCGTAAGATCCAGCAGTAGTGAGTGGCCAGGTTGTAAGTTGATAGTTAAGAAGACTTAGAGTAACAGAGCCGATGTCAGTATTCTGCACCCCGTTAATGAATCTATCTATAGATAGATTAGTAAGGGTTTCTGGTGCTTGTATATTCCAACTTATCTGTACTGACTGGCCGGACTTAATACTTGGATTTGTTGAATTATTTACTAAGAAAGAAGTTATATTTGGAGCACCTGTTGCTGTGACAGTTCCATCACAAGCAACTGCAACACATACTTTTACTTTTTTCTGCTCTGTACCAGCTGAATTTGTAGCGGTAAGGGTATATTCGTAAATACCTGCAGTCGATTTTCCATAAAAGGCCTGACTAAATGTACTACCAACACCGGCAGTAGGTGTAAGCGAACCTATACCTTGGTCCAGAGAGAGAGCTGTAAGTGGTGAACTTGTGGAGATATTCCAAGCGAGAGTGAAATTCTGGTTAAGTGAAACCTGAGCACTCGCCCCACCATTTACTGTGAAGGTGTTAATAACAGGTTTTGTGGCAGTAGTGGCTGGTTGATAATTAACTACAATACTTGTGGTTTTGGAATTTCCCGCTGCATCTTTTGCAGTTACGGTAATAGTATTAGCGCCAACGGAAAGCCCTGCTACACCTGCGGTCCAATTAGTAGTACCTGTAGCATTTACGGTTGCGGTGTTTCCTATACCAAACTGTACAGTGGTAACAGCCACATTATCCGAAGCAGTGCCACTGAGAGCAATGTTTGGTGTGCTAACAACAGCATTATTGGCATGTGAAGTTATCTGAACACTAGGAGAAGTGGTATCTACCGCAACAACCGGATTAACCGTAGCAGACACTTGCTTAGTAACAGTTCCTGCTGAATTAGACACAGAAAGCGTGTAAAAGGCTTGTCCTGTGGAAACAGGGGTATAACTCTTAGTTGTACCGCTTAATGTTCCTGTTATATTTGGTGAGATTGTTACGGATGCTGGAGCTCCTCCAGATAGCGACCAAGCGAAATCGAGCGACTGTCCCAAGTTTATAGTAGCCGAGGAACCCCCATTCACAGTAAAGCTGTTTATTATAGGTGCTTGGGTTGGCGTTGGCGTTGGCGTTGGCGTTGGATTTACAACAGTACCAAAATTTACTGTTACTGATTTGGTTACCGTACCTTTAGCGTTAGTAGCAGTAAGCGTGTAAACGTATGATCCAGCTGTGGTTTTACCAAAGAAAGCCTGACCATAATCACTTCCTACACCTACTGTAGGGGTGAGTGAACCGATACCTTGGTCTATTGAAAGTGCAGTCAGTGGACCACCTGAAATATTCCAGGTCAGGTTGAAATTTTGACCTAATGGAAGAGTGGCAATAGTACCACCATTAACAGTAAATTTATTTATTACAGGTGCTCCTGTTACTGGTGTTGGAGTTGGTGTTGGAGTTGG
>CAYSUI010000007.1:11282-44711 GCA_964434195.1 uncultured Candidatus Saccharibacteria bacterium
CCACCTACAGAAGCGAAAATTTTACTTACATCGGCTTTTCCGTTGTAATTTGTAGTTAGTCTATATTCCCAACAGCCTGGAGCTGGCAAAGTTAATCCTGCGTATGTATATGCGGCACCAACCGATCCTGGAGATTTCGAAAAATCTTTTACACCATCTTTAAAGACTTCTAAAGAAGTACCCTGACCACCGAAACCAGAAGTTACATAACAAATATCGAACTGTTGGCCTACCGATAGGCTAGCCGATTTAATACTCGGTGTTTCGCAGGAATTGTTATTGCTATCCCCTTGCCTGCTAAACGCAAAAGCATAAGTAACAGCAGGACTACCTGAAACTATAGGATTTACTGTGAAAGTGACAGTTTTTTCCGAAACACCTTTATCGTTCTCAGCTACAACTTTAACGGTATGAGTACCCGTCGTGTAAAGTCTTACTGTCTTGCTTCTTAAACTCCAGATAAGACCCTGATCTTGACCGTCTACATAAAGGTTTGTTTTGTAAGAAATACCACCTGACAAAGCCCAGCTTATTTCAGTCGGCTCACCCACAATGACACTACTTACTGATTGACCATTGGATTTTATACTTACGTCACTTACTATTGGCGCTGGAATTTGTCCACAGCGAATTTCTGGTAATTGATTTGCGGGACCAACGGTATTTGCTGGTACCACAACCAAAGCAGCAAACTCAGCGGATGAATGTTTAGTAGATAAATTGGAACAACCAACATGCTCAGAAACTGCTGTGTTATTCATGGGAACAGAAACTGTTTTACCAGCAGAATAAGAAAAAGTTGTAATTGGGGAACCAAAGAAATTTTCTGCGTCTCTTAATTCGTAGGTTGCACCAGATGACAAACCAAGACCATCGGTATTCAAATTTACACTGGAGTCTTTACGCCAGTTGTATATAACAATATTTGCTCTACCAGCCTGATACTTATTTGGTCTTTTATATATTTCAGGAGCTGCGTTCGATAACTGAGATTTTCTATTTAACTGGATATTTGAGCCAGGAGTACCACTATTTACTGGATTGCAATCCATTCTATCGGACTCACCGGCTGACCCGGGCTTATACCAATTATAAGCACTGCCTTGGTATACACAATTTAATCCTGGGGTATAAATTTTATTTCCAGAAATATTCGGTGCCCCAGCTGAGGTAGCAGTCAAAGATTTATACGACCCAGAGTTGTTAATGGTCGAATCTGGAAAACAATTTACCATCACATAATACCAGTCGGCAAAAACGTTATTTTTTATTACCGGCTCAAAGCAGCCTCTACCTGCACCTATGTAAGCTAAACCGGCCTCGGCATCATTTGTAGAGTAGGTGTAATTGTTTGTAATAATTGGCCTAAAAGCTCCTATTGGCTTGGTATAAACCCCGCCCGATAGATTTGGCCCGAATTCATTACCATCTATATATATACTATTACCAGGTCCTTGTTCAGAGGAACGAGAAGGAAAATGACCATTTGTAAAAACTATATTTCCATCTAGTGTCTGACTATCTGTCCTCTGCCCTGTTCCGTAAGCATGAATTCCCATGCCATAGTTCTTGAAAAATAGATTATCTATAGTGTTATATCTTGTACTTGCGTCGAAATTTGCAGATAGCGGAGTCGCGGTATCACTAATCCTACTATTGGCCTGATTGTATGTACCATGCCCATGTGGTCTGTCTGGTGCTTCCCAACCGTTGTAGTAAACTAGGTTTCCGTAAAGTTCCGCATTTTTTGCGGTTTGCCATATACTTGCCCCATCCCCAGCGTTATGAATTACGCTATTAACAAGTTTTGTCCTAGGTCCAAAAATCTGAACACCAGAAAGTCTTCTGTCGTCGGGATTCGACCATCTGCTTGTAGTCTGCCTAACCGGAAAAGTGTCGGTAATTTCTAAATTATAAAATTCCGCATCCTGACCCTCTATTTTTAAAACAGGATTCGCTCCAATACTAAATTCCTGCGGCGCTCGTCCATCTATAGTTACCCTTTCACCAGGCACGGCTTTTACTTTTATAGGGTTCCCAGGTTGACCACTTATCTTGCTAACAAATTGCCCTACATACACACCGCCTCTCATACAGACTGTTTGCCCTGGCTGTAGAGAGCTAGGGTGAGATAGCATTGTCTTAAAATCCCAAGGACTGGAAACCGAACCTCCCCCATATGGAGTCCCATTAGGGGAAACAAAAAAATTACAACCGTCCAAGGCTCCCAACACCGAAGGGTTTGGCTGAGCTTGTGTTTTTGGCTCGTACCCAGGCATGAAAAGAACGGCCTGGGCATTACCAAAACTAGAAAACAGAATAGCTAAAGCAAGTAGAAATGCTTTGCTTTTGCTGTGAGCAATACTATACATAAGAGAATTATTAATTATACTCAAAAACAGAGTATTTCTACTCTGTTATAAGTATATCACTATTATTATTTTCTGCTTCTATTGATTCAGGAATTTTTGCCTCGGACTCAGCCTCTGGCTTGCTTGGCTCTTGATCTTGAATTTGATTTTGAACTTGTGATTGAGGAGTATTGTTTTCTTGCGGATCAGCATTAGGAGTAACGGAATCTAAAATAAGTATGGATTCGGAATCGGTTGCTTCGGGTTGCTCGACTGCTAACCATTCGAATGTTCGGTCACTCGTTGCGGGCTCTGCTAGTACGATTGTAAATCCTTCTGGAGATTTATCTATAACTGAATATGTGACTGGCGGAAGACCAGTGAGAGTTACAAATACATTCGGAGTGGTTGGGTAAGGAACGGTGAATTTAACTTTAACCCTATTATCTCCTAGTTTGAGCACTGCTTTACCAGAAGAATTTTTACTAACTTTTATATTTCCTGTAATTTCTAAGTTTCCATTCGCATAGACTACAAATAGTTTTTTGTCCAGATTGGAAATATTTAACACCGGAAGTGTTACTTCTTGGATATTTGATGAGAGATATACGCTACCATTGTTTTTAACAATAAATGAGTCTGTGCCATCCCTTTGTAGCGTGAGGAGATTACCACTCCCCTTTTGGTTTACTAGGAGTGCGGTATCTTGGTTGTTGGTTTCAATTTTAAATAGTTGCGAAGTTAGCTGTCCATCTTCTGGTTCTAAGGTGAAGGTGTTGTTAATTACTTGGTAGCCGGGTTTTAGGAAGGTGAGGACTTTACCGGATTCAATTTCACTAACCACACTAACCCCACGAAGTTCTGGGATTGGGAAATTCTCTAGCGCTTGACCTATTATCTGCCCACTTCTAGTTGCTTTCATAGCGTAACCGGGGAAGAGTTTGCTAGAGGTAAGGAAATCGCCTGGTTTAATCTCACCATTCTCGGTGGTTACTTTTATAGGTAACCTTCCAACAAGACCAACTTGTTTGAAATTACTCTTATTATCGTTTGCGCCGCCGGGGTTGTTTCCAACAAACGCAGGCGCAGTAGAAATGACACCGACTAAATTATCTGCGTATTGTTTTTTTGACTTCAAAACTTTTTCTGTATTTAAATCTGAGACAACTACATCTCCCGGTTCCAGTGAAGTGTCTGTGGTTTCAAAATATTCAGCAAGGTCAGCACCCGTAGCATTAAAAGCGGCCTCTCCGTAGACATTACCATCGGCGCGAACTCGGAAGACAGCAGCTGCTGCACTTCTGGTATTTGAATTATATGCGGTGATTAAATTGTATCTTGTAGTATTTGTATTATCGTTTCCTTCGATAGTAAGAATACCCTCGCCACCGGCATTTACTGCACCACTGCATCCGGTAAATTGGCCAACGCAAGCACTTGAGGCAGTATTTCTAATTAATAGCGATGGAGCGTCGTCGTCCGCAGTAACAACTTTGAGGCCCGAGGCCGTACCTGCACTAAGAGAGGGATTAGCATTTGTTTGTGCATTACTCGTGGATGCAGAGTTAATTACTACAACAGCAGAAGTACTTCCTGTTCCTGCTTGATCAAACCTGGCGAGCCCTCCGGTTGTAGTGTCTGCTAAAGCTGACTGAACTAAGAGAAGATTATTAGTACCGGTTAGCGCTGTGGTAGTTTGCTGAAGCTGAATACCTGTGGCATTTGTAGTACCAACTACATGTAATAAGTTGGAAGGCGTTGCTGTGCCGATACCAATTTTATTACCCGTATACTGGGTCATAATATTGGTTGCATTTAATCCTGTTACGGTTGCGCCAGTTGCGGTAGCTGAACTTGAGACAAAACCACATGTACCACCTTCTAGCTTTAACACAACCCCCAAGGTTGCAGATACTGCCACTACATTTCTAAGTCTTAAAATAATTGTTCCTTGATTAGCTATATTCACATCGAGTCTCGTATCGTTACTACGCGGACCAGTGGTATTTGTGGGAAGCAATTCCTCCCAATTACTTCCTGTTATAGGATAATCATAGTTTCTAAGAAACTCGTAGTAACGACCACCTGCCTGAGAATCAGACATGTACGCAGTAAAATTTGCACTATTTCCATTGCACGTTAATGTACCAAGCTCAACTGTTGCTCCGATAGTAGCAGGAAGAGTCCTGCTCAAACTAAAGGTTTGAGCGGTACCGGTTTTAAAATCACCTGCTACATCTAACATTACGCTAGGATTTGTAGTACCGATACCTACAAAACCTGCATTACTTATTCTGACACGCTCAGAAAGTGTAGTAGTCGCACCAGTTAGAAATCGAATAACCCCTCCTGCACCTGCCGCTGTAGTACCGCTACCACCTATACCTGCCTGTAAAACTAAGTTAGCGCCAGTACCTCCTGTACCTGCATTACCCGCCCCGCCGTTACCAGCACCAATGGTTAAGAGACCACCACTACCACCTTGCAGCGTTCCACTACCTGCACTTGCCGCTCCACCAGTTCCTGAAGTTAGAGTAATAGCACCTCCCGCACCTCCTGTGTTTGTACCCGAGGTTGCACCACTTGCTGCACCACCTGCGCCAGCAGTCCAAGTAAAGCCACTACCAACACCACCGGTATTTGTACCAGTCCCAGCAACACCAGCCACACCACCTGCGCCACCGGTAATAGTATATGTTCCTGCCGTACCACCAACGGCAGCAGTAGTGGCCGTAGACGCAAGTCCACCACTTCCAAGCGTAAGAGTAAAGTTTCCACCACTTGGTCCAGTTACACTAACTCCTGTTTGATTATCTCCACCTGCACCAGTGGTTAAGGAGATTCCACCGCCAACCTGATTACCTTTGGAAAGCCCGGCCGTAAGAGTAATAGCACCACCAGCACGCGCGACTGTATTATCGCCACCTGCTGCGCCGCCTGTAAGCGTTACCCCACCACCGGCACCACCTGTTCCAGTAGTTGAACCAGTACGACCAGTTATATTCACTCCTCCACCTGCAGATCCGGCAGATGCAGCAGCACCGCCTCCCTGGAGAGTCGCCGAACCTCCATTACCACCAGCTGTACCAGTACCACCAGTACCGGCGGTTATAGATATGTTCCCACCAACTCCACCTTGAAGGGTTCCACTACCAACACTCGCCGCGCCACCAGTACCTGCTTGCAAAGTGAAATTACCACCAGAACCACCAGTGTTAGTTCCGCTCGTATTCCCATTTGCCGCACCGCCGGTTCCCAAAGTCCAGGCCGCAGAACTTCCCGCACCTCCTGTATTATTACCTGTCCCGGCTACGCTCGCTGCACCACCGGTACCGTTTTGAATAGTAAATGTTCCGCCGGCACCACCAGTAGAAGAAACATCTGCGTTAGGCGCAGTACCACCTGTTGCGAGGGTAATAGTGAAAGCGCCACTAGCAGGTCCACTGGCTGTTCCTGTTGCTAAGTTTTGACCGCCGCTACCTGCATTGAACGTAATTGCACCAGCAGCAGTATTACCCTTGGAAGCACCTGCGCTGATTGAGACGGAACCACCGGCCCTCGCTACTGTATCATCCCCACCTGCTGCCCCTGCGTTAATATTTATACCACCACCTGCACCGCCGCTTCCGGTAGATGAACCTGTTCTACCAGTTAACGTAATTCCACCCCCAGCAGAACCGGCTGAAGCTGCAGCACTACCTCCCTGCAGAGTAATTGAACCACCGGCACCACCTGTTGTACCAGTACCACCAGTTCCACCAATAAGAAAAATAGTACCCCCATTACCACCTAGCAAAGTTCCAGATCCTGTAGTGGCTGCGCCCCCTGTTCCAGCTGTAAATGCAAGTCCTCCACCAGTACCTCCGGTATTTGTACCGTTTGTTGCTCCGGTTGCAGCTCCACCTGTACCGCCATTAAAGTTAAAAGTAGAACCTGATCCACCAGTATTATTTACACTCCCAGAGACACTTGCAATACCTCCGGCTGAACCTTGAAGCGTAAAGGTTCCACCAGCACCACCACTTGAAGTAGTAGTTGCGTTTGGTGCAGTCCCCCCGGCGCCCACCGTAAGAGTCATACTACCACCTTGGGGTCCAGTTACTGAACCTGAAACTGTTGGATTTATACTAGCAGCACCTGCGGTTAGGGTTACTCCTCCACCGGTTATATTACCCTTGGATGCCCCAGCAATAAGAGCAATATTACCTCCACTTCTTGAAACAGAATCATCTCCACCTGCAGCACCAGCTGTAATAGTAACCGCACCACCGTTGCCACCACTACCTGTAGAAGATCCTGCGCGGCCAATAAGCGATGCAGCACCACCCGCTGCACCTACTGCTGCAGCAGCTGTACCACCTTGAAGAGTAACCGCACCACCGGCACCACTAGTTGTCGTACCAACCCCACCAACTCCACCTGAGATTGTTACTGCTCCACCAGCACCACTTGTTGAGCCAACTCCTCCCGCACCTGCGGTTATTGTTACAGCCCCCCCTGTTCCACCGTTAAGGCCCCCGCTTCCTGTGGTAGCCGCCCCACCTACACCTGCCTGGAGTGTAATTGCACCACCAACGCCGCCAGTGTTGGTGTTGGAAGTCGCACCGGTTGCCGCACCACCAGCTCCTGCATTGAATGTTAAAGTACTACCGGCACCACCGGTATTTGTGCCAGTACCAGCAACGGCGGCAGAACCACCAGCACCACCTTGCAAAGTAAAAGCACCACCAGCTCCGGCATTTGCCGTTGTTGTTGCCGCTGTGGGGGAGCCACCGGCTCCAAGAGTAAGCAAAATAGCACCACCAGCTCCGGCTGTACTAGCTGGCGAGGTACCAGTATTACCACCGGCACCTGCGGTTATGTTTAGAACATCCGCAGCAGCGACACCATTCCCAGAAGTAACTGTACCTGGTTGAAGACCCGCAACTTTTAGACGATCGGAAAATAAATCTAAAGTTACTGTTGGCACCGCTGCGTTAGTTGTAGTTGTCGTTGAAGCTGTAAAAGTGTCGTTTGATACGCCTTGCTGTAACATTGTTATATATGCCGTTCCAGCCGTAGAACCACCTATTCGTCTTATCCTGAGGCTCATTGTAGCGCTATTAACATTTATTTCCAGTGCTAGATCGTTTCCATTATGATTATTAGTCGAGCGAGTTGGCATTACAGAATACCACTGACCACTAGTTTGGTTGAATTGAACCGGGATACTGTAATTTTTTGAGACTGAAAATCCACTCGATGCGACAGTTACCGAAACATCAAATGTTGCAGCTCCATTGGTTAAAGTAAATGAACCAATATCTACAGTATCGTTTACCGTTACTGGAAGCGTTCTGGTAACAGAACGCGGAGTCAGATTACCCAAGTCTAATCCACCTAAAAAAGAAACCACACCATCAGCTGTAACTTTAAATTTGCTAGCACCTGCAACCTGTAAATCCATTAAATTACCTGAAAAACCAGATGCGGCATTTACCGCTATTTGAGTACCATAATCTGAGCCTGTGAAATATCCGGAGGTTGAACCGTCGAAAGCCGCAGCCGAACTACCAATACTTAAAACACCTTTAGTTGGGACTAAATATGTATTCTCATAAAGAGTTACACCATTTGCGAAAATCTGACCAAAAGGATTTGTGCTGGTACCCAAACCTGACCCGGGAGTAGAAATAAGAGCAAAACCTGTCTCATTGAGTAGTTTGGTATATGAAATTTGAGTCTGAGTGTTAGTTGTGTACACCAGATGGGGTAACCCTTCGGAATCAATATCGAAATCTGGAGGGTTTCCCTCTGAAGATTTTATAGTTACGGTATTTTTTGAAGAACATGCGGCATTTAAACATCTTATATAATATGTACCCGCAGAGGTTGTATACATAAGCCTGGGCAAATCATCTATACCCATACGCAAACTTACGTTGTAGGCATTAGTATTTGAATCCACAATTGTAGCTACACTAGTCGAACAGTTTGCGTTTGTACATTGGATAAATCTATACCCCAATACGGTATCTCCAAAAAACAGGCGACCGAAACCATCACTTCCTAAAGCCATCGAGCTTTCGTACAACCCGGTAGCTGTTGTTACTATTGTATTGGTATTAGCGGAACAATTTGCGTCGAGACAATTTATGAAATGTACATCGTCTGGTGTTGTACTGTAGTCGTTATACATTATTTTGGGAAACCCATCGGTCCCCATTTGGATAGTATGTGTCTGGAAATAATTACCTCCAGTAGCTATGGTATTCAATGTTGGAGCTGTACACGCAGCATTGTTGCAGACCGCCAGTTTAAGTGCTGAGGTCCCAGCGAAGTTATCGTACAATATTCTTGCAAAACCGTCTGAGCCTATCGCAATACTTAAGATGTGATAACTAGTAAGACCTGTAGAAGTGGCAACATCTATTAGATTGTCGGTTTTGGTAGCACAATCTGCATCATTACACTTTACAAAGCGTAATTCAGAAGGTGAATCGTAAGTTATGTATGCCACACGAGGAAAACCATCCGGTCCGAGTACAAGAACAGGAGCGTCCACATTGTTTGGCTCATTGTCTATAATATTTGTAATATTTGATGAACTGCAATTAACATTTAAACACCTGAGCAACCTGAGTCTAGTCGAACTTGTATCGAAATAAACTATTCTTGGTAAATTATCCGAACCTACGTCTATCCAATGCTGACTATCATTCTGGAAACCGCCGGTTGGGGTCACTACATTAAGATTTACAACCTTCCCACCAGTAGCCACCTGCGCAGTGGTTGCGGTTAGGCTACCACTGCTAAAACTACCAGTCACGGAAAGATCTCCGGCAAAACTTGAGCTACCGCTCACGGTTAAATTGTTTGTGGTAACCCTCTCACTAACCGTAATTTTATCCGAGGTGATATTTTTTACTCCCAGACTCGTAAACCCACCAAGCACTGCACCGTTAAAACCCTGATCGTTATTAGGTACTAACCCTGCCGGCACATAACCTTGCTGAATGCTTGGGATATTTGTAGTAGTAGGACCTTGGGGGGAAGGTGGATTGTAACTGGGGGTTGCGGTAATGGTCGCACCTAAGACCTGACCCAAATTGTTAGATGGGAGCCCTACGGGATAATTTTGAGAAGTATTTCTGGTTTCTGAATTCTCGCCTTTGTCACCCTTTTCTCCTTTTACACCTTGTGGGCCTGTTAGTGCACCTGCTGCAACTAGTCTCTGGAATTCTTCCATGACTGCCTGGTTTATATAGCTCCTATTATCAACCACGCTTAAGACTTGCCCTTCAGGTTCTCTTTCTTGTTTACTGCTTACAGCCTTCTCATCTGTGTTTTTTGCTAACTGTTCACTGGGATTTGTCTTCGATTTTGAGAAATTTTGAACTTGCTTAAACTTATTTAAAACAAAACTACGGTGCTTATATGCATAAGTACCTGTTACTACCACCCCAAACACTAATAGCCCAATAACCACCGCAATAAACCCTGCTTGTTTATAGGGATTTTTTTGTTTCGAAATTATTTTTATCAACACATTTATTATATCAAATACACACCGTTTTCACGGTGTGTATTTGCGTAAATTATTCTGTTATTGGTTTTTCGGGTTCAGGGAGTACTTGTTCGGAAGTCTGTTCTGTGGGTTTATCTGTTTTAATTTCCTTATTTTCCTCCGGTTCAGGAGTTGCAACAGGCTCAGGCGTTTGTTCTTTGGCTTCATTAACTACTGATTCAGGGTTGGCAGGTGTAGATGATTTAATGAGTAATTTAGAATTAGACTGTGTTTCCTGCGGCTGTTCTAGGGCTATCCAGTCGAAACTAATGTCGCTTGGTGCTAGTTCTTTTAGAACTATAGTGAACCCGGCTTCAGTTTTGTGCTCTATGAAATATGGAATAAACGAACCTACAGGAGCAAGTGTGATTTTGGGTATAGTCTGGTATGCAGTTTGAAATACAACTTCTGCACGATTATCCCCCGTCTTTACAACTGCAGTCCCCGCTGTATCTTTTGCTACTTTTATATTTCCTGTAATTTCTAAGTTTCCATTTGCGTAGACCACAAATAGTTTTTTGTCTTGGTTCTGTAGCGACAAAACAGGGAGTGTTAAATCGTCTGAGATATTTAAAACTGTTAGGGTACCTTTATTCCCCACAACTAGGATATCTGCACCATCTCTTTGTAGAGTAAGGAGATTTCCACTCCCCTTTTGGTTAACTAAGAGTGCTGTGTCTTGGTTGTTAGTTTCAACCTTGAAAATTTGGGAAGTAAGTTGTCCGTCTTCTGGTTCTAAGGTGAAGGTGTTGTTTATAACTTGATAGCCGGGTTTTAGGAAGACAAGAACTTTACCAGCATCGCTCGCTATGAAAGGTTCTAGTGCTTGGCCAATAACTTCTCCGCTTCTAGTTGCTTTCATAGCATAACCTGGAAAGAGTTTGGAAGAAGTTAGATAATCTCCAATTTGGATTTCGCCATTTTCAGTAGAGACTTTAACTGGTACACGACCAGCGAGTGCTACTTGAGCAAGGTCAGCATTTTCTTTTTGTCCATCTGGACCAGTGATTACATAATGACCGGCAATGGTAATAGCCGGGCGGGTGGAAACTACACCGAGCATATTGGTGTAGGCTTTTTTTGTTTTAGTGACACTAGGAAGTTCCAGTTCTCCGAATTCTGTAGTTTTCTTTACCTTGCCTACGAGAGGGTCGACAATTATTACATCTCCGGGACTTACTGAATCTGCGGCGTACATTTCAGCGATATCGAAAACATCTCCGGGATCGTCTCCGCCAACAGTTCCTGCAGTATCTACATACAAACGACCAGCAGAATATGCTGGACAGGCGGTGGCATTACGGATACAGAGACCGCCGTCGATTCTTTGACTACCGGAGACATGAAGCCTTGCTCCAGTATCTATAGAGGCAGAAGTAATACCAATCCCTATACTACCTGTGGAAACGGAGGTGCCGGTACCATTAACACTGGTCCCGAAAATTAAGTTACCAATCGTGAGTTGATTGGAACTACCAGCTACTGGCGCATCTACATCGTAACCAATAATAATATTAGCGCTTCCGGTTATTGAATTATTACCGGCCTGGTAACCTAAAGCCAAGTTGTTTGCCCCGCTTGCACTTGTAAGTGTCCCATAGCCCACACCAATGTTGTTATCTCCAATAGTTGCGCCACTAACCGCCCCTCTACCAATAGCTATTATTCTATTTCCAGCTCCTCCACCTGCCTGATAACCCATTGCCACAATATCTGTTCCCGGAGTAAGCGTTTCCATGGCTCCATAACCAACAACAGTATTACGATTACTGGTTGTAGTAGTTCTTAAAGCAAAATTTCCAATAACTACATTTGACGCACCGCCGGTTTCAGCTGAAAGGGTATTGTAACCCATAGCTATATTATGATCGCCAGAGACGTGACTAGACATAGTATTATAACCAATAGCTGTATTAACACTACCTGAAACATTAGCGTACAAAGAGTAAAGACCTAATCCAATATTGTAACCTCCAGTGGTATTAGAGAATAGACTCTGATAACCAATAGCGGTATTTAAAGAACCCGAGCCATTTGAATAAAGCGCTTGGTTTCCTATGCCGGTATTATAATTACCCGTGGTAGTTAAACCTAAAACATTATTGCCGACAGCAACATTTTCCGACCCGCTAGTTATGGAACTATTCGCCAATTTACCTATACCTAGATTGTGACTCTTAGTGCCACCGAGAGTAAGAAAGCTTCTGCCGTCAAAGTCTTTTACGGAAAGTAGTGTGGGGTTGGAACTGGTGACTTTTTTTAAGGAGACGTTATCTAGCGTCCAAGAATCACTACTTCTGTAAAGATAATGATCAAACGTAATAGTCTTAACCTCATTAACAGTACTATACAACATCATCTTATGAGTGCCGTCTCTGAAATACTGATAAGGCTGCCATACTGCATTGTCTTGATAGTAAACCACCAACGGGGCATTGGAGGATGACACCGTAAATTCTAATAAATAAGCTTCACCTGCGACACTATTGAAGGTTTGTGAAACCGTTGGATCGCCTCCTACATAAGTACTTACAACTTGATTACTTGAATACTGAGCTTCTCCACCCAGAACCCATCCGTTTGACCCTCCAGTAAAGGATCCGTTAATTAGTAGCTCTGGGCCTGTTGTAGTGGCTGTGTATGCAATACTCGCAACATCACCAGGCGAAGAAGTGCCTATACCTAAATAATTATTTGTATTATCCCAAAATAATTTGGCGTTATTTTCGGAGAGAACACCCGATGAACCTGCAAATAAAACTGAACCAGCGGTCGCACCAGTTATCTGTGAGTTAACTGCCAAAGCATCGCCACACCCAGAACAAGAACCGGTAACAGCTAAGTTAGCGATGGTTGCACTTTGAGTAAAACTGGCTTTATCGGCTGTAATAGAAGTCGCACCAATCGAGCTTGTAGGAGGTTGTAAAATCTGCGCGTTACCTGGGTTATAAAAAATCGGCGCATATTGAGGCAGTGGCGCAGGGCTCGATGTGGATATCCCCAAAACCTGGCCTAAGTTGTTAGCATGTTGCCCTTGGCCGAGGGTTCCCCTCGTACTTTCAGCATAGGAATCACCTTTTTCACCCTTCTCACCTTTTGGTCCTTGAAGCAGGCCTTGAGCTAAGAGGGCTTTCATTTCGTCTGCCACAGCTAGTCTTACTTGTTCTGTGGATAATTTTTGAGTTTGAACAATGGTTTTAACTTCTGGTGTGGTTTTGGAATGACCTGCTACTTGGGGAGTAGTTTCTTGGCTTACTGAAGATGATTCTGTTTTTTCAGGTTCCTGAGTAGAAACAGCCACTTGTGGAATATTTTTTACTTTATTTTTTGCTAAATATTTATAACCACCCACACCTACAGCCAAAATACCTGCCAATCCTAAAAGGAGGAGCAGGACTGGAATGAAGCCTGATTGATTTTGGTTTCTAATCATTTTTACTACATAGTAATTATACCATTACTTGTTGTAGCTTTAATTTACTATCTAACTTGTTTATCAAATAGTCTTGGACTACCCGAGTGGTTTTAGTAACTAAAAATTGTCTCTCTGAATTTTTTGAAAGTTTTACTGATATTTCAGGATGATTCTTTAAATACTTTTCGAGAGAATTAGGAATTATTTCGTCTTGGGAATAGATTTGAATTTCTTTTCCATACTTTTTTTTCGCGTAACCTTTTAGAACGGAATAATGCGTGCTGCCAGAGAGTATTAATGAGTCTATATTTTTTGCGAGTAGTGGCTTTAGATACACATCTAAAGACGATTCTGATTCTCTTATTTTACCAGCTTCTATTAGCGGAACAAGTTTAGGAGCTGATTTTTGAAAAACTTTGATTTCAGGATTAAGTTTTTTAAGCTCTTTTATATAAACTTTAGAATCTACGGTGGCCTTGGTAGCAAGCACCCCTACTCTTTTTGCATTTTTACAATACTCAACTGTAGGAATAATAGGGCCGAGTATTCTTCTGTCGGGAAAGTTCTTTGGAAGCCATTCTCTCTGCAATTTTCTTAAAGCCTTAGCGCTCGCTGTATTACACATGACTAAAACAAGAGCGCAATCTTGTTCTTTAAATAAATAATTTACAGCTTTTTTTGTAAATTTGAATATTTGCTCTTGTGTTTTTTCACCGTAAGGTAAATTCTTAGTGTCGCCAAGGTAAACATAATCATACTGCGGGAGTTTTTTTAATAGCTCCCGCAGTATATTTAAACCACCTAAACCTGAATCGAAGACGCCGATTTTCATACAAGATGGTTAGTGCCCTCTATCTTCTTGGTTATTCATTTTAATTTCTGACAACCTTCTATAGTAATCTCCTGGCGACTGTGTGCCTCCACCACCATAATATTCGCCTTTTAACTCTTTCAGTCTTATCCGAAGAACGTCTAATCTACTTTCCAATATAGCGTCTATAGATTTATCGAATGTTGCTGAGCCAGTTGAAGCGGCATGCAATTTATTGGCTTCAAGTCTTTTTTCTAAATCTACTATTATCGCTTGAAGCTCATCCTTATCCTGAAATGTATCTACGTTCGCGAAAAAAATACGATCCTCTTGAGCATTTCCCGTTGCCTCACCCCAACCATACCTCTCGGGGTTAATGTTACCGGGACTATATTCCCTTCCTATGTCCATAGTTTATTCTTTAATAATATTAATAAAATTTTTATCTACCACTGCATACTTTGAGCTTAAATGCCCACCTTTCTTTAATAATACTAACTTGCTTTCAGTCGTTTTTGCAAATCTTATTACTGGTTCTGGCAATACCACCTCGTCGTCTTTCGCGTGGAAGATAGTAATTTTGCTGCCATCTATTTTATCTAACTGTAGACTTGGGTTGTAGAACTTCGACTTATAGAGTTTTTGAATTCCATCTTTGTTTATCCTAAATGCTTCGCCGTAGGCCTCTTGTACAAAAGGCCAAAAACATTTGGCGCGCTCAACCCTACTAGGAGTTTTCCAGTCTACCACAGGAGAGAGACAGATAACTTTGGTAACCCTCGGATCTTTTGAATTAAGCAGAACAGCTGGTCCACCGAAACTGCACCCAATTAGGATTAGACTATCTGGTTTTAATTTGTAATGAATTGGTTTTTCTAATGCTGAAAATGGAATGGATTTGAACCCCTTATGAATTGCATCTATACAATCTTTTATATCTTCCGTGGGTTCTTTTTTTAGTAATTCTCCCCCGCTTTCCCAAGCGCCTCTATACCTAGGAATAAAAACCCAGAAACCTTTTTTGGAATAAAATTCTGCGAATGTTTTTTTTGATGGCGAACTCGGGAAACCAGGGGCGTAAATAATAACCTTAGTTTTTTTAGACTTTCTTGCTGGGGGTAAGAATTCACAGATTATTTCTTTATTTATTCTAGTCCTATCCATTTATTTAGGAGTTTATTTTTTCTATCGAATGCTTCCGTAAAATTTATAAAACCGATCACTTGATCGGTTTTATTTTATACGTATTTATTGTGCTTGGAAAATCTGCATCTTATCGGCAGTCCAATTAGTAATGTACAAATTACCATCCCTATAATCCATACTAAACGGATATTTAGCTGTTCTTACAGATCCTATGCTTTTAATTTTATTCGGTTTACTAATATCAAATACTTCAAGAGTATTAGCAGGAGAATTTAACGCATATAAACTATCGCCGTTTACCATAAGCTTACCTGGACCGTTTTGGGTCCCTGTCGCGGAAAGCAAAACGGGATTATACGCGTCAGCAATATTAAATACAATAATATTGTCTTGCGCGTAATTGGATACATACGCACGACCAGCAGAGACGGCTAACCCATATCCACCCTTACCCGTATTAGTTGCACTTAAAAGAGAAGGACTTAGAGAATTGAGAACATCGTAAATATAGAGTTTGGTCTTGCCGTTATCATAATTACCAACTATATACGCTTTGTTTTGCTTAACTACTATTTGCTGAGGGTAGGCCTGAATATTCGTCGTAGAAATATTTACAGGATTTTCAGGATCTGATATATCCACTATATCGAAGTAAGTATTTGCATTACCTCGAATTACGTACGCCAAACTACCTGAAATAACTAACTCATGGGCACCAGTGCCGACTAAGGCATGACTCTTTACAAATACAGGGTTTCCAGGATCCTGAATATTCACAATAAGCATTTTACTGCCTCCATCTGTAATGTAAGCGTAACCGCCTTTAACCTCCATACCCGCCAAGAGACCAGCCTCTGCACTTAGATCTAAGGTAGCAACCTCTGTAGGGTAACTGGGATTCGAAACATTTAACACCTTTAACTCTCTACTGCTTGATAAATTAACCAATGCGTGCTGACCGACAACCTGCACACCCCATGGATTGGTCTTATTCTGAAAAGAAAAAGTTGATAACTTTACAGGAACCATTGCCGCCAAGGCAGTTTGGGTAAACATAGCCACACCGGCAAAAAATATACCAACCCTCCC
This sequence comes from uncultured Candidatus Saccharibacteria bacterium, assembly GCA_964434195.1. Classification (GTDB taxonomy): domain Bacteria; phylum Patescibacteriota; class Doudnabacteria; order UBA920; family UBA920; genus CAYLIB01. The sequence continues at coordinate 27,641 of CAYSUI010000007.1, forward strand.
TACTACTGAATACATTCTATTTTTCATAAATTTTAGGATTAACTTATTAGTTAAGTAGTGTATAAGATTTTGTAATTTTGCTCAAATCTATTACTTCGACATTTAACACGAGTTACTATCTGAATAAGAACCTACCTAAAAGAGGATTAACAAAAACCTCTAAATACTTTTCATCGCGCACCTGCCACTTCTGACTGCAAAGCTGTCTTACGAAAATACATGTTTAAGGTTATGGAGTTAGTTTATTAAAGTGAATTGTGGTTATCTATAGCACAGTCAAACCTTGAAGTTGAAATGAGTTATATTAGTTTCTTTACTGGTAGACAACTTATTATACAGTTCCACTGCAGGAGTGTCTTCATTATCTACTTGAACGAAAACCTCATAAACCCCACGCTCTTTTCCAATTTTTATTAACTCTTGTATAAGTCCAGTAGCAAGCCCCTGGCGACGATATTCTTCTTGTACGGCCAGATCATACAAGTAAATCTCTCCGCGTTCCTGTTCGAACTTTTTTAATTCATACGCAATAAGCCCGCCCACTACGAGACCCGAATCATTTGCAGCCACGATTACAATATTCAAAGTGTTTTCTAGTAATAATTTAATATAATCATCACTCGGCTTGCTGGCTGAAAATGTCTCTTGATCTTCGAAAGCTACAGCAAACACCTCCATTAATTGCCTCAGCTCTGACACGTTTTGAGCAGTTAGTTGTCTATAATGCATATTTATTTTATGACATTGCTCATTTTTCTTTGCGAACCTATTACACCCGGTAAAATATTTAAAAACCTTACTAAATCTTGCTTAGCCACATACCTGCCAAGTGTAATACGAATACTGCCTGATATATACTCACTGTCCAAACCAATTGCCTCCAGAACATGCGAAGGTTCGCTTGAACTTGAAGTACAGGCACTACCGGTAGAAACTGTAAAGCCTTTGGCATCCAAATAGAACATAAGAGCCTCTCCGTCGCAACCCTTAAATGACAAACTAATATTGTTTGCTAACCTGCTATTACCTACTGGGCCATTTAATTTTATGTCAGCTATTTTCTTTGTCACTTCTTTAATAAACCAATCCCGAAGCTGGATAAGCCTTTTAGCTTCTTTTACTTTATCTTTTTGAGCAAGTTCTAAGGCCTTAGCAAACCCGATAATCCCGGGTACATTTTCTGTGCCGCTTCTTAGACCTTTTTCTTGTCCGCCGCCGTAAATTACCGGCTCCAAGTTAGTTCCTTTTTTTACATATAGACAGCCAGTCTGTTTTGGGCCATAAATTTTACTGCCATTTATGGAAAGCATATCGACACCTAACTTGTGAACATTAATATCCAAGAGCCCTGCGGCTTGGCAGGCGTCGGTGTGGAAATATATTTTAGGCAAATACTCTTTCTCTCTTTTTTTGTTCAAACCAATAAGCATTTTGCCAATTTCCGAAATAGGTTCTACCGTACCAATTTCATTATTGGTGTAGATTAACGTAACAAGGAAAGTATCTTTTTCTATAGCTTTCTGTACGTCTGCTACTTTAAAAAAACCTTGATTATCTACATTCAGTTTGGTAATAGAAAAACCCTCACTTTCTAACTGATTCAAACACTCTAAAACTGTTTTATGTTCTATATTGGAGGAAATAATATGTCCGCCGAACTTGTTCTGTTTTCTGTAGGCACGTGCGGCTCCAATAATTGCTAAATTCAAACTCTCGCTTCCACCAGCAGTAAAAACAAATTCTTCTTGCTTGCCACCAAAGACTTGGGCCACAGATTTCCGTGCCTCATCTACCGCTGCTTTAGCCCTGGCTCCAAAGCCATACAGACTAGATGGATTTCCGAATTCTTCGTTCCAAAAAGGCGCCATCGCTTTTATAACCTCTGGTCTGGTAGGCGTCGTAGCTGCGTAATCTAAATATACATTTTTAGCTAATTTTTTAACCATATTCGAATAATAGCATAGTCGATTTTTTAGCTTAAATACGCTATATTATGTATTTTCCACAGCCTAGTACCTTGCACTACATAGTACTATGATGTATAAAGTAATTACTTAACTATATAACCTTATGCCAAACGAAGAAATTATCCTAGAAAACACCAAGGCGCAAATGCGAAAAGGGATTCTTGAATTCTGTATACTCCTGATTATCGCTCGTGGTGAAATTTATGCTTCCGATATTCTTAAGGAATTAAAGGAAGCTAATATGTTGGTCGTAGAAGGCACGCTCTATCCCCTACTAAGCCGCCTCAAGAATTCTGGCTACTTAACCTACAACTGGAAAGAGTCCAGCTCTGGGCCACCACGCAAGTACTACGCTATAACCAATGAAGGTAATAAAATTCTAGAGCAGCTTACCGAAAGCTGGATTACATTAAATAAATCCATAAACTCATTAATCAAAATATATGAAAAAAGTAATTAACATTAATATAGCCGGATCTGTTTTCTATGTAGAAGACGATGCATTTGCCACTTTGCAAAATTATCTGGACTCGGTAAGCAAGCATTTTTCTTCACTTCCCGACCACGAGGAAGTAGTAAAAGATTTCGAGGCAAGAATAGCAGAAAGGTTTCTAGAACGACCTAATGGTAAAGAGGCGGTCATTACCAAAACTGAAGTCGATGAATTAATAAAGAACATGGGGACCGTAGAAGATTTTAACAAAGAAGAACAAGAAGATGAGAAAAAACACACCGGTAACCAAAATCAGAACAAGGCACCAAAAAAACTATTCCGAAACCCGGACGATAAAATGATAGCTGGTGTTGCTAGCGGACTTGCGGCCTATATTGGCGCGGAACCTACACTCGTGCGACTTGTATTTCTTGTGTTCTTGCTGTTCGGTGGTTCAGCAATTTTATTCTATATAATCTTATGGATAATAATGCCTGAAGCTAAGACCCCAACCGAAAAAATGCAAATGTCAGGGGAAGCCGTAACTCTTGCCACACTCGATGAAACGCTTAAAAAAAAAGTAGAGACTGGCGAAAGTAACAAATTAAACAGAGTTATTTCCCTACCGATCCAAATTATTTCTCAGATTCTAAAATTCATTATCCACTCCCTGCTCCCAATTGTTCTTAGAGTAATTGGTGGAATAATAACTATTGCTTCGGGTATTGCGACTGTAACTATAAGCATAATTTTTGTTAACCTGCTTTTCAACTTAAACTCACCCTTAGTAGACTTTCCAGTAAAAGAAGCTATTTCCGGTACACCATTCATAATTGGCTTAACCGCCTTGTTTATTACGGTCACAATTCCGTTAGTGGTGATTTTCCTAGCAGGCATGAGTTTAAGCTCGTGGAAAAATAAATTTCATGCAAAGTTTACTTGGGCATTTCTGTTTCTATGGATAGCCGCAATATCTACCGCGTCTAGCATAGGTGTTAAATATGCTCCAGAGATTAAGCAGGTTTATCAAAACCATCCAAACAACAGACAGGTAATTAAGACTTTTGAAATAACGGATTTCAAAAACATTACTGCCGATGGCGCTGACATTATCTATTTAACTCAGGAAGAAAAAACTAGCGCGCGGGCTGAAGGTAGAAGTATAGATATTGAAAGACTAAGATTAACTGTTGAAAACGAGACCTTAAAAATAGACAGAAACTGGCAGGAAGAATTTAAAATTTGTATTTTCTGCAACCTCTGGCACGGCAGAACAAAAATATACGTGTCCTCACCAAGCATAGAAAACTTAAAACTAGACGGAGCTGTAAAATTGGAAGCTGTAAATATTACCGCCGATAAACTTGAAGTAAATATGAATGGTGCAAGCAGTGCCCAGATAAACTCCCTTTCTAGCCCCACCATTCGAATTACCCTAGACGGTGCCTCTCACCTTACTCTAAGAGATAATGCTAACAATGAGACGGAAAAAACAAATCCAGGCAACTTGCAAGCAATTTTAGACGGTGCAAGCAGACTTGCAGCCGATGAGTTCACGGTTAAGCAGGCAAGGGTAGAGACAGATGGGGTTAGCCGAGCATATCTTCATGTTACAGAAAAACTAGTCTCCAAATCAGACGGGGCAAGCACAATAAGATACTTAGGTAACCCAACCCTGGAAACAAATGCAAAGGGTGCAAGTAAAGTAGAAAGATTATCAGAAGTTATTTCTGAATAAAGAAAACTACCATACGATCCAGTATGGTAGTTTTTTATTGTTTTACAAATAACATAGATTCTAATTATTCGAAGTGTTAGAAACTATGCATGTTAGTTAATTACCAACTACCTCCCCCGCCTCCACCTCCGCCCCCACCTGAACCGCCTCCGGAAAAACCACTGCCTCCGCTTGCGGCAGTAACCATAGAAGATCCTGCGGCGGAAGCGAAATTTGACATGGAGTTAGAAAAAGCAGCAGCGCTAAAAACCGTACCTGGACTGCCGGTGTACCAATCGGGCTGGACATTCATGCCTTCGAATTTTTCAGCCCACTTTTTTTCTAAGCCAAATAGAATTGCAAAAGGTAGAAGTTTCTGGAAATGCTCGGGGCTTTTTTCTGGTGCATCATGAAAATTTATTCTATCTTGTTCTGCGACCTCAATATATTTTTTTAACCCTAAAACCTTTGCATATACCTCTACCCCTTCCTTAGTCCTGGCGGGCATAATTATTCCAAATAATATGAACAATAAACCGGAAGCACCCACTGCCAAACCTAAGAATAAATTCTCAAAAGCGATTCCCAACATAATAGACCCGATAATGCTAAAAATCCCTAAGACTGCCAAGAATCCGCCCACTCCGCGAGTATTCTTCCTGAAATAACCTAGCTTTTCAAAATTTTTCCTATATTCACCGAAGACTTCTAAAAATTTTTGACTCGCTTGCCTATCTCCTTTAAAAGAACTAAGGCTGACCATATTACCTTGAGCAAAAATAGAGCCTAGTAATTTATTATCGGCCTCAACTTCGGCTCTCTTGCCTATATTTTTATCTAATACAAAATCTTCACCACCAAACCAACCTTCTTTTTCCTGGCGTGTGATTTTTAAGTAGCCTTTCGTGGCGAGATAAATTATTTGCGCAGCATACAGTTTAGTCATAACTTGCGCTCCACCTTGAAGAAATAATATTTCAGCCGGACTAAAATTTTCGGGAGCTTCGTATTGAGGAACAACTGTTACCATATCGGGGTCTTTACCAATTTTTTTCCAAAGCCAAAATAAGAATACAAAAACGATGACTGGTAAAACTAAAATACCGTTATCTTTTATTTTTTCAATCAACAATTGTTGCTTAGTAGGTTCTAGGAAGTAACCTTTTGGATACCCAACTACGATGGTTAAACCCTCTTTTTCATTTAAAGACTGATTAGTTTCAAAACTGACATTCGAACCAGAAATAACTTTACTACACTGACTATTCGTACTTCCATAACTGCCGGTAAAACACTCGACTCGATTAGCCTGAACATTTGGCGAGAAAACATTGGCAGATGCTTTAGTGATGGGCACAATCCATTCATTGCCAGTAATATTCCAATACAGCTCATCGTGATTCTCAAAAAAATTCACCGCTTTATCTACCGTATAATAAATTTTATACACTTGCTGGCCGGTAACATATGTGTTTGGATCACCGATTTTTAACTTTAAATATCCACCAGAGCGGCTGGTGGAATACTCAATAGCTCTTCCTGAATCTCCACTTACCTTCACATCTGAAATATCCAAACTATAATTCCCTCCGCGTGCCTTGTACTTATATGGGATATTCCTGTATATTCCGTGTCTTTGCTGGGCGCCAAAATCATAAACAATAGTCTCCTCGACATTTATAGAAGTGTCCTGGTTTATCTGTATACTTACTGCAAAATCTTGAATGACTTCTTGCTCCTGAGCATGAGCCGTAGAAACCCAGCCAACACTGATTATAATTGTTAGAAGTATTAGAATTAATGAAAGTAAACTTTTTTTCATATCGTTATTTTACATACTCTAAACGATAAACCACCCCGGCTTTGTCATCGGAAATATAACCTATTCCATTTTTTGAAAATAAAATATCTACTGGACGACCAAAACTCTGAGCGGAATTAGTTCCTGGCAACCAACCAGAAATAAAATCTTCTATACCTTGATACTCACCTTGTTCTGAAAGTTTTATACGGACTATCTTATAACCAGTAGGTACGCTTCTATTCCAGGAACCATGAAATGCGACCAATAAATCCCCTTCTAGTTCACCAAAGCTAGTTGGAATGAAAGCAAGACCTAACGGCGCACTGTGCGCCTGCATTTCTATATGCGGCTTTATGCTATTTGCACACAGGGACGAATCTTTCGCAACTGTTCTATCTAAAATATTTCGACCATAACAATACGGCCATCCGTAAAATCCACCTTCTTTTAGAATATTCACTTCTTCTGGCGGAATATCATCTCCTATCCTATCTCGTCCGTTATCGGTAGCCCAAATTTCTCCAGTTCTTGGATGTGTAGTTAAAAAAACTGAATTCCTTAAACCAGATGAAAAACTTTTAAACTCAGTACCATCTAAATTTGCATACCAGACTGCTGCTCTGCGGGGATCAGATTCTTCGCATGCATTACAAGATGATCCGGTTGAGACAAAAAGCATTTCTTTGCCGTTATACTTTGCTACGAGCAAACTCCTTGACCAATGCGTACTCCCACCAGGAAGATCAAATATTTTTTTTGCTTTTATTACTGAATTATTAACGGGGTCATAAGAATAACTCACAACCTTATCTGTCTCGGCAATGAAAAGTGTGTTTCCTGAAAAAGCTAAACCATGGGGCTGCTTCAGCTTTTCTAGAATTATTTGAGATTTATTAGAAATACCATTACTATCTGAATCTAAAAGCGCGACTACTTGACCCCTTTCGGGAATACTTACCAAAATATTCCCTCGTGAGTCCTCGATTAAATCTCTTGGTTTCCCCAAGTCTTTCGCAAAAAAGTCAATCCTAAGATTACCGATTAAACTAAGGGGTATGCCAGTAAAATTACCTGATATTAGACCATTGGTTTTATTTGTGTCGTTTAAATTCGGATTCGGAAGATTTTTAGCCGGTAAAAAAGCTGGTAACACATTTGATATTCCCGATTTTAGATAGAAATAAGACGCAATTAAAAAACATAATGCAATTACCGAAATCGCAATACCTAATTTTTTATTTTTTCTTATATTCATGGAGTAATTATATTGCTAAAATAAAAAGCTGCCAAAAAATATCGACAGCTTTTTTAAATACTAGATTATTTTCTAACGACAATCGTTCCAGCAATTAAATCATGAAGTGCCTGTTCCTTCTCAGTAAATAATGCCATTATGTATCCTATTAAAAGTATTCCTGAAAGTATTCTACTTAGGTTTCTAACAGCAGCTTTAGCATAGTCTATTTTACCACCACTCGCTGTTACAACCTTTATTCCCATAACTTGCTTACCAAGAGTGGCTTGTCTTTCTGACCCTTCGAAATATATAAAATAACCAAAACCTATTACAGCACTTAGTAGTCCTCCTAGAGCACTGCCTTTAAGACCGAAGCTAAGGGCACCACTTACAACACCAATTATGATACAGTCGATGACAATGGCGACAAATCTCTTGCCAATGCCTGCCAGACTCGGACCTGCCATATTACCAGAAGGAGCTTGTACTGAAGGCATATCCTGACCCATAGTATTTGGAGTATTTTCCATGTGTTTATATTAATTACTTTTATTATAACACTGCGCAAGGCCAAACAAGCTCATTTAAGCCATTTTGATCGGCAATATCACTAGCTGTAAGTCCTAATAACTGAGGAGACCGCTCTGAATCTCCATACATTACAGTGTAAAACTCTGGGAGCATAACATCTAGAGCTTTAGAAACAGTAATTGTTTTGACTGTTTTTGTAAGTCTTTCTTTAAAATTTGGAGTTCTGTATAGCAATAAATCTAGGCCAGTAGCAAGAGAACTCTTTCCTTTACTATTTTGAAGAAATGCTATACTCATACCTTCACAAAGACGTTTTGTCTCCACACCCAAATGATCACTCGAGTTATTTCCAACCAATTTAAGGTACTCCGAGAAACGCTCTTTCATATTTGTTAAATAGTTAACCTGACAGAAACCACCTAAACAGTTTAGTCCATAATAGAAAGAGAGAACGACAAAGGTGAGGAGCATGCTAGGAATTAGCTCCCCTTCTTGAAGAGCGGTCTCTAAACCAGACCTAGACAACTCGTAGACATGAATACCGTCTTCGCTTGCTAGAGTATTACCTTTCAACCACAACTGGACCCTGTATTTAGAACCTTTGGGTAATGCCCAAAAAAGAAATGAACCTGCTTTATTCTCTTCACTAAACCCACCCTCTACACCTTCATACACTTCTCTAAAAATCTGTCTGGATTTTTCGTCAAACAAGATATCTGAGATTAGGGAGTCTTTATTTAAATGTATTTTATGAATAAGCTCAGAAACAATTTTCTCCTGTTCTATATATACTAGTTTCTGTTTTTGAGCATCTGACTTAAAAATCTCATCCCAGAGTGAAAGATTTGTGGCCGTTACTTGTTCTGAGAAAGACGAAAGTGACTTTATATAGTCGGTATCATAAATCCTAGTAAAAATATCAAGAAAACTCTCTTCGACATTACTCTTAATCATTCCTGATATTGATAGCTTTCTGAGTTCTTTTTTTAGTCGATCTATATCTTTTTGAACATAAGGTCTAAAATTTATTACCGGAGAAAGCCTACTAGATGCCTCGAAGAATGGAAGCTTAATTCTTCTGATACCATAAGAAGTCTCAGAGGTAAAACTTAAACCTCTGGGAAATGTGGAGTTATTAAGGGAAACATTTGCGCACGAAAAAACTACCAAGTATTTTAGCGGGTCTAAGAAATTTTGACCTGCCAAGGCGGTAGTTAGGTTAGAATTTATAAAATATGGATCTAAGACTGGACCGTGATGATCTGCAGTTGAGACAAAATTGGTTTTTTCAAGTTGACCAATAACTTCAGAAGTAACTTCCTCACCTAATCTAGGGATAAGTACTTCTTTAATAACAGACATTAGCTCTGTTCTTCTAGATTTATACAAATCACCCAAAGTGTGGTCTGTGAATACTTTTTCATATTCCAAAGGTGATAAATTACCATATTCTGAATAAATCTCTCTAAGTACAGGACGCTTAACGAGAACAGCCTCTTTGAGTGCAACTAAATTATTCCTAACACCATTTAAAGTGTAAGGATAAGGCAACTTACTCCAACTAGTTAAGGTGCGGTAAGTTTTGGATTCAGTAGACTCTTTTGACGTAACTTGAGTAGGTATCATACAAAGATTAGCCTATGCTATCACCACAATAAGGAGTCGTCAATGGCTACTTTTCCACTTAAATACTTGACTAAGCTGTTATTTTATAGTATACTAATCATTCTTTCTTTTATACCAGCACCATGGAGGTTAATTATGAGTGATTTTAGATACCCTCTTACAATAGAGGAGATTAAAAGACGCCTGTACAGCTTGGTTGAGTTGGCAGATTGCGAGAACATATACAACCGAAACAATAAATGTTGCCAAATGTTTTCTGACTGTTTCCTTCCCAACAATCCTATTGCGAATCTTACTGTTCGAGCCTTCTGCTATACCAGGAAGGCCAAAAAAGTAGATGTTGCTAGCAAGTTGGTAGAACTTGGCCTAGCTGTGGACCAAGCAGAGGGACTGGAGATACTGAGACTAACCGAAGGTAAGGAGTTCAGTATCTGGAACAACTACTTTGCCTTTTCTGTTAGCAAGGAGGATCCAGACTCGTACGAGCTGGAAATCTTCGATAAATATACCCAAAACACAGAGGGTACCGATTTCTAGAACCACTTAGGTTCTTTTTTTATTTTAAATAAATACGATCCGGATGGATCGTATTTATTTATAAACTAACCAATATGAACCTAACTCAAATTTATCCTGCGATAACTTATGGTCGGAATATCCGGAATCGAACCGGAACTACATCCACCCCATGGACGCGTACTACCACTATACTATATTCCGCATAACCTAAAGTCAGCGTAGGACACGAACTATTTTACCAACCCATAAGATATTACCGTAATGCAAAACTTATTTTAATAGATAGTACATAGTTGGTACAAGTACGAATATCTGATTTACAACACCCATAAAACTAATAGAATGTCGATGGGTGGCATTTTCAATTTGTCTTATTGGGAAAGGACGTTTAATCCCATAACGCCATTCAAGGAGGACAAGAAAGTCCGGGATCTGATTAAATAATATACCTATTAATACAGGAAATTTTAAACTTTCCGGAGCAATTGCATATAAATATACCGCAAGTGAAAGAGCGACTAGTGGCTCTATAGCCTCGTACCATAAAGCCCTAAACGCTCTAACGTTCATGTGGTGATTTTTTTTGAGTTTTAGTTTTTTCCACTTAAAGTGGGGTACGGCGTCTAGGAAATAATGACTTACGAAAGACAACGGAGCAACAATAATGGGATCTCCTATGTAACTACCGATAGCCGCGCCTACTGCGACATGAACGGTTGCTAACATATTATTTTAACTTTGCCCCTATCTCTTCTTTAAATTTACGGAAATCTTTGATTTCCAATTTTTCTCCGTTTAAGTAAAATGTTGGGGTAGAATTCACACCGAGCTCGTTACCATCATCTACATCCAACTTAATTCTTTCTTTAAGGTAGGAATCACTATAATCAGATTCAAACTTCTTTTCGTCTAAACCCAATTGTTTTGCATAACCAATAAACATCTCCTTAGGATCACTTATATTACTCCATTCACTCTGACTTTCGTATATCTTGTCGTGCATTTCTGTATATTTACCCTGCTTGCCAGCCGCTTCGGCTGCTTGAGCTGAAGGATAAGCATTCTTATGTTGAGAGAGAGGGAAATTTCTGAACACTAATCTTAATTTATCTTTATATTCCCCATTAATGAGTTCTTTTAAATATGGATGCGCTGCACCACAAGCCGGACACTGAAAGTCTCCAAATTCAACAAGGGTATTAGGCGCATCTTTTTTACCAATTATCTGACTGTCGCTTCTGATTAATTTTTTATCGTCTATAGGTTGAGAATCGTTAAGTGCAGTGTTTTGCTGGTACCAGAGGAAAACACCAAAAAGAATAACTAATATACCAGCACCTATAGATATTAAAATTTTTGCTTCTTTCTGCATATTAGATTTGTGGGAGATTAATTTTGTGTCTCTTGGTGTAAATCACCATGAGGATTGTTAGGGTTATAAAAGCCGCCAGTGAGAGGAATGGGATTGTTATGAAACCGAACCACTCAAAAAACTTAGTAGTACAAGACACTCCAGCTACACAGGGAGCAGCGGCCTCGGGTAATAATTTCCAGTATAGGAGATTATGAAAGACTGAAACCAAAAGCCCAGGAATAATGAGTGGCCATGCGTACCAATGAACCTTGGGGTCTCTTCGTAAAATTCCTACCAAGAATATAGGAAAGAGTGGATATATGAAAATTCTTTGATACCAACAAAGCACACACGGAGGAAGATTCATTACTTCACTAAAAAACAAACTACCTAATGTCGCGGTTAAGACGATACCGAAAGATAAATACAATGCGTTATGTCCTAGCCAGCTAATTATTTTCTTCATTATTTAAACTGTTAAATATTGATTGTTTTGTTCTGCCTCTTTTATTCTAGTCATTCTTCCCATAATTTCTTTCAATTCGTCCTCACTAAAGAATTCAATTGTGATTTTACCACCTTTTCCACTGCGTTGTATTTTGACTTGCGCGGATAACTTTTGCCTTAACTCAGACTCAAGAGCGACAAACTTAGGGTCCATGTTAGCGGCATCTAACTGACGTCTTAAACTAACTTCCCTAACTTTTTGCTCCACCTGTCTTACGTTTAGACCTTGTTCAATTATAAGCTTATATAGCTGTAGCTGTCTTTCGTAATCCTGGAGACCTAATATGGCCCTGGCGTGCCCTTCGGATATTTTTCCTTCTATTACACCTCGTTGAATTTCTGCAGGTAAGTTTAAGAGTCGAACAGTGTTCGCAACAGCAGGTCTACTCTTCCCTACTTTCTTAGCTACCTGCTCTTGAGTAAGATTAAAAGTTTTCATTAATCTTTCGTAGGCTTGAGCTTCTTCGATGGGATTAAGTTCTTGGCGTTGAATGTTTTCTATTAATGCAACCTCGAGCTTGGTTTGGTCCTGCATTTGTCTTTTTACGATTGCCGGTACTTTTGAGACGCCTGCCAATTGACTCGCACGGAAACGCCTCTCTCCTACAACCAACTCGTAACCATTTGCTGTTTCTGTAACCACGAGTGGCTGAATAACACCGTGCTCTTTAATAGATTCAGCGAGTTCGTTTAAGGCACGCTCGTCGAAGATTTTTCTAGGCTGAAAAGGATTCGGGATAATCTTAGTAATGTCTATTTCTTGTATAGAAGCATCGGCATAAGACACCGGACCCTCCGAAGCTTCTTGAGTAATACTCGGAGCCATAGGCTGAGTAGGTATTATCGATGAAGGCCTAGAAGATGTTACGGGCGCAATCTCATCTAGCTTTCGATCCCATTCATCGTCCTCTAGCTCAGGTTCTGGTTGGTAGCTTTGAGTTGAATTAGCCAGCGGTGAAAGAGGGCTATAAATTGGCTGAATAGGTTCAGGGATGCTTGAGATCTGTGGTTTTGGATTTAAGACAATACCGTCCATAAAAATAGTTTAATACAACTATAATAGTACCAAACTAGTGTTTTCAAGCCAAATAAAAAAATCCACGAATTTGTGGATTGATATTAGTTGCGGACCAATTCACGCTCGCGGACATGCGGAGTTTCCAGGTCCACTCCGGCCTCATCGCTGACCGCATTGAGCGCACGATGAGCAGGGGCACCTTCGCCGAGGACAGTGTCGTGATTACTTTCGACACCGATACCCATTTGCGCTTTGTACGCGGCGAGCTGGTCTACCGCCTCCAGATGAGCGACGTCACTTTCAAACGACTGCATCATGGCGTCGAAGGTGTTCATGCCTAGTTCCATCCTGGCCTCGGCAGACGCGGCGCGTTGGTCGATCTTTTCGCGCATATCATCGAAGGTATGCGTAGCATCGCCCACCTGGAAAGCTGCCATGGTTGCGGCCATTTTTTCTTGCATGGCTGCTTGTTTGCTTGCCGAGATCAACTGCATCGCTTCGGCCTGACGACGTCGCACCTGAGCCATGTAGTTATCAAGGTACTCGCGTGCCTTCTGCGAGGCTACTTTGGCTTGGGCATGGTTACCCTGAGTAGTCTGCAAAGATTTCTGAGCCAAATTCATCTCGGTGATCATCGCTGTCGCAATGTCGTCTTTGCCCAAACGAATGGCCGCCTGAATCTTACTGTTCAGATCGGCTACCTTGGCCTGATCGCGCTCGATTTCTCGCTCCAATCGTTTTTCGGTTGACATAACTTCAGCAACGTTTGTACGAAGCTTCGGCACCTCGTCGTTCATGTCGCGAATGAGTTGCTCGAGGATCAATTCAGGATCTTCGGCACTCGAAATTAAACCACCAAAAATCGCACGGAACAAACGCTTTAGTCTTGCCCACATAATGGACCTCCTATTTTTTCAAGTGTTGATATTTTGACGACTGATGGGTCGCCCGAAAAGAACTTGTACTGTCCGACAAATATCGAACTTTACCTTAAATCTGGTAAAATGTCAAATGACCTGTGTATAAAATAAAAAATGGCCTATATTAGCCATAATTTAGCGCTTCAGTGGTAAGCGTTATATCGTCCCCGGTGAGAATCTTGAAGATTTCCATGTATCTTGATTGAGTTTTTCGGATGACTTCAGGGGGGAGAACTGGTGCTGGGGCAGTCTTATTCCACCCTAGAGTTGTGACAAAATCCCTCACATACTGCTTATCGAAAGACTCCTGAGGACGACCTGGTTCGTAGTTGCTTTTTGCCCAATAGCGAGTACTGTCGGGAGTCAGAACTTCATCTATCAAATAGATTTGGTCGTCGCGAATTCCGAACTCAAATTTCGTATCAGCTATTAGCATACCAACACTCTCAGCGTAAGAGCTAGCTGAAGCGTACAAACGAAGCGATAGGGTACGAAGTTTTTCTGCCAAATCCTCCCCTATCTTATTTTTCATGTAGTCAAAAGTTACATTTATGTCATGACCCGAGACTTCCTTGGTAGCTGGGGTGAAAATAGGTTCAGGTAATTTGCCTGACTCTAAGAGACCAGATGGCAACCTAATACCACAGATTTGACCAGAATTTTTATATTCTTCCCAACCCCCTCCACTAAGAAACCCCCTAACGACACATTCGAAGGGAACAACCTCACACCTTCTTACTAATTGAGACCTACATGCTAGCTCTTGAGTAAACTGCGAGTAGGGACTTGGATAGTATTTCACACTATCGGATATTAAGTGATAAGGAACAATATGAGTGAACTTTTGTGCCCAAAAATTAGAAAGCATGGTAAGAATTACACCTTTACCTGGAATTGGATTTGGGTGTACATAATCGAAAGTAGAGATACGATCTGTTGCAACTATAAGAAGCCTATTCTGTCCTAAAGTATAAACATCTCTAACCTTACCGGATCTTTTTGGACCTGGAACCATACACTCAAACATCCCTTTTTGAGAGATAACAAAATTCGCCATAATTCCTCCTTTAAATAAAAAGAACCAAGCGAGTTACTCACTCGTTTGGTTCGGTTTTTTCTTTAATGTAAGCAAGAAGCTTTTCCCGGACTAATTCTAGGCCTTGTTCCCTTTCGGTAACCACACCTTCGTCTCGCAGAGACTCCACTTCCCTAATCCATTTTCCGAAGTGATATCTTTCGGTTACTGGAAAATGGAAGTTTAACTCTTCGCACATTGCCAGAATATCCCTACCATAAACGAAATCGGTCCTGGCTTCTTCTTCCAGATGTTTTTCGACAACTACTTCCGCGAGCTTGATACCCGGGAGATATGGTGCCTCTTTAACACCTGGAATAGTACGACCTTTGGAATCGGCTTCGGATACGGCGATAAGAACCTGGTAATGCAATGGAGAAACCCTTTTAAGCATCCTCCTTACAGCATTCGAATAAGTGGATTCCTTGAGATCTCCTTTTTCAAGACTTCGATAGTATTCAGCAGGTTTTAAATGTTCTGCTGCCACTGCCTTCATAGCTGCCACAATTTCACTACTTAGCTTGAGTCTTCTTCCAAAAACCTCACAAGGTTCGACCCCTGCTGCTTCGTGACCCTTACTACGCCATCGTCCGTCTTCAAATTTCGTAGTAGCGGGTTTACCGAAATCGTGCCCTAAAGCCCCATACATTACCTGCAGAGAGTGATCTTCGGAAAAACCTTCCCGGCGGATAATCGCTGCTGCCTCGTCGACAACCATGAGCGTGTGAATGAACACATCGCCTTCTGGGTGCCATTCTGGGTCTTGTTCGACACCAACCAAAGCATGAATCTCTGGAAAGTGGAGTTCTAGAACCCCTAAGCTTTTGAGCAACCAAAAACCAATTGATGGTTTCTTGGCTTTGAGTAAGAGTTTTTTCAACTCTTCAGTGATTCTTTCGGAAGGAAGTTCTGAAAACTCTTGACCTTTGACCATCTCCCTCATCAATGCCATGGTGGAGTGTTCAACTGACATAGCAAACCTTGCGACAAACTGAACCGCACGATACACGCGCAGAACGTCATCACCAAAATGGCCTAAGTCAGTAGCTCGGAGTAAGCCAGCCTCGATGTCTTTTTGACCACCAAAAGGATCGAAAACTTCCCCAGTGAGAGGGTCTGCAGCCATACTGTTCATGGTAAAATCTCTTCGCCTTGCGGCTTCTTCGATACTAAGAGTTGGATCTCCCAGAATTTCGAAACCTTTGTGACCGCGACCCTGTTTAGAATCGAGTCTTGGAATGGAGACATCTAACTCGATACCGCCACCCACAGAGACCTTGATGACCTTAAACTGCTCACCCACCAGGTTGATTTTTTCTTTACCAAACAACTCGGCAAGCAGCTTTATTAAGTCTTCAGAAGTCACCCCGTAAACCTCCAGATCGCCATCTTTAGATTTCTCGCCTCGAAAAGCGTCTCTAACGAAACCGCCTACCAACAAAGCTCTGGGTTTGATATGCGGATGGTTTGGATGCGGGGACAACTTTACTACAGCGTGTGCGATTTTCTGTGCATGCTCCAAGATATGCGGGTCCTGAGCGAGTATTAGTTTTGCTTGTTCATGTTTTGCCATAGTTCACCCCCTCCTGTGTGGGAATTTTACTTCCCGCACATAAGAGTATTGTATAATTCTGGTCTAGTAACAACCAATTGGGTTATAAGGTTATTGGTAGCACTTTGAGATATCTCTGGGTCGTATTTTCTGCAATAAGCAATAACCAATGATTCTATTTCGTTATCCGGACAAGAGGCATCGGCTATCTTATTTTGCAAATCTACTCTCTCAAAATACTGCTCTATTTTACTTCGTATTTGAAGCAATTCTGATCTTAATCTGACCATGAATAACTTCAAATATTTCATAGTATTACCTCCTGTTTTATTTAGAAACAAGAAGTTTTATAGCACTTTTTTTACGATGAATCAACCCTCCCTAGGGGCTTTATATATTTTTACTATTAGCCACAAACAATAAGCCGCGAGCATCGCATCGTCAGCAAATACTAGCGGTATACTCGGTGGTAGTAACCAACCTATGAAATCTAGGTCTATTGGCATTATGAAATAAACTACAGGTATAAGGATTAGCAAAGATACTTTATATCTCCTATCTATTTTTGATTCGGCTATTCTTTTGGGAATATTAATTTTGCTATTCATATAAGGTAGTTTAACATTTAGAGATGAAAAACAGCACCTGAATTAGGTGCTGTTTTGGTGCCGGTGGTGGGAGTTGAACCCACAATCCCTTACGGGCGCGCGATTTTGAGTCGCGAGCGTATGCCAGTTCCGCCACACCGGCTCGTCGTACTTTTCTCCAACTTGCGCATATGAGCTATTCGCTCATCTGCACAGGTCTCCGC
>CAYSUI010000007.1:44811-46978 GCA_964434195.1 uncultured Candidatus Saccharibacteria bacterium
TTTTTCAAACAAACTCATAGGTAAGCAAGTAATTTGGGAGCCCTGGGGGATCTCAATAATTAGTTATGACTACATCCCAACTTGGTAACTTTGGTATTTTATATGGAAATTAGAGAGTGGTAAAGAAGGGGGTTACCACAAGAATGTTGAATAATAGACCAAGTAAAATTCCTAAGACTACCCCTCCTATTAGGTCTGTAATGTAGTGGAAACCAAGTACCACGCGAGCCAGGCCCATTAATGGACCTAGTATCAGTGCTGCAATTAGTAGTCTTGGCCAGATTTGATACATAGCTACTGCGCAGAAAGTCATTATGAGCTCGTGGTCTGATGGGAAGGAGTCGTGTTGTTTGTGACGAAAGGTGAAGAGGATAGATTCAACTGGTTTGAAACCGTATTTTTGGTAGGGCCTAGCTCTTTTTGTTAGTCGGTGAATAGTTTCACTAATAATGAACCTTGAGATAAGAATCGCTAAGATTAAAATCCCGAGAAATAATAAACTTTTATTGTGGTAAGCGTGCCACGCTACTGCGAGGGAATAGAAAACTATGGCGTAGGCTGCGAAGAGTACTAAAAATTCTTTATATAGAAAAGATTTATTAATTTTCTTTTGTTGGCTTAAAAAAAAGTTTGTCATTTTTTATTTATGGAGCGATGGTTTTAATGAAAACGAAGTTGTTAAAAAAATAATAGGTTATGTAGTAACTAGCTGTACCAACAAGTATTCCACCTAATATATCGGTTAAATAGTGGTAACCTAGAGCAACCCTGCTTAAGCCAACTAAAATTGCTAGGCAGGCTGAAATTACACCTAGCAATGGGTACCAAATTGCAATACCAAGAGAGAGCGAAAAGAGGAATGCGGTATGGTCTGAGGGGAAGGAGTCGTAACTTCTTCTTACCCTAGAAAAAAATTTTGATTCGTGTGGCTTGAAGTGGTGTTTTTGGTAAGGTCTTTGTCGGGTTATTAGCGTTTCTAATACCGGCGAGGAAATGAACCTAGCAATAGATGCTGTAATTCCTAAAAAATAGAATGGAATAATTTGGCCAGAATAAAGAAGCCACGCCCCAAATGCAAAATATGGAACGAGACCGTAAAATGCCAGACACTGAAGCGTTACTCTGAGTAACGCGGAATTTGTAATTTTATTTTGTGTTTCTAAGAACCATTTTCTGGTCCACATATTTTATTGTCTTACATAATAGACTAATAATATTATAACTGCTAAAGCAATTCGGTACCAAACAAAGACTCTAAAATCTTTTTTAGAAATATATTTCAATAAATACTTTATTGCGAAGAAACCTGAAACCGCAGAAGCAAAAAAACCAACAATAAGCTCTGGACTACCTGAGGCAGAACTAATCTCTTTTATTTTAGAAAGCCCTGCCCCTAGAATAATTGGAATTGAGAGAAGAAAACTAAACCTTGCGGCATCTTCTCTTTTAAACTTTAGACCCAGAGCAGATATCATAGTTGCACCACTTCTTGAAATACCGGGGATAATTGCGGTTGCTTGCGAGAGGCCTATTATAAGTGAGTCTTTCCAAGTAATACGGTTTAAGTTTTTTTCTTTTTTACTTGCTGAGTCTACTAACCAGAGAAGAATACCGGCGAGACTCAAAGTTGCCGCAATTAACAATGGATTTCTAAAAACAGTCTCGACCTTTTCTTCAAGCAATTTACCAATTACCGTACCTGGAATTGTGGCTATTAATAAATACCAAGAGAGTTTTTGGTAAATATTTCCTTCAAAATCTCGAGTGGTTTTTTTTAGACTATGTAAAAAACCTCGGATAATATTTACAATATCTGTTCTAAAATAGATAAAAACGGCAAGAAGGGTTCCCCAGTGAAGAGCGAGGTCAAAACCCAACCCGGGGTCTTTCCAACCGAAAAACCATGGCACGAGAATTAAATGTGCGGAAGAAGATATTGGCAAGAATTCACCAAGACCCTGAACTAACCCTAGAATTAATGCTTGAATTATTGTCATTAATTTGTAGTTTCACTTTTTGGCTGTACGAGTAGATTGTAGATTATTGTGAGACCTGCGATAAAAAATATTAGACCTACACCCACCTGGACAATTGCTATTACCAATGGTGACTCACCCCACATTGGGTTTTTGTACTCTAGGCCCGCATAAATCGCACCTAACCCAGG
>CAYSUI010000007.1:47078-67166 GCA_964434195.1 uncultured Candidatus Saccharibacteria bacterium
CCACCTTGAGAGCCTGGGAAAATTGCTTTATCTATTTTATCTGCAAATTCTGGTTTGCTAAATATCATTGCAGCTCTAGGTCCTCTTAGTGTCTTGTGGGTTGTTGTAGTAACTATGTCGGTGAATGGGAAAGGGCTAGCATGGACACCACCGGCTATAAGGCCAGATATATGTGAAATATCTGCCATTGAAATAGCACCAACTTTTTTTGCAATCTCGTGGAATTTAGCAAAATCTATTTTTCTTGGGTAAGCGGTAAATCCTGAAAGAATAATCTTAGGCTTATGTTCGAGTGCTAACTTTTCTACTACTTCGTAATCTATTTGTTCTGTCTCTGGGTTGAGTGGATAGTGAATAAAATTAAACGCACGACCAGAAAAGTTTACTGGAGAACCATGTGTTAAATGCCCACCTTGTGCAAGTTCAAGGGATAATACCGTGTCTCCGAATTCTAAGAGTGCATTGTAGACTGCAATATTGGCAGGGCTTCCGGAATAAGGTTGAACATTTACCCTGTACTCTCCTGCCCCAAAAACCTCTTGTGCTCTTTTTTGGCAAAGGGTTTCTAGCTGATCGACTATAAAGTTTCCTCCATAGTACCGTTTACCAGGGTACCCTTCAGAATACTTGTTAGTAAAAATACTTCCATTGGCCTCGAGGACGGCTTTAGATGTGTAATTTTCTGAAGGAATAAGCTCAAGACCTTCTTTTTGACGGATTTCTTCCTTTTTAATGAGTTCGTAAATTTCTGGGTCTTGGGTTTGGATGGTATTGTAGTTCATGGGATTTGTAATGAAGAATGAAGAATAGAGAATCCCCCTTCGCTAAAGCTACGGAGGACAAGTAAAGGGTGACGGGGAAAACTAGGGTTGGTTTACCAAAGGAAACCGCGGGATTGTAATAAAAAAAGCTCTATTCGCATAGAGTTAGTATACCATCCAAAGACCCTAAAATTAAATAATCTAGATCAACATATACAAAAGACTAAAAATGGCAGCCAGTAGGAAGACTGCGAGGAAGCTTCCGGTCATTCCGAATAAAATGATACCTAAAAGACACGCAAGGAGCTTACCTATGGCCAGACTTTGCTCAAAGAAAACAACGTACGGCATTATATGCGTTGATTCTGCTCTTTCGTAAGTTACTGCCGAGAGAGGTATAAAAACGATATCCTTACTAGTTCTTGAAAGCGCGTCTACGGCAAAGATACTAGTGTAACCATTTACCATAAATCTTGCTATGTAAACAAGTGAAGTCATAAAGGCTCCTATTTTAATTAGCATACCCTTACTTTTAGTATCGGTAACTTTACCTAAATAAAGAGCCAGTACAGTTGCAACAAGCGTTGAGAGAGTTGCGAGTAATCCAGTCCCCTCAAAGGTTTTAACTATGGTGTAAATAAATATAGGCCAGATAGTTAAAACAATTAGTTCTTCTCCAAAACCCAAATAACCTAAAAACTTCTTAGGGTATTTTTTATACATTTCCAAAGTCCACTTATACTGGTATGGCTTAGGCACAAACTCTTCCTTCCTTATAAAGAGAGGTATAAAAGAGCAAAAATAAATTACAGAAGCAAGCAGTAAACTTCCCTGTAGTCCATAATAAGAACCAACTAACCCACCAATAAACGGCCCTGCGATCCTGGTGAGATTTACAATGGCGTACAATGCAGAAAATTCTCTACCCTTCTGATGCTGCCCTGCGAACCTACTTATACTTGCATGGAAAGCTGGCCAGTATAGCGACTTATACATAGCTAATACCACAGGAGCTAACCATATTAAATAGTTGTAATTGGTACTGTTATATAATAACAACCAATAACCAATCATAAAGAAAGTACTATAGAAGATTCCATGATAATAACCAGATACGCTTACTATGCGAGCGCCGATTGGAATAAACAAGGCATAGCAAAAGTACACTAGAGCGTAATACCAAAGCACCTGCTGAATGGTGAAATTAAGAACGGTAAATAAGAAAATTGGCTCGAAAAGGAGCATTATGGATACACCTAAATCACCTATCGCGGTTGCCGCGTAGAGCTCTTCTATTTGCAGAGATAGCCTGCGCGAGAAATAATGTGGCAGACTTAATTTCATATTTTTATTTCCAGAATTTTTTTATTTCTGTTTCTTTAATGGGACCAACTCTTAGAATTTCATAAATCTGTCCATCTATTTTGACTAAGGTTGATGGTTTTGTTTTAACTAACTTACCTGCATCGAGAATTAAATCTGGTTTATGCTTTTGCTTTTCAAATTGCCTAAATACCTCTTCTCCTGAATAACTATCCTTACCACCACTAAGGTGCTTTGAAGGATTAGCGCTAGTTGTAGTTATAGGCGAACCAAGAGAGGTTACTATATCTTGAGAAATTTTACTTTTAGACATCCTTACACCTAAAAATCCAGTGTTACCAGAGAGAGTTTTATAAACCTTCTCACGACTCTTTAGTTTTAATACTAAAGTAAGTGGACCAGGCCAGTATTTATTTGCTAACTTTTCGATTTGCTCGTCCCAATTAACTATTTCTTTAGCATAAGAAATACTGGGCACTAAAATATGTATAGGTTGAGTTTTCTGTCTTTCTTTAATTTTATAAAGCCTCTTAAGCGCTTCCTGGTTTGAAATATCTACAGCGAGCCCATAACTAGTATCTGTTGGATATGCGACAACTTTTCCTTCTCTTAAAGCTTCAGTAATTTGCGATATTATTTTTTTGTGATTTTTTAAACTATATTTAATAACTTCCATATAAATAGTATACAGTACGTTGACTAACTTTTTGATTTTGAAAAACCTACTAACCTAATAGTTTCAAACCTATTTCCGGGTCCTGCGTTCTTTCCATACTTCCTTCAAGTGAAATTAAGCTTAGTTCTAATGTAGGCTTTACTTTTAACCCAAAGACATGCCCTCCAAAAGCCAGCATATCTTCTCCACTAAATGAGCCGTGTGAATGGATAACAATCTCGCCGTTGCTAGTACTTACATTCCCCGATAGATTAAGCACCTCGAAAGAACCTCTATACTCTTTAAGATCGTAGTTCTTCGAATCTGAATTATAAAAACCAAGCTGGAGAAATGAGGCCCCGCCAATTCCGAAGAAAAAAGCAGAATTAATATTTTGATCTAATAAAAAAGATCTTAGTTCAGTTATATAATCCTCTCCCAGCTTAAAAGATAGAACATATCTTCTACCGTCTTTTAATACAATTTTCATTTTATTTTATAGTACGAAATTAATGAGCCTTCCTTGAACGAATATTATCTTCTTTGGTTCGTTATTACCCAACTGTGATTTTATTTTTTCCAACTTTAATACTTCCAATTTTACCTGAGCTTCTGTAGAGTTAGGACTCATTCTTATTTTGTCTCTGAATTTTCCATTTATTTGAACAACAATATCTACCTCATCGCTAACAGCCTTATTTATATCGAAACTTGGCCAAGGGAGTAGCTGAATAGATTTCCTCCCACCTAAGTGCTCGTGCAACTCTTCTGAAATATGAGGAGCAAAAGGGTGAAGAAGTTGAAGGAAAACAATTTTATCTTTTTTAGAGAATATTTCGTCTTTTGTGTTATTTAAAAATTGCATGAATGCAGAGATTGCGGTATTAAGACGGAGCCCCTCTATATCCTCTGTTACTTTCTTTATTAACTTATGCAATTCTTTTTCTGCTGAATCGCTTGTTTTTTGTACTTTCGGCCCTGGTACTTCTTGGGAACACCAAATCCATACTTTCTCTAGAAACCTTCTTACACCACTGATACTTTGCGTACTCCAAGGCTTTGCGTCCTCGAGAGGACCCATGAACATTTCGTATAACCTAAGAGAGTCTGCACCGACCTCTTTAACTACATCGTCGGGATTTATTACATTACCTTTACTCTTACTCATTTTTTCACCATCAGGACCCAGGATTAATCCCTGGTTTCTGAGTTTCAAGAAAGGCTCCTCGAATTTTACCAAGCCTTGGTCAAATAGGAATTTGGTAAAGAAACGAGAATAAAGTAAGTGTAATACAGCATGCTCTGCACCACCCACGTAAGTATTTACTGGTAACCAGCTTTCTATTTTTTTAGTATCGGCAAAGGTTTTTTTGTTATTGGGGTCTGTATAACGCAGGTAATACCAAGAGGAATCCACAAAAGTATCCATTGTATCACTATCTCTTCTTGCTTTCCCTTTACATTTTGGACAATTTACATTGTGAAATTTTTTACTTCTAGTGAGGGGTGACTCACCTGTTGGCCTGAAATCTACATCTTTAGGCAAAACGACAGGTAGGTCTTTTTCTGGCACTGGCTGCTCTCCACACTTCTCACAGTGAATTATAGGAATAGGCGCACCCCAGTAACGCTGACGAGAAACTAACCAATCTCGAATCTTGTATTGAGTAGACTTTTTTCCATATCCATTTTTTTCTAAGTATTTCAAAATTGGTTCACGAGCCTCGGACCAAGTCATTCCAATAATACCTTCGGGGGCTTTCTCTAAAACTCCTTCAGTAGCGTGATGGTAACAGTACTCTAAATTCTTTACTTTTTTTGCTTCAACAGGATCTTTCGGAAACATTACTGGCCTTAATGGAATTCCGTATTTTTTAGCGAAGGCAAAATCACGCTCATCATGGGCGCTGCAATTCACAAAACCACTACCATAGTCCATAACTACAAAAGAAGCTACCCATATAGGAAGATCACCTGTTCCAAAAGGATTATCTAAAAATCTACCAGTAAAAATACCTTCTATGTCTTTGTCGACTTGGAATTTTTGAGCGAGCTTTTTCTTTTTTATCTTGTCAGCAAATTTCAAAACTACTTTTTCGTGTTCTGTACCTTCTACCAACTTTTTCAGCATTGGATGCTCTGGCGCGATAACAGCAAAAGTCTGGGCCATAAATGTCTGAGGAACTGAATCATACGCAGTCAGAGTTACGTCTAAACCCTTAACTTTCTGTGTATAGGTTATACCCTCGCTTTTTCCAATCCAGTTCTTCTGCATGTGCTTTATTGGATCTGGCCAGTCTAAACTTTCAACATCTTTTAGGAGCCTCTCCGCATAATCAGTTATCTTAAAAAACCATTGCGAAAGTTCTTTTTGGACTACCTCACTCCCACATCTTTCACATTTACCATTTACCACTTGTTCATTTGCGAGCACAGTATGGTCCTGCGGACACCAATTAACCGCTGCTTCTTTTTTATAGGCTAAACCTTTTTCGTACAATTTTAAGAATAACCACTGGGTCCACTTATAGTATTCTGGATCACAGGTAGAGAGTTCTCTACTCCAATCGTAGGAGAAACCAAGAGACTTTATTTGCTGAGTAAAACGTCTGATATTTTTCTTAGTAGAAGTTTCAGGATGTATACCAACTTTTATAGCATAATTCTCTGCCGGTAACCCAAAAGCGTCCCAACCCATTGGATGGAGCACATTGAAACCTTTCGCCCTGTAGTAGCGAGTTAATATATCTGTAGCAGTATAACCTTCGGGGTGCCCTACATGGAGACCGGCTCCACTTGGATATGGAAACATGTCCAATATGTACATGTTCTGCTTGCCAGCAACAGTGTCTTTAGCAACAAACGATTTTTTGGTTTCCCAAAATTTCTGCCACTTTTTTTCTACCTGTAAATGATTATATTTTTTAGCTTTAGTCATAATAGGACTTAGATTTTAAGTGCTTAACCTTATTTAACCACACCATAATCCTTCCCAACCGGGAGGCTCTTAAAGAGGAATTCTACCCCATCCGAAAGTACCACACAATGCTCACCATTTCTAAAACCTTGAGCAGGGGTTATCTCATACCTTTCCCCCAGTGCTTTTACTATAAAAGACCTAAGCCCGCTTCCATGACCCACTACCAAAACACGCTTTCCTATGTAACCAAGAGCTATTTCTCGTAGTTGTTCAATGTAACGAGTACCAGCTTCTGCGTAGGTTTCTACAGATTCATCAGGCCTGAAGTAAAATTTTTCTTCATTCCAATAGATACCGAAACCCTTACCAAGTTCAGGGTATACCTTTTCAACTGCGGTCCTATATTCCTGATAACTTTTACCTTCGTACTTACCGTAGTGCTTTTCACGGAGCATTTTTAAGGCTTTAACCTCAAGATCCCTGTGTGCTTTCAGAATTTCTGCAGTCTGCCTAGCCCGCAAAAGGTCTGACGAAAATATGGCATCGAAATGAATGTCTTTAAAATTTTCAGCTATTTCTTTAAGTTCATTTTTGCCATTTTCTGTAAGCTCTCCGTTAATAATCTGGCCATCCATGATGTGACCTACGTTTGACTTAGACTCACCATGCCTGAAAAGATAAAACTCACAATACTTGACATGATCGATTCCACTCTCATTCACTGTAATACTCATAAGCGCGTCTGTTTATTTAATATAAGGAGAAATTATATTCAGCAATTTATCATGAACTAATCCATTACTTAGCAATACACCATTGATTTCCTTATCATAACGCTGATCGTTACCAAACAAATCGGTAACTTTACCACCAGCCTCTTCTACTATTATTTTCGTTGCTGCAGCATCCCACGGGGTTTTTCCAGGAAATATATGAGCTAGGAAGTTACCAGAAGCCACCAATGTAGCTTGGTATACAGCTGATCCTAATGTCATAGTAACTATTCCCTGATGTATCATCTCAGGCACAGCGTTTTCCAATCTAAACTTCGATGTAGGCCATAAATCTAGACTGACATAATTCTTTTCCCAGGTCGCACTATTACTAACTCTAATCTTCTCTGAATTAACAAAAGCCCCACTACCACTTATGGCCGAATACAATCGGTCCATATAAGGATCGTACGCAACACCAACTACAGGATTACCTTCTTTGCATAGAGCAAGCGAAAAACAACTCGTTGGCCAACCATGAGAAAACGGTATGGTCCCATCTATAGGATCACACACCCATACGAATTCAGTATTGTTATGCGTAGATGATTCTTCTTCACCTAATAATGTATGCTGGGGAAATTCTTTCTCGACAGCCTCGAGCACCATTCTATTTATCGTGGTATCGGTTATGGTAAGCGGAGAATTATCATCTTTCCATATTTTTTCACTAGAACCTATAGCTACGAAGTTTTTTCTTATTAATTCTCCTGCTTTACTAGCCAAGTGCTTTGCGAATCCTAATTCTTTTTCGTACATAATGAATTCCTTAACGAATATGCAATAAATTTTTATTTAAAATTGTATTTTTATACTTTTGGTAACTGGAAAAAATCTACTCCATCTGAAAGTATTCTAACAAATTTACCATTATCTATGCCCCATGCTGGGAAATCTTCCAAACCTCCGAAACCAGCCCTAACCATAAATGCTCGAATTGCCCCGCCGTGACCTACAAGCAATACTCTTTTTCCAATATAACCCAAAGCGATTTCTCTAATTGCAAGTATATATCTCTCTGCAGCCTCTTCATAGCTCTCTACTTCTGGCCTGGGTTTAAAATCCCAAACTAACTCGTCCCTACCATTACTCAACTGTGGATATACATAGGCTATTAGTTTTTTATATTCCTCCCACCCCATTCCTTCTATCTCTCCGAAAAATCTCTCCCGCAGTTTATATGTTGTCTGTATAACAAGATCTCTTTCCGCCCGAAGAATTTCAGCAGTTTCTACTGCCCTTATAAGGTCCGAGGCAAAGATTGCATCGAATTTTATGTTTTTAATTTGCTCGGCTACATCCTTCAAATACTCCTTACCTTCTTCTGAGAGAGGAGCATTTATTATCTGTCCATCCATTATTTGTCTTACATTCGAAACAGACTTACCATGGCGGGCAAGGTATATTTCACAATATTTTTGTGTTTCTTTAGGAAAATTAAGCATTCACTTGTTTTGGCTTGTATGACTTAATGACATATATTAGCCAACCAATAAAAACAAATGTTCCGCTAACAAACAAAGGAATATTAACGGCAAAATTCGCGGCAAGGAAGCCAGCTAAAAGTGGTGGATACGTTGCAGCTATTGCTTGTACAGAGGTAGATATACCCATTACTTCTCCCTGCTCTTCAGGTGGAGCAGTTCTGCTTATAATTGCCGAGAAGTTCGCGAACATTAGACCTATGAAAACCGAGAGCACAAGCGCTAGCACCATAATATAGTTAAACTTTGGCAGTAAAGGTATTCCGATAAGCAAGATACTAACTAGAAGGATGGATATAAAGACTGTTTTCCAGGAACTCGCGCGTTTGCTAATCCAAGGGACTATAAGTGCCTGTGTAATAATCATCCCCACTCCAACAACTCCGAAATAAAACCCTACTTGTCTTTCGCTAACATGAAACTGTTCATAGTAATAAGTTGCCACGAAGCTTGCATAGAAAGCGAAACCAGACTGAATAAAAAACCAGGATAAAAATAGATATTTAGAAACTGGTGAGACTATAGCTTTCTTAATATTAGAAACCGATTTACTAAAAGTCAGCTTGATTAACAACAACTTCTGATTAGTTTTTGGGTAGAATCTAAGGATCATTAGTGTGTTAATTATCGCCAATAGCCCTGCGAACCAAAAAGGGACTTGCGCTGAAAACCAGGAAACAAGATTGGAGTCAGCCAAAACACCACCCAACAGTGGTCCAATTATGAAACCTATACCAAATGCAGAAAACACTATTCCGAAATTCTTAGCTCTTTCTTTGGGTTCAGAGATATCTGCAATAGATGCTTGTGCAATAGAAAAATTACCCGCTGTTATACCGTCTATTAAGCGCCCAAGGAAAACCAAGGTAAAACTCTTAAGTGCTATACCAATGGCAAATAAAAAATGACCTAAGGCAGTTCCAAAGACAGATAATGCTAAAAGTTTTTTTCTACCGTAGATGTCTGAAAGCTGACCCAAAATGGGAGCCGCTAAGAACTGCATGAATGGATAAATAGCAGTAACCGCCCCGAGCATATAGTAACCCAGGTTACTGTTAACACCATGTAGGATGTAAGAGGCTGAAGTGGGGTCTGTTAAAACCCTAGGAATAATTGGAAACAATATCCCGTAACCAATTGCGTCTATTAGAACTGTAAGGAAAATACTAGATAAAGCTTTTTTATTGGTAGACATTATGTTAATTAATCATTTAGAGAAAATAATTTTTTCGCGTTTTCCGTGGTTATGCTTTCCACCTGCATGAGAGACTCACCTCTTACACTCGCGATTTTTTCTGCAACAAACCTTATATATGATGGTTCGTTCTTTTTACCCCTGAGTGGCATGGGGGTTAAATACGGAGCGTCCGTCTCAAGCAGAATTCTTTCTAGGGGAATATTTTTTACCACCTCTTCTGCTATACCTGTTTTATCGAAAGTTATAATACCATTTACACCTATAAACCCACCGAGATCCACAAATTTTTTTGCATATTCCAAATTTCCGGTATAACAATGGACTTCGAATTTTGGAAACCTGGAATACGAAGAAATTAGCTTATACAAATCTTCATAGGCGTCCATAGAACCAGGACTTGGCCTTGTGTGAATACAAAGCACTTTGTTTAACTCCAAAGCTAATCTAATTTGTAACTCGAAAGCTTCATTTTGAAGTTTCTTTATTTTTGCCACATCTTCGATTTCTGAAAGA
Source organism: uncultured Candidatus Saccharibacteria bacterium (assembly GCA_964434195.1). GTDB lineage: Bacteria > Patescibacteriota > Doudnabacteria > UBA920 > UBA920 > CAYLIB01. Next base: position 56,706 of record CAYSUI010000007.1, read on the forward strand.
CGGTAGTAGTCCAAGCCACACTCACCTATCCCTACCACACGAGGATTTAAAGCTAATTCTTTATAATATTCGTAGTCGAATACTTCTTCGCGAGTTAAAAAACTACTTTCTTCTTCGTCTACATATTGACTATATGTATGAATTGGGTGAAGACCCACAACCGCATAAACATCGTTAGGGTATTTTGAAAGCATATCAACAGCTTCCTTTGAAGTATCTTTTTGAGTACCTACATTTATTACGATTACCCCAGCCTCGAGTGCTCGGCTCATTACCAGATTAGCTTCTTCTTTGAAGCCTCTAAATTGGACATGGGTATGTGTATCTACTAACATAATGTTATATTTTGGGAGGTTAAATATGGTTAATTGTGATTGTGATAGCGGTAAAGACGCCGGAATGTGTCCTACCTGCAAAACCTTAAATTGCCCTGACTGTGTTAAAAAGGAGACTATTAATGAAGGAGAACTAGATGAATTTACTATTTTCTACTGCAAAGTATGTGACCAGGAAATAGATGGTTATTTTTTAGACTAACCGGGGGAATAACTGAGATTCAAGGTTGCCATTTGTAATCCCTACTTGAATTTTCTTGGATGTATCCGGCAAGAAAGGCTCTAAAAGTATCGAGACCCTAAACAACTCCATAAGTAAAAAGTGGATATCTTCCCTAGCCTGAGCTTCCGTGTCTGGGGATTTTATTTTCTTAAAAGGTTCATTGTTTTGAATGTAACCATCTAATGCTGACATCTTAAGCCAAACAAAATCTGCAGATTTCTTAATATTGAAACCTTTTAGAGCTAGTGCATATTCGGTATTGTCTGCATTTAAAATATCCTCGGTTTCTAGCTTAGAAAAATCCTCAGCAGAAAGTTTAATTTCGGCATTTTGTGCCATTTTTAAAATTCTACTTGTTAAATTCCCTACACCATTTACAAGATTCGCAGTATAACTTTCTTCAAATTTTTCCCAGGTAAAGTCGCCGTCTTCAAATGTTGGCATCTCGCGTACTAACCAATACCTCAGGGCATCTGTGCCAAATTTTTCAACTACAGAGAAAGGGTCAACCACATTACCTAAAGACTTACTCATTTTTTGACCATCGCTTGTTATAAACCCATGAATAACTATATGACGACTGTTGGGTAAGCCAGCTGACATCAACATTGCTTGCCACATAGCTGACTGTTGTCGCAGATTATCTTTTCCTGCAAATTGAACACCTTTGGGATTTTCTTGTGTACCCCAAAAATCTTCAAATTTACTTTTATTATCTGGCCAACCTAAGGTAGAAATATAATTCACTAAAGCGTCGAACCAAACATACATTACCTGAGAGTCGTCACCCGGAACTGGAACTCCCCAGGACATTTTTTCCTTTACCCTGGAAACTGAGAAATCCTGAAGACCGCTTTCAACGAATTTGATAATTTCAGTGAATCTGAAATCTGGCACAACAAAGTCTGGATATTTCTTATATAAATCGAGTATTGGTTTTTGAAATTTAGAAAATTTGAAAAAATAATTCTCCTCTTCAATAATTTCCAGTTCTAAATTTGGATGAATAGGACAAACACCATCCACAAGATCTGAATCCGTTTTTTCGAGTTCACAACCAACACAATACTTAATCTCATAAAGTTTTTTGTATATGTCCCCGTTTTCCATACACTTTTTCCAAAACTCTTGCGCCGCTTGCTTGTGACCTGAATTTGTAGTTCTTATAAAGTTTGTGTAGGAAAGATTGAGCAAGGGTTTTAAAGCTTCAAACTTAGGAGCGAAGCTATCTACATATTCCTGGGGATTTATTCCTAATTCTTCTGCCTTTCTTAAAATTTTTAAACCATGTTCGTCTGTGCCAGTATTAAAGACAACCTCTTTACCTAGCAATTGCTGATATCTAGCTATGCAGTCAGCATGAACAATTTCTAGAGCAAAACCTATATGAGGATCGGAGTTAACATACGGAGTTGTGGTTGTAAGATAGTATTTTTCCATAAAATAAAAGCCATTTTTGGCTAATTAGTATTTATATTATATATCAAAAGTATTAAAAAAACACGGTTAATCCGTGTGAGCCTAAGCAGTTAAAGTGAAGCAAGTTCCAAGGTCTTCACCTTCTTTACCCAGGGCTATCTCAAAATTGAAGACCCCATTTGTTTGACCAACCAGTCTTAATGGAGTAATCCAATATGTGGTACCCCCTTGGTGGACGAAAAGCACGGCAAACCATGAGAGCCTGAGTTCAAGTTCGGTAGGAGGAGCAACATTCTCTTTACATTCGACACCTAACCCGAGAACCCCTCTTCCGTTTCCAAAGTCGTCCCTTCTGCCCCAGAAATAAATTCTTTTACCGTTGAGCCGGAAGTCTTTGGCACCACCAAAGCCCCCTTCTCCGACTTTGACTTCAGGGCAACGGTCAATAAGTGACCTGAGCGCATCCAGCTCGATGCGACTATTCATAATCCTAACCTCCTATTGATAGAAACTTACAAAACAAAAAACCTTCTTTATAGGAAGATTTTGATTCCAGAGCAAGACTGATTATACAACACAGAGTCCTAATGTCAATCTGATTTATTAGTTGCCATTAAGTTTGGCCATTCTTCTATAAAGACAGTGAGTATACCCACCAACGGAACAGCGAGAAGCAAGCCGACTATACCAGCCAGTTTAAACCCTGCCAGCAGCGCCAAAAGAGTAACTATAGGAGACACACCGACAGTTTTTTGCATTATTTTTGGCACCAAAATTAGACCTTCTGTTTTCTGTATGAGCAAGAAAAGCGCTATAACTCCAAAAGCAGTTAAAGGTCCTTGCGGTAAGGCGACAAGAAATGCAGGGACACCTGAAAGTATAGGTCCTATGTAGGGCACTACCTCTAGAGCACCTGCGATAATGGCTAAGAAGAGCGCGTTTTCTACGCCTAATATGGTAAGACCTATCCAAGTTAAGGCGAATATCGAGAAGGCCAGAATTACTTGCCCCAAAACCCATCGACCCATTTTTTTCTGAATTTTAGTTACCACGGAATATGTACTCTCTTGAAATTTAATAGGCACTAAAGTCTTAATGAACTTCTTCATACCATCTTCTTCCACGCTTAAGTAAAAAGAAATAACCAGAACCGTAACAAAGGTAACAAGTCCATTAACAAAACTTAAAGTTTTTGCAAAGACCGCACCATTTCCACTACCAAGGTTTAGAAGCTTATTAAACAATGATCCGAGCTCCAAGCTTCCAAAAGCGTAAAAGAGACCAGGGAATTTAAGCTTTAACTCAGCAGAGTAATGAGGAAGATTATTCACCAGACTTTGAAACTGGTCGATTATTATTGGTGTAATTAGCAAGGCTAGTAATCCTAGAAAACCCAAAACTAAAACATAAACCCCCAAAACACTTAGAGATCTGGGGATTTTTTTAAGTTTAAAATAATCCACCATGGGTTCCATGGCTGATGTTAGGATTAAAGAAAGTAAAAGTATAAGTACAACGTCTTGAAGAAGCCAAATTACCCAAAGTGACAGTGCCACTAGCACTACTTTGAGTATTATTTGAGTTTCCTTATTGAATACCTTTAACATTTTCTAAATTATATCTGGCTTTGTGGTGGCCTCTTCTAAGATACCTTTTGCTTTCTCGATACGTGCGTCGATAAGCTTCATTCCTGCTAAACAATATGCTTTGATTTGTTCTGCTAAAAATTCAGTAAGACCTTCGTTTTTTAAATCTCTAATTAAAATATCTTTTATGGTTTGGTCGAGATCCGACATTTCAATTAGATGGATGAGGTCATCCATATCTTGTTGTGTATACATAGTTTTGTTTCCTTTTATCTACCTTGCTCCCCTATTAGATTTTTCATTCTATCTGCCTGGTCGTGAAGCGACTGGAATCGTTGTCTTGAACCTTCTAACTCTGCCCCACTCTCCGGTAGTCGGAAATTTTCATTTGCTTCGAATTTGTTTTCGGAGTGATTCAAACCCCTTTCTGCGTTGTTCATTTTGTGTTTCTTAAATTTTTTAGAATTTCTATATCTTTTTTGACTTTATCATGTTCGGTTTCCAAAATCAAACTGCCTTGCCATTTTTTCTTTTGCAAATAGGCAATTAGCGCTCCAAAACCGGTTTTACCTATTAACCCATCTTCTATATGCTCGTGTCGGTCTTTTTTCGAGCCTAGCTCGGTTTTACTATCGTTTATTTGAAAGCATTTTACATACTCTAGCCCAATAACCTTATCTAAATGTTTAAATGTCTGCTCCACAGCTTGGCTTGTACGAATATCGTAGCCGCTTGCAAAAGCGTGTTGGGTGTCGAAACAGATACCCCCAAATGTTTTGTATTTTAATAAGGGCTTCATAAGCTCTGCTAATTCTTCGAAAGTATCTCCTAGCACCTCTCCTGCCCCTGCTGCTATTTCCAGTAATAGCTTTGTTGAACCCTTATAACCATCGAGTACTTTGATTATCCCCGCCTTCGCTTGAATTACAGCTTCTTCATACCCAAGATCTTTACCGCTCCCTACATGGAACATTACATAATCCGCCGCAATTAAACTTCCCCTCTCTAAATCTTGCCGGATTAAGTTTATTGAGCCGTTATAGGTTTTCGGGTTACCTGAACCAAAATTAATTATATAGGGCCCATGAATAACAAAATTGGTAAATGTATATTTTTCCATTTCTTCCCGGAACTGCTTTTGGATTTCTTTTGTTATCTCGGGTGCAGAACCGCCTCGTGGGGACCTAGAAAAAATTTGAAACGTCTCACAGCCCAAGTCACTAGCATTCTTAGGAGCATTAAATAACCCCCCGGCTATTGAAACATGACAGCCTATTTTGATGTTATTTTTCATATTTTTTAACTCTCTTTATAAAATTCACAAATTTTTCCATATCTTCATCTTGCTTTTCCGTAGAATAATACCAATTGACTGGCTCGCAAGAGTCGTAAATTTGCCTAAACTCCCCCTGCTCCTCTGTGTTTAATTCGGAAAAACTTACGTTAAACACCCCGAGAGAACTGCCGGAGGTAACTTCTTCCCATTCTCTCTTCACAATTCTTGCATCTTTTCTTCCATCGTTTTTTGCAAGTCCGGTTATGAGCGCGCAAGATCTGTCGTCCAAAGTCGCTTTCATTTTTATAGTGAGCATACTTACTATGGAATCGTTTTCTTGTGGTGCGATTTTTTCAAATTCATCATATATCTTTTCTTGTAAAGCTCTTACCAAAGGGTATTTATGCCCTCTTACTTCGTATTTACTAGGTTCCACAAATGAACTGCAAAAGGAAAGACGAATCGCTTCTTCTTCTGTGATTTTTATACCAAAGTAGAGTTCGACTCCATTGACTAAACTGTCAGGTGTTACCCCTGCCACCTTAGATCTTTCAGAGAGCCAGTTTACCGCGTTCTTAAACTTTTTCGGACTAACTCCTTTATTGAAACAATCCAAATAAACCTTAACGAAAATGTCGGCAATTGACTCCGGTAAAACAGCAAAATCTGAGGATTGATCAGAATAAAACACCTCACCGTTTGGGAAAATCTGCCTTACTCCTTTCGAACCTACACGAGCATTGTAAGCGGTGATAAGGTTATAAAATTCAAATTCGGAAAATCGTTCAGTCGTAAATATATCCTGACCGGAAAGATCCTTAGAAGATTCAAAGTAAGCCATTGCTTCACTTGAGTCTTTAAACTCAGTAAAATATATGTCGGCCAATATCATTAACCTCGAAATTTCGGATTCAAGACCCGGTATTACGACTCTAGTTTCTGCTTCGTTGAATTTTCTAAACACCTCAATACCCAAAACCAATTTATTATGAATATCTAAAAGTTTCTTAGTGTCCTCTTTAAAATAATCCTTTAAAGCTTTTCTAGAGAGAATATCTACAACATGTTCGCTGTAATTTAAAACAGACATATCTTGCACATCCTCTGTACCCAGCCTATAAGCTCTTTTGCTAACTAATGTCCTAGGAAGATAACCAGCTGAGACGTGAGAGATAAAATAATTTATTAACTCGGTTTCTTTCTCTGTAGAAATACTATCCTCATTCAAATCATATCTTGCCTTAAAACTGTTCCACGCATCACCCGGAGACAGCTCTTGCTCGACATGGTATGCATCGTGTGCGAAATATATTCTTCTACTATCTTTAACCAAGTCTTCCCATTCTTTTTTATGAGCATCTTGAGTACTTTCTTTTCTTGCCAAGACTTTCATTTGCTGTAGTAATCTGGAACTGTCTAATTTTTTATACCCTGCCCCACTTTTACTAGTTACCCCTTCGTCGATTAAAGGAACTTGTTCTAAATATTGATCCAGGGTAAGGTCTGACCTATCCGGAACTCTTATTCGTGAAACCGTGTAACCAAAGGCAGTTTCCATAGTGAACCCGCCTCGATTTTCAAAGATAAGCTGGGAAGGCTTATTGGCAATAAAAGACTCGACCGCAACTCGATAGTTCTGAAGCTCAATCTCAGTAGCACCAGCTCTTCTGAGTTTATCCAAAATAAAAGGAAGGACTTTTTCAAGAAGTTTTTTATTCTCCTCCTGATCGAGCTCTATAAGTTCTGCGTCTGGTGGAATAGCGATTTCTGGGACTAAATAACTTTCGGGGCTTCTTGGTTTCTCCTCCGCATGCATTTCCCGGGCAACCGCTTCGTTCATGAGTACAAAACCTTTTGTTTCATTTGGCATATGTAACTAATTTACAATTCTAAAACTACCTATACGATTATCTTTTGGGGTTTCTAATCTTGCTTCTAAAGTTCTTTTTATAACATTAAGCGCTTCCCTATCTGAACCTTCCATAAGATAGTCGATACCCCTTGCTTTAGCGATCTCAGCAAGACGGGTTTTGCAAAAATACATATATCTTCCCAGGCCATGATTTAGATCTTCCAAGTTAGAACTTTCCAAATACTTGCTTAAATAGTGCATTTCATAGTAAAGCTCTGAAATTACCAATTCGGCTAATTTAGTTTTAGCTAAGCTTTTATAATCCTCATTTAACCAGGGTGTTATACATTCATCTATGTCTTCCCTATCTGCGATAACTATTAATTTTGGTACCTTAGGATATCCTATCTTATGTGTGAATGGATCTTGGTACATAGGATTAACCAATTGGGATTTTTTTGTAAGCTCTATGCTTTTTTTAAATTTTTCAACCAAATAGTTTCGAGATTCCCCAATTGTAAAATCTAGAGCTACTAACATATTTTTTTTACCTTCCAAACCTTTTATAGTTAACAAACTATCTATCCCCTGACGAGAATCGTCCCACCTTGTTGCAGGCCTGAATACTATCTGCATACCGAATGCAACCTCTGAAAATTTTGGATCTGCAAATAAACCTTCTAGAATTAGTCCGTATTGCTGACCTTCGTTTTCAAAAAGCCCAACTCCACCTTTTCTGGATTTTCGGGAAAAAAACTTATCTCTTTTAAAAAGAAATTTGGCTCGTTCTTTTGGACTCCAATTCTTTACAAAATCCTCTTCATTGGGTCGATTATCGGACAATACTTCTAGAGACCAAGCAGTTGCTTGGTCAAGATCTGGATGCTCAAGACCATTTTCGGTCGGCTCAAAATCCGACTCTTTATTACTATATTCCTCTGGTGTAAAACCCGCCTCTAGAGACATATTATTTATTTAAGTAGATCTTTAAATAACTTATCAGATTTGTATGGACCTATTACCGCTAACGTCATTTTCTTTTTATTGAATAACTCCTTTGCAACAGCTTGGATATCTTTTACGGATACTTTGTCTATCTTTGCGAAAGCAACTATAGGGCTTTTAATATTTTTTAGAAAAGCTACCTGGTCTAAATACCAATCTAGCCTCACCTGGTTATCTTCGAGTGCTAGAGTTGTTTTACCTTTAAGGTACTCTTTGGCTTTCAGTAGATCTTTTTCAGCAACTGGCTCCCTGCCTATAAGCTCAAGTTCACTTAAAATAACTTTTATAGCTTCCTGAATTTTACCGACCTGAACCCCACTGTTAACCTGAAACAAACCTGTATCCTGAAAACTACCGGGGTGCGAACGAACGTAATAGGCCAATCCCCTTTTTTCTCTAACTTCTGTAAAGAGTCGACTACTCATACCTCCTCCAAGAATGGCTGCTAATACCTGAGCAGAAGTGTTTCGCTTGTCCCCATATGCAAAGCCTTTAAAACCAATGGCTAAATGCGCCTGTTCGGTTTCTTTGAACTGAATGTTTAGCCTTGGTTGATTCTGAGTGTCTTTTGCTGGCATCCAATTATGAAAACGCTTTTTAGTTACATTTGCCCAATACTTTGTTATTAGTTTTTTTAAAAGTTTTTCGTCGTATTTACCCGAAATACCCAGGATCATATTTGGGGTCTGGTAGTGTCTTTCCATATAGTCCTGAAACATCCTTTTATTGAACTTGGTGACGGTTTCTTTTGAACCAGCGATATCTCTACCAAGCGGGTCGTTAGGCCACATAGTATTCTCGAGAACATTCTCTATCTCGTACATTGGACTATCCTTGTACATGTTTATCTCCTCGACAATTACACCTTTCTCTTTTTCCAGCTCTACTTCGTCTAGGAGTGGATTCTGAAGCATATCTGTAAGTACTTCGAAAATGAGCTCCAACTTAGTACTGGCAGCTTTTATATAGTACTGAGTGTGTTCTTTACCTGTATTTGCATTCATTTCTCCCCCAATAGCATCGACTATTTCTGAAATAGCCATAGCACTAGGATGGTTCTTAGTACCCTTAAAAAGAAAGTGCTCTAAGAAATGAGCAATACCGTTTTCTTTAGCTGATTCACTCCTGGAACCAGTTTTAATAAAAAAATCTACAACGACACTTTCGGCGTCGTTACTCGGTACTTTTAATATTGTTAAACCATTTGCAAGTTTTTCTAAAAAATATTTCATAAATTATTTAATTATCCCAAAATACCTTGACCATGCGGCAATAAATGCCCTGTCCTCGTTCAGATTAGCAATTAAATTAAATCTAAGATCTTGATACACCCCTGCCACAAAACAACTTCCCGTGTATTCACCTTGTGTAAATTTCATGTTACAAAATGTTGTCTTTTAATTGTCGTGAACACTCAGCGAATTGTTTTACTTTCCCCTTGTCCATGAAGACTAAGTCTTCAATTCTAATTCCGCCTTTTTTCTTTAGGTAAATCCCCGGTTCAATACTAAAAACCATTCCGTCTAGAATTGGACCTTCTGAGTATGGACCAACACCTGGAGACTCATGGACCTCTAAACCAGTACCATGCCCGAGACTGTGTACAAAAAATTTATCTAACTTTTCTTTTCTTAACTCTTCTCTTGCAAGAGCGTCTACTTCTTTTCCTTTCATGCCTAATTTCAGTTTACTATAAGCCGCTTCATACGCATTAAGCACATGCTTGTAGTAATTTTCGAATTCTTTCGAAACCTTTCTAAGGAAAACAGTTCTTGTGAAGTCGCTACAGTATCCGTCTATTTTAAAACCGAAATCTAGCACAATAGGCTCACCTACTTTTAACTGTCTATCCCCTGGTTTATGGTGCGGGATGGCGGAATTTTCCCCTGCTGCAACTATGGGGTCGAAAGAGACATCTTCCGCCCCTGCACCAATTCCTTCGTGTCGAATAAAACGAGCGAGTTGTTTTTCTGTCCATGTATCTTGCTTTAATGCAACTTTTACATTTTCGAATACTTCATGTGTTAGTTTAACTGCTTTTTCAACTAGCTTTAATTCTTCAACGCTTTTTATTAGTCTAAGCTCAGCCAATATCTCACTTCTGTGAGTCAGCTTTACCTTACTTACTTTAGATTCTATGAATTTTGCTTCTTTTAATGTTAGTTCGTCTTCTACTTCCAAAATAGAACCTGGCCTGATGTATTTTTTTATATTTATGAGTGAGTCTGTTTTTAGCTTCTCTACATGCTCTAATCCATCACCAAAAAATACGGCTTGCTTCGGTGACACCAAAAGCAGTCCGTATATGAATTTCTGGCCAGTTAAATAAAATATGTTTTCTGGTTTTTTTATAACTACAGGTCTTTTAAGAGATTTTCTAAATATATTTAAATTTTTTGGTTCTGGCATTATTATTTTTGATTATTTGTATCTGCTGAAATATCATCTGGTTCTAAATTCTTAAGCAACAAACCTTCAAATATTTGTCTTGGATTCCTAGCGTCTTTGTAATCACGTCTTAATTCAACTAAAGACCGTGTGATGGCTCCTATATGAAGATCCTCTATTTCGGGTGCATCCCGGAATGCGGCTCTTACATCTAGATCTTGTGGGTTACCATCGATAACTGTTTCTATAAGTTCATCTATAGTGTCTGATTTATTCAAAAGTATCCACTCCCTTACTCTTGCTCTCATCCTACGTTCTTCTAGTAGCAGACCTTCGGGTTCGGGTTTAAAGCCCTCGTGAGGGGGTTTGGTAACCGA
>CAYSUI010000007.1:67266-70943 GCA_964434195.1 uncultured Candidatus Saccharibacteria bacterium
GTTTTTTTACGACTTTCGAAAACCCCTTTTCTACCGGCCGATTCTACCAACTCTGTATTGTCTCCATTTTTACTTTCCTCAGCTGGCTGAAAAGTTTCGACCTTGGTAGGAGTTTCTACTATTTCACCAGTCTGTTCTGCGCGCTTCATTTGAGCTAGCTGAGCTTTGGCTTGCTCTATCCCTTTCATAAACTGAACAATTTGTTCTTCTCTGCTGTCATCATCTCTTTTCTCATTCTCACTTTTTTTGATTCGACCGCCTAGTTGCCAACCTTTTTTGACTGACTTGAGGACAGCTTCGCCTGGACTGTAGTGAGTTGAAATATCCAGCATCTGAACTATTAAATTTCGTGACTCTGGATGCCACTCTTTGCCTTGCATACGATAAAGTTTTTGTACCGCTTTGTTCATCTCATCCCAACGAGGATCTGACTGAAGTTTAGCCTCGGGGTCATTTAACTGATCTTTAGCATACTGCTCAGCTATCTGGATTATGCTTTCTAACCTTTCTATTTCAGATTTTCCACTAAAGTCTTGTTCGACGTCAGCTAAAAACTGAGCGAAGTCAAATGATTGATTTTCTACCCCTCCGGAAGCTGCAGGGAATTCTCTTCTGTCTCCTTGGAACATTTTGTTTTACATTTTAGAAATTAAGTAGCTTTCCAATTTTTCTATTTCTATACGTTCTTGCTGTGCTGTGTCTCGGTCTCTTACCGTTACGGTATTATTTTCTAGGGTGTCGAAGTCTATGGTTATACCGAAAGGTGTTCCAATTTCGTCTTGACTAAAATATCGCTTACCGACATTCCCGCGGTCATCCCATGCGACACTGAAATTTTCTTGGAGTTTTACAAATACTTCACGAGCCTTTGCAACTAACTCTGGTTTGTTTTTGAGCAAAGGAAAAACTGCGACTTGATACGGTGCGAGTTTTGGGGGGAGGTGCAGAATAATATGAGCAGGGTCGCTATCATCGTAGTGTTCGCAAAGTAGCGCAAGCATTGTTCGATTTACACCCCATGTTGGTTCTATGACATGTGGTACATATACTTCATTTGTCTCAGGGTCTCTATAAGAAAGATCTTGCCCGCTGGCTTTTATGTGATTTTGAAGGTCGAAGTCCGTACGATAAGCAAGTCCGTAAAGCTCTTTAATACCAAATGGAAATTCGTATTCGAAATCTATTGTACGCTTACTATAGTGAGCGCGATCTTCCGCTGGAACTTCTAGCTCGTGAATGTGGTCCATGTTTAACCCAAGGTCGTCTTTCATCCAAGAGATCATACTCCCCCTCCACTGTTCGAAGTATTCGTTCCAATCCTCGTCTGTTTTTGGAGGCGCGATGAAATATTCGATTTCCATTTGCTCGAATTCTCGGGTTCTGAAAATAAAGTTACCGGGAGTTATTTCGTTTCTGAAAGCAGGGCCGACTTGTGCTATACCAAAAGGAATTCTTTTTCTTGCTGTGTCTAGAACATTTTTAAAATTCGTAAACATTGCCTGAGCGGTTTCTGGACGGAAGTACGCAACGTTAGCTTGTTCTTCTGAAGGACCAATGAAAGTTTTGAACATTAAGTTAAACTGTTTTGCGTCGGTAAATTCTTTACCCCCACAGGACTCACACTTTTCTGGCATCTGATCTGCGCGGTATCTTGAGTGGCATTTTTTACATTCAACGAGTGGGTCGGAGAAAGTGGCTAAGTGTCCACTAGCTTCCCAGACTTTTGGGTTCATTACTAAAGCAGCGTCTATGCCGACAATATCCTCCCGGGTTTGAACGAAACGTTTCCACCAGAGTTTTTTTATGTTGTTTTTAAGCTCTACCCCAAGAGGACCGTAGTCCCAGGAATTAGCCATACCTCCGTAAATATCACTCCCCGGAAATACGAAACCACGGCGCTTACAAAGAGAGACTATTTTCTCAATAATTTGCTGTGTATCTGCCTGCGGAGCCCTACCCGCAGACAAACTGTGCGAACTGGCAGAGCCAGATTCGCTTCGTTTAATATTTTGCATGGAGATAGTATAGCCAAATAAAAAAACCTCGACAAATCGCCGAGTTTAAACGGTTAAGGAAGTATTACAGTATCCCCATTCCAAATTGCTACGCACTTTTTGCGGGACGTATTTCCTCTTTTTGAAAATTCAACCCAAAGAAGTGGATCACTGCCGATATATTCGATTTCAAAACTTACTTTAACATTTTGCTCGGCGGCTTTCCTGGCCAGGTCACTTACTAAAGCCTGAATTGACGAGGGGACAATCAAACCTCTTTTATTAATATATACAGTGTAGTCCAACCTACTCCAGCCAAGACCTCCACTTGCCCTGTAACCGAATTTGTTCTCGAAGAAAACTATTGCTAATAAGGCGACAAAAAAACCTATAGATAAGAAAAATTCTTTAATCTTCCCTAATTCATTTTCTGTATCCAATAAATCCATCATGAGACAGAACTTACGGACAGTACTGGCTACTATACGCTCGCCGGTACTAAAATTTGCTAAACCATAGGCTTCCCTTACACCTTTCTTTTTGTAGCGCCAAATATAGAAACTACCGAAGTAATTTATTTTATTGTCGTCAAGAAAGTTAAAATGCTTTTCTAAGAACTCAGCATTCGGTATATAAGGCACGCCAAAATGCGAAATGAGAGCCATCATTTTTCCTCCAGGATTATATACGCCACCTTTGGTAGCTTTAGATTTATTCTGTGAAGTCCTTGAACTTCTCTAGCATATCCTTAAAGTAGTCAAACTCGATTGCCTTTTTAATTTCTGACATTGTGTTTATGTAGAAGCGAAGATTGTGCATTGTTGCCAGTCTTTCAGCTAACGGTTCACCTGTTTTAAAAAGATGCCTAATATAAGCTTTGGTATGGTTAACACAGGCATAACAGTTACAACTTGAGTCGAGTGGAGTAAAATCTTCTTTATATTTTTCTAAGCGAATATCGAGAGTGTTATACCCATACTCTTTGCTTGCATCGATACTTTTCGCAGAAACATAGAGTCTACCATGGCGTGCCTCTCTAGTCGGTATAACACAGTCAAAGGTGTCGCAACCACGACTAACTGCTTGAATAATGTCGTAAGGGGTACCGACACCGAGTAAGTGCTTCGGGGTATTTTTTGGCAAGTAAGGCTCACAGTATTCTATGGCTTTCATCATTTCCTCATGAGGTTCGCCAACTGCTACGCCACCAATTGCAAAACCTGGGAAACCAAGACTAACCATGTCTTTTGCCGATTGTTCACGAAGATCTTTGAAACTTGCACCCTGTACTATACCCCACTGTTTTTGACCTGGGTTTACAGGATCACCATCGGTAATAATTTTTTGGTATTCAGCAACAGCTCTTTCTGCCCAACGCTTGGTTAGTTCAATACTTTCTTTACACCTTTCATAGTCAAAAGGAAAAGGCGGTAAATCATCGAGTATCAAGGCAATATCGCTGCCTAAATTCGCCTGAATGTCTACAGATTTTTCTGGGCTCAGAATTTCTTGCTTGCCATCTAAGTCGAACTGAAAGAGCACACCCATTTCCATAACTTTTCGGAACTTGGCGAGTGAATAAACTTGAAAACCACCGGAGTCGGTGAAAATTGGACCTTTCCAGTTCATAAAACCATGCAGACCACCAGCTTTATAGATGAGCGCGTCACCCGGACGTTGCCA
>CAYSUI010000008.1:0-18010 GCA_964434195.1 uncultured Candidatus Saccharibacteria bacterium
GTTTCAGTTTTGTTCTTATCAAGAATTGTAAACGCTTGTTTGAAATAGGTTTTTAAATTTTCTTTAATTACTTCCTCGGAAAGCATAGGCCTCTCAGCATCTTTATCAGAAGTATCACCAATAATTCCAGTGAAGTCTCCTACTATAAATACAACCTGATGCCCCAAATCCTGAAATTCTCGAAGTTTCCATAACGCAACTGCTCTACCTATATGAATCGAAGGACTGGTAGGGTCTATACCCAATTTAACTCGCAACTTTTTACCACCCTTAAGTCGTGCTAATAAATGCGCCTTGTCTATAACTTCACTAACCCCTCGGGTCAATAATTGTTCAATTTTATCGTTTTTATTCATAAATTTAGTTTAGATAGTACATTCAAACTAACATTTATTATAATAGGTTGCCAAACAAAAAAATCGAGACCCGCTCGATTCACTTCTTACAAACCAACTCCAGACCGTTCTCCTTTGCATAACACCTCAACCACACTAGGGTTTCTTCTATCTCAGAAGAATAAAAGAAACCACTTACTCTCCATTGATTACTCCCCTTTAGAACCAGACTTATCTCGAGCCACCTATTTTCAAGTTGATGAAATATGATGCTTCCACGAGACATTCCAAAATTACTAATAGATACGGCGGCCCCCGGATAACCATGAGACTGCAAGTCAAAAGTTTTGCTAAAATTCTGACTAACCTGAATAGAGACCAAAGCCGGTATTAGAGCCCTTAAAACAAGCAGAAACTTCGGCCCGCATTCTCTAGCGAATTCAAAAAGGTCAACTGAGTTATTACCGAAAAATGACATAATCTTCCCTCCATATTTTTACAAACTCTACCCCAAAACCGATTACTTTAATTAAATATTTCCTACCTGTCAAACATCTCTATACATTGATATAATCCTTATATGAAAATAATAAGCGTAAACAAAGATTCTAAATCTTTTGAATCTAGACCCAAAAAAAAGTCGAACAAAATTAATTACAAAAAACTAATCCTCTGGTCATTTAGATTAGCGGCTTTTGGTTTTCTTTGTTTATCCATACTCTTTGTCTACTTCTGGTTCACACTTCCAACCCCTGAAGAGCTTATGAACCGAAAAGTCCCAGAGTCCACAAAAATCTTTGACCGGAACGGCAACACACTTTATGAAGTTCATGGAGAATACAAGAGAACTCTCGTTGAAACCAAGGACATCAGCAAAGATTTACAAAACGCGACCGTAGCTATCGAAGATAAAGATTTCTACAAACATGGTGGGGTATCCCCTTGGGCTATATTCAGAACAATTATTCAAGATATATATAAAAGACGGGCCGCCGGAGGAAGCACCATCACACAACAATTTGTAAAAAACGCTGTACTCACCAGAGATAAAACTGCCATTAGGAAACTCAAAGAAATTTTCCTAGCCGTTCAAATAGACGCTAAATACTCTAAAGAAGATATTTTAAAATTCTATCTTAACGAAATTCCTTACGGTAGAAACGCCTACGGTATAGAAGCGGGGGCTCAAGCCTACTTCTCAAAGTCCGCTAAAGATCTAACCCTGGCAGAAAGCGCTTATCTAGCCGCTCTTCCTCAAGCACCTAGCTACTACAGTCCCTCCGGCCCAAACAGAAAAGCCCTAGATGCAAGATTTAAAACAGTGCTGAAAGTAATGCGTGAACAAAACTACATTACCGAAGAACAAGAAAAGTCTGCACTTACTGAGAACGTAGTATTCCAAGCATCAAAAACAGCCCTTATAGCTCCTCACTTTGTTCTTTACGTACAAGACTATCTGGCTCAAAAGTATGGAGAAAAAACCCTAGAAGAAGGTGGGCTCAAAGTATATACAACACTAGATTCAGAACTTCAAAAACAAGCAGAGACCGTTGTAAAAGAAAGCGTCGCTAAAAATTCAACCAAGTACGGAGCCGGAAACGCTGGACTCGTAGCCATAGATCCTAAGACAGGGCAAATACTAGCTATGGTTGGTAGCAAAGACTACTTTGGAAAATCCGAACCCGAAGGTTGTACCCCAGGAAAAAACTGTCAATTTGAACCAAACGTTAACGTAACCTTAGCCAACAGACAACCGGGAAGCTCATTTAAACCTTATGTATACCTAGCAGCTTTCAAAAAGGAAGCAGGCTACTCACCAGCTACAATGCTAATGGACGTAACAACAAACTTTGGAACCTTTAACGGAAAACCCTACATACCAAACAACTATAGTTTCCAAAATTACGGACCAGTATCCATGAGAACAGCCCTTGCTGGCTCCCTAAACATTCCCGCTGTAAAAACCCTTTCTCTAGTAGGTGTCGACAACGCCACGCAAACAGCCAGAGATTTAGGAATTACTACTCCTCTCGAAAATTGCGGTCTTTCTCTAGTACTAGGTGGCTGTGAAGTTAAATTACTTGACCACACAGCAAGTATGGCAACAATAGCCAATGGCGGAAAGAAAAACGAAAAGACCGCCATTCTAAAAATAGAAGATAAATCTGGAAAAATCGTAGAAGAATGGAAACAAGATGAAAAGGAAGTCATAGACCCTAAAGCTGTGTACCAACTCACCTCCATAATGACCGATAACAACGCCAGAAGTTATATTTTCGGCACTAACTCTCCTCTAAACTTTGGTAATCGCCCTGTTGCCTGCAAAACTGGCACCACAAACAACTGGCACGACGGCTGGACCATGTGCTTTACTCCTAGTCTCGCAGTTGGTGTATGGTCTGGTAATAACGACGGTAAGCTATTAAAAAAAGGAGCAGACGGTGTATACGTCGCAGCCCCAATAGTAAATGGATTTTTAAAAGCAGCACTCAAAGACAAACCTATAGAAGAATTTAAAAGACCCAACGGTATAGTAGAGGTTGTAGTAGACGTTGTCTCAGGAAAACTTCCTACACAATTTACCGAGAATACCAAGAGTGAAATTTTCGCAGACTACAACCAGCCAAAAGAGTACGATGACGTTCACGTAGGAATTAAAATAGATACGGCAACTGGAGAGCCAGCCACAGAGCTCACACCACCAGACAGAGTCAGCATAAAAACCTACACAGCATTCCATAGCGAACGTAGAAACAATCCTAATTGGGAAGATCCAGTCGTAAAATGGGCAATAGAAAAAGGATACGTTTACCCACCCGGAAGCGGCGTAGTAATTCCACCAGACGGGACAAATCCAGAAACAACAGGAGCGTTCGACATAAACGTACTCTCTCCAACAGACGATGCAGCCATAATGCAGTTGCCATATAAACTTCAAATAGAAACACCTCCTGGTGTAAACGTATCTAGAATGGACATCTCTATAGACGGCACTCTAGTCCAAAGCGTCACCGGAGGAGTTAAAGAAGTAGATATAAATAAAAAACTACCAGATGGGCGACACACCTTGGTAGTAAAAGTAGTAGACTCCAACGGTAAAACTGGCAACAGCAGCGTAAATATATATTACTCACTTAACAACCCTCTATTTATAAGTAGCCCCAAGGATGGAGATACCTTAGACCTCCCTACTAGTATTTACGCCCTAAGCGAACAAAACCTCGGGCAAGTAGTCTTCTACTACCAAGTAGGAAACGGTGCACAAAAAATACTAGGCACCACAGACCCAATAGACAACTCAGGTTCCTACCGCTACGAACTCAAAATAACCGATATGCCGGTAAAAGGTACAGTAAAAATCCAAGCCAAGTCCTTCGGAGGATCAAGTAGCAACAAAATAACAGTCACGGTTCCGTAACAAAAAAACCATCCGCAAGTCGGATGGTTTTTTCTTCCCTATTCTTCATTCGTCATTCTCTATTCGTTATTCGCCGTTCTTCATTCTCGCTTCCAAATAATTTCTCTAAATCCGTCGTATTGTTTATATCCGTTGTTTTAATAAGCCTCACGAATAATTTCTCTGACAACTGTAAAAGCTCTTCCTCTATTTCTTTCGGTAGCATATACGGAGAAGCCCAAATGCTAGTTTGCCATTTCTTAAATCCCAATGCTAATAATCTACTTCTTAAATGATCCCTCACCTTTCTCTTCTTCTCGGGTATATCAAATATTATAAGCTTCCAAACCCCATCTCTAACCGGGTTCTGCTGCAGAGCCAAAACGGACCCGTCACCATTCAAAGAAACAACTTTTTCTTTCCCAACTTTCTTTATATCTACATACCCCTGAAGCTTAAGCCTATACAAAGAATCATACAGCTCCTTCTTAGGAACCCTAGAAAACTCTTCATATAAGTCTCCTAAACTCCCTACACTCTGCTTATGTAAATGCTCGATAATCTTCCGAGCCAAATCATTATGTGTGCGTGACATGCTATTACACTAATAAAAATAAAAATTAAATGCAATAAAAAAAGCAGCCCATCTGCTCTATTTAGTAAGTATCAAAATTCCCCAAGCCTCGAAAAAAATCGGCAGAAAAATAATCTTCGGATTATTTTGTCTCTAACACCCGAATCTCTTCTGCAACCGAATGCACTATTGCTGCGAAATGCTTCTGATAACAGTCCGCTTGATATGAAGGCCCACAAGGATATTTATTTCTACCAAACGCTGAATAGGAGTCAATCGCCCCATCCCCATTTACGTCATAAACCTTCTCCCTCATATCCGCGGGAGCTAAGCTTCCACTATGATAGGCCGCGAACACAAGTACTGTTGTTCTTTTGTCAGCAGGTCTATACCTCAACTCATAGCTAATCGCGCCATTCCTTGCCGCTACCATTGTGACAAGAGTCTGATCGGTGGAGTCCGTCTTCACGACAGTTCGACCGTTCGGATTCTCTAGTAAACCTTGAATTTCTAGCAAATCTTTAAGACTTTGTTCAGAAGCCAAGGTATCTAGCGTATCCATCTTGCCATCATACTTTTTGATCTGTCCGAAACGACTAGAATTACATGCCAAGCAAAAAATAGAGAGACTGACTGCAAGCAATATCTTGATTCTCATATTTCGTCCTCCTACTGTCGAACATTAAAGTAATCAGAAAGAAAGAAAACTATGGCATAAATACGAACATTCGTCAAAGACACGTAAAGTCTCAATACCTTGGAAACACATAAATCAAAATCCCCTTCTAAACAGGGGATTTCTATTTTCTTATTTATGACTGTTTACTGCAATTTCTTAAGAGTCACAACAACTTTTCTATACGGCTCTTCACCTTCTGAGGTACTTTCCACTTCAGTATAATGCTCCTGCACAAAGGCATGCACTAACCTTCTTTCATAAGAAGACATTGGCTCCATGTGTACCGGATGCCCACTCTGTTTAACCTTCTCTATCGCATTCTTAGCAGTTTCCTTCAAGTACCACTCCCTTTTTTTTCTATAATCGTCTATATCTACTGTAAACCTCACAGGTTCTTCTACTTTCAGCTGCTTCCGAGCCATTGCCTGTACCACAAACTGTAATGCGTGCAAATTTGCCCCACCCTTGCCTATAAGCAAATAAGAATCTTCGCTAGTAATATTAAAAACCAATCCTCTCTCAAGAGTTTCCTCCGCACCCACTTGTGCCACCACTCCCATTTGCCCTAATACCCCCTCGAGTATCCCCTGAATTTGTTGCAATATTTCAATCTGAACCATATATGTAATGTAAATAGTACCCTATATAATACTCCAATTTAACCATAAAGAAAAACCCAGCCCTTAAGCTGAGTTTTTGTGTATTGTTTTATTCAATTACAGCTCAATTTCAGATTTTGAGTGAATTTTCTGTTTGTTTAATATATTCCAGAATCCGGCTTTGCTGGTTCTGGAATAAGCTATTGACTGAGAGCGTCAATGCATTTTATAGCGCGATCCCATCTTACTTAGATTCATTCTGACGAACAACGTACCACTGCTGCACAATAGCGAAAAGAGTATTGACCATCCAATAAAGCGGCAATCCTGCTGGTAAATTCCAAGCAAAGACAATAGTAATTATTGGAAAAAAATATAGTGCCTGCAAATTCATCGCTTTAGTTGTTGGATCCTGTGTACCTGTCTTAGGCATCATCATTTTAGTTTGTAAGTACTGAAGCAAACCCGCTACTATTGCAAATACCAAACTTGGTTGAGATAAGTCTACTGTATGTAAAAATTTCGGATCTATAACCCCCGGATTAGATACACTTGCATACAAACCTTCTAAGTTTCCTTTAAGCGCCTTAGCTAATACTTGATACAAAGCGATTAGAAAAGGAAGCTGAATCAACATAGGTAAACAAGAAGAAAGCGGATTTACGTTTTGATCCTTATATAACTCCATCATCGCTTTAGACTGCGCTTCCTTGTCGTTCTTGTATTTCTCTCTTATTTCGTTCAGCTTAGGTTGTAATGCATTCATCGCCTTTTGGTTAACAAGAGATTTATGCATGAGAGGAGCTAATACGAACCTTATCGCTAAGGTAACCAGTATTATAGCTATACCTACATCTTGGCCGGGAACAGTGTTATACAACCAAACCAAAAGATTTAATATCGGGTTATAAACTAGAATTGAGTATATTTGTAACATCTATTAATAATTTACTAATTAATTCTTAAACTACAGGATCTACCTTGGGTTTAACGAAAGGATTGCACTTAATAATTCTTTTCACCGACAGTAGTATTCCTACAACAACACCCTTTTTAATTACGGCCTGCTTGGCATATTCACTACAAGAAGGATAAAACCTACAAAAACCGTAAGGATACCTGGCTCTAAAGATACCATGATCAGGAGAGAGTGTCTTCTGGTATATATTTATTAAAAAAATAATAATTGTCTTCATTCTCTATTCGTTATTCGTTATTCTCCATTCTTCATTCACCACTCTTCACTTTACTAACCTTACAAACTTTAAAAACTTTATAAACTCACTAGCCATAGCCCCGTCATAAATCTCCATTGCTTTGGGTTTTACTGTAAAAATATAGTCACCATTAGCAAATTTCTCTATATTATCCTTTATAACCACTCTTACTATCCTTTTCATCCTATTTCTCACAACAGCTTTCTTCGATACTTTAGTAGAAACTACCACGGTAAATCTTTTAACTTCATTCTCTGTTTTTTTAAATTTAGCCATAAAATAAGGACTAAAAAAAGCCCGCCCCCTCGCAAAGGTAGCTTGAACTTCCCTTGTTTTTTGGAGACGATGCTTTTTAGATAACATAGTTCTTAAAGTCTATAAAGTTCCTAAAGTTTGTAAAGTTTTTTTGAAATTTCTTGATGAACTTTATAAACTTGATGAACTTTGTACTAGGAAACGGCGAGGCGTTTCCTGCCCTTTGCGCGTCTTCTTGCAAGGACATTTCTTCCACCGGGAGTCTGCATTCTTGCAATAAAACCGTGGACTCGTTTGCGTCTTCGAACTTTCGGTTGGTAAGTACGTTTCATGAGAGTAAGGGTTCGTGTACAACAAACCCGTTAATTAATACTGGCTTATTCTACATAAATCTGGCCCACTTGTCAAAACCCTAATACCAGATTAATTGTTGCTATAATTTAACTATGCTATCTACAAAAACCAACATACTTATAACAGCATTTTTTGCACTCTTTGCTTTTACTCTAATAGAAAACCAAATTGTTCAATTTACTAAGGAATCAACAGAAAGAAATCCGGAAATAGCTGGAGCAAGCATAGGGGCCATCGTCGAGCCAACCCCACTCAATACCGGTTGGGAAGAACTCCGAAAAGAACAAGAAAAACTAAACCAAGAAAAAGCGAAGCTAGACTCCAGCAAAACACAATTCTCAGCGTTATTCCAACCTACCGAACAAAGTATTCGTGTTCTTTATATATTCTTATTTTTACTATTCGCATTGGTCACAATAAACCTAATACTGGATCTCTATATACTATTTAACAAAAAACGCAAAACCCATGCGTAGCAAATATTCATTTTTAAAGACTATTACCTGTCTTTTAATACTCTCCTCTATCTACCTCCTGTCAACTACCAAAGTGGAGAGCGCTCCACTGACTTCCGTTTCAGACACACTAAGTAACCCGAGACCAAACGAACCCTCAAACCATACTTGGAGTTTTGTTGTTACTAACACCATTCCAGTGTCTGGAAAAATAATTATTACTCCCAAAGCCAACGAATTCAATATTCCGGCCACTATGGATTCATTCGACTTCGACCTCGCAGTAAATGGTAGTGAAAAAGCACTAGCAAGCACACCCGGAACCGGTAGTGGCAGTGCCATAGGGGTAACCATTACAAGCGGAACTTCCGGAAATATAACCTTTACACTAAACAACTCAGACACAATACCCTCAGGAAACACAGTAGTAATTAAAGGCGGAACTAATGCGGTTATAAGTGGTGGAGGTATTCGCCAAATTACAAATCCGTCCACCCAAGGTTCATATACTTATACGATCACAACAAAAGACGCAGGAAATGTCGAAATAGACACTAAAACAGGCGGAATCGCTATTGTACCAAGCGTAGGTATAACTAGTAACTATAATCCTCAGGTTGATACCCCCACGATGAACCCCGTTAGTCAGTCATTTAGCACATCAACGACAGTTAGCATTAGCACAACAACAATAGGAGCCTCTATCTATTACACAACAGACGGAACAACACCAAGTAGCTCCTCCTCTCTATATACAACCCCGCTTACATTTACTTCCACGACTACACTCAAAGCAATAGGTATTCTTGCAGGTATTGGCGACAGTGATATCGCTACAGAAATATATGTACTCTCGGTCCCAAGTACAGGTGGTGGCGGCGGCGGAAGCGGTGGTGGAGGTAGTGGATTAATCCTTCCTCCGTTTGTAACACCTGTTATTTATACCAATAGTAATGGGGAGGCAATTGCCGGACCCGAACCAGCCCGAATAATACATACTTGTCCCAACGGTGCCATTCTGACTATCGATCTTCCAAAAAATTTCTGGCTAATCCCCGTAAAATTTACTATAACCTGTCTTTCCAGAAGTGCCGTAGAACCCACGAACCCCATAAACTTTCCCGGACAAATTGTAGCCGATACCGTTTTCTCGATAAAAGCAGAGGACTCAAAGGGTAAAATAGAAAAATTATTATTACCCAGTATCATCCAAATGCAGTACAGTCCGGGACACCTACTCGATTTTTCCATAAACTCTCTCGTAGGCTACGAAAGTCTTCCAAAAAACCTACCGTGGAAATCCATAGCAGGACTAGGGACAACTGCTGAAACCAGAAGCATCTTTGGCACCTGGCAGACACCAGGTCTCTATACCTCGGCTGGTCCAAAACAGATTAAGGACTGTAGCACAAGAAAAGCCGACTTAAACTGCGATAACCACGTTAACCTTACCGACCTTTCTATACTTCTCTATAACTGGGAAGGACCAAAAAACAACCCTAAATCGGATATTAGTAAGGATGGTAAAGTAGATCTAACCGATTTCTCCATTCTTCTCTATTATTGGACAGACTAACCGTATAAAGCTATTGTAAAAGACGTATACTATATATACGTCTTTTATTTTATGAAACGCACTCATTTATTAGTTTTCTTTGGTTTTTTTGCTTTTTTCATTTTCTCAAAACAATCACAGGCTGCTATTCTCAACGTCTCAAAAAACTCCGACCAAATCTATCTAGGAGATGAAATTAAATTGGACCTCACTCTGAACACAGAAAACGAATCAGTAAATGCTGGTGAAATCTACCTAAATCTCCCAAATTCTTTAGAAATCAAAGAAATAAACTCAAACGATTCAATTTTTAAGCTTTGGGTCAATGAACCTAACTTTGAAAAGAATCTCGTAAGCTTTATCGGTGGTATTCCCTTTCCTGGGTTCACAGGAACAAATGGTCATATCGGAAGTATAATAGTCAAAGTTAAAAATGTTTCAGATTCAAATTCGACTCTCAACCAAAATTCCAAAATACTTTTAAACGACGGCCTAGGTACCGAGACAAAACTCAGTTTAAATTTCCCAGAAATAAACATCGAGAACCCACCGAAAGGTTACAATCCTAAAAAGTACACCAAAGAACCAGACACAACACCACCAGCCAATCTGCAAATTACCATAGGCAGGGGCGATACTGAATTTGAAGGAAATTGGTTTGTAAGCTTTACAGCAGAGGATAAAGACTCGGGAATAGCCAAATATGAAATAGCAGAAATCCCCGAAAATCAAAAAGAACCCACAGAGCAAGACTGGCAAACATCAAAAAGCCCCTACATTTTAAAAAATCAAAATAAAAACGAAAAAATCTACGTTAAAGCTATCGACAACGCGGGAAACTTTTCTATTAAATCTATTGAATATAAAGCAAGCATGAATAAATTTCGGCTTGCTTTTAAGTTAGCTGTTATAATTTTAGTAATAGCCTTGCTAATTCTACTAATTAGAAAAAAACTTCTTGCGTATTCAAAAAAATTTCCCAAAAAATAGATCACACCTCATATCAATTCTCGTTGCTTTTGGCCTTATTCTCGCAACAAAAGCCTCTGCCTCAAACGCAACATTTAGTCTTTCACCAAGCGGTGGAACTTTCACCCCAGGACAATCAATAAAAGTTCAAGTTCTTTTAAACACAAATGGAAATCAGGTAAACGCTGGAGAAGCAAGTATCAATTTTTCTCAGGACACTCTAAGGTTTATAGGGATATCTAAAAGTGGATTATTTAGTTTTTGGCAAACCGAGCCCAGTTTATCCGGAAATAACATTCGCTTCGTGGGTGGCCGTAATAGCTCATACAGCAATTCTGGCACACTCTTTACAATAAATTTCCAAGCGATAAAAGAGGGTTCTGCTGAAGTAAATTTTGCATCGGGTAGAATTCTCGCTGCCGACGGCGACGGCACCTCAGTTTACGGAGGCGCGAGTGGGGCATCTTGGAGAATAAGTGCTACCCCATCCACCCCTGTAGGCAATGCCCCTACCATACCCGAAATAAAGTCCAGCTCTCATAAAAACCAAAATTCCTGGTACAACTCGAAATTAGCAAATTTTACATGGGACCTACCAACTAATGTAAATGAAACTGCAGTAACTATAGACAACAACCCCGATACAAATCCGACTAATTTTGAAAAAGCTACAAACAAATTAGAAACGCAGTCAAAAGAGGGAACTTTCTATGTTCATGTTAGGTTCAAAAATAAATTTGGAATAAGTCCCACTGCTCATTATAAATTCCTAACCGACCTGACTCCTCCCGAAAAATTCACCATAACTTACCCAACTAGCCAGGAAACCAACAACAACAAAAATAGAATAGGCTTCGACACAATCGACACACTCTCTGGTGTAGCTAAATACACCCTCCAAATAGACGACTCAGAAGAAAAGCAAATCCAACAAAACGAAGATAGAGAAACAGAATTAACCAATTTAGCAATAGGTAAACACAACCTCATAATAACTGCCTACGACCATGCAGGAAACTTTCAAAAAAGCAGAGGTTACATCATAATCCAAAAGGCGTCATTTCCTTGGTGCTGTCTAATTGCCATATTCGCCTTAATACTAAGTATTATTTCCCTATTTCTGAATCTCAAAGTTCAAATCAGATCAAAATCCAAAAAAAAATCATCAAAATAATAGCAAGGTCCCAAATTTACTAAATAACAAAATTAATATGTTATAATATTATTCATAAAGAAAAGCAAAAAAAATAAAAACCTATGCTAAAATTAATCAAAAATAAATATTCAGAAAAACTCTCCAAATTACTTGTCGTAATTTTAGCTCTAGCCATTTTCGGTTTTCAGCCCTTACACGTAAACGCTGCTTCACTAACATCTGTAAAGGACACCCTTACCAGAATCGAACAAGCCCAAACTGCAGACCATACCATTTCATTCACGCTTCCTGGTGGCGCTTCCAGTTTCGTAGCTGGCGATAAAATGTCTATAGATTTCCCAGCAAACTTCGTAACTCTTGGCTCTGGCTGGGTAGCAGGAGATTTCACTTTTAATGACGGTACCGCAAGAACCATTTCAAACGTCGGTATAAACTCTGCACCTTCTTGTACCGCAGGAACCAATAACCTTTCAGTAGAAATTACTTCAGCTAGCGACCTATTCGTTTTCACCGCCTGCTCAACATTTACAGCCAACTCTTCCGCTAACGTAACCATTACCATAGACGGAACAACAACAGATGGAACCCTAACAAATCCGTCATCACCAGAAACCTCAGTCGTAGCCATAGTCGGTGACGATAAAGGAAATGGCTTCGGCTCAGACGACGACACTGCTTCCCTCGCTATTCCAATCATCGCAGACGACACAGTTACCATTACAGCTACAGTCGACCCAACCATTACCTTCTCCATTTCAGACACAGCCATTTCTTTTGGGACTCTTTCATCTGCAGCAGCCAGGTACGCAACAGGAGACGGTACCAGCACAAGCAGTGACCCAGCAGCCGGAGCGCACAACCTACAAATCTCTACCAATGCTACTAGCGGTTACATAGTTACTTACAAGGGTGCGACACTAACGAGTGGTGCTAACACTATCGATGTTCCCGGGTCATTCATTAACAACGACGCCAACGGTACCCCAGGACAAGAAGAATTCGCTCTTTCTGTAAACAGGCAAACTGGTACTGGTACAGTTGCCGCCAACTACCAATACACCGACCCAGACTGGGATTTCGATGCCAACACTACTACCACAATTTACACACAGACAGCAGCAACCAACACCGAAACTCTAGAAATTCACTACTTAGCTAACATAGCTGGTGCCACCCAAGCCGGTACTTACACCACAGACGTTACTTACATTGCTACTGGGACGTTCTAAATACATTCAAAACCGCCCATAAGGGCGGTTTTATTATTCCTCATGTTATAATTCCTTTAGAATATTTTACTTAACCAATGCCTAGCTCTAAATTCTTCGTCATTCGTATATTCTCTATATTCGTTATTCTATATTCGTTATTCTTCATTCCACGAGAAGCTAGCGCCCTTACCATATCTCCCCCCAGAATCGAAACCTCAGCAGACCCAGGACAAACCATAGAACAAGAAGTTAAAATAATAAACGAAGAAAAAGCTTCCCGAACTCTCTACATTGTCCCACAAAACTTTGAAGCCAAAGACGAAAGCGGGGAACCAAACTATGTAGAAGGTACAGAAAACCTAGCCGGGTGGATAAAAGTCGCAAAATCAGTAAGTCTTGGACCAGGGGAAGAAAAATTTGTAAAATTTTCTATTACTGTCCCACCCACTGCCGAACCAGGCGGATATTTTACAGCACTATTCTTCCAAAGCGACCCACCAAGTTTTGAACAAGGTGCGGGTATCGGAATCGGAAGCCAGCTTGGCAGCTTAATACTTTTAAAGGTTAATGGCGCAATTGGCGAGCAAGCAGGCATTCTAGAATTCGCCACTAAAAACAAAGACCGTACCTACCTAAATTTACCAATCGAATTCTACTACCGTTTCCAAAACACTGGTGACACCTGGGTAAAGCCGTTAGGTGAAGTATTTATAACCAATACATTTGGTAAAAGAGTAAAACTCCTTACCGCCAACAAACAAAAAGGTAATGTATTACCAAAAAGTATCCGTAAATTTGAAACCGCGTGGTTAAATAGTGGTGGAAACATGCAGGAAGATCCAAAAGGCGAAGTTGAGTATCCTAAATTAGAAGGTTTCTGGGAAAATGTTAAATATCAATATAACAATTTTGCTTTCGGACTATATACCGCCGAGCTCCATTTGGCCTACGGAACAAATCCTGTACAAGTCGGAGAATCAACATTCAAATTTTTTGTATTCCCCTGGCAACTCGTCTTAGTAAGTACAATTCTCTCTATAATTACACTAATAATATTGAGAATACTCATCAAAAAATACAATCAAAGCATTATTAGAAAAGCCCAAAGTCAACTACAAAACAAAGAAAGTACTCTTCCTAGAAAAGGAAAAAAATAAACTATAAAAACACCAGATTGTTTTCTGGTGTTTTTATAAAATGTAAACTAAAAATTTTGTGTTATAATTTGTTTATAAACCATCTTCACAAAAAACCATGTTAAGGATTCTGAACAAAAATCAAAAAGTTACAAAATTAATCGTTGTCGCTTTAGTCCTCGGTGTGTTTGGCCTCCAACCGTCACACGTAAACGCTGCTTCTCTAACATCTGTAAAAGACACTCTTACTAGAATTGAGCAAGCCTTAACAGCAGACCATACACTACAATGGACATTACCAGGTGGAGCCTCAAGCTTCGTTGCTGGAGACAAAGCTAGGGTAGATTTTCCTGCAAACTTTGTTACCAGCACAGAATCTGGTTGGGTAGCAGGTGATTTCACCTACAACGACGGCACTTCAAGAACCGTAGTAGCGGTAGGAGCCTCACCCTCTTGTTCAGCAGGCGCCAACAATATTACAGTCCAAATCGACTCTGCTAATGACCAATTTATTATTACCGCTTGTTCATCCTTTACAGCTAACTCCTCTGCGAACGTTACCTTTACCATAGACGGAACCACAACAGACGGTACACTCACCAATCCTTCCTCACCAGAAACTTCCGTAGTAGCAATAGTTGGTGACGATGCCGGTGACGGCTTCGGAAGCAACGACGACACTGCTTCCCTCGCTATTCCAATCATCGCAGACGACACAGTTACCATTACAGCTACAGTCGACCCAACCATTACCTTCTCCATTTCAGACACAGCCATTTCTTTTGGGACTCTTTCATCTGCAGCAGCCAGGTACGCAACAGGAGACGGTACCAGCACAAGCAGTGACCCAGCAGCCGGAGCGCACAACCTACAAATCTCTACCAATGCTACTAGCGGTTACATAGTTACTTACAAGGGTGCGACACTAACGAGTGGTGCTAACACTATCGATGTTCCCGGGTCATTCATTAACAACGACGCCAACGGTACCCCAGGACAAGAAGAATTCGCTCTTTCTGTAAACAGGCAAACTGGTACTGGTACAGTTGCCGCCAACTACCAATACACCGACCCAGACTGGGATTTCGATGCCAACACTACTACCACAATTTACACACAGACAGCAGCAACCAACACCGAAACTCTAGAAATTCACTACTTAGCTAACATAGCTGGTGCCACCCAAGCCGGTACTTACACCACAGACGTTACTTACATTGCTACTGGGACGTTCTAAATAAAACAAAAGAGCTTTTGCTTAATGCAAAAGCTCTTTTGTTTTATTTCTACATGTTAAAATAATCATATGCGTAACAAGATAATCTCTATTATTTCTCTATTCGTTATTCTCTATTCGTCATTCTTTGGGTTTGTCCATGCCCAAACCCTAAACTCAACCAACTACAACCTTGAAAATTCCTCATTCAACTTCGGTGGAGAAGAAAGTAGTTCAACTAATTATAAATCTCAAGATTCTGTAGGAGACGCGAACGATTCAGGCTCAAGCTCTACTAATTACAAAGTCTTTCCTGGCACGATACAGCCCATATATCCTGGCGTACCGGGCATACCAACCCTAACCAATACAGGTGGCACACTCTATAACTCGCTAGATTTTGTAGTCACAGAAGGCCCAGGAAACGCAAGCGACGTACAGTACGCTATCGCAATCTCGGACGACAACTTCACTACTACCTATTTTATTCAAACAGACGACACACTAGGTGCCAGCGCAGCTTGGCAAACTTATACCAATTGGGGAGGTGGAACCGGAGAAAGAGTAACAGGCCTTAAAAGCAACACCACTTACAAAATAAAAGTAAAAGCCCGATTTGAAGCCGATACAGAAACCGCTTATTCATCGGAAGCCAGCGCTGCAACCGCAAACCCATCTATATCGGTAAGTTTTTCCGGAATATCTAGCAGTACAAGTATAGAAGGCCAAACAACAACAATTACTTCTACCGCCACAACCGTTCCCTTTGGCACCCTTATAGTCAGTACACCAGCTGTAGGTGCTCAAAGAATTACAGTTAGTACGAATGCAGTTAATGGGTATACAACCACAATCCAGCAAAACCAAGACTTAACCCAAGCTCAAAGCAAAACCATAGATGGCGTGTCCGGCACAAACGCCTCACCCAGCACTTTCCCCGGAAGTGTTTCTCGTGGAGCGTTCGGTTACCACACTAGCGACACTTCGCTTTGCACCGGGACCACAGGAAGATTTACAGCAGACGATACCTACGCAAAAATAACCACCACAGCACTCGAAGTGGCCTGTAACACTGGCACAGCAAGTAGTGAACAAACCGACATCGTCTATAAACTACTAATTGGCCCCCTCCAAGAAAACGGCACATACACCAACGAAGTTACCTTCATCACCACCGGTACATTTTAACCCCCAAAAAAATCTCGGCTCGCCGAGATTTTTATTTACCTCATGTTAAAATGAATCATGCGCATCAATAAAATCGTTATTCTTTATTCTTTATTCTTTATTCTTTTAACCTTTCTACCAATATCGGCAAAGGCACAGAATAAACAAAATAGTCAGGAAAACGCTAAGCCCTACCTAAGCCAAAACGCGCTCTCCATTGCCCCTTTCATAATCGAAGAAAGCATGGAAAAAGGCCAAACCATTGAACGTGAAATCGAAATCAGCAACATAGGAGACGTCCCACTACCCCTAAGCCTCAGTATCAACGACTTCATTCCTGTAGACAAAGAGGGACATGTTCGTTTTCTCACCGAGGAAGAAAAAAAAGACGACAGGTTTTCTCTCTCTCATTGGATTACTATTACAGAACAACCTGAATTTAACATCAAAGCTTATAGTAAAACCAAAGTAAAGTTTAAAATAACTGCCCCTGTCTCTGCTGAACCAGGAACTCATTATGGTGGTTTGTTATTTGGCTACGAACCAACAATCCAAAATATTCCTGGAACTAAAGTAAAGCAGAAACTCGGCGCGCTTGTAATAATTACACTCGGTAAAGCAAAAGAGCAGGGAGAAATAAGCGGGTTTCTAGTAAATCAAGACTGGAAATTTAAAAGTATATTGGAATTCTCAACAATATTTAAAAATACAGGCAGAAGCAGAGTAATTCCTAAAGGAGAAATAGAAATAAGAAATTGGTACGGAAAAGTTATCTCAAGTAGCCACATAAACGCTGATGGCTCAATTGTACTCCCAGAAACCGAGCGTAATTTCGTTACTAAATTGGAAAAACCCTTTTTATTAGGCTATTATACAGCAGAGAGTTACGTGCAATTCGGGAACCCTAAACAAGAAAAAAGAGCCAAAATGAGTTTCTGGGTTCTACCTGTCAAACCAATTATCTCACTAATATCTTTCCTCTTAGTATTCGGCCTCACACTCCACCTATCACTAAAGCGTTACAATAACTGGCTAATTAAAAAAGCCGGTCTAGAAACTAAAAACTAATAATGTCTTTATCCAAGAAATTCCCCATTCGTTATTCGTTGTCCCTCTTTCTCTTTTTGTCTTCATTCTTCATTCTCTATTCTTCATTCTCTATTCCCCACGCAAGCGCCCTAACTGTCTCCCCTGTCCGCTTAGAACTTAGTGGAGACGCAGGAGATACCGTTTTCGGAAACTTCAAACTTTTCAACGAAAAAGATGAAGATTTAAAATATTTTATTGTTTTCCGTACATTCTCTGCTAAAGATGAAACCGGGGAACCAAATTTCCCTGAAGAACAAGATGAATTTATATCATGGGTCAACGTCTCTCCTGAAGTAACTGTACCAGCAAAAGACTACAAAGAACTTACTTTCAAAGTTAACATTCCAAAAAATGCTGATCCAGGGGCTCACTTTGCTGCAATTTTCGCTTCCACAGTACCCCCAAAAGATGGCGAAAATTCATCTAACCTAAAAATAACTGGGGAAGTTGGTACTTTAATTCTTTTCCGAGTAAACGGTGACTTCAAAGATGGTGCAGATATTCTTGAGTTCAATACCAAAGATAAGAAAAGTAGTTTTACAGAATTACCTGTTTGGTTCTACTATCGCTTCCAAAACAGTGGTAATAACTACATAAAACCCCTAGGCGACATAATTATCAAAAACTTCTTCGGGGGAACAAGCAA